>JAKSLX010000005.1 GCA_024400915.1 Treponema sp.
GGTCTGTTGAATCCTTTGGAATTGGTGGAAGAACATCAGCACCGATTGTCATCTTTTCCTGCTTGTCTGCCTTGTATGGCTTTCCGTCCTTAAGTGCTTCAAGAACTGAGTAAAGTTCATCACCAAGGTAAACAGAAATGATTGCTGGAGGAGCTTCGTTTGCTCCAAGACGATGGTCGTTACCAGCAGAAGCTACAGAGATACGGAGCAAGTCCTGGTTCTCGTCAACAGCCTTAAGGATTGCTGTAAGGAACAAAAGGAACTGTGCATTTGACTCTGGTGTCTTTCCTGGTTCAAGAAGGTTTTCACCGCAGTTTGTAGACATAGACCAGTTGTTGTGCTTACCAGATCCGTTGAGGCCTGCGAATGGCTTTTCGTGGAGAAGACATTCAAGACCGTGGCGCTTTGCAACCTTCTTCATAACTTCCATTGTCAACTGGTTCTGGTCAACAGAAAGGTTTGTTGTGCTGAAGATTGGAGCCATTTCGTGCTGAGCTGGAGCAACTTCATTATGTTCTGTCTTTGAAAGGATACCGTACTTCCAGAGTGTATCGTTAAGGTCTTCCATGTACTTTACAATGCGTGGGTTGAGGGCTGCAAAGTACTGGTCATCCATTTCCTGACCCTTTGAAGGCTTTGCACCAAAGAGTGTGCGGCCTGTCATGCGAAGGTCCTTGCGCTGTGCCCAGAGGTCATGGTCAACAATGAAGTATTCCTGTTCTGGACCAACTGTTGTAGCAACATGGCTTACATCCTTTCCAAAGAGCTTGAGGATGCGTTTTGCCTGTGTATCAAGTGCTTCCATAGAGCGGAGTAATGGAGTCTTCTTATCGAGAGCTTCACCTGTGTAAGAACAGAAAGCTGTAGGAATACAAAGTGTATGTTCCTTGATGAATGGGTAAGATGTTGGATCCCAAACTGTGTAACCACGAGCTTCAAATGTTGCACGGTGTCCACCACTTGGGAAAGAAGATGCATCAGGTTCACCCTTTACAAGTTCTTTTCCAGAGAATGACATGATTACTGTTCCATCATCCTGTGGATTGATGAATGAGTCGTGCTTTTCAGCTGTAACACCAGTAAGTGGCTGGAACCAGTGTGTATAGTGTGTTGCACCCTTTTCGATAGCCCATTCTTTCATGGCGTGAGCAACAACATTTGCAACATCAAGCTGAAGTGGTTCACCATTATCCAAAGTCTTCTTAAGAGCTTTGAATGTTTCTTTAGGAAGACGGTCTTTCATTGTCTTCTGATTGAATACCATGCTTCCGAATAATTCAGGAACGTTTGTCATTTTATAACCCCCATTTTAGGAAAATAAAAAAGGCGCCGCTGATCTCGTAAATCAACGGCGCCTTTGTCGTATGCGAATACTCTACAGTATTCTAAAAATTGTTACTTGTAATTTTCGGAACTAAACTCCCCTTACTTCCAAGGGCAGCAAGACCATTCATTAGATTTCAACTTCTCCCTGGAAGAGAACCTTTGTGTCACCAGTAAGGAACACGTTCATTCCATCATAAGATACCGTCAGCTTACCGCCACGAACAGTAACTGTAATATCTTCATTGATCTTACAGTATCCGTTGAGGATGGCAGCAACGACAGCAGCACATGCACCCGTACCACAGGCTGGAGTTTCCCCGTTTCCGCGTTCCCATGTACGCATCTTGAGTTCGTTTGGTCCGACTACACGCACGAATTCAGTGTTGATTCTTTCAGGGAAGGCTTCGTGATGCTCAAAGAGAGGTCCGATTGCAGGAACATCAACCTTGTCCACGAAGTCGCAGAATACTACGGCGTGAGGGTTACCGATGTTTACGCAGGTAACGTTGTACTTTGTTCCGGCTACATCAAGTTCCTCATTAACAACTGCATTCACATTGAGTGAATCAATCTTGCTTTCCTTAAGTGTTGTTGGAATAAGGTTGTTCTTGAATTCAATGTAACCCATGTTGACTGTTACTGTATCTGTCTTACCTGCAAGCTTGTAGAGCTTAAGTCTCTTTACACCAGCCTGAGTTTTGATTGTAATCTCAGCAGTAGTTTCTTCCTTGTTGTGGCGGTCTGCAATTCCAGAAATATTGTTGTCGTAGAGATATTTTGAAACACAGCGCATGGCGTTACCAGCCATCTGGCCTTCACTACCGTCCTGATTGAAGAACCTCATGCTTGCATCAGCCTTGTCTGAGTTTCCAACAAGAACAAGGGAGTCTGCACCGATACCGTCACGTCTATTGCAGAGGCGAACTGCAAGTCCACCAGGATTGTTGATGAACTGTTCGCGTGTATCGATGATGATGAAGTCATTTCCAGTTGCAGACATTTTTGTAAACTTGATAGTCTGACGGCTTGTGCGAAGCTGATTGATGTCGATGAGCTCAACATTTTCCGCACTGTATTTTGACTTAAGACAGTTTGCAAGGGCGTTGGCTGTATCGATTGCTGTAAGACATGGAATGTCGCGCTCAACAGCATGGCGTCTCATCTTAACTGAGTCGGCACGAGGATCTCTTCCCTTTGCGGATGTTGAGATTACATAGTCGATTTTACCTGAATCCATCACTGTAAGAAGATTGTCTTCAGCATTTTCATGAATCTTGTTTACAGTTTCAACTTCCATGCCAAAGTCGCGCAAGGTTTCTGCGTTACCTTCAGTTGCATAAAGCTTGAATCCCATTTCATAGAACTTTCTTGCAAGTGAAGGAAGTTCGTAGCGGTCTGTCTTTCTTACGCTGAACAATACTCCGCCTGAACGCTTCATATTGTAGCCAGCACCGATGAGTCCCTTGAACAAAGCTTCTTCCATTGTAGAAGCGATTCCAAGAACTTCACCAGTTGACTTCATTTCTGGTCCAAGGTGGGTATCAACATCCATGAGCTTTTCAAAGCTGAATACAGGAACCTTGACTGCAAAGTAAGGCGGAATTCTGTAAAGTCCTGTTCCGTATCCCATATCCTTGATTTTTTCACCGAGCATTGCACGGACAGCAAGGTCTACCATTGGAACATTTGTAACCTTTGAAATATATGGAACTGTACGGCTTGAACGAGGATTTACTTCAATGATGAAAAGCTCGTTGTTGTAGATGAGGTACTGGATGTTTACAAGTCCTTTTGTTCCAAGAGCAAGTGCAAGTTCGCGGGACTGGCGGATGATCTTTTCGCGGATAACGTCATTAAGGTTCCAGCTTGGGTAAACAGCGATTGAGTCACCGGAGTGGATACCCGTACGTTCAATGTGTTCCATGATGCCAGGAATAAGGATGTCTTCACCGTCACAGATGGCATCAACTTCAAGTTCCGTACCCATCTTGTACTGGTCGATGAGGATTGGGTTTTCAATTCCCTGGGCAAGGATAATCTTCATGTATTCCTTTACGTCATCATCATTGAAGGCGATGATCATGTTCTGACCGCCAAGAACATAGCTTGGACGGAGGAGTACAGGATAACCAAGTTCCTTTGTTGCGTTGAGGGCTTCTGCTTCTGTAAGAACCGTAAGTCCCTTTGGTCTCTTGATGTCAAGGCGTTCACAAAGTTCGTCAAAGCGTTCGCGGTCTTCCGCAAGGTCAATGGCATCTGCGCTTGTACCAAGAATTCTGATTCCCTGATCAGCAAGGAAGTTTGCAAGCTTGATTGCAGTTCCGCCACCAAAGGCAACTACGACGCCAACAGGCTTTTCAGTATTGATTACGCCCATTACATCCTCAGGGAAAAGAGGCTCAAAATAAAGTCTGTCAGAAGTATCAAAGTCTGTGGAAACTGTTTCAGGGTTGTTATTGATTGTTACTACATCGTAGCCAAGACGTTTCAAAGCCCATACGCATTGAACCGAAGCATAATCGAATTCAATACCCTGACCGATGCGGATTGGACCAGAACCAAGAACGATGATCGTTCCCTTGCCGGATGATTTCTTTGATGCAAGGTGTTCTGCAGCTTCGTTTTCTGCATCATAGGTTGCATAGAAGTATGGAGTTTCAGCATTGAATTCACCTGCACAGGTATCAACCATCTTGAAGCTTGAAGGAAGATGTGCAAGTTTGCCTTCCTTAACGAGGGCAGCGGCTTTTTCTGCATCTGCAAGTTTTCCACCTGACCCGATGATTTTCTTTCCGCTGATTTTTTCGATTACAGCATCAGGATATCCAAGGTTCTTTGCCTTTGCATAAAGTTCAACAGTAAGATCATTCTTTTCAAGCTGATGTTCCATATCTGCAAGATTCTGAAGCTTGCAGAGGAACCACATGTCGATTTTTGTAATGCTGTGTATTTCTTCAAGTGTAAGTATTCCGCGCTTGATTGCCTGGAAGATTGCAAAGATTCTCTGATCCGTACAATGTGCAACGCGAGCCTTGATTGATTCATCATTTTCTTCTTCAAATACAGGAAGATTAAGTGACTTGACGCCGACTTCTGCACCGCGGGCAGCCTTCATGATGGCCTGTTCAAAAGTCTGACCGATAGCCATAACTTCACCGGTAGCCTTCATCTGAGTTCCAAGATCACGCTTTGCATAAACGAACTTTTCAAACGGGAACTTAGGCATCTTGACTACAACATAATCAAGAACAGGTTCAAAACATGCTGCAGTTTTCTTAGTAACGTAGTTTGGAATTTCATCAAGGGTATAACCGATGGCAATGAGGGCCGCAACTTTTGCAATAGGATATCCTGTTGCCTTTGAAGCAAGAGCAGAAGAACGGCTTACACGAGGATTAACTTCGATGACTGCATATTCGAATGTATCAGGATTAAGGGCAAACTGACAGTTACAGCCGCCTTCCATTCCAAGTGAAGAAATGATATTGAGGGCAGCTGAACGGAGCATCTGGTATTCTTTGTCGCTCAAAGTTACGGCAGGTGCAATAACAATGGAGTCACCAGTATGAACACCGACAGGATCAAAGTTTTCCATTGAGCAGACAGTAAGAACATTTCCAGCACTGTCGCGCATAACTTCAAATTCGATTTCCTTCCAGCCGGAAATACATTTTTCAACAAGAATCTGATGGATTGGAGAACGATGAAGACCATTGTGAGCGATTTCATCCATCTCTTCATCGTTATGAACGATACCGCCACCAGTACCACCGAGCGTAAAGGCTGGACGGATGATTGCAGGATAACCGATTACATTCTTTACAAAGTCATAGGCATCTTCATAAGTCGTTACAACCTTAGACGGAATGCAAGGCTCACCGATAGATTCCATAGTATCCTTGAACATCTGACGGTCTTCTGCCTTGTCGATGGTTTCAGGCTTTGCACCAAGAAGCTTTACATTGTGCTTTTCAAGGAAACCAGACTTTGCAAGTTCCATTGAAAGTGTAAGGCCGGTCTGTCCACCCAAAGTTGAAAGAAGCGAATCAGGCTTTTCCTTTTCAATGATTCTCTGGATTGTTTCAGGAATCAAAGGTTCAATATAAATCTGATCTGCCATGGTGTGGTCAGTCATCAAAGTTGCAGGATTTGAGTTTACGAGAACAACTTCAAGTCCCTGTTCCTTCAAAGCCTTACATGCCTGGCTTCCTGCGTAGTCAAATTCTGCGGCCTGACCGATGATGATTGGGCCAGAACCGATTACCATTACCTTATGTATATCTTTATTAAGTGGCATATTTTTCTCCTGTTTCCCTTAAGCTTCGTTAATCAGTTTTACAAAATCATCAAACAAAAAGCTTGTATCCAAAGGACCCGCACAGGCTTCAGGATGGAACTGAACGCTGAAGGCAGGAGTGCTTGTATATCTGACACCTTCACAGGTATTGTCGTTTGTATTTATGAAGCTGAGTTCCGCACCGGCTGGCAATGTGTCATTCTTAACTGCGTAACCGTGGTTCTGGGTTGAAATGTAGACACGGCCAGTTGAAAGCTGCTTTACAGGCTGGTTTGGTCCGCGATGACCGTACTTAAGTTTTTCCGTGTCCGCACCCATAGCAAGGGCAAGGAGCTGATGTCCAAGACAGATTCCAAAAATCGGAACTTTCTTTGCAACCAGTTTCTGAATCTCTGAAATGATTCTTGTATTTTCCTTAGGATCTCCAGGACCGTTGCTGAGCATGATTCCGTCAGGATTCCTCTTGAGGATTTCTTCTGCAGTTGCAAGTGCGCTTACAGTCTCAACTTCAAGACCGCGTTTAAGAAGTTCACGGCGAATGTTGGCTTTTGCACCAAAGTCCCAAAGGACAACTTTCTTGCCCTTTCCGTCCTTCATGGCTTCTGCCTGGTCGTAGATTTTTGTTCCGTCATTTTTAACAGGTACGAATCTGTATTCTGCTGATTCTGCAAATACTGTTGCAGCATCTTCTTCAATTGCACTGGCGCTTCCAGTTACGCTTTCAACAGCCTGTTCAATTTTATATGACTTGATTTTTTCAAGGAGTTCTGACTTTTTTCCTTCATCCTTAAGGCTTTCAAGAACAGCCTTTGCTTCTTCCCCTTCTCCGCTTACAATCATTCCGTTCATTACACCGGATTCACGGAGAATCTTTGTAAGGGCGCGGGTATCGATTCCTGCAAGACCGATTATGTTCTGTTTTTTGAGCCAGTCTTCAAGCTTTCCTCCACAGCGGAAGTTTGAAGGATCTTCGCACATATCGCGAACAATGTAACCGCGGACATGACATCTGTCGCTTTCAAAATCCTTATCTATTACACCGTAGTTTCCTATGAGAGGAAAAGTCTGTGTGACAATCTGACCGAAATAACTAGGATCTGTAAGAGTTTCAAGATAACCGTTCATTCCGGTTGTAAAAACTGTTTCACCTGTAATAACCCCTTCTGCACCAAAGGCGGTTCCTTCAAAAACACGACCGTTGGCAAGAATCAGATAAGCAGTATTTTTCAATTTGGTCCTCCAATAATATTCGAAAAAATATTATACATTAAATCTGTTTTTCATTCATTCTCTTGAAGCAGAAATTGCACAATCCATCATCTGCACCAAGACTCATGGCACCTTCAAGGCTCAAATAGCCAAGCGAATCGGCACCGATGATTTTTGCAATCTCCTCAAGGCTGTTGTTGCAGGCAATGAGGTTCTTGCAGTCCGGAACATCTGTTCCGTAGTAGCATGGTGCAACAAAAGGAGGAGATGAAATCCTTACATGGACTTCTGTAGCTCCAGCATCACGCACCAGCTGAACAATATGACCGCTTGTAGTTCCGCGGACAATCGAGTCGTCGATAAGTATAACTCTTTTTCCCTTGACTGTAGTAGATATAGGGTTAAGCTTGATTTTAACCTTATTGGTTCTTTCTGTCTGTCCAGGGTTAATGAAAGTTCTTCCGATATACTTGTTTTTTACAAAACCGATTCCATAAGGAATTCCGCTTTCTTCAGCATAACCGATAGCAGCATCAAGACCGCTGTCAGGGACACCGATTACAACATCTGCTGCAACAGGATGTTCCTTTGCAAGAGTACGTCCTGCCTTTACGCGGGATTCGTGAACGCTTACACCGTCTATAATTGAATCTGGACGGGCAAAGTATATGTATTCAAAAACACAGAGGGATTTCTTTTCCTTTTTGCAGTGAGTCTTTATGGACTTGATTCCATCTTCGCTGAACACAAGAATTTCACCAGGTTCAATGTCGCGAACAAAATCAGCACCGACAACATCAAGGGCACAAGTTTCCGATGCAATTACATACTGACCGTCATCAAGCTTTCCATAACACAAAGGTCTGTATCCCTTTGGATCACGGGCTGCAACAAGTTTATCACCTGTCATGATAACAAGAGAATAGGCACCCTCGATTTTAAGCATCGTGGAACTGATGGCACTTTCAATGTTTGCGCAGGTAAGACGTTCCTTTGTAATAAGATATGCAATTGTTTCTGTATCGCTAGTTGAATGGAAGATTGATCCCTGAAGTTCCAGCTGCTGGCGGAGTTCGCGGGAGTTGGTAAGGTTTCCGTTATGGGCAACAGCAAGATTTCCATTAAGGCGATGAACTTCAATAGGCTGAACATTGGCGTGAATGTTTGCACCAGTAGTTCCGTAGCGGACATGACCTACGGCCATGGTTCCTTCACCTAATGATGCAAGGCTTTCTTTTGTAAAAACATCGGAAACAAGTCCCAGATCCTTGCAAGAAGAAAATTCACCTTCGTTGTTTACGACAATACCGCAGGATTCCTGTCCGCGATGCTGGAGTGAAAAAAGTCCAAGATAAACTTTAGATGCAAGGTCACTTTTTTTGTCGGACCAGACTCCAAATACACCGCATTCTTCGTGCAATTTGTTTTCTTCGAACATTTATTTAGCTCCCAAGCTTGCCTTTATGAGGCCTGTGAAAAGTGGATGCGGTCTGTTAGGACGGCTCTTGAATTCAGGATGGAACTGAACGCCCACATAGAAATCGTTTTCTGCAATTTCAACAGTTTCTACTATATAATTATCAGGACTTGTACCGCTGATTGTAAGGCCTGCATTTTCCAAAGTCTCACGGAACTCATTGTTGAATTCATAGCGATGGCGATGGCGCTCGCTGATTTTTTCTGCCCCATAGCATTCAGCCATTTTTGTACCAGCCTTGATTTTGCAAGGATATGCACCAAGGCGCAAAGTTCCGCCCTTTGCAACGCTGTCGTTCTGATCAGGAAGGAAGTCGATTACCTTGTACTGGTTGTCAGCATCAAATTCACCGCTGTTTGCATTTTTAAGCCCTGCAACAAAACGGGCAAAACTGATTACGGCAATCTGCATACCAAGACAGATTCCAAGATATGGAACATTGTTCTTGCGGCAGTAATTTGCGGTAAGAATCATTCCTTCAATTCCACGTTCTCCGAATCCACCTGGAACGATTACACCGTCAAGACCTGAAAGAACTTCTATGATAGTAGAATCATTTATTGTTTCACTGTCGATCCACCTGATGCTTACTTCTGCACCAAGACCGTAGCCTGCATGGCGCAAAGCTTCTGCAACTGAAAGATATGCATCGTGAAGCTGAACATATTTTCCGACAAGACCGATGGTAACTTTCTTATTGAGGTTGTGAATTTTGTCCAGCATTGCACTCCATTCAGAGATGTCTGCTTCCGGACTTGTGATTCCAAGGAGACGACAGACAGTATCGCTCATGTGCTGCTTTTTAAGCATTACCGGAACTTCATAAAGGCTAGGAAGAGTAAGGTTTTCGATTACGCAGTCTTCCGCAACATTACAGAACATGGCAACCTTCCTGAAGATTGCAGGTTCAAGCTTTTCATCACAGCGAAGAACGATGATATCAGGCTTGATACCCATACCCTGAAGTTCCTTAACGCTGTGCTGAGTTGGCTTAGTCTTGTGTTCGTCTGAACCACTAAGGAATGGAAGAAGAGTTACATGAATGTAGATTGCATTTTCGCGGCCAACTTCAAGACCTACCTGACGGATGGCTTCGATGAAAGGCTGGCTTTCAATGTCACCGGTTGTACCACCGACTTCTGTAATTACAACATCAGCCTCTGACTGCTTGCCGACATTGTAAATGAATTCCTTGATTTCATTTGTGATGTGGGGAATAACCTGAACTGTTTCTCCAAGGTATTCACCGCGGCGTTCCTTGTTAAGTACATTCCAGTAAACTTTTCCTGAAGTGAGGTTTGAATATTTGTTAAGGTCTTCATCGATGAATCTTTCATAGTGTCCAAGATCAAGGTCTGTTTCTGCACCGTCTTCAGTTACATAAACTTCACCGTGCTGATAAGGACTCATTGTACCCGGATCAACATTGATGTATGGATCCAGTTTCTGAGATGCTACTTTTAATCCTCTGGATTTTAAAAGACGACCAAGACTTGCAGCTGTAATTCCTTTTCCAAGACCAGAAACTACACCGCCCGTAACGAAAATGTACTTTGTATTTTTCATATAACCCCACAAAAAGAGAGGCCGCAGACAAAATCTCCCATGACATTCATAAGAAAATTTTGCATGCGACCTCATTGTCGTATACGGGATTGTATCCTATCACTTTACGCACTTTTTTTGAACGAGTTTCAGGATGCAATTCCGATTTTTACAACGATATTTAACTACAGGTTTGTATAGCCCATAAGGTACCTATCGATTTCTCTTGCACATTCACGACCTTCAGCGATTGCCCAGACTACAAGGGACTGACCGCGCCTCATGTCACCGCAGGCAAAAACCTTTTCGACGCTTGTCTTATATTTGCCCTCGTCGGCAGCAACAGTTCCGCGTTGTGTCATTTCTGTTCCGAATGCTTTTGGAGTATATTCTTCCGCACCAAGGAAACCTGCTGCAACAAGAATCATATCTGCCTTAAGTTCTTTTTCTGTTCCTTCGATTTCACAAAGTTTTCTCTGGCCGTCTACATTTCTGAATTCAACCTGAACAGTCTTTACGCCTGTTACATGGCCGTCCTTCTGGTAGATTTCCTTGATTGTTGTCTTGTATACACGTGGGTCTTCTCCCTGTGTTGCGATAACTTCCATCTGGCCGTAGTCAGTCTTGAGAACCTTAGGCCACTGTGGCCATGGATTGTTTTCTGCGCGTTCTACAGGAGGCTTTGGCATCATTTCAAGAGCCACAACATTTGCAGCTCCAAGGCGAACACATGTACCTGTACAGTCGTTTCCAGTATCACCACCACCAACGATGATTACATTCTTACCTCTTGGATCCATATCACCAAGAGAGAATGGCTGTGCACCCTTTACAACTTCCTTTGTAACTGCAGTAAGGAAATCAACTGCAGGATAGATACCCATTGAATCTTCACCGGCAACATTGAGCTTGCGAGCTTTCTTTGCACCACAGCAAAGTGCTACTGCATCAAAATCCTTAAGAAGTTCTTCGGCTTTTTTGTCTGCACCAACATTTGCATTGCATACGAATTCAACGCCTTCTGCCTTCATGAGGTCAACACGGCGGTCGATGACTTTCTTATCCAGCTTCATGTTTGGAATTCCGTACATGAGAAGTCCACCAACATGATCTTCGCGTTCAAATACAGTAACACTGTGACCGCGGCGGTTAAGCAAATCTGCAACAGCAAGACCTGCAGGACCTGAACCTACAACTGCTATTTTCTTTCCGCTTCTAACCTTTGGAACCTGTGGCTTCATGTAGCCTGATTCAAAAGCCTTTTCGATGATGTAAAGTTCGTTGTCGTGGATTGTTACAGGATCCTTGATGTCCTTTCCATCGCTGTAATCCTTTTCCATGCTGATGCAGTTGCAGGCCTTTTCACAGAGGGCAGGACAAACACGTCCTGTAAACTCTGGGAAGCTTGAAGTCTTCAAAAGTCTCCAGGCAGCCATGTCATACTGTCCCTTGTAAAGTGCATCATTCCATTCAGGAATGAAGTTGTGGAGCGGACATCCTGTTACCATTCCACCAAGCTTGATTGCGCTCTGGCACATAGGTACACCGCAGTTCATGCAGCGGCTTGCCTGCTTGCGACGGTCTTCATCGTTCAAAAGAACGTGCATTTCTTCAAAGTTCTTAAGACGGATTTTTGGATCAATCCAGTCGTTTTCTATTCTTGTATATTTAATAAATCCGTTAGACATTCCCATAATAAAATCTCCAGTTCACCATTACTAATTCATAATTCACAATTCATAATTCACAATTCTTAATTCTTAATTTTTAATTATGAATTATGAATTGCAAAACTCGCTCATGCCGTAAATTTTTTGAAAGCATTCAAAACTGCATCGTCATGTTCAACGCCGTTAGATTCTTCTTCAGCAATCAACTTAAGCATTTTAGCGTAGTCATTAGGAATAATCTTCTTAAAGCTCTTGAGACTCTTATCCCAGTCAGAAAGAATTTCCTTACCTCTTGCACTGCCTGTTTCATCAACATGCTTCTGGATAAGGGATTTTACAAGGTCAATATCATGACTTTCAGAAAGTTCGCTCATTGTTACAAGCTGACCGTTAAGGCGCTGGTAAAGATCATGATTTTCATCAAGAACATAGGCAACACCACCAGACATACCTGCTGCAAGATTGCGTCCTGTTGAACCAAGGATTACTGCTGTACCGCCAGTCATATATTCAAGACCGTGGTCGCCACAACCTTCTGTTACGACTGTAGCGCCAGAGTTTCTTACGCAGAATCTTTCACCGGCAATACCGTTGATGAAAGCCTGTCCGCTTGTGGCTCCAAAGCAGCAAACGTTACCTACGATAATGTTTTCTTCTGCCTTGTATGCTGCATCCTTTGGAACAGATACAACAATCTTTCCGCCGCTCAAGCCCTTTCCGAGACCGTCATTTGCATCACCTGTAAGACGGAGAGTAAGTCCCTTTGGAATGAAGGCACCAAAGCTCTGTCCACCGCCACCGATTGCATTTACTACGAAGCTGTCTTCTTCAAGGCTGTTGCCGAATTCTTTCTGGATTTCTGAACCGAGGATTGTACCTACAGTTCTGTCTGTAGAGCTGACCTTAACGTCAAAGCTACCCTTTCCGCTCTTTTTAACCTTGGCGAATTCTTTAAGAAGGATGCTTTCGTCAACTGTCTTTTCAAGTTCAAAATCAAATACATCTTCAGGAACAAAGTGAGAAGCTGCTTCTCCACCTGCAAGGATGCGGCTCATGTCTACAAGGTTTGCCCTTTCGAAAGCACCCTTTTCTTTGATTCCAAGAAGTTCGCTGTGACCGCACATTTCTTCTACACTGTGGAAACCAAGTTTTGCCATGATTTCGCGGAGTTCCTGTGCAATGAACTTCATGAAGTTTTCAACATATTCAGGCTTACCTGTGAATCTCTTGCGAAGTTCGCTGTTCTGAGTTGCAACACCGAATGGACATGTGTCAAGGTTACATACACGCATCATTGCACAACCCATTGTAATGAGAGGTGCTGTTGCAAAACCAAATTCTTCTGCACCAAGCAGACATGCGATGGCAACATCACGGCCACTCATAAGTTTACCGTCAGTTTCAATTACAACGCGGCTGCGAAGTCCGTTCTGAATGAGAGTCTGATGTGTTTCTGCAAGACCAAGTTCCCAAGGAAGACCTGCGTGATGGATTGAGCTCAATGGAGCGGCACCAGTTCCACCGTCGTGACCTGAAATAAGGATAACCTGAGCACCTGCCTTTGCAACACCAGCTGCGATTGTACCTACACCTGCTTCTGAAACAAGCTTTACGGAAATACGTGCAGCTCTGTTTGCATTCTTAAGGTCGTAGATGAGCTGAGCAAGATCTTCAATAGAATAAATATCGTGATGTGGTGGTGGAGAAATGAGGCTTACACCTGGAGTTGCATAACGAGTCTTTGCAATCCATGGATAAACTTTCTTTCCAGGGAGATGTCCACCTTCACCAGGCTTTGCTCCCTGTGCCATCTTGATCTGGATTTCCTTTGCGCTCAAAAGATATTCTTCTGTAACACCAAAGCGACCGGATGCAACCTGCTTGATTGCAGAATTCTTGTCAGTACCAAGACGCTCCGGCTTTTCACCGCCTTCACCAGAGTTTGACTTTCCCTTGAGGTGGTTCATTGCAAGAGCCATGCATTCATGTGCTTCCTGCGAAATCGAACCATAAGACATGGCACCTGTCTTGAATCTCTTTACGATTTCTTCAACGCTTTCAACATCATCAAGTGGAATTTCCTTTGCATTTTCAAAGGCAAACTTGAGCATTGCGCGGAGAGTATGTGGATGAGCATTTGCATCTACAAGTGAAGTATATTCCTTGAACTTTTCGTAGCTACCAGTCTTTGTTGCTTCCTGGAGGCTGATGATGATTTCTGGAGAATACAAGTGATCTTCACAAGTTGGACCACGGCGGAACTTATGTACACCGACTGAATCAAGGTGTGTATTGACTGTAAGTCCAAGTGGATCGAAAGCCTTGTTGTGGTGGAAGTTTACATCTTCTGCAATTTCCTTAAGTCCGATACCACCAACGCGTGAAACTGTATTTGTAAAGTAAAGGTCGATTACATCCTTTGCAATTCCGACTGCTTCAAAGATCTGTGCAGACTGGTAAGACTGAATTGTGCTGATACCCATCTTGGCAGCGATCTTTACGATACCACCGATGATACCCTTGTTGTAATCGTCAATTGCTGTGTGGTAGTCCTTGTCCAGAAGCTTCTGGTCGATGAGTTCTGCAATTGCTTCGTGTGCAAGGTATGGGTTGATTGCACGGGCACCGTAACCAAGGAGCATTGCACTCTGGTGAACGTTGCGCACTTCTGCAGATTCAAGGATGATTGAAATAGCAGTGCGCTTTCTTGTGCGGATGAGGTACTGTTCAACGGCAGATACTGCAAGAAGCGATGGAATTGCAACATGGTTTGCATCAACACCGCGGTCGCTCAAAACAATGATGTTGCTTCCGTTTCTGTATTCGCGGTCAATTGCAACAAACACATTGTCCAATGCTTCCTTAAGTGAAGTGTTCTTGTAATAAAGAAGTGAAACAACAGAAGTCTTAAGGCCTGGAAGATCCAAAGCCTTGATCTTCATCATGTCTGTTCCAGTAAGGATAGGATTGTTGATTTCAAGAACAGTACAGTTTTTTGATTTTGGTTCAAGAAGATTTCCGTCGCTACCAACATAAACTGTTGTATCTGTAACGATCTTTTCGCGAAGGCTATCAATAGGAGGATTTGTAACCTGTGCAAAAAGCTGCTTGAAATAGCTGAACAAAGCAGGATGCTTGTCGCTCATAACTGCAAGCGGAGTATCAACACCCATTGCTCCAGTTGGCTCAATACCGTTCTGTGCAAGAGGAAGAATCATTTCGTTTACATCTTCGTAGTTCCATCCAAATGCGCGGTACATGATGTCGCGTTCTTCCTGTGTATATACAGGAATTTTTTTGTTAGGAATCTTAAGGTCACCAAGGTGCTTGAGGTTCATGTTGAGCCATTCACCGTATGGATAAAGATCTGTGTATTCTTTCTTTGCATCAAAGTCGCTGATGAGTTTCTTCTGCTTTGTATCAACAAGAAGAATGCGGCCTGGCATAAGACGGCTCTTCTTTACGATCTGGCTTTCTGGAATATCAAGAACACCGACTTCAGAAGAAAGGATGAGTTCATTGTCTTTTGTAATGTAGTAACGGCTTGGGCGGAGTCCGTTGCGGTCAAGAGTTGCACCGACAACATCACCATCAGAGAAGAGGATTGCTGCAGGTCCATCCCAAGGCTCCATCATTGTTGCCCAGTAATGGTAGAATTCCTTCTTGCGTGGATCCATGCTGTCATCGTGCTTCCATGGTTCAGGAATACAGATCATGACTGCAAGTGGAAGTGGCATTCCGTTCATTACAAGGAATTCCAAAGTATTATCAAGCATTGCCGAGTCAGAACCAGTCGTATCTACTGCAGGAAGAATTTCGCGGATCTTTTCTTCGCTGAATACAGGAGATGAAATTGTTTCTTCACGGGCAAGCATTCTGTCTGCGTTTCCGCGGATTGTATTGATTTCACCGTTGTGTGCAATGAATCTGTTTGG
Source organism: Treponema sp. (assembly GCA_024400915.1). GTDB lineage: Bacteria > Spirochaetota > Spirochaetia > Treponematales > Treponemataceae > Treponema_D. Next base: position 15,460 of record JAKSLX010000005.1, read on the forward strand.
ATGGGCACGCTTCCATGATGGCTGTGTATTTGTAGAGAAGCGTGAGTGAACAAGGGCAAGTGAAGAAACATATTCTGCAGACTGAAGGTCATTGTAGAAAGTTCTCAACTGCTGAACAAGGAACATACCCTTGTAGACGATTGTACGGCTGCTCATGGAACAAACATAAGTATCAAAGCTTGTGTGTTCAAACTGACGGCGAACAGTGTAGAGCATGCGGTCAAAGGCAAGACCCTTCTCCACATCAGCAGGGCGCTCGATGAAACACTGCCAGATTGCAGGCATACAGTCGCGGGCTGTCTTACCAAGCACATCATCACGAACTGGAACTTCACGCCAGCCAAGGAACTTGAGTCCTTCCTTCTCAGAAAGAGTTTCAAGCATCTTCATTGCCTGAGCTCTTACATATTTATCCTGTGGGAAGAAGAACATACCGATACCGTAGTCCCTTTCTTCTCCAAGTTTAATTCCGATTTTTTCTGCTTCTTTCTTAAAAAACTTATGTGAAATCTGCACAAGGATTCCAACACCGTCACCAGTTTCGCCAGTGGCGTCTTTACCTGCACGGTGTTCAAGCTTTTCAACAATGGAAAGAGCATTGTCTACGATTGTGTGTGTCTGCTTGCCATCAATATTGACTACTGCACCGATACCGCATGCATCATGTTCAAACTGTGGCTCATAAAGTGTTTTCATAAGTAACCCCTATTTCCGCAAAATAAAAAAAGACGTTTTACAAAATTACAGGCCACCTTTAAACAGACAGTCTGTCCTCTTATAAAACGTCTTTGTTTCTGAACAATACTATTGAATTAGGAAAAACATTCATTGTAAAAATCGGATATTTTACTGAACTGTTATTTTTCTTTTTGAAATATTGATGACTATCATCTCCTTACGTTTCCAACATCAACAGCAAGAGTGTATCCGGCACTTTCAATCCGGTTCCTGATGCACTCATTGCATTTGAAGATGTCTTCCTGTATGCAGATTTTATTGTCATATAAAATATATTTTTTTCTTGCCTCTGCAGAAGTTATATTAGGCATAAGGACATTTGCTCCTGCTTTCAAACCAAGCTCCCTACCCTGAGGATGAATTGTCCCAAGGGCTGTAGTTGCAGGAATCAATGCATAAGGAAACATCAGTCTCAATACAGCAATAAGCCTTAAAGTCAGATGAAGACTTCCTTTTTTGAATTCGGCAAAAGGAGTATGGCTATAGGGAATGAAGGGACCAATGCCAATCATGTCTGGACTCAGTTCCTGCAAAAACCTAAGATCCTGCAAAACATTTTCAAAAGTCTGAAATGGGGAGCCTACCATGAAACCTGCGCCAACCTGATATCCAATTTCTTTCAGATCAAACAGACACCTTTTTCGATTTTCTAGGCTCATTTCTTTTGGATGAAGTTTGCTGTAATGCAAGTTGCAGGCTGTCTCATGGCGAAGCAAATAGCGGTCTGCTCCTGCATCAAAATAAGACTGATAGCTTGCCCTGCTTTTTTCACCAATGGAAAGGGTTACGGCACAATCTGAAAACTCTTTTTTTATTTCTGAGACAAGACTGCAAACAATGGCATCGGTAAAATAAGGATCCTCTCCACCCTGCAATACGAATGTACGGAAACCAAGTTCATATCCATTTTTGCAGCATTCCAGAATTTCAGAAATTGACATCCTATATCTTAAAGCCTGTTCATTGCCCCGTCTTATACCACAGTAATAGCAATTGTTTCTGCAATAATTGGTAAACTCAATCAGACCTCTTGTATAAACAAGATTTCCATAGCATTCATTTCGCCTTGAATTTGAAAAATGGAACAGCTGCTCGTCAAATTCATCTGTTTTCAACAGGTTTAGGAATTCTTCATCTGAAAGATTTTTTATTTCAAATAAAATTTCGGCGACATTCATGAGAAAATAATACCAAAGGTGAATTATAAATTCCATTCATAAAAAAAAGGGGCTGTCTAATAAGTATTTATGCTAGCGGTCATTGAGCCTGTCGAAATGACCAAAATACCAGCTATGGTGGTTTCGACAAGCTCAACCACCATAAAACATACTTTTGGGACAGCCCGCTCTTAACTCATTCATTTATAAAATGGAATTTATTGCAATTAATAAGCCTGTTCATGCACGGAGGCAATTGCGCGTCCTGATGGCTCATTTGCATTTTTCCATGCTTCGTCCCATTCAAGGGCCTTTGCTGTTGAACAGGCAACACCTGCTTCATGAGGAGGACACAGAGCGGCTGTTGGGCTTGGGAATAGCTTTTCGTAGATTTCGCGGTAGAAATATTCTTCCTTTGTAGAAGGTGTGTTTACAGGGAATCTCTTTTCCCTCTGTGCAAATTCCGCATCACTGACCTTCTGGTTTGTCATTTCTTTAAGTGTATCAATCCAACTGTAGCCTACGCCGTCGCTGAACTGTTCCTTCTGTCTCCAGCAAACATCAGGAGGAAGAATGTCTTCAAATGCCTTGCGGACAATCCACTTTTCAATGCGCTGCTTTCCATCTGGAAGCTTGATGCTCATCTTGTCCGTTGGGTTCAATCTCATGGCAATGTCGATGAATTCCTTGTGAAGGAATGGAACACGGCCTTCAATACCCCAGGCCATAAGAGACTTGTTTGCACGGAGGCAGTCATAAAGGTGAAGCTTACTCATCTTGCGAACCAATTCTTCATGAAGTTCCTTTGCATCAGGAGCCTTGTGAAAGTAAAGGTAACCTGCAAAAAGTTCATCAGAACCTTCACCTGAAAGAACCATCTTGATACCCATTGCCTTGATTGCGCGGGCCAAAAGATACATAGGAGTTGAGGCACGGACTGTCGTGATGTCGTAGGTTTCAATATGATAGATTACATCTTCAAGGGCATCCAATGCTTCCTGAATTGTAAAATGGATTTCATGATGAACTGTGCCAATGTAGTCAGCAGCCTTTTTTGCAGCAATAAGATCAGGAGAACCTTCAAGACCGACTGCAAATGAGTGGAGCTGTGGCCACCAGGCATCCTTAAGGGAACCTGTTTCAACACGCTTCTTTGCAAACTTCTGAGTGATTGCGGCAATTACAGTTGAATCCAGACCGCCTGAAAGAAGAACACCGTAAGGAACATCGGACATAAGCTGAGCCTTAACTGCACTTTCAAGCCCGTCACGAACCTTGGCGATTACAGAAGGATCAATCAATTCACCCTTGTCATCAGTTGCGCAAGGTGCATCCTTTACTGCATCATAGCTTTCCCAGTCGCGCTTATACCACTTTGTTGGCTTTTCATCACCTGACCAGTAATAGCATCCGTTAGGAAATTCTTCTATTGTAATGCAATGGCCTTCAAGAGCCTTGAGTTCCGAAGCAACATAATAGCGGCCATCTTTGTCCCAACCCTGATAAAGGGGAACGACACCGATTTCATCACGGGCAATAAGATACATGTCCTTTTCTGAATCATAAAGAGCAAAAGCAAAAATTCCAGAAAGCTTTTCAATCATTTCTTCAAACTTTCCGCCTTCGCGATATTTCTTATATAAAGGAAGAATTGCTTCACAGTCTGAACCTGTCTGGAATTCATATTTTCCAGTAAATTCACTGCGGATTTCCTTGTGGTTATATATTTCACCGTTTGCAGCAAGAATGATTTTTCCGTCATCACTTACAAGAGGCTGCTTTCCGCTGAACGGGTCAACGATAGCAAGGCGTTCATGTGAAAGAATAGCATTGTCGCCTGTATATACGCCGCTCCAGTCTGGACCACGGTGACGAATCTTTTTTGACATTTCAAGAACCTGGGAACGAAGCTGTTCCTTAAGTCCTTCTTCTACTGGTTTGCTTCCACTGGCAAGGTCAAATGCTCCAACAAATCCACACATATAGTAACCCCCAAAAAAATAAAAAAGACGCTTTATACCGGAGAGGAATCGAAATTCCGCCCATGCATAAAACGTCTTTGTTTCGTCTACTATATATCTTTGGTCATTAAAGTTTATTGTATTTTTCGGAACTAACAGCATATAAAAAACTATTATATATGCATCGTTTTCTTCCATTTAACCTTGTCGTGTCCATATATATGCTCTATAATTTTCTTATGGGTTTTAGGTTTTACAAAGCAAATATAACTATACACAATTATATATATATATATAGTAAATAGATTTTCAAAGAAATTCCTTTCACTCGTATCATTTACCCTTCTAACTTTAAATCTGCACGCAATTGAACTTGGATTTAAATTCACGCCATCAGCTGTAATTCCATTAGCCACAGACAATACAATCGCAACAGGACTTTCCTACGGTGGAACAATAAACGCCGACATCGATCTCTTCAATTTCATTTCCCTCGGCCCTGAACTCTCATTTTTCGTTGTCCCTAAAGATGGCGAACAGAAACAATTTTTTGACTACAGTATCGGAGCAAACCTGGGATTTTACTGGGCACCAGTATCCAGAATCATGCTCAGCCTAAATGGAGCATACGGATTTAATTTTGCACCATATACCTACGATGGAAGACTTGGTCCGGATGAAAAATCCTATCTACCTGGATATGAAAAAAAATCATTCATAATGAATAATTTCTACTACAAGGGTACCGCAGACATTTCATTCCGATTCAGTCCAAACCTTACGATGGGAATCACAGGCGGGTATGCAGACTATCTGTACGATGAAGAAAAATCCATAACCAAAGGAATCATAGCTGGAGTAAGCGTAAGAAAAATCTTCGACACAAGGAAACGGCCTAATAAAATAGAAATAGATCTTCTGCAGGAAGATAGCCTCTATCCTCTTTTTTCATTTGCATACAAGTCAGTACCTTTTGCCTTTACTTATGTCACAAACAGAAACAATGCTGAAATCAAAGACATAACCGTTTCATTCCGTGCAGACAATTACACATCTTCCGCTTTCAAATGCAAGTCCATTCCAATATTAAGAAAGAATAAATCCGCAGAAATTCCAATCACAGGAGACTTTTCAAACGCCCTTTCAACCTTCACAGAAGACGGAATGTTCAATGCGGAGCTCATAATAGAATACACCCTGCTAGGGAAAAAGATGACGGAAGTAAAGGAAGTCGTAATCAACACTTACAAACGAAACGCCTTCTCATGGTCAGATCCAAATGCAATAGCTTCACTTATTTCTCCAAATGATGCAACAGTGCTGGAATTTACAAAAGGCATCATCGGAATAGCAAGAGACAACAACCACACAGGCATAAATCAAAACCTTGAATCTTCTATGGCTCTTTTTGAAGCCCTCAACACCTACGGAATCATCTACGAAAAAGACACATTGACTCCATACGATGAAACACATATTGATCTGGATGAAATAGACACGATTCAATTTCCATTCCAGACAATAAATTTCAAAAGTGGAGACTGCGACGATCTTGCCGTTCTGTTTTCTGCAATGCTAAGTTCAGTAGGCATAAAATCTTCAATCGTATTCCTTCCTGACGATGTTGTCGTGGGAGTCAACCTTAACACAAGCGGTAAGGCAGCATCAAAACTGTTTTCATCCTTGGACAGGCTAATTGAAATCGATGGGGAAATCTACCTTCCCCTTTCAATGAAATCATTGAAACTTGGATATTACAAAGCATGGAGCAAGGCTCTGGAAGAAATATATTCAGCAGAAAATGCGGACACGGTAATCCTTGAAGAAGCATGGAAAAGTTACCAAAGCCTTGGAATGACGGAAAAAGCATTCCTTGAAAACATAAATGCCGACAAACTGAGAAGCCGTATTTCTGCAGCCTACCAAAACTATCAGCTTTACGAATTGGTTCCTCTCGGAAAATCATTGATAAAGACCTACAACGAAAATCCAACAGATGAAAACAGCAATTCGGTCGGAATGTTCTACCTTCGCATGGGAGACTACAAAAACGCAAAAAAATGGTTCGGCTTAGGTGCGGCACACAACAACATTTCTTCACTATCCAACATGGGAAACATCCATCTTCTCGAAAAAGAATACAACCAGGCAGAAATATATTTCAGGAAAGTCCTTCAACTTAAACCTGAGCATAGCGGTGCAAAACAGGGACTTGAGCGTTTGAAAAATCAAAGGGGAAAATAAATGAAGAAGGCATTGCTGTCCACACTGACATTGCTATTCTTCTCAAAACTTTTTGCAGCCAGGGTATATACCATCCAGGGCGAAGGAATTTTTTCCTTTCCAATCGTTCCTTCAAGCTCACAGGAAACTATTGGAGAACCTAAACCAGCGATTGGCGGCGGTATAGGATTTGAATTCCGACCGACAAAATCATGGGGGATAACTGGCGGCATAGACTATGGAAAATACAGCAACAAGCTTGCTGGAGTCTCCGATGTTTCAATCACAAACTATTCCGTGGACATAAAAAAATATTTTCCTTTGAACGACTATTTCACCATATCTCCCATGGCGCAGGTAGGACTATACAGCGCGTCAAGGCTCGGAAACTATAAAGGAATTAGCACAGGCGTTGGAATCGAAACCGACTACAAACTTTCATCCATATATTCCATCTATGCAAAAACAGGCTGCACATATTTCTATCACAAGGATTTTCCTATGATGAAAGCAGGATGTTCTCTTGGATTCAGACTGAACCTTACAAATCTTTTTGACAGAAAAGGAAACATGAGCGTAGATGTAGTTGAGACCACTCCTATATTCCCTGCCCTGTATTCCTGGTATAACAAAAATCCTTTTGGAAGCATAAAAGTCTACAATCAGGAAGACGGAACAATAACAAATGTAAGGATTTCACTTTATCAGGAAGAATTCATGAACACGCCAAAGGTTTATGAAACAATTCCGATGATTAAAAAAAATGATTTCATCGACTTAAACCTTACGGCGTTTTTCAACGAGAATGTACTAAACCTTATAGAACCTGTAGAAAAAAACGCAGTCATAAACATAAAATATGATTTCCTCAGAGAAGAAAGGGAAACAAACATTCCACTTTCTTTATATTTTCTGAACAGAAACAATCTAAGCTGGGATGACGACAGAATGGCTGCAGTTTTTGTATGTCCCAACGATTCAGAAGCACTAAGCTTTGCAAAGCAGGTCAAATCCGTAGTCAGAGATCACTTGGACACTGAAGAAAACATAAACATTCAGTATGCACTGGCTCTTTTTGAATCCCTTCATATTTACGGATTGAATTACGTTGTTGATCCAAGCTCAAGCTATTCTGCAAACATCGGAACATCATCAATAGACTTCCTTCAGTTTCCATATCAGACCTTGAATTATAGAGGTGGAGACTGTGATGACCTAAGCATACTCTACTGTTCTCTTCTTGAATCCTTAGGAATCGAAGGTGCCTTCATAACTGTCCCAGGACATATTTATACTGGCATCTGTCTTGAAGAAACAGAAGATCCAAGGGCACAGGAGGAAATTCCTGTTCTCTACAAAGACAAAATCTACTACGAAGGGAAAATATGGCAGCCACTTGAGATAACGATGCTCAAGGATGGATTTGTCCGTGCAATAAGATTCGGTGTAGAGGAATGGAAAAAATATATTGATGAAGCAAGAATTTTTCCAATCCACTCAAACTGGGAGCTTTACAGTTCCATCAGCTCTCCTGAAAAAAAACATGAAATAATGCTTGATCATAAGGAAGATTTATTGAAAGCCTTCTTAAGGCAACAATATCTATTGACTGGTAAAAAGCAAAAACAATACAAGGATCTGTAACAATGAAAAAAATCATTTTACTTTTTTTATTTGCACTTACATCAGCCATCGCATTCACTGAAAGCTACAAGGTTTCAAACACAATAGGTAAAGTATACTCCAAAACACCGAACGGCGAATGGAAAAAAATAAAGGAAGACGCCATCATAACTGATGAAACAGTTATCAAAATCGAAGACAAATCAAGCATCGGTTTCATATCAGGAACAAAAAAAATAACCATTCGTGGACCAAAGGAAAATTCCGTGAATAACCTCATAATCTTCAAAAAAAGTTCCGTCGGGGCGATTAAAAAAAATAAAATAAACAAAGGTTCCGTTGCCAAAAGCAATGACAAGACTTCAAAGGGAATAAGTGTAGCAGCAGCAAGAGCCTCTGAATCACAAGGCGACACAGTATGGGAGGAAGAATAATTATGAAAAGAAACAGACTGACATTAAGTACATTGATTTTAGCTGCAACCATCATGTTTTTTTCATGTGACAATTTCTTGAATTCAAATCTTGAATACAAAGACGCATTGGAGGAAGAAGTTAATTATGCAAAGGCAGCCAATGAAAACATCGTTGTCGGATATAACAATGATGAATACGGAACTGTCGGAAGCGGAGTCTTGAATTATTCCATCACTGAAAAGGTTGGATATGCCTTCAACGTTTCCTTCAATCTCAAGGCAACTGCCGGAAACTTTGTCGGTTGGAAGGCATACACCCAGTATGATTCCGGTGTACCGGAAAACTGCATTCCGCTAGCTGATGAATTTATTGAATTCCTAGACAACTCCCAGTACAAAACTACTGCAACCGTAAAGATTTTGAAACCAGTTGGAAAACAAATACGTCTGATTCCTGAAGTTTCTGCATTCCCTGTCATGGAAGTCTGTCTGCCAGCAGCCCTCGCAAGTATTACGCCTACTCCAGCATCCTTCAATCCTCCACAGACATTGACTGCAGTTACACCGGAGCAACAGTATTCAATTACAGCAACTACATCAGTTGATTATGGATTTCCTGAAGATGCAGAAGACTGCTGGAAAGTCTATAGAAAAGATAGTCTTGGCAATGAAATTGAGATTACGGACGGAAATAAGATAACCATAGCAAAGAGTACAGGAACTCTCCTTGCAAACGGAAAATCACAGAGCACAATCTACATCACGGTTGACAATGATTTCAGCGGAAGGTTCTACGTTTCTCCAAACCTTGTTACTTATCCAAGCATGAACGTAGAAGTTGATGAGGAATATTCAGACCTTGTAAAAATGTCTCATTCCGGTATTGTAAGCATGGCAAAAGGAACTCCATATACGCTTGCAATGCAAACAGATCCGTCAGTCGGATTTGCAGGATGGAGGCTGTTCAAGAGGGGAAATACCAGTCCTTATGAAGAAACGGATTGTTTTGTAGCAGACAGCACAACGACAACAGACATAAAAAACTTTACCGCATATTCGGACGAATATATAGAAGTAAAGGATCCATCCTATGAAGTAACAGAAACAGGTAAGACAGCCGGAAAAATAAATTCGTCCGTTCAGATTACTCTCAAGGAGGATATGGACCAGCTTACATACAGCTATTTCATCAAACCCGTACTTTTCAAATATCCTGTAGTAAACATCATGGATCCGGACGGTTACAGTTCAGCAGGAAAATTCAGTCTTGCAGGAGCCGGATATCTTGACAACGATTCAGTGCGCATGATGATGAACAGTTATGAATACACAATCACTTACAGAACAACAGAAGACTATTCATTTGCAGATACAAAATGGATTGTGTATGAAACTGGCAGTCCAGACATTAATCTTGCGGATGTTGAAAATGAAACGAGAATTGACATTGCAAAATCTTCAGTAACGCTGGATGAAGCCGGTGGAAGTTCATGTTCCATAAGCGTAACGCTCAACCATAACTTTGGCACTTCATTGAACATCAAGCCAGTAATCGTTCAGAAACCAAGCATGAACATTGCATTTGCTGACGGAACTCCAATTGGTGTTATTCTTTCTGCTGGAGGAAACACCATCACATCAGGAACTGAATCGAACAAGACCGTAAAAATGGCAACAAGCAAAGTATACACGGCAACAGTAAACGTTCCGGCCGGATTGAGTTTTGAAGGCTGGAGGCTTGAAAAAGTAACCGCATCCAATAACAGGGTAAACTGGATAACAGAAAGTACAAAATCAACCATTGATATTGTGGATAGTGCTAACCTGGAATTTGATACAGCAGCAGCCTCAGAAAGACCAGAAGACTTCATAAGGATTTTCAACGCAAAGTATGAATTCCAGAATGAAGGAAGAAATGCCGGAACCACAAAAGCAACGGTTGACATTTCCTTCAAGAGGGAACTCGAAGAATTCAGCATCAATCTTATTCCGGTTATAAAGATTGTTCCTAGCGTAAACTTCGTGCTTAACGGAGCTGACTACGGAACCCTTTCACCTGCTGACGAAAGAAACCTTTATCTCGGGACAAAGATCGATCTTACATACAAGTCAACAAGAACAGCTACTGCGGGCAAGGAAATATGGAGGGTAAAGATTCTCAATGAATCGGGCGGATATGACGACTACAGTGAAAACGTGGGCTACACAGAAAACGACCTTACCTCTGCACTCAAGGATGCTTCACTAAAAGAAAAAGACATCATCATTTACAACAACGATAAGGAAACTGAGGTTCAGCCTAACGCCCAGGGAGAATACATAACAACAAAGACGGCAGTCTTATATGTAAATAAAGTCCCTGCAAACAGCCTCCAGATTTCAGTCACACCGGAAATTTACAACACGATCAGGTTCAACCCGGGGACTGCCTTTGAAGCTACATCATATGACGCTGCAGTTTTCATTCCAAAGGATATGATCTTTACTTTTGAGATTAAGACAAAGGAAGGATTCAAGGCAACTCCTCTTGGAACTCAAGCAAACGGAGCAAATACTGAAATTGCAACAACTTCAATTACAACTGCTTCAAATGGAGTTACCACCCTCAAGGGAACTATAAAATCCACAAAGAACAATGGCGATGCTGTAGTTATAACCCCGATTGCAACAGCCCTTAGCAAAGTCAATTTTGCATCACCAGCCCTTTTAGGTTCAGTTAATTTTGCAACTGAAAAAGAAAGCGCAGGAACAACAAGTCCGTCTTCTTCTGAATTCATCTATCAGGTAGGCGGCAACAGCATTGGAATCAAATTTGAAACTACCAGTGACTACACCTATGAAGGCTATGCTGCAGGTTCCGTAAAATTCACTGACATATCATCAGTGGCAAGTTCAGCAGATCCTTATGTAATCACAACCGAGAGCCTTAATCAGGCAAAGGCAAAGGCAGTAAATGCAAAAATAATCATCCACGATGTTTCTAAGGATAACATCACCGACGGCCAGGGACTTGTAAAGAATAAAGTGACTGGAACACTGACTGTAGTCAATCCTGATGAAACAGTGACGGTCAAGCCGCTTGTAAAAGGAAAGCCAGGATTCCAGATGTCCATTGCTGCCGCAGATCAGGGATCAATTTCTCCTTCCGTAAAGAAGTCAATCTTCATCGGGGAAGACTATGACATCAGCTATCTATCTTCCAGCGGATATGGATTCGACAGATGGACCGTATCCAATGACGGTACAGAAATTCCGGTTCTGACACTTTCTGATGCTGCTGGTTCCGCCGGAACTTCTGCTGCGGAATTTGTCGTGGACCTTGATTCAGTTCAGGAACTTGCGGGAAGCAATTCACTTGCAAATATCAACGCGACCCTTGGATTAAATGGTTCCAAGCTTCTTGCAGTAATCTATAGAACAAGCAAAGTTGAAAGCCAGGCAACTGAAGGCGTAGAAACAGTAGCTGCAAAATTCAGAATCGTAAAGGATACTGCTTCTGCAATCGTAGTCAGTCCTGTGACTTATAAACACAGCTATTTCTATCTACATCTTGAAAATTCTGCTGACGGAAGGTATTCTCCTGCTTCAAGAACTTTGATGAAAGCCGGAAAAGATTACGATATTGAATATATTTTCAACGGAACTACTTATACTACATATTCTTTCCAGGTAAGTTCTGCTTCAAGTTTTGCCACAGCCATTTCTGATTTCGTTCAACTTTCACAAAGTTCAATAACTGACTGGTCAACTTATTCGAGCAAGAAATTTGTAATCTATGGAATTTCAAATTCAATAAATGAGAGCAACAACGTTGCTACAAGAAAAGCAAAAATCCGTCTTATTAAAGAACTTTCAGATGGAATTGAAATTCATATAAGACCTTCAGTCGATAATATACAAAAAATTTCATTTATTGCAGATACAAGTGATATTTCAAAACTTCAGATAAACAATACTATTTCCACAACAGGCAGCATTAATTCATATCCAATGATTGACCATAACCTGATGCCTTATAAATCTTATTCAATTTCCGCAACTCCAGTAAATGGCAAAGCGATTTATAGCGAACCAGGAAAAATGTGGAATATAGTTAATTCAAGTGGAAATGATATAAAATCACTCTACGATTTTGCTTTTACTGGCGAAAATTATAATGATTCTATGGTTAACAATAATGACGCAGTATTCTATAACTGCCGTCTTGAGTATGTGGGAAATAATCTTTACAAAGCTTGTGCTGAAGTAATAATAAAAAAGGATGAAGTTAATGGTTTTACAATAATCCCAAACACTTATACACTTCCTGAAGTTAATTTTAATTCTCCTGTTACAGCCTCTGGAAGCAAGAAAGGTACCTGCCTTGTAAATGAGGCAGTTCCACCGACAAGCAGCAAACTGTTTATTGGAAAAGAATATGACTTTGTTTATGAAGCAGATGACGGATATCATATTTCTTCTTTTGAACTTTACAGCAATTCAGTTTTGAAAAAGGCATTTACAAAGACTGATACTTCTTACACTAATACAGAAGTAAAAATTACTGAACTATCTTTCTCTGGTGACAATAAACTTTCTGGTAAAATAACTTTCTTAAAAGAAGCTGTCGCCGCCTATTCCTTCAATTGTAATGTTGAACCAGGAAAACCGGGACCAGTACTTAATATTGGTTCTGGAAAATCCAATGTACAGTATAAGGCTATTCAATATAAATACGACGGTTCTAGACAATCTAACGAAACAAGTGCCACAACAACTTCTATTACTTCATCAAAAGTATTTAATCTTGCAACTGCTCAGGAAAGAGGTTACCAGGGATCTGTTTCTTCAACTGGCGGATATCCTATTGCAGATTCAGCTATAAAGTTTTACATAAACGCTTCTGATACACAGTATACAGATGGAATACATACGCCATCAAAAGTAATAATCACAGAACGACTTTTCTATCTTCATCCTGGAATGTTGATGGATTATTCTCTTAATCATGATTATTCGGATTTTGATGTAATTGGCGCTGAAGGATTGCAGCTTTTTGATGAGGTGGGAAATTATACCGGCGACAGTAAATATCAGAATGCAAAATTCGGACTTGAAAAAACAACTGTTATAAATGCAACTTCTCTTACAAGCTACACTAAAACCAGTAATACAATCAGCGGATATATTTCTTACGCAAACAAGATTTCTTACGGAGGTATTCACCAATACACAGTTTCTGTCCTTGATAATGAAGGAAATGAAAGCAATAAATTTGTAGTTTATCTTGATGTTCCTAGAACTCCTAGAACAGGTACGGAAGAAAATTTTATTACTGCTTGTCTGAATGCAAAGTTTTGGGATGAAGGAATTTATATCGACTGGACGGGATTAGGATCAAATCCTCTTGGTGAAAATATGCAGGTTGTATACTCTGCAGGACAAGTAAAAGCATCAACTAAAGAAGCTAAATTATCTTCTGGAGTTTATAAGACACCATTAAGAATGTATCCTGCAAATTCAACTTTCAAGTATGAAATCTGTCTCTGTGATTCCAACGGATATGCAACAGTATTCCAGGAATCTAAGTCTTATACTACAGAAAGGGTTTACGAGGGAGATCTTGTTGTCAGAGATTCTCAAACTTATAAGTTGTACTACATATCTGTTGATTTGTATCTAAAAAGGAAAGGTACACTTGAACCAGTAGCTGTTGTAGTGTCAAAGACTGGAAAATACGGAGCACAAAATAATCGTATCATAGGTGCGGGACTTTTTGATGCTGGCGATTATCCATTTACTTATTCTAAAATATGGTATAACCAACCACAAACAACTTTGTATGATGGACGAACTCAATTCCAGACCTGGAAGAATAATGCTCCGTATTACAGTTCGAATACTTATACCGCAGCTAACAAAACTGTTCTCTTTAATGAATCAAATTTCCCGGCAATATATAAAGCCACTCATTATGGCGATATGCTAAAGACTAAATCTGGAGTATTAAGTAGCGGATGGTATCTTCCAGATGTATTCGAAGTATACGGTATGAGGGAACCTGCAAGATTCAAGAGAATCAACAGGACTTTAACTGCAATTGATGGACAGCCTTTTGAATACAATACAGGTTATTGGTCAGCAGAATACACATCACCAGGTAGCGGTGGCCCAAGAAACCTACTCATTATGACTCCATCAAATGATGAAACTGCGGCTGTTGCAGAATATGATTTTGGATATTCTATCGAAGAACACCACGTTCGAGCCGTATTCGACTTTACCGATCTAGCAGAGCCTTGGCCAAATAACTGACGACTTCACAGGTGAACTCTTAACAGAATAAAAAAAACAGCGGCAGGTATTTTTACTTGCCGCTGTTTTTTTTCTATCGAATTCAGAAAGGATTCTTCAATCAGTCTTCAATATCCCATTTTTCAAGAAGATCCTTGTCGCTGATAAGTCCAAGACCTGCATCAACATCGGAAACAAGATACTGGATCCTGTCCTTTGCATCCTTCTTTACGGCAAGAATCATTCCTGTCTTGCAGAATTCCTTTGAATGACAGATTTTGCCTACAAGCTTTTCATATTCAAAAGTTGTTGTTGTTTCTTCAGAAGTTCCTTCTGCCTTTTTTCCTGAACCTGGAAATGAAAATATGTTTGCCATATAAATCTCCTTTTATTTATCGTTGAATCTTTTAAGGAACTGGATTGTCCTTTCTTCCTTTGGATTGTTTATGAGTTCAACAGGATTTCCCTGCTCTACGATTACACCGCCATCCATGAAGATAAGTTGGTCACTTGTATCACGGGCAAAGGACATTTCGTGAGTAACGATTACCATGGTCATTTTTTCCTTTGCAAGTTCACGGATTACGGCTAAGATTTCTCCCGTAAGCTCAGGATCCAATGCAGATGTAGGCTCATCAAAGAAAAGCACCTGTGGTTTAAGGGCAAGAGCACGGGCAATTGAAACGCGCTGCTGCTGACCGCCAGAAAGCTCACAAGGATAGCTGGTTGCCTTTGATTCAAGTCCCATCTTTTTTAGAAGCTCCATGGCAACGGCTTCTGATTCTTCCTTTGATTTTCCAAGGACGATGCGCTGTGCTTCCGTAATGTTCCTCAATACAGAAAAATGCGGAAACAGATTGAAGTTCTGGAAAACCAAACCAATATCAAGGCCGATTGCCCTCTGTGTATTTTTATCCGTATAGATTCCGCTTTCAACAAGATTTCTTCCAGAGATGTTTATTGTTCCGTCAGTAACAGTTTCAAGCTGGCAGATGCATCTTAACAAAGTAGATTTTCCGCTACCGCTTGGACCGATGATTCCAAGAACTTCTCCCTGATGAAGAGAAAAAGAAATGTCCTTTAGAACTTCAAGGCTGCCAAAAGATTTTTTAAGGTGATCAACCTTGATTATTTCATTATCTGTAGTAGTCAAGTTTTTTCTCCGTGTAATCAAAGGCCTTTGAAACAGCCCAGTTCATTATGAAATAGAAAACGCCTGCAATAAAAAGAGGCATTACGCTTACAAGGGCGCCGCTCTGTGTTTTTGCAACATGGAAAAGTTCAGCAACACCTAGAACCTGAATAAGCGCTGTATCTTTTACCAAAGTTATTACTTCATTTCCCATAGGAGGAATTATTTTCTTTGCAACCTGAGGCATTACGATTCGCATGAAAGTCTGATTCTTTGTAAAGCCAAGGACTTTGCCAGCCTCATACTGTCCTTGTGGAATTGACTGGATTCCACCACGATAGATTTCCGCAAAATATGCCGCGTAGTTTATCACCATAGCAATGATACCAGCTGTAAAACGGTCAAAGCCGATTTCAAAAATCATCTGCGGTGCAAAATAAACAAAGATGAGCTGCAGCATCAAAGGAGTTCCACGAATGACAAGAAGGAAGAATTTTGTAACTTCCGAAATCACCTTGATGCGGGACATACGACCAAAGCAGATCAAAAGTGCAAGTGGAACTGAAAACAACAATACAAGAACAAAAACTTCAAGAGTAACGCCAGTACTTTTAAGCATGGCAGGAATGAGTTTGTTCAAGCTTAAATCTGAAATATATTCTGTTATAAATTCAATCATAAAATTAAATATTAACGGGATGTCCAATAAGTATGATTTACGGTGGTTGAGCCTGTCGAAACCACCACTAATATCGTAGCAGTCATTTCGACAAGCTCAATGAGCGCTACGCTACATACTTTTGGGACATCCCCTTGCGAATTATGAATTACTTTCCAATCTTTGAAATGTCAGAACCGAACCACTTCTTTGTAATTTCTGCAAGTGTTCCGTCCTTTGCCATGTCTTCAAGAGTCTTCTGAACGCTGTCACGAAGCTTCTTGTTCTTCTTGCTGAAAGCGATACCGTATTTTTCTGGAGAAAGTGTTTCACCGAGAACAACGAAATCCTTCTTTCCCTGCTGGATGCTGTAGTTGGCAACAATAAGGTCCATTACAACTCCGTCGATGCTCTTGATTTCAAGATCATTGAGTGCCGTAACATTTTCCTGGAATTCCACAACTTCCTTGAGGGAAGCCTTGAATTCCTTTGCTTCGTCCAATGCATCCTGAGCAGAAGATCCAGCCTGAACACCAACTTTCTTTCCCTTAAGGTCAGCAAGAGTCTTGTATCCGCTGTCTGCACGAACAACTACAACCTGAGCGTTTTCAAGGTATGCAGATGTGAATGCCATCTTAGCCTGGCGTTCTTCTGTCATTGTAAGGCCGTTCCAGATGCAGTCGATCTTTCCTGTCTTAAGTTCCATTTCCTTTGCAGACCAGTCGATTGGCTGGCATACAAGCTCAAGACCAAGGCGCTTTGTAACTTCCTTTGCAAGGTCGATGTCGTAACCTACGATGTTGTTGTCTGCATCGCGGTATCCCATTGGTGGGAATGAATCGTCAAGACCAAGAACAAACTTGTTTGCATTCTTCTTTGCTGCCGATGCCATTGAAAGGCATGCCATGAGTCCACAAAGAACTGTCATAATTTTTTTCATATTCTACTCCTAAAAACTAAATTCCACCGTTCTCAAGGAACAGTGGATTAATCACTGATTATTTTGTGCTCTTCTTGCAGAAAGCCTTCATGTTGCGGATCTGAACAGAAGTTGTCTTTGAAGATGGAGCACCTGTTGTCTGGCGGTGCTCAACACAAGCAACAGGAGAAAGACATTCATAAACGTCTTCTTCGATAAGCTTTGAGCACTGCTGAAGCTCTTCCATGCAAAGATCTTCTATTTTTGTAAGTCCAGCATCTATTGCCATTCTGACTGCCGTTGCAGAAACTGTATGAGCTGTACGGAATGGCATTCCCTTGCGTACAAGATATTCTGCAAGGTCAGTTGCATTTGCAAATCCACCTTCGCAGGAAGCAGCCATGTTCTCAACATTCCATTTTGCAGAAGAAATCATTGCTGTGAAAACCTTAAGGTTTCCTTCCACTGTATCAAGAGCTTCAAACAAAGGTGCCTTGTCTTCCTGCATGTCGCGGTCATAGGCAAGTGGAAGTCCCTTTACCATTGTAAGGAGGTTGATGAGGTCTCCGTATACCTTTCCTGTTCTTCCGCGAATAAGTTCCGCAAAGTCAGGGTTCTTTTTCTGTGGCATGATTGAAGAACCTGTAGACCATTTTTCACTGAGCTCGATAAAGGCAAATTCAGTTGTAGACCAGAGGACAACTTCTTCGCACATACGGCTAAGATGGCTCTGAAGGATTGCAAAGTCAGATGTAAATTCAATGCAGTAATCGCGGTCTGCAGAAGTGTCCAGAGAGTTTTCTGTAACACCTTCAAAGCCAAGCTTTTTTGCAACAAGTTCGCGGTTCAAAGGAAGGGTACTTCCCTGAAGTGCACCTGCTCCAAGTGGAGAAAGGTTTACACGCTTGAGGGAATCTTCAAGACGGAGCCAGTCACGCTTGAGCATTGTTGCCCATGCCATAAGATGCTGTGCAAGAGTTCCAGGCTGTGCATGCTGCATGTGAGTATAACCTGTAAGCAATGTCTTCTTGTTCTTGTCTGCAATGGCTGTCAAAGTTTCAATCAAAGTGATGATTTCATTCTGAAGGCAAGGAATGATTCTCTTAAGGTAAAGACGTTCATCCAAAGCAATCTGATCGTTGCGGCTGCGTCCAGTATGAACTTTCTTTCCAGGTTCGCCTATTCTGTCTGTCAAAGTTGCTTCAACAAAAGAGTGAATGTCTTCTGCGCTGTAGTCGATCTTAAGCTTTCCGCTTTCAAGATCCTTTTCA
Organism: Treponema sp.; assembly: GCA_024400915.1. Lineage (GTDB taxonomy): Bacteria > Spirochaetota > Spirochaetia > Treponematales > Treponemataceae > Treponema_D. Next base: position 33,830 of record JAKSLX010000005.1, read on the forward strand.
ATGGACTTAAGACCCTTTACGATTGCATCGCTTTCCTTCTTGCTGATGATTCCACTTGCACCAAGCATTTCTGCGTGAGCGATCGAACCGTGAATGTCATCAAGAGCCATACGTTCATCAACGAAAATCGAAGTTTCAAATTCTACTGCTGCTGCATCAGGTCCTTCCGCAAAGCGTCCAGACCAAAGTGCCTTGTGATTGTCGTCAGTATGTGTTCCGTGTGATTTTGCTGCCATTTTTTCCTCTGTTATTTAATTTGAATTCCTACACCCATAATTTATGCTGGTTGCTGCGTCGATTGAGCTTGTCGAAATCATCGCAGTAACGCAAAAACATGGTGGTTTCGACAGGCTCAACCACCACATTACAGTTTTTTATTGATTTATGAATTTTTATTCATCCATTTTTCAATGCCGTTTTTAATATCATCATCGATATCGTGTTCAATGCGACATGCATTTGCTTCTGCCTGCTCTTCATCAACTCCGCAGATTTTCATAAGGAATTTTGTAAGAAGAACATGACGGGCATAAATTGATTCAGCACGCTTGAGACCTTCTTCTGTAAGCTCAAGGGAGCCGATAGGTCCATCAGTAATGAAACCATTTTCTGTAAGTATGCTCATCGCACGGCTTACGCTTGGCTTTGAAACCCCAAGTTTTCTTGCAACATCAACAGAACGGGCAATTCCATTCTGTCTTTTCAAAACGAGGACAGCTTCAAGATAGTCTTCGCCAGATTCATGTAGTTCTACCATAAAAACCCCTGCTAAAATAATCACAACATTATACTACATAAAGCAGTGAATTTTCTATAGAACAAAGCGCAAGATTTTTCAGCAAAGCAATCCATCCAAAACAAAAAAAATCGGCGGCTTACAAAATAAACCGCCGAAGCATCATGAATCCTTTTTTCTTCTGTAAAGCTTTGCAGGTCTGTGTCCTGCTCCAGTAACTACTCGATCAGTTTCCTCCACATACGGAGTGATCTTTCGTCTGAAATTTGCAGGGGCCACTTCCACACCAAGGATGGTTTCCTGAACTTTCTGCAGACCAGTAAGGGTAAAGCATTCCGGCATGAAATCAAAGAGAAAATCAAAGTCTTCCGCAGCTTTTTTAATCAATCCTATGGCAGTAGCAATAACCTTTGCATGATCAAAAGCAAGCTGGTCACTGTCAATTATCTCATATTCATTCTGTCCGAAACGAGTCTTGCTCAACTTCAACTCAGCCTTGATGTGAAGTTTAACATCATCATTATCAAGGTGTAGGAAAAATTTTCCTTTTGAGGAAGTCTTCTCCAGACTCACCTTAAACCATAAAGCATCAACGGCGTCATCACCAGCAAGAGCCTTTACATTTTCCTCATCAACAATCGTTATGTAGGCATTGGAAATGATTCTTCCGCGAGGATCTCTGTCTACTTCGCTGAATGCACCCATAGGCATGAGGGAGGAAGGCACAAGATTTGTTTCTTCCTTTAGTTCCCTGAAGGCACACTCCTCTATGGATTCATCAATGTTCAGAAATCCACCAGGCAAAGCCCACTTATTCATGAAAGGATGTCCACCCCTCTTGATAAGGAGCAATGAAAGTGCTTTCTTTTCATCCTGCCTATAGTTTCTTTCAGATTCTCCCGTTACCCCAAAAGTAACGATGTCGACTGTAACGCTGGGCCTTGGATATTTTGTAATATCGTAATTTGCCAAAAACTCTTTTTCCGTCATAGGCCGTCCGTTCAGATTACATTTATCTGGCACATCTTCATTGCATTCAACGCATTGCTATGGCTCTCTGGAGTTACACCAGCGCAAGCGTTTCCATCACAGGTAATCTTCAGCTCTGGTACTTTTGCCTTGATGATGAATGCATTGGAAATAACGCAGATGTCAGTACAGAGACCCACAAGTTCAACCTCTTCAAGCTCGGCAAGACCCGCAACATAATCAGCAAGTTCCATAGAACCAAAGCTAGGCTTGTTGATTACCTTTGAATCTGCAACATCAAGCTTTTCTGTAATTTCCCAGCCCTTTGTTCCTTCAATGCAATGTTCCACTGGAAGATTTTTTCCTTCCTGTGTTTCAAGATAATTTTTCTGGTGGGTATCCCTTGTAAAAACTACAGGATTACCAGCCTTTCTGTATTCTTCGATTTTTTTCTGGACAGCAGGAACAATGGCAACTGCTTCTTTTGTTCCCAATGCCGCATCGATAAAATCATTCTGCATGTCAACTACTACAAGAAGTTTCATTTTAGTCCTCCATCAAATTCTTCTGGCCTTTTATAAGCCAGTCCTCATCAAGCAAATCTTCGAATTCTTCATCGCTCATTATCTGCATCAATTTCTGACGCAGGGCCGTTGAGCTGATGCTGTTATTCATCTCAAGGTATTCAAAAGGAATATCAGGGAAATCACTTTCATATCCAGGTCTGTTGAAAACAACGAGCTTTGCCAGCTGAAGAATTTTTTCCCATTCATACCAGGTCTTGAATTTCTGAAGGGAATCAGAGCCAATGGCAACATAGTATTCATGCTTGGTTCCATTAAGCTCAATGATTTTTTCCAGTGTATCCACAAAACGCCAGTCATCATCTACAGACCGTTCTATGTCACACACTTCCACATTCTTAAGACCTGCAACTTTCTTTTCTGCCTGTTCAAAGCGCTCGTTAAAGGAAAACATCTGCTTGTTAACTTTATAGTAGCGGACTGTAGTCGGAACTATCAGGACGCTGTCATAATTTTTTGAAAGCCTTTCAGCTATTTCCTGATGAGCACTTGTCCAGGGATCAAAAGTTCCTCCGAAGATTATGATTTTCATTACTGCCACTCCGAAATATTTTTCCAAGAGGGAACAAAACAAGGAAGATTCAAAAGCCTTTTCTTCCATGCCATTGCTTTAAGCTTTGCAGAAATTTTTTCTGCCTTCTCCTGTGACACTTCAGACTTCTTACCTTCAGCCACTTTCTGCAGTTCATCGTAAGTAAATCCAAGCTTGTCTTCATCTGTCATTCCGCACATTCCGTCACTTGGTGCCTTGCGGACAAGTTCTTCTGGGAGTCCAAGTTCAAGACCAAGCTGAACGACTTCACTTACAAAAAGATAGGCAAGAGGAGCAAAATCCCCGGCACCATCTCCCCACAGGGTATAGAATCCTGCCAGTCTTTCGCTAAGGTTTCCGTTGCAGGAAATTCTAGCATTGCCGATCATTGCCGCAACGCCATACAGAGTCGCCATTCTCAATCGGGCCGGTGTATTTGTGTTGTACTGATCCGGAGTTCCATCAACCTTGAATACATTCTTGAATTCTCCAGTAAGTCCTGCGTAAGCATCCTGAATGTTTATCGTATAGTTTTCTATTCCAAGTATTTCACAGACTCTTTTTGAATCGCCGATGTCCTTCTGAACACCATTAGGCATCATGACACCAACAACGCGATCCTTACCAAGGGCCTCGCAGCACAAGGCCGCAACAACGCTTGAATCCTTTCCTCCAGAAATACCGATTACTACCTTTGTATTTTCATTGCCATTATTTGCAAAATAATTCTTTACGAATTCAACTGCTTCTTCCTTTAGTCCCATTTGTGGTTCAACCTCCAGTCAATTGTTTTCTTCAAGTACTCGACATAATCGTTGTCCTTGCACATTGTTTTTCCCGGTGCATTTGAAAGTTTTGCAACAGGCCTGTTATTGCATTCAGTCACCTTCATGACGATGTTTAATGGAGCCACATCAGTATCGTTTGCGATGTATGTTCCAATTCCAAAAGCAACCTTTATCTTGCCATTGAAGTAATCGTACAGTTTTGATGCACGTTCAAAATCAAGGCTGTCACTGAACAAAAGTGTTTTTGTTTTTGGATTGACTCTTTCATCGTGATACTTGTTGTAGTACTTTTCAAAATGCTTGATCCATTCATCGCCCCATTCATAAGGATCTCCAGAATCGTGGCGGACACCAGAGAAGCAGATTGAGTAGGTATAACCCATATCACGCTTTGTTGTTGCATCACCGATAGTATCAGTCAGGTAGGTTCCGTTAAGAACGCCATATTCCTTTGTCCAGGCTTCCATCGCAAATTTATTTGAATATGCAGGATTGAACATTGGATTTCCCTGACCTACACACATGATGAATTCATGTGCCATTGTACCTACAGGAATAACCTTGTATTTTTTTGCAAGGTAAACATTTGAAGTACCAACGCACCTAGAACCCTTGTAGCTGTCATTTGCCCCACACAAGGTCTTTACTGCAAGCTCCTGAGCTTCGGCACTCAGACGGCGGCGAAGTCCGAATTCAGAGAATGTACCGATATTGTACTTTCCACTGACAAGCCAGTTCTTTTTTTCTTCAAGCTTTCTCTTGTACTGTTCAAAAAGCTCAGCATAGTTGTATGTCATCCTGAAGAAAACTTCATTTACAATTGCAAGAACAGGAATTTCATACATTGAGGTATTGAGCCATGTTCCGCATGTTTCAATAGACAGACCGCATTCAGCCTCATCAGATATCTCGAAATCTTCAAAACGGGCATGCCACAACCTAAGGTGGTCAATGTAATCCTCATGAAGCCATTCGATACCAGCAAGGTATTCAAGTTCTTCTTCAGTGAACCTAAGATCGCAGTAATGCTTGATCTGATCCTTGATTTCCTGAATCATCTGGCCGGTAAACTTAACATCCTTATTGCGGCATTTGAAAGTCCAGTTTGTTTTGTAAGATGCATACTGGTGGTAGATGGCCTGTCCCATCGAAAACTTGTAAAGATCTGTTTCAAGCAAACTTGAAATGATTGGCTGTAATAACATAGGTTACCTCCTTGATACCTTTCTTATTTACATTTTAATAATAACACCTAAATAATATTTTGTCAATGATATTATCAAAATAATAATAACATTAAATTTTACACCTATCTTCAAGAAAAACTCAATTTGAATTTTTCCAAAGAAGTTCTATAATGTTACCCATGTATAACCCAAAATCCATGAAGGCAGAAGAATTCATCAGTCACGAAGAAATTCTTGCCTCGTTGAAATATGCAGACGAAAACAAAAACAATACTGAACTTATAGAATCACTTTTAGAAAAAGCCCGCCCGACAAAAACAGAAACGGGATGGCATTGCCAGGGACTCACCCACAGGGAAGCTTCGGTTCTCCTTGCCTGTGAAGATGAAGAAATCAACAAAAAAATTTTCAAGCTTGCAGAAGAAATCAAAAAAGCATTTTACGGAAACAGAATAGTTTTATTTGCTCCACTATACCTTTCCAACTACTGCATCAACGGTTGCCTTTACTGCCCGTATCATCTGAAGAACAAAAACATTGCAAGAAAAAAACTTACTCAGGCAGAAATTGCAGCAGAAGTAAAAGCACTGCAGGACATGGGGCATAAAAGACTTGCAATAGAAGCAGGTGAAGATCCAAAAAACAATCCAATCGAATACATCCTTGAAAGCTTAAAGACAATCTACAGCGTAAAGCACAGGAACGGTTCCATACGACGCGCAAATGTAAACATCGCCGCAACTACAGTCGAAGAATACAAAATGCTGAAGGACGCAGGCATCGGAACCTACATTCTTTTTCAGGAAACCTACCACAAGGAAAGCTACGAACAGCTTCATCCTACTGGACCAAAACACGACTACTGCTGGCACACGGAAGCCCACGACAGGGCAATGGAAGCAGGCATTGACGATGTTGGACTTGGAGTTCTTTTTGGCCTTGATAAATACCGCTATGAATTTGCAGGCCTTTTAATGCACGCGGAACATCTTGAAGCGGTTCATGGCGTTGGACCTCATACAATTTCTGTTCCAAGAGTAAAAAAGGCAGACGACATTGATCCTGATGTTTTTGACAACGGCATCAGCGACGAAATGTTTTTAAAGCTCATTGCATGCATAAGGATTGCAGTTCCATATACAGGCATGATTATCAGCACCCGCGAAAATGAAGAAACAAGACAGCGTGCATTGAACGCAGGAATAAGCCAGATAAGCGGCGGATCTCGAACAAGCGTTGGCGGATATACCGAAAAGGAAAGACCCCACGACTCTGAACAGTTTGATGTAAGCGACACAAGAACACTGGACGAAGTAATCGGCTGGCTCATAGAACAGAACCACATTCCATCATTCTGCACAGCCTGTTACAGGGAAGGGAGAACCGGAGACCGCTTCATGTCCCTCTGTAAGACAGGTCAAATTCAAAACTGCTGCCATCCAAATGCATTGATGACTCTGCAGGAATATCTTACCGACTATGCATCCAATGAAACAAAGACAGTCGGAGAAAAACTTATCGCAAAAGAACTTAAAAACATTCCACGCGAAAAGACAAGGGAAATATGCTCAGCCCACATTGATAAGATAAAAACATCAGACGAAAGGGATTTCAGATTTTAAAATGAATACACCAAATTCAGAAAGAATACACATATCGATTTTTGGAAGCCGCAACGCAGGAAAATCAACACTTGCAAATGAACTTCTAGGACAGGATCTTTCTATTGTCTCCGACTCAAAAGGAACAACAACAGATCCCGTAAGCAAAGCCATGGAACTGCTTCCCATTGGCCCTGTTGTAATTACGGACACTGCTGGTTACGACGACGATGGAGAACTTGGCGGAAAACGTGTTTTAAAAACAAAGCAAGTCCTTAACAGAACAGACATCGCACTCCTTGTCATAGATGAATCTGTTGGAAAAACAACGGAAGACAAAAGCTTTGAAAAACTCCTTATAGAAAAGGAAATTCCATATGCAGTTATTTTCCGGGGAAAGGAATCGATAAAAGAAAAGGCAGTCCAGGAAATAATCAGACTTTCAACAGCATTGCAAAACAGGAAAACAATTCTTGATGGACTTGTAAAGTCAACCGACACCGTAATCCTCGTATGCCCAATTGACGAAGCGGCTCCAAAAGGAAGATTGATTCTTCCACAGCAAATGGTGTTGAGGGAACTTCTAGACATTCATGCAAAGGCAATTGTAATCCAGCCTGAAGAAATTGAAGACACATTGGCGATGCTAAAAAATCCACCTGCCATTGTAATAACGGACAGCCAGGCGTTTAATACTGTGTCAAAAAAAGTTCCAGATGGAATTCAACTGACATCTTTTTCAATATTGATGGCACGATACAAGGGATTTTTAAAGGAATCCATCAAAGCCGTAAAAACAATCCAGGAGCTGAAAGACGGAGATTCAGTTTTAATCAGTGAAGGATGCACTCACAGAAGGCAGTGCGGCGACATTGGAACCGTAAAAATTCCTGCGGCATTGAAAAAACTTACAGGCAAAAAACTGAACATAGAAACCTCAAGTGGAACAGATTTCCCAGAGGATCTTTCAAAATATTCTGCCGTAATCCACTGCGGCGGATGCATGATAACGGAAAAAGAGGTTCTCTACAGAATGAAATGCTCACAGGACCAGAAAGTTCCTTTCTGCAACTACGGAATTTTCCTTGCATTTGCAAACAGCGTTCTCGAGCGCAGCATAAAAATTTTCAAAAATAATTTCTAAAAACCGACATAAAATATTTTTTTGCGAAAATAATTTAAGCGTATGCGGAAGAAAAAATTACGCGCGGATTTTTCTCCTGCATGCGCATTTTTATTTTGTGAGGAATATTTTATGAATTCATTGAACCAGGTAATCATCGAAGGAAATGTTGTCCGCCAGCCGGAAAAGAAAACATGTAAGAACGGTGCTTCTTTCTGTAGAATCCCAATTGCAGTAAACAGATACTACAAGAATTCAGAAGGTGAATATGTTGACGACGTTTCTTTCTTTGACATCTCAACCTTTGGAAATCTTTCTGAAACCTGCGAAAAGTGGTGCCTCAAAGGAAGAGGAATCCGCGTTGTCGGAAGACTTAAGCAGAATGTAACTACAGATGAAAGCGGAAAGAAGAACAGCCGCGTGGACATCATTGCAGAACACATTGAATTCAAACCAGTTTTAAAAAAGACAGGCGACAAAGAGACAGAAGAAGCAGGTGCTGAAAGCGCACCAAAGACTTCTGCAAGCAAAAAGGAAAAACTCAACATGCTTGCAGAAGTTGCTGCCGCCAACCAGAAAGAACAGGAGGCAACAGAAGAAGTAGTATTCTAGCGGCGAGGCTTTCCGCCCTTTCCTTTACCCTTGCCAGGTTTGCCATAGCGAGGCTTTCGGCCACCGATGCCTTCAGATTCCTCCATCTCGCGTCTTGCGTTGGCTGCCTGGTAGGCTTCCATTTTTTCAGGATTGTAGAAACCGTCCTTCCAGTTAAAACGGGAAGAACCTTCCACATATCCGTGATTCTGGAGAAGGTTAAGGAGACCGCGGATATCGCCCTTTGTAACTTTAGTCTTTGAAAAGTCGATGAGCTGGCGCTTCCACCCCTTTGATTTGAGGCTATCCATTTTGTCCAGGAGACTAAACGGAGCTTCAGGCATTACAAAGGAACCGTCGGCTGTAGAGTTCACCTTGAATCCCATCCTTTCCTTGTCGCTGAAATAAGTGAAATCGTAATCCTTCGGAAGTTTGAACCTCATGCGGAAAAGAACCGGATATGAGAACACGCTTACAAGAACACGGGACCTTTCGTTTTCTGTTTCAAATGTTTCGTTAAGGTTGCGCTCAGAATTTTCAGCAGGAGGAATCACAGCCATGATGTTCTGGTTTTCAAGGAAGCTGACAGCCCATTTGTTGAAAGTATAAAGGTACTGCCCCGCAACCATATGCACGCCCTTCTTTCCTTTGAGGATGTTGATGTGGGCAAGATTGTTTACAATGAATGTGCAGTAGCCTTTTTCAATGAGCTTTTCCAAAGTCTCTTCCAGCTGTGGTTCCGAGCCTTCAGGTACAAAAGGATCAAGCGAAATCATAACCATTTTTTTGCTGTACGGCAAAACAGGTTTTTCAGGCTTGTCCTTTACAAGAAGATCGTATGTAGTCTCACAGTTAAGTTCAACAATAACGCGTACAGGATGCAAAGGTCCCATAAGATGGGCATCTGCAATTGTTGAAACTCCAACATAGAGGCCTTCAGGGAACCAGCTGAGCCCGTTTTTATCAACAGGAGTAAGGTCAAGGACTGGAAGTCTTTCCGGTCCCGGCTGTTTCCTGAATTGAGAAAGATCAGGAGGAAGAACCCTCTTGTATCTTTTGGACATACTCTTTGTCTGAAGAAGGTAAACGCTGTCCCCCTTAACAAATCCGTTAGGAACATCAACCCATCGCTGTTCGTTTACATCTACAGTAACAACGCGAACCTTGTGGCTTTCACGGCCACTGTCATCCTGCTTGTGAAGACGGATGCTGTCACCAGGATCAGGATCATAGTCACCGCCAGAGATAACAGCCATCTGGATGTCGGTTGCTTTTTCGCTTTCTGCGGCGATGTTTGCAGCCTGTTGCTTTTCATCTGAAGAAGCAGGTCTTACGAGACTGAGTTTTCCAAGGTAAATTCCAGTACCGCCAGCCTGCCTTGGATTGAGGATTTTTGCACCGGCTTTTTCAACACCTTCTTCAACAGTCTTGAAACCATACCAGTAGTCTGTCTTGGATCTTGCAAAGTCTGTGGAAAGAATTCTACGTCCTTCTGCAATTGCACCCTTCTTGTCACTTTCCCAGTGATCCATCACATAGCGGTATGCGGCTGTAACTGCACCGACATATTCTGCACTCTTCATGCGGCCTTCAATCTTAAAGCTGTCTACACCAGCCTGCATGAGTTCCGGAACCTGACCGATAAGTTCAAGGTCACAAGGAGAGAAATAATATCCTGTAGAAAGGTTGCCTGGAATTTCTGCATTGTAAAGGCGACGGCAAGCCTGAGTACACATGCCGCGGTTGGCAGATTTTCCACCAAGATAGCTTGAAAAAAGACAAAGACCACTTTCACTTACACATAGTGCACCGTGAACAAACATCTCAATCTCTGCATTTGTCTTTGACTTGATCTGCTTAATTTCTTCAAGACCGAGTTCTCGGGCAACAACAACACGCTTGAGTCCTTCCTTGCTCAAAAGGTTTGCGGCTGCGGCGGACTCAACATTCATCTGTGTAGATGCGTGAAGCTCAAGATTCGGACAGAATTCCTGGCACATTCTTACAACGCCAAAATCCTGAACAATAAGTCCATCAGGACCGATTTTATTGAGGTAATTCAAAAAGCGGTAAAGTCGTTCAGTCTCGTGCTCTTCGCTGACTGTATTTACCGTAACATAGATTTTCTTTCCAAGGCGGTGAACACTCTGTACTGCAGCCTCAAACTGGTTCCATGCAAAATTTGATGATCTAAGACGAGCGTTAAAACTCTTGAGTCCCATGTAAACTGCATCTGCACCTTCGCCAAGAGCGGCATCAAGTGCTTCAATATTTCCCGCAGGAGCTAATAATTCTGTCATAAATAAAAGTATATAGAAAAAACTAATTAACTTCCATAATAGCTGATAATGATGCAGGGACAAAAAAAATGCAGGACCAGAACCTGATCCCGCATTTTACTTACTTACCAGACTTTGTTGTTTTAGGAGCCTTTGCTACAACTGTTTTTGCAGGAGCCTTAGGAGCAAGCTTTTTCTGAAGCTTTGCAACTTCCTTTGCCAAGGCCTTGTTTTCAGTCTGCAACAACTTGATCTGAGCCTTAAGCTCTTTCTTTTCTGCAGTCAAGCTGACAATCTTTTCATTCTTTGCCAAGATTTCGTTGTTCTTCTTTGTAATCCACTGTTTGTGAGCGGCAGAAGAAGTAGACTTTTCAAGTTTTTCCTGCTGTTCAGCAATCTTGTTTTTTCTCCTTGTGTCAACGGCTTTCTGTGCAGGAGTCTTGTCTGCAACAACTTCCTTCTTCTCTACGGAACCAGTTTTCTTACAACATGATTTAGCCATAAATCTATCCTCCAATAATTTTATGATATCACCATAAACTGCAATTGGCAAAATTTTTTTCATATGCAAACAAAAACATCCTTGCTGAATTTTGCATTCCCCATTATCATCCCCTCATGGAACAGAATAATTTCAAGTGTGTTTTTACAGACCTGGACAAAACCTTGCTGGCATCAGGCTCAATCCTCACTGACTACACCAAAGAAACCATCGACATGTTGATTTCCAGAGGAATTGATTTTGTTCCATCCAGCGGAAGAGCCTTCAATTCACTTCCAAAAGAACTTCTAAAAATCCAAGGGTTGAAATATGCAGTCACAAGCAACGGTGTTTCCGTAAACGAAATAAAAAACGGGAAGCCTGTCAGCACCATGTGCATTCCGAAAGAGGATATACAGCAGATAATAAAAATAGCGCAGGATAAAAAAATCTGCACTGAAATTTTTGTAGAAGGACAAGGCTACTGCTCTAGGGAATACTGGAGTAATCCTTCGATTGCGGGAAAAAACATTTCCGACAGAAAATCTTACGTGCAGGCAACAAGAATACCTTTGGACGATTATGATTCCTTTGTAATGGACAACATTGCAAACACGGAAGCCTTTGACCTTATCGCAGATCCTGACATCGCATCGGAACTAGAAAAAGAGCTACGAAAAAAGTTTTCAGGAGTCTACATAACACACAGCGAAAACTTTTTGATAGAGATTTCAAACATTGATAGCGGCAAACACAGGGGAATGGAACGCTGCTGCAGGATATTGGGGATAAGTCCAAAAGAATGCATTGCCTTTGGAGACGCTTCCAATGACATGGAAATGCTTCAGATGGCAGAACTTGGAATTGCAGTAGCCAACGCAACACCAGAATGCAAGTCAGCCGCAGATTTTGTTTCTGAGTTCACAAACAATCAGGATGCGGTAGCAAAAGAATTAAGAAGAATTTTCAGCCTTTAGCTAAATCAGTTTTCTGCCCTTCCATTTTCCGCTGGCAATTCTCCAGATGAAGAAGCTTGACCTGACAACCCAGTCCAATGCCATGGCGATCCAGGTTCCAAGGGCTCCGTAGGCAACTGTCCATCCCATGAAAGGAATCAGACCGAAAATCTGAGTGTATTTGAAAACATAGCTCATGCCTATGCGGACAAGGAACATGGAAGCAAAAGACACGAACATCGGGAATGCCGCATCGTTTGCCGCACGGAGAGCATTGGGCAATGTAAAGGACATGGGCCAGAATAAAATTCCAAGTACTCCGTGGCACATGGTAATCCACCAGGCAAGTTCCGTAGTCTCTGGCGAAAGATGATAGAACGTTAAAATTCCCCTAAGGCTTAAAAGGTACGGAACATTCCAGAGGAACATGGAAACATAGGCTATGACCATAAGTTTCTTTGTGTAATACATGGCCTGTTTTTCATCCGCAGCCCCACAACACTGACCGATGACAGTAAGCATGGCAATGTTGATGGCATTTGGTGCAAGGATTTCAATTGTGGCAAGGGAATTGGCAGTTGCATTGGCGGCAATGGCAGTAGTTCCAAAAGTTGAGATTAAAGATAGAACCAGAATTTTTCCAAACTGAAAGATGCTGTTTTCAAGTCCACTTGGAATTCCAATTTTCAGAATCTTTTTTATAAGGCTAAACTCAACAGGCACGCGGAACATTTTTCTTATGGAAAGAGGTTCTTCCCCGTGATATGGTTTTTCCTTGAGCATCCAGAAGGTAAGCAGAAGTGCCCCGCCCACTCTCGAAAGTGTTGTTGGAATTGCAACACCTTCAACTCCCATCTTAAACACAAAAATGCAGAGGGCATTTCCACCGATATTGATTGCATTTCCGATTGTGGAAGCATACATGGCAAGCTTTGAATTTCCCTGGGCGCGGAAAATTGCAGCCACCGCACTGTAAAGGGCAATACCTGGCAAGGCAAGCATGGTGATCCAGAAATACCTTAAGCTTGCATCCATTACGGAATCTTCAACCTTACCGAAAATTCCTGAAAGAATTGGCCTGCAGAAAATTATCATCACGGCAGTAATAAATGCTGAAACTCCAAGCATTACATATATGAGCTGTACGGCAGTGTTTTCCGCCATCTTTCTGTCTTTGCGTCCAAGATATTGGCTTGCAACAACAGCTCCACCAGTACCAAGGGCATTGAGCAGAGCAAAGAGAAGGATGTTGATGCTGTCCACAAGGGAAACACCTGAAACCGCAGATTCACCTAAAGTTGCAACCATGATTACATCTGCAATTCCTACGGTTGCATTTAGAATCTGGTCGATGAACAGCGGAATTATAAGAGACACCAGCTGTCTGTTGGAAAACAATCTATTCTGCACGTTTGATTTCATAATGAATTATCCAATGGCAAAATCTTAATGCTTTAGTGATGATAAGTATAGTACAGAGGGGACAGACCCCTTATTCTGGGGAGATTCTTAAAAAAAGAGGGTACATATTGACAAGTAAACTTGGCAAGAGTATATTTACCCCAGATGCCAAGTTTACTTGTCAATCAAGGAGGAATCAATGTCCGTGCATAGATTCAGAAAATTCACGCTTTCAATGGCAATGCTGCTTTTTCCAGTTACAATATGGTACTTTTCACCATACCTGATTTTCATGGCGGCGATGGAACACATCATCAACGGCAGCTTCATCACCTTCACATTGATGTTCATCCTGGGGATGTTTTTTGGCCGTCTTTGGTGTGGGTTCTTTTGCCCGACCGGCGGAATGTCGGAATGCTTTGAAAGCTTTTCCCCTAAGAATCCAAAGCAAGGTTTTAGAAACTACCTGAAATACGGAATCTGGTTCATCTGGATCAGCGGAATCATCGTCTGTCATATTTTTGGCAAAGGGGATTATTCCATCCAGCCTTTTTTTATGACGGATCATGGAATTTCAATTTCCAACATCTATAGCTATATCATCTACTACGGAATCATAATCCTGTTCCTGATACCGGCGATCATCCATGGGAAACGGGCAAACTGCCATTACATCTGCTGGATGGCACCTTTCATGATCCTTGGATACCGCTTTGGAAAATTCCTTCATCTGCCGCAAATTAAAATCAAAACAAAAAAAGAAAACTGCATTTCCTGCAGACAATGCGAAAAATCATGTCCAATGAGCATCAATATTTCTGAGGAAATATCAAAGGGCGAGATAAAAACGGCAGAATGTATTTTGTGTGGAGAATGCATCAGCTCCTGCAAAAACAAAGTCTTAGACTGCAGGATTACAAACAAATAGATATTTATGGAGAACAAAATGACAAAGGACGAAATTCTACAGAAAAGCCGAAAAGACAACGGCGGAAAAGATATGGAAGATCTTGAAGTTCAAAAGCAGGCAACCATGGCAGGATATTATTCCTGTGCAGGACTGTGTGCTTTGATTACAATCCTAAGCTACATTTTCACAAAACGCATCAGCCTTCAATGCTGGATTATTTTCTTCGGAATGCTTTCAGTCGCTTTTTTCACCAAGTTCATCAAACTGAAGAAAATGCATGAGCTTGTGGTTGCCATAAGTTATCTTTTAATTTTCACACTGCTTACAATAGCATTCATTTTTGAATTGACAGGCCGACTACCATCTTAAGCTGGAGCATACTGATGAACGAATCGCTTGTATTAAAAAACAATCTAAAAGAAATCAGAGCAGAAAAAAATCTTTCTCAAAGCGATCTTGCAAAACTTGTTGGAGTGTCACGAAACACCATAAGTTCAATTGAAACAGGTCAATTCTGTCCAACCGCAAAGCTTGCCCTTATTCTTTGTGTTGCACTGGACAAAAAATTTGAGGATGTTTTTTTCTTCTAGCATTCTTTCATATTGTAATTTCCAGCAAATCCTTTCCTTGCCACCTGCATAAATATGCACTTTTATTTACAATTATGCATAAATTCAGTATTCTATTGCCATTATGATTAATCCATTGGCTCAAGAATTAAACGACGCACTCAAGGGCACAACAGCCGGCGAGTTGCTTTCTGATGTAGGTGTTAGACTTTACTTCCCTAAGGGAATCATTGCCCAGAGCGGTGAAGCCAAAAAACTCGGTCATACAGCAAACGGAACCATCGGTACTACAGTAGTAGACGGCAAGCCACTTGTACTCCCTTCAGTTAGAAAGTACATCAGCGGCGAACTCACTTCAGGTGAACTCGTTGGATACGCACCAACAGCAGGTAACCCAGATCTCCGCGCAGTATGGAAAGAAGAATTAATCAGAAAAAATCCTTCACTTAAGGACAAGTCATTTTCACTTCCTGTAGTAGTTCCAGGACTTACAGCAGGAATCTCATATCTTGCAGACCTCTTCCTTGATGAAAAGCATGCCCTCGTAGCTGCAGATCCATCTTGGGACAACTACGTTCTCATTGCAAACGCAAGACGCAATGCTGACTTCATCCAGTTCAAGGTTTTCAAGGACGGAAAATTCAACATCGAAGGTCTCAAGGAAACACTTAACGAACAGGCAAAGACAGGCAGCGTTCGCGTTATCCTCAACTTCCCACAGAATCCTTCTGGATACTCTCCAACAAAGGATGAAGCAAAGCAGCTGGTTGCAATGTGCAAGGAACTTGCAGAAAAGGGAACAAAGGTAATGGTATGGTGCGACGATGCTTACTTTGGACTCAACTATGAAGACGACATTGAACCAGAGTCACTCTTTGCACACCTCTGCGACCTTCACGAAAATGTTCTCGCAGCCAAGATCGACGGACCAACAAAGGAAGACTTTGCATGGGGATTCCGCACAGGATTCATCACTTTCGGTTGCAAGGGAATGACAGAAGCACAGTACGATGCACTTGTTAAAAAGCTTATGGCTGCAATCCGTTCTTCAGTTTCATGTGCTTCAACACCTAGCCAGTCTCTCATCCTCAAGGGATACAAGGCAGGCAACATTGAAAATGAAAAGAAGGAATTCCGCAAGATTCTTGAACGCCGCTATGCAATCGTCCGCAAGTTCGTTAACGAGCACAAGAGCGACTACATTGAGCCACTTCCATTTAACTCGGGATACTTCATGTCATTCGATACAAAGAAAATCAATGCAGAAGAACTTCGCGTTAAGCTTCTTAAGGAACACGGAATCGGAACAATCCAGATTGACCCACAGACACTCCGCGTTGCTTTCTCAAGCCTAGACGAAGAAAACATCGAAGTAGTCTACAACGCAATCTACAAGGTTGCAGACGAAATGGGTAAAAACTAATTCAGTTTAATTCATAATGAAAACGGGCTGTCCACAATTCTGCGGGCAGCCTTTTTTATATCCTCCGTTCCTTATTTCAAAAAATTCTGCTAAAATATTTTTATGAAAATTATTGCAAAACTTGCCTGTCTTTTGGTTCCATTCGCCTTCACTTCCTGTGCAAAATCAAAGGACAAGACACTCATCATATGGACAAACAACACAGAAATCGTTTCCTATGTTGAACTTTTCAACGCCACCCACGAAAAAACAAAGGCTGTCGTAGTCTACAAGAAAGAACCAGCCCGTGCACTTCCTCCATCAAAAGATGAAATTACTCCGGACATCATAATCGGTCCATGGCTCAAGAACTCCCTTACAAGAAAATACTTTACTGCCATAGACTATCTTTTTGCAGAAAAAAGCGTTTCAAAAACTCAGTTCTACAAGAAACTTCTGGACTACGGATGCATCAACGAAAAGCAATATCTTCTACCAGTAAGCTTTAATCTTCCGGCAATGATTTTCAGCAAGAAAAATGAATCCCTTGTAGGCAACGACCACTATCTGGATTTTGAACATATCAAGGAAATCGCAACAAAGTTCAACAGCAAGAATGAAAAGGAAGCTTACACAGCCATGGGTTTTGGACCTTCCTGGGACAGCGAATTCCTTTACACTCTTACGAAACTCAACGGGTCTTCCTACCGCGAAAAGGGAACGAGCTTTCTGTGGGATCAGGAAGCAATGCACAATTCCGTAAATCAGATTAAATACTGGACTTCTTTCTGCAATACGGACACAACAACGGAACAGAACTTCCAGTTCCGCTACCTTTACATGCCTTTCTACCGCCAGGTAACTTCCGGCAGATGTCTTTTTGCTTATACTACAAGCGACAAACTTTTCACACTTACAGATGCACAGTCTTCAAGCGTTTCTTTCAGATGGATTGTCCAGGACAACAAAATTCCGGTAGAAGACAACATCCTTACCATGGGTCTTTACAAGGGCGCTGAACATTCATCTCAAGCAGAAGTTTTCATCTCATGGCTTTTGAAAGAAGAAACACAGCAGAAACTTATTGAACGCACTGAAAACATGAAACTGGACAGCGTGAACTTTGGAATTGCAGGTGGTTTTTCTTCAATACATGACGTAAATGAAAAATACTATCCGGCCTTCTACCGACAGCTTTTGGGAAACATGCCGCCGGAAGAATACTTGACTTTGCCGAACATCCTTCCATACAGATGGGAAAGCCTTAAGGCAAATGTAATACTTCCTTATCTTACAGACAGCACCAACACCAACGGGGCAAAAAACAATTCAACGCTGGAAGAAAGAATTACGGAATGGACAAAACAGTTCTATTGATTTACTTAAATTAAACTGTAAAAAACACTAAACAAAATTCTACCCCCTCCGATAATAAAAGTGAGGGTAGGATTATGTTTTCAAACGGAATAAATCTTAACGCAGCATCATACAACAATGTTTTCTCAACTTCTTCAGGTTCACTTTTTGTTCCTGTAAAGCCAAGTGCAGTTATTTATTCTCAGCTGGATTATGTTCACGGAACTGCAGCAAAAAGCGGTCAGAACGGAGTTCCTCTCAGCAAGGTAAGGATCCTCAATACTCTCATCAATCAGCTTGTATCAATGAAGCAGAAGACATCTGCACCTTCAGAAGATGAACTTTCCGGAATGTCTGAAGAACAGAAAGATGCATTGATCAAGGAATATCAGCAGCAGATTAAATCAGCAATGACAAATACAGCACAGCCTTCAACTTACGGTTTTGCAGGTCTCATGCCTGAAGCAGGTGCTGTTGTAAGCGTAAACGCCTAGTTCCACACATTCCAGAGGAAGAACCCGGAAACAAGAGCCGTAACAAGAGCAAAGGGAATTCCTGTCTTCAACCAATCAACAAAAGCAATTTTTTCACCCTGCTCTTCAAGCATGTCCACTGCAGTTTTGTTTGCAGAAGATCCCACTGGAGTTACACAGCTACCGATACAGCTTCCTAAAAGAAGTGCAAAAGTAAAGAGCTCCGGTTCGGCTTCAATTCCAAGGGCATAGACAGAGGCAAAGGGAAGAATTACTGCAACATAGATTACATTGTCAACAAAAGCAGAAACCAGAATGGAAACGACTAGAAGAATTACAAAAACCGTTCCCTTAACATCTCCGGCGAAATCCGAAACAAGCTTTACCATGTCGGCTATGATACCAACTTCCCTGACTGCTGCGGCAAGAATGAAAGTTCCCATGAGAAAAAGGATCATTTTCCATTCTGTCTTTAGAAGAACTTCCGCAACTTCTCCGGCAGTTTTTTTCTGAGTTATTTTGAACCACAAAACGGACACCAATCCGGACAGAAGAACAAAAAGACCCGTTGCACATTCAAAGCGATGTCGGAAAGAAGACATGAAAGAAAGGCCTGCTATCATGATTCCGAAAATTATGGAAGGAACCCATGATACAAGATTTTCCACATGAATTTCCATTCTGTTTTTTCTGTTCTTTGAAAATGCAAAATAGAAGAAGGCACAACCTGCAACCATGGCAACCTGACAGATTACAAAGAAAGAAACCCTTCCGTCAAAAATAAAGAAATCATTGAAGCGGAATCCTGAATAGCCTGCAAACATGGCAGACTCTGGGCTCGCTGCAAGGGTTGCGGCTACTTCAATATTGCTTATCATTGCTACGGCTGCCACAAGACGACCTGGTTTAATTCCTGCCCCACGGCTGAATGCAACTGCTACAGGGACCATGATTATAACTGCAGAAATATTTCCGATGAAAGCCGAAACAACTGCTGAAACCACAAGGATAGATACGACCGCTCCACAAAGGTTTGAACTTCTTTTAGCCAAACTTGAACCTGCATGGGCCGCAACTTTCGAATAGGCTAGTACAGAAGAAATCATCATGCTGCCAAGACATAGCATAACGGCATTCCAATTGATTACTTCCTGAACGGCATGCACAAAGGCATAGGAACGGCTGTGGACGTTTCCATCAAGAGCAAGAATATCTTCCGGAAGATGAAAAACTGTATCCGGCGCAAATGTTCCAATAAGAAGAACTATCAATGCTGCCCCTGTCGTAAACCAGGTTTTCTTTGACTGAAACACAGCTACCAACACGCAGGCAAGAATTGCAATGATTCCAACGACAACCTTAATGCTCATACAAAACCTCAGGAGAAAAATGTTTCTGGGACAAAGGCTTTCCGTTCACCCGGAATAACCTGATAGAACACCGCTTCATAATGTTCCTTCTCTTTTTCAATTTCCACAACTGCAAAAGAAGGCGGCTGACATTGCCTTGGTCTTGAACAGCTTCCAGGATTCAGAACAAAAATGTTTCCTGA
The DNA here is from genome assembly GCA_024400915.1 of Treponema sp. Taxonomy (GTDB): domain Bacteria; phylum Spirochaetota; class Spirochaetia; order Treponematales; family Treponemataceae; genus Treponema_D. The sequence continues at coordinate 53,320 of JAKSLX010000005.1, forward strand.
AACAAGGGCATTGAAACTTACATGAGTATGACCAAAGAATATGGCATCGCAACCAATGGTTGAGGCGGTCTTCTTCATTCCGTCAAGGCCTTCATAAAGGGAAAACCTGTGGCCATGGGTAAAGAAAACATTATGACCGGCAACTTTCAAGGAACAACTCAAAGGAACATGAACCTCTTCGCCGTTTACAGGATAAGTATCAGGATCATTGTTTCCTTCAACTATTCCAAGTACCGGTGGAACTGAATCTGCGATTTCAACAAGGCGGGCAACATCCTCTATTCCGTCACCGCAGAAAATCATTGCATCACATTCTCCGCCGAATTCCTGAACGACGGATTTCAGGCTGGCGTAGTTACCGTGAGAATCAGATACAACAAGGATCCGCGCCTTTTCTTTTTCCCCAAGGGAATTTATATCTTCCTGGGAACCAATGAGATTTGTTGGATTATTCTGTTTAAATGTATTCAAGAATCACTCCGCTGCTTCAATTACAAAATGGTTTCTAGCCTGAATGCCGGTTTCTCCGTCAACAAAGCGATGCACTTTTCTCTTTCCAACTATGGACTGAACATGAGCATGAAGTTCATTATCGGACGGAAGTTCAGCAGGAAGAATTGCCGCATAGCGGACTGCCGACACGATGATTTCAAAAATATCTTTATCAACAACCTGATCCTGCTCTTCCATTACACCGGAACTCTCATGATCAAGGACAAAACTGCAGGTTCCTTCCTGGCCGAGAATGTCATCCTGCGGAAAGAAAGAAAAAATATTGAAGTCAGGATTATTGTCCCTACCGTCGCGAATGCTTGCAAAAGTATAATGGCATCCTTCTGGAGCTCCAAGAACTACGATACCCCTTGTATTGCTTGCTTCTGCAATGGAACGAAAATTTGATATCCTGTTGTGAAGATCATCTGGGAAAACAATGCATTTTACAAGGCCACCATTTTCAGAAAGACCGTATTTTTGTGCAAGTATTGATTCTGCCTTCGAGCAGAATTCCTTGTCGTTGTAGCCGTAACCAAAGATTACAAAAACAATTCCTTCATCCCCAGACCATTTCACAGGCTGATTTTCAACGTCCTTAACATCTACAGGCTGAATTTCAATTATGTCACCGGACATGATGACCGACTGTTCCGATTTATCTTTGCTGCAGGAACAAAAGGCAAGCATAATCAATGCAGCACCTGCCAGCAGGATTTTTCGTGATGTCATTTTTATTATCCCCAAACTATAAAAATATACCTCCCTATGATATACTTTTTAATCATGAAAAGCAAAGCAAAAAGCAAACGCAAAAACTCCATAACTTCAAAAATTTCAGGATTCCTTGTTCTTTTTTTCTTTACGGGAATTGCTGTTCTCCTTGCAAAATTCGACATGTTCCAGAGATTGGATTACCGTCTCTATGATTACATTCTCGGGCTCACAAAAGAAATAGAAACCAATGAAGATATTGTTCTCATAGACATTGACGACGAATCCCTTGGACGCATCGGTGCCTGGCCTTGGACCCGCGACATCATTGGAGATGCCCTCATCAGGATGAAAGAATTTGGTGCAAAGCAGGCCATCTTCGATATTGAATACCTTTCTTCTTCTACAAAGGGCATCAATGAAAATCTGGAAGACACAGTTCTTGAAACTTTTGCAAAGGGAGAAGAACACATTGCAAATTCCGTTTCTGATTTTGCAGGAAGCATTGAATCTGGCAGCGTCAACAAGGTAAATGCACAATCAAAAGCTGCTGAAATGATGTCCGACAAAATAGACGGCATTCTCTACGAAATGCAACGAGACATTACATCTGACTTTTCAAGGGACTACGACGATTATTTTGCCCGATGCATCCAGTTTTTTGGGAACACATCCCTTACAGTGAATTTCAGAAACCTTGCCATCAAAAGGGAACCTGAAGAAATTTCCTATACCCACAACAGGTTTCTTTTTAACAATGTAGAAGACCCTCTGAATTTGATTCACACGGGAAACATCTATACTACTAGGGAAGAAGACGAAACTGTAGAAAGAAGCTTTACGCCTGCCATGCACCGTTTCATTTCCAGGGGGTCAGGTGTTGGCTTTACAAACGTTGTCGTAGACAAGGACGGTATCCGTCGACGCGTAGAACTTCTAAACTACCACGACGACAAATACGCAGGACAGCTGGCATTTGGTCCGCTTATAAAAATCATGGACATCCAGAAGATGGAACGAACAAAAAACGCTCTCATCCTTCACGGAGCAAAAGTGCCTGGCTACGAAGAAAGGCAGAAAATAAAGATTCCTCTGGACAAACACGGAAGGATGCTCATCAACTGGCTCCATGGAAATTACTACGAAAGTTTCCGTCACGTTCCGGTTTACATGCTTTACAACCTTGATCTTGCAGAACGCCTTATTATTGAAAACCTTGCCAAAATAAACAGCGCAGACTTAAGTTCCCTTTCTGAAGAAGATGCAGATTACCTCATGAATACTAATTACTTCTATTCAGAATACAAAAACCTTCAGAAAAACAAAAATCATATTCTCCTTAAATGCCGTGGTTTTGCAGAGGACGGAACCCCAATTCGAGGAGGACTTAACAATGCAGACTACAACATTTACTTTGCAGCAAGAAAGGATTTTTTCAAGGATCTCAAGGAATTCACAGATTCCCTCAACACAATTCAAAACGCAGAAAGCATTCCTCTGATTGCCGAACTTGAATCAAGCGTAAACCTTTATCTCAGGGATGAAGCAACTCTTCGTTCCGTAATAAAAAATTCCTACTGTTTCATCGGAAACTGTGCAACTTCCAGCACTGATCTTGGCGTTACACCGTTCATTAAGCGTTATGCAAATCTTGGAACCCATGCCAATGTTGCAAACACAATTCTTCAGCAAAACTTCATTACTGAAATTGATTCCCTTTGGGGAATAGGAGCCTGCTTCTGTCTTATCCTTTTCATCCTCCTCATAACAATCAGAATGAGCCCAAGCTGGAAAAACGCATTCGGTTTTCTCTACATCATCATACCGGTTGCCGTTTTTGCAGCACTGATGATACTTTTCAAAATCTATGTACCTGCTGTTGTACCTTTTGTCATGTGTGCCTTAATTTTCATCTGCCAGGTAATCATAAACTTCCGCGCAGTCAATGCAGACAAAAAATTTCTTCAGTCTACATTTGGAGCCTACGTTGCCCCTGCCGTCGTAAATGAAATCATCAAAAACCCTGACACTGCAAAACTCGGTGGCGAAAGCAAAAACATTACGGCTCTTTTCTCCGATGTAAAAACTTTCTCAGGTTTTACGGAAGTCATAAACAACGAAGAAGGAGAAGGAAATGGTGCTACGAGATTAGTTTCAATCCTCAACGAATACCTTGGAGCACTTAGTGATGCCATCATGTCCTGTCACGGAACAATAGACAAATATGTAGGAGATGAAATCGTTTCCTTCTTTGGAGCTCCTGTAGACGACCCTGAAAATGCATACCACGCATGTCTTGCAGCAATCAAAATGAGGCAGGCGGAAGACAAATACAATGAGGAGAACAGAGCAAAACTTCCGATTCTTAGGGAATCAGGAGAACCTTTTTACCTCCACTCCCGCATAGGAATAAACACCGGAAACATGGTTGTCGGAAACATGGGAACCGATAAAAAATTGAACTACACCATCATGGGAAACAATGTAAACCTTGCATCCCGTCTTGAAGGAACAAACAAGGCATACAATTCGTGGATCATGTGTTCTGATTCTACATGGCAGGCAGCAGATTCAGGAATACACAAGGGTGAACTGATTGCAAGAAAGATGGATTATGTACGGGTTGTAAATGTGAACAAACCGGTTCAGATCCACAATATTTTGGGATTAAAATCTGACATGGATTCTGCACAAATAGAAGCAGCAGCCCTCTTTAATGAAGGAATGAGATACTATCTCATGGGAAGCAATACTCCAGAAGTAAAGAAAAGCATAGACGAGCTAAAAACGGCTTATGCTTACTTCAAGAAAGCAAGAGACTGTTATCCTGCCGACGGCTCATCCGAAGTATTCATGAAACGCTGTGCAATATACATCAAGAAAGGAATTCCGCCACTTTGGGATGGAGTTTATACAATGACATCAAAGTAAGGCAGATGCTGAATCAAGTTCAGCATGAAAATGATAATACTTTTCTTAAAGACAAATAAAAAAGGGGCTGTCCTGATTGGACAGCCCCTTTTCGTTATCTGTATACAGTCAAAGTCTTAAACTCAAACTTTGAACTGATCTACCTGAGCACCGATGTCTTCGATAGCATCTGCCATCTGCTGTGAGATACCAGAAAGGGCAGCACCCGTTTCATTGATCTTTGTTGCACCAGTCGACATTTCTTCCATGCCGCTCTTCATAGATGTTGTTGCATCCTGGAGGTTTCTGATTTCTTCAAGGATAGCCTTGTTTCCTTCAGACATTTCTTCAGATGCATTCTTAACCTGAGCAGAACTGTCATTCATGTGACCGAGGGCTTCAGAAATCTGCTTAGAACCTTCTGTCTGTTCATCCATTGCATTCTTGATTTCCTGAACAAGGTTGCTTGTATCATTCATTCCGCTTGAAACAAGGGCAAATGCTTCCGCAGCATCCTTAGATACATTAACGATATCTTCAATGTTAACTGCAATCTTCTGGAGCTGATCACCGATTGTCTTTGTCTGTTCTGCAGATGTTTCAGAAAGCTTACGGATTTCATCAGCAACAACTGAGAATCCCTTACCTGCTTCGCCTGCGTGTGCAGCTTCGATTGCAGCATTCATTGCAAGGAGGTTTGTCTGGTTTGCAATAGAAGAAATAACTGCGTTGGCTTCCTGAAGTGCCTGTGATTCACTTGCAATTGTAAGGATCTTAGCATTAACGTCTTCCTGCTTCTGAACACCTTCTGTAGCCTTGCGTTCAAGGTCATTGAATGATGTGGCCATTCTTGAAACAGAATTATTAACGCTGTTGATGTTTCCGATCATTTCTTCAACTGCTGAAGCAGCCTGAGTTACACTTGCACTCTGACCTTCAATCATGCGGTTGAGAGATTCAATGTTGGATGCAATTTCGTTAACGGCACCTGCTGTCTGATGAACACTGTCAGACTGAGCGCTGATGCTGTTACCCATGCTTTCAATATTAGCAATGATCTGTGTAATTGAAGCAGCTGTATCTTCTGTACTTGCCTTAAGGTCACTACCAGAACGATCAAGGTCATTCTTTGAGTTCTTCATTGTTGCAACGATACCCTGAAGCTTTTCAGAGAAGTTGTTGAAGCCTTCAACTACGCGACCGATTTCGTTGTTGTTCTTGCCTTTAAGTTCAATTCTCTTTGTAAGGTCTGCATTTCCAGTAGCAATCTCATTGATAGCTTTTTCAACAATCATGAGAGGTTTCATTGCGCTGTTGATGAGGATACCAATAACAACGAGGAGAACAAAGGCAGATATAATGCTGAATGTAACGATAAGTCTTGAAGTTGCGTTAGATGTAGCAAAAACTTCGCTGGCGTTCATAACGAAAGTTAAGTACCACTTTGTATGATCAACTGGAGCATAAATCAACATCATTTCTTCTGGAAGTTTTTCATAGAATACAGTTGTCTTTCCATTGAAAGATTCAATAAGAGCGTCGATTCTTGCTGAATTAACTTTGTCATTGCGTGCAAGCTGGATGCTGTCCATATTGCCAGATGTAGCGATTGGATTATGGTCAGAAGCATAAAGCGTTCCGATACCAGTCTTTCCTACATGAACACTGTCAACAATGTGGTTCAAATGTTCAATGAGGATGACAGCACAGAAGAATCCGATTCTGTCTCCGCTTACATCAACAGGACGGCAGACATGGAGAACAGTCTTTCCTGTTGTCTTTGAAGTAACAGGATTGTCTACGTAGAAATCCTTTTTCTGAACCATGATTGCCTGATAGTAGTCGCGGTCCTTAACGTTTGTATGTGAACCGATGTCTGAATCAAAGTTACCTTCCTTGTCTATGAAAGCAACATAGTCAAAATCTTCTGGGCGAATGTCCGAGTTCTCACGAAGCCAGGCAACAATCTGTGCAGGGTCCTTTGTTCTATTGATATGATTCTTTGTGTAAGTTGCAAGTTCTGCATTATACTCATCAATCTTTGCAGTAATCTGGCTACTGAAAAGTTCTGTCATTGTAGAATAGGCATCTTCTGATGTCATCTTCATCTCTTTCTTTGTGTAATTTGAAATTACAATAAGCTGAATTGCGTTAAGTGCGATAAAAGCAACAGCAATCGTAAGAAGAAGTTTTACAACAAGCTTGCCTTTCTTTACCTTCTTTTCCATGGATCCTCCTGGAGTTTGCTAATAATACTCGTTATTATATTATCGTTCAAAATTTAGATTTTTCAAGAAATTTTAAGGAATTCCTCCATCATTTTGCATTTTGTATAAAAATATAGTATCTTCTATTATATTTTTATTATTCAGAGGAATAGAATGGCAAAGAAACAGACACCTATTACCTTGCTCTGCGGTTATCTGGGAGCCGGAAAAACTACACTTATGAATAGGATTCTTTCCAATCAGGAAGGATATAAAGTTGCCGTAATCGTTAACGACATCGGCGAAGTTAATGTTGATGCAAAACTCATTGCTGACGGTGCAAAAATTACAGACACATCGAGCATCGTACCAATGACAAACGGATGCCTCTGCTGCACCCTCAAGAGCGACATGGTAAAAAACATTGAAAACCTCATAAAGAGCGGAAAATTCGATTACATCATGATCGAAGCTTCCGGCGTATGTGAACCAATGCCAATCGCACAGGAACTTGAACTCATAAAGAACGGAAAGCTGGACAATGTTGTCGGAGTCGTAGATGCTGCCCGCCTCGTAGATGAATTTGCAGGCGGAGACAAGCTTCTTGCAAAGGAAGCAATGGGAGAAGAAGACATCGAAAGCCTCCTCGTTCAGCAGATTGAATTCTGTTCAACACTCGTAATCAACAAGAAGGACCTTGTTTCAGAAGAAGACTTCAAGAAGGTACGCAAGGTAATCGAAGTCCTCCACCCTGGAGTAAACATCATCGAAACAGACCACGGCAACGTTGAAGTTTCAAAGATCATGGGAACAGGCTCATTCGAATTCGACACAGTCTATGCAAGCGCAGGATGGTGCAAGCACCTTGAAGAAGACGAAGTTGACCCTTCGACAGGCTCAGGAACCGACGATCACGACCATGAAGAACACCACCATGATCATGAACACGAACATGAGCACCATCACGACCACGATGATGACGACGAACACGAACACAATCCTGCACACGGTGAAGAAGGACATCACTGCGACGAGCACTGTCACCATCATCACCACCACGAACACAAGCACGAAGGTGAAAGCGAAGACGAATATGGAATCGGAACATTCATCTACTACCGCCGCAAGGCATTTGACCGCCAGAAACTTGATGAATACGCAAACAAGTGGCCACGCAACATCATCCGCTGCAAGGGCCTCATGTGGTTCAGCGATGAACCTGAAATGGCCTGGGTATTTGAAACTTCAGGACGCCAGATTTCTGCAGGCTACAGTGGACAGTGGGTTGCCGCATGCCCAGCAAAGGAACAGAAGGAAATTCTTGAGGCAAATCCTAAAATCAAGGAAGAATGGGACGAAACCGTTGGCGACAGAATGATCAAGCTCTGTGTCATCGGTCAGAACCTTGACAAGGCAAAGATCAGCGCAGAACTTGACGCATGCCTTGCTGACTAACTGACAGGCAGTCACAATCTTTAAAAAGCATAAAGCACCCTTGCTCAACGGCAAAGGTGCTTTTTTTATTTCCCTCTTGAACAAATCCCTACAATAGATAAAATTCATTTCTATGAATCTTCTATCTATAAGCGGACTTGCAAAACTCAGCCGCGAAAACTATTTATTTACGGACGTAACTTTTGGACTCAATGAAGGAGACAAGGCTGCTCTTATCGGTCGCAACGGAACCGGTAAATCAACACTTCTCAACACCATTGCAGGAGTTCTTGAACCTGACCGTGGAACCGTCGTAATAAACAAGGAAGCTGGAGTTTCTTTTCTTCCTCAGAATCCAGTCTATGACAAGGAAGATACAATCCGTGACCATGTTTTCAAATCTGACAGTCCAAAACTCAAGATCATCCGCGACTACGAAGACATCTGTCTAAGGCTTGAAGATTCATCATCGGAAAGCATCCAGAAAAAATTTGAAGAACTTACGGTAAAGATGAATGCAGGAGACCTTTGGAACTATGAGGCTCAGGTCAAATCGATTTTGAGCACTCTTGGCATCAACGACATGGACCGCAAGATGGGAGAGCTTTCAGGCGGAATGATAAAGAAGGTTGCTCTTGCCCAGGTTCTAGTTGAAGACACAAAACTCCTCTTGCTTGACGAACCTACAAACCATCTGGATATCAGCACCATCTGGTGGCTCCAGAACTACCTTGCAGAAACAAAACGCTCCGTATTGATGGTAACCCACGACCGCTACTTTCTTGATGCTGTCTGCAACAACATCTACGAACTTGACCGCAACCGCGTAAAACTTTATGTGGGAAACTATTCCACATACCTTGAAAAGAAAGAAACGGAAGCAGAAATTGAAGCAAACACGGAACGCCGCATAGAATCAGTCCTCCGCTTTGAACGTGACTGGCTCCGCCGTGGTCCATGCGCCCGAGGAACAAAAGCAAAGGCAAGAATCCAGCGCGACATGGCTTTGATCAACCGCGAGAAATTCCAGGAAGACAAGGGATTCACATTCCATGTTGAAGGCCGCCGTCTTGGTGGAAAGGTTCTTGAACTCCACAACATCTCAAAAAATTTTGCAAAGGGATTTGCAGAAAACAAGGACAACCATCCGGTACTCAAGAATTTCTCCTACACCTTCAACAAGGGAGAAAAAATCGGAATCTTCGGAGACAACGGAAGCGGAAAAACTACCCTCCTCAACATCATCACAGGAAAAACACAGGCAGATGAAGGAACCGTCATCAAAGGCGAAAACACTTTTGTTGCCTACTATGAACAGAATCCTGTTTTTGAAAACACAAGCCTTACGGTCCTTGAATACATCAAGGAAGCTGCCGACATCATGAAGACTGCAGACGGAACAGTTTTGAGTGCAGGACTTTTCCTTGAGCAGTTTGGCTTTGAAGGAAGAATCCAGCACAGTGCAGTAAGTACCTTGAGCGGTGGCGAAAGAAAGAGACTTTACCTTGTTCGCCTTTTAATCAGCAACCCTAACTTCATCATCCTTGACGAGCCTACCAACGACTTTGACATCTTTACAATGAACATCCTTGAAAAATTCCTTTTGGACTTTGGCGGATGCCTTTTAATCGTAAGCCACGACCGTTACTTTATGGACAAGGTTGCAGATACAATGTTTGTCCTTGAAAATGACGGAAGCGTTTCAGGCTTTGTAGGAAAATGTTCTGAATACATCGATTACAGGGAAGAAAAGCGAGCACAGGAAAAAGAAGAGGAAAAGGCAGCACTTGCCGCAAAGGCAGAAGCAAAAGCAGCCGCAGAAGCAAAGGCGGTTTCTTCAAACACAAACATCACTGCCCCGGAAAAGAAACGCAAAATGACTTTCAAGGAACAGAAAGAATTTGAAGAACTTGAAAAGAACATTGCAGAATGGGAAGAAAAGAAGACTGAACTTGAAACTGCCATGAGTGACAGCGACTACACAAAAGCACAGAAGGCTGGCCAAGAATACGGCGAACTGGAAGCAAAACTAGAAGCCGCCTACAGCCGCTGGGAAGAACTCGCAGAACTGCAGTAGTTTTACTGCTTGCACTTAGCAAGATATTTTTTCAATTCCTTAAGATAGTCCTCTCCGGTATCGGAAAGGACTATGTTTTTTTTGGTAATGTAACCGATTTCCATCTTACTGTTGGGATTGTCCTTGTCCGCTTCAAAAGGAACTGCAACAAACTCGCTGCCGTTAAGTTCTTCACAGATGATTCCTGAGCAAAGGGTATATGCATTAAGACCGACCATAAGGTTAAGGTTTGTAGCGCGGTCTGTCGTCTTGATCATCTTTGGATATTCGTTTTCAGTCAAAATTTCTTCAGCATAATAGAAAGCAGACGATTCATTCTGATCAAAACTCAGACAAGGATAATCTTTCAGCTGCTCAAAGGAAATTGACTTTTCTTTTGCAAGGGGATGCTTTTTCCAGAGATAGACATAAGCATCGCAGGTAATGAGTTTTTCAAAGACCAGTTCATTGGAATTCAAAAGCTTGCTCATGGCTTTACGGTTAAAATCACTCAGAAAAAGAATTCCTATTTCACTTCTGCCAGTGGCAACATCTTCCACAATTGCAAGGGTCCTTGTCTCGTTGATGGCAAATTCATATTCCGAAGTATCAAACTTTTTTACCATCTCAACAAAGGACTTTACTGCGAAAGAATAATGCTGGGTTGAAACCGCAAAATGCTTTTTTCTTTTGTTTTTGTTTTCATCGCCAAAACGGTCCACAAGGTTTTCATATTGAGCATAAACCTGCCTTGCATACTGGATGAATTCCTTTCCTTCCGTAGTTAATGTAATTCCTTTTGAAGACCTGTTGAAAATCGTAATGCTAAATTCATGTTCAACATCCTTTATTGCCGCCGTAAGGGATGGCTGTGAAACATAAAGACATTCGGCGGCCTTATTGATGGAACCTGTCTCAGAAACTCCGATGATGTATTTCAGTTGTTGCAATGTCATTTTCTAATTACTCCGAGTCAACAAGTTTTACCTTTACTTTTTCAATTCCAAAACCTTTTACGGTGGCAGTGACAAGTTCAATAAGCCTTGCATCAGCTTCTTTTACAAGACCGTTTCGTTCTGCAGCCAACGCATAATCTGCCATTGCCATATTGATTTCATCAAATATTTCCTGCGTAGAAATCGGAACGAAGATACTTTTCTTTTCGTCAAAAATATCCTGCGAAACAAGGGTGTTATCTATGAGCACACAGTGAGGAATTTTAATTTCCACTTCCCTACCGTCTGCGCTGATGTCAACCTTTGATTTAGTAAGGTCTTCTACACCAATCCTGATTACCCCGGAAATCTTAATGATGGAATACGCCTTTGCCATTCCACCTGCGGCAGATTTCTTTATACTGATGATGTCACTGTAACTGTTCTTAATGGTCGTAAGTTCAGCAACATGAAGAACCTGATTGCTAATGGCCTGATGAGTTCGTTCAATTTTGACCTCATACATTTTTTTCCAAGTCACATATCCGAACACCGATGCAGCAATAATCACTGCGACAATCAATGTAAATTTTATTTTTTTCAATATACTCATATCCAAAGTATACCACTTATTGATTTTTCTCGCTTGTTTTTAGGTCGTTTTTCCATTATTTTTTAAACATGATCCAGCTTGTAACAATTGAAGACAATTCAATCTTTTTGAACACAAACATGACTACAGAGACCTTTGCAAAAACCAGGTTTCTGGAAAAGATAAAGGAAAAGGGAGTACTTGCAGAATTAAATGAAGGAAAATGGAAATATGAACCATGGACTTTCGATAGCACAGAAGAAAAAAACGGAATGATGCTTCTTAGGGGAACAGCCTTCAAAGGAAAAATTGCAGGAGAAGTTTTTGAATCAGGAACCGAAAAAGAAATACATTCACTTTCAATAGTTCTTTGTGATGCACTTGAAAACGCAAAGAAATCCGTTTATCCCCTTGCAAACATTGGAGCCGGAGGCATCCTTGTTTCAGATGACCTGAAAAAAATTCTTTTTCTTCCATATACATTCTGGACCACAGCCGTAATGTCTGCAGGAGATGAAACTTCATGCACAGCCAATGGCAAATACATAAACCAAAATCTTGACAGGGAATGCGCTTTAGGATTTACTCAGGCCGTCCTTGTTTACAAGACCATAGCGGGATCTTTCCCTTTTACGGAAGAAGACGCAACAAAACGATTCACAGACATGATGGATGAAAATTACATTCCATTGAAATGGACAATTCCCGGAGTGAACAAAAAAATCACGTCATTTACGGAAAAAGCTTTTGCCATGAAGCATGCAGACTTTCCTTCCGATGAGTTTTCAACATACAGTAAATCTGAAACTTCGGAAGATGAACTTGCAAAATTCAGGCGTGATGCAGAAAGCAAAATTGCAGGCAAGAAGAGGCATGTTGAATCAAAAAGGTTTGTACGCGCAAAGCAGACAGTAATCACTGCAATTTCCATTGCAACAGTCATTATCCTCATAATAGCAGGTCACCTTAGAAAAACAGCCCTGGACAAACCTACAAGCAAGAGCCTCACTTCACTTGAGACCCTGGAAATGTATTACAATTCCGTTAATGAACTTAATGTGGACGCCGTCAAAAATTGTACGGAAGAACTTTCTTCACGGGTTGATGCCATCAGCGACCTTTTCCTTAAGTCCAGAACAAGATCCATGTACAACAGGCAGACTGACACCATCCCCCCTGCAAGCTGGCTTATCAAAAACCAACCGCTGCACAATATTTTTGGAATCTCCCAGTTTTACGTAAACGGAAAGGAAGGCAGCCTTATTACCGAAGGTCCAAGAAAAAAAACAAGACCAAAGGCAATAACTGAGGAAGATGGAATCCAACTCAAAGATAGAGATGAAAAAAACTATTCAGTCGAATACATACTGTGGGATACCACGGGGGAAGATCTCCTTGCCATAACAAAAATAAAAGACGTTACAAAACTTACATACAGCAAAGATAGATGGGTAGTCTCAGACATTCAGACAATTGCAGAAACAACTGAATTCAGGATGTCTGCATTTGTAGATGATTATCTGGCCTGCATGAAACCTGAAAGCCACGATAAGGCAGATGTTCTTGCAGCCTGCCAGTCATTGAAAGAAAAATATTCCTTCACTCCTACGGAACGTGGAATAGATGAAGGCTACCAGTATCTGAAAAAGACAAGCGTGTTCAAAGTCGATTAGAAACCCTTGAGTGTCAGCCTAACATAAATGACAAATTTACACTTTTTGTCATATTGACATTTTTCAGAATTATGTTAATATAAATCCATAAACTCGGAGGCTACTATGGCTAAGTATGAATACAATTTGGACAAACAGCACCAGAAGGGAAAACTTCATGCTATCGAAAGAATCAACGCACTCTGCGACAAGGATTCCTTCAATGAAATTTACTCTGGAGCACGCCACACATGTACAAGTTTCGGAATGGACAGCAAAGACATTCCTTACGACGGTGTAATCACTGGTTTCGGTACAATCAACGGAAAAAAAGTTGCAGTTTATGCACAGGACTTTACAGTTCAGGGTGGATCCCTCGGTAAAGTTCACGGTCAGAAAATTGCAGAACTCATAGAAATGGCAATCAAGGCAAAGTGCCCAGTAATTGGTGTAAATGATTCGGGTGGAGCACGTATTCAGGAAGGTGTTGACGCCCTCTGCGGTTACGGTGACCTCTTCTACCAGAACGTTCGCGCTTCAGGTGCAGTTCCACAGATTTCCATCATTGCAGGACCTTGTGCCGGTGGTGCAGTTTATTCACCTGGACTTACAGACTTCATCTTTACAATCGATTCAATCAGCCAGATGTTCATCACTGGTCCTAAAGTTGTAAAGGCAGTCATGTTCATGGACATCACAGCAGAAGACCTTGGTGGCGCTTCAATCCATTCTCAGAAGTCTGGAGTTGCACACTACCGCTGCCCTACAGAAAAGGACTGCTACGAAAAGGTACGCAAGCTCTTGGACTACATCCCACACTACTACGGTGAAGAAATCGTAGCAGATGCAAAGTTCAAGTTTGACGAAAAGAAGAACGCAAAGAAAATCGGCGAAATCATTCCTGAAGAAAGCAAGAAGCCATACAACATGCACGATGTAATCAACTGCGTTGTTGATGAAGACAGCTTCTTTGAAGTTATGGAAGAATTCTCACCAAACGCAATCACAGGATTTGCAAAGATCGAAGGAAAGAGCGTTGGTATCATCGGAAACAACCCTGCAGGATGGGGTGGAGTCCTCAACTGCGACGCTTCAGACAAGATTGCCCGCTTCGTTCGCTACTGTGATGCATACAATGTTCCACTCGTTAACTTCGTTGATGTTCCAGGATTCATTCCAGGACCACAGGAAGAGCAGAAGGGAATCATCCGCCACGGTGCAAAGGTTATCTACGCATACAGCGAAGCAACAGTACCAAAGGTAACAATCATCACACGCAAGTCTTACGGTGGAGCTTACATCGCAATGTGTTCAAAGCACCTTGGAGCAGACTTCGTATACGCTTGGCCAAAGTCAGAAATCGCCGTTATGGGTGCTGAAGGTGCCATCGAAATCGTATTCGCAAAGGAACTCAAGGATCCTTCTCGCGCAGCAGAAGTTGCACAGAAGAAGCAGGAATACATCACAGAAATCATGACACCAAAGATTGCAGCACAGCGCGACTACATTTCTGAAATCATCGAACCTTCAGAAACTCGTGCAAGAATCGTTGCAAGCCTTAACTTCCTCGCAAACAAGGAAGAAAACGTAATGCCATGTAAAAAACACGGAAACATCCCACTGTAATAGTTGGCATTAGAAAAGCAAAAGGGCTGTTCATCTTGAACTGGCGTCATCCTGAATTTATTTCAGGATCTGCTTGAAGTATACTAAGCGGATTCCGAAACAAGTTCGGAATGACGGTACATTCATCTTGAACAGCCCTTTTTGTTTACATCTTAGTTTCTATGATGTTTATGTTTTCAATGTCTTTTTCGCGCATGCTGTAGTTCTTGTCACCATCAAGAATTTTAAGGAAGGCATCAGTAACATCAGGGTCAAACTGTTTTCCCCTTTCTTCCCTTATGATTGAAAGAACTTTTTCCCTTTCCATAACACTTCTGTAACTTCGATTGGAAGTCATTGCATCATAGGCATCTGCAATGGTAACAATACGAACATACATTGGAGTTTCATCGGATTGCTTTCCATCAGGATATCCCCTGCCGTCATACCTTTCGTGATGCCATCTTGCAACATGAGCAAGCTCAGGGAATTCATCTATGGAATGAAGGATATTCCATCCAGAAGCCGAATGCTTTTTAATTTCATTATATTCTTCATCAGTCAATTTACCAGCCTTGTTTATGATGCTGTCTGGAATACTGATTTTTCCAATATCATGCAAAAGTCCACAGAAATAAATTTTCCTCTGTTCCTCTGCATCAAATCCCATTTCTTTTGCAATCATTTCCGAATACGAGGCAACACGCATTGAATGACCGTTTGTATACATATCCTTTGCTTCTACTGTCTGGCTTAAAGTAATAAAAAGCTTGAGGGAAAGTTTTTCTATTCTAAGATCCTGACTGTCATGATTGTAATTTGCAATGGAAAAATAAATGAGGCTCATGATGGCAAGACAAACACTTTCAATCACGCAAGAATAAATGCACATTAAATTTCTGTAGAATGGAGCAACGGAAATAAATCCGATTTCCGGAAGTAAATGTGTCTTAAGTGTGTTTATCCCAAGGAACAAAGAAAGGAAATACACACCGAAATAGAAGTAATAATTCTGTCTGTGGAATTTTACCTTGTACATGTATCCAAGAAGCCCCGCAAAGGGTATTATGGGAGCAACAATAAGGGGAAAGCCATCAGCCCCTTTGATGCACCAGGTCATCACAGTTGAAAAGATGAATATTTCGGAAAACAGGATGAAATAGGAAAGCCCCTTAAGCTTCTTCCTGTAGAAATTTATTCCGCAGAAAGCATAGATTAAAATACTGATGAAATTCATATAGGACAATATGCCGACATTGGCCATCTTGAGAAGAACAAAATATCCCGCATGAACCAGGAGAACCATGGCGGAAATAACCGTCATGAAAATGTGCATATTCTGAGTATTAATGCCCCTTCCTGAAGTTCCGTCTTCAACATTTCTCATCTTATTAGATTATATTGCATAAAAGCACAAAATCAACGAAAATCGCATCATGAACAACAATGGTTTTCTCCGTGGATTCAGAGACGGAATCCCTATTGGACTTGGATATTTCGTAGTTTCCTTTTCACTTGGAATAATCGCAAAAAAATCAGGAATTTTATACTATCAGGGATTTCTTGCAAGCATGCTTAACCATGCATCGGCAGGCGAATATGCACTTTTCAAGGCCATCGGAAGCCTTGCAACATACCTTGAAGTTGCACTCGTAACAATAGTTGCAAATGCAAGATATCTTCTGCTTTCAAGCGCCCTCAGTCAGAAAATAGAACCTAAGACCAGCCTCATACACAGAATCCTTTCCGGATTTGTAATAACAGATGAAATTTTCGGAATCTCCATTGCTCAGAAAGGATATGTTAGTCCATGGTACATGTACGGAGCATTCCTGTTTGCAGCAACACTCTGGAGCCTCGGAACTGCCTGCGGAATCATCGCCGGGAACATACTTCCCGCAAAAGCCGTCAGCGCCCTTTCCGTTGCCCTTTACGGAATGTTCCTTGCAATCATCATTCCTCCAGCAAAGAAAAATCTCGTAATAGCTTGCTGCGTAATAATAAGTTTTGCATCAAGCTGGGCAATGGGTATTCTTCCAAAACTCAAGGAAATCTCCAGCGGAAACAGGGTAATCATACTTACTGTAGTCATCGCAACAATCGCAGCAATAATAAAGCCGGTTGAAGAAAACAATGAATGCGGGAAAACTGAAAAATGAAAAACAACATCTACATTTACATTTTTACGGCAGGTCTTGTTTCCCTGATTATAAGAGCCCTTCCACTCACCCTCATTAGAAATCAGATTAAGAACAGGTTCATCCGGTCGTTCCTTTTCTATGTTCCTTATGTAACCCTTGCTGTAATGACTTTCCCAGCTATTACAGAAGCAACCCAGTGCAGTTGGGCAGGAATTGCAGCACTGGTAGTAGGAATCATACTTTCTTTCTTTGGCGCAGGACTTTTACCCGTTGCGGCAGCCTGTTGCCTCATAGTATTTGTCATTGAACTGTTTTTCTGATAGCATTATATCAGAAGACAAAAAAAGAGAGGTTATCATGAAAAGTAGTATGGATAATTCAGACACAATGGATGTTTTAAATCAGATTAGAATTCCTCTTTCGGACATTACAGGCATTTCAAGACTTCTTAAGTATAATCTTAACAACATGGATTCCTATTCCGAAGCTCAAATCAATGCCATGCTTGACCTTGTGAATGCTCTGGACGAAAACACTTCCCACATACTTTCGCTTCTTAATGAAAACCTCGAAAACGAATATGAAGAAAGATCCGGAATTGCGGTTCCTAAGGCTGACCTTTCAGACGAAAAATTCCAATACAAGAACCTTGCAGGAAAGAAAATCCTTGTTGTAGATGACATTGAACTTAACCGCGTTCTTGTGGGGCTCATGCTAAAGAACATTAACATTGAAGTTACGAATGCTTCAAACGGACATGATGCCCTCAGCATACTCAATGATTCGCAGAAAAATGAATATGACCTTGTTCTCATGGACATCATGATGCCGGTTATGGACGGATATACTGCAACTTCTAAAATCCGCGAAAGTAAAAGGGAAGACATTGCTGAACTTCCAGTTATCGCCGTTACTGCAAATGCCTTTGAGTACTACAAAAAGCAGGCAGAAGATTACGGAATGAACGGATATGTAACAAAACCGCTTTCAAAGGAAAACCTTTACGAAGAAATCAGCCGCGCCCTTAATGTAAAATAATTTTTCCTGAAGACCACAAAAGTCAAGGACACTTTTTGAAATAAGAGACAACGCCTGAAACATGAAAAAAAACTTTACAAAAGGATTATTTCTTACAGCTATCCTCCTCCTTCTTTCAACCGGTGCCCACGCAAAAAAATCTCCAAAGGCAGCATCAAAGCCAAAGATGACGGAACCTCATACAATCAAATTCCATGACAATTGCCCTAGAACCACCGCAGCTCTCAATGAAGAAGTTGCACTCAAGGCCACTATTCCTGGCTACAAGGGAATCATTTCTGTTACATACAAATCCATTCCGGAGGAAAAGCATGCCTATCCGGTAACAGGATTCTACGACTGCTGCGAAAGAATCAGAAGTGCAATGGAAGCAAGCTCCGGCAAAAAATACGTACTTACATTCAATACAAAAGAAGATAAAAACGGAAAAGAAGTTTTTCTTTCCGACAAGACAAAAGCAACGGAATCCGTAATCCTCCTCATAGAGCAGAAAGAAACCGATGTCTACGCTTTCTATGAGGAATACAGAGAGCCATCAGTTCCACAGGATGAAGTTACAGCTGCAGAACCAACTGCGACAGAATAAATTTCTTCCAGCTCCAATTAAAAATTCAGAAATTAAAATTTAACAACTCCAACAATGGGAAGGTGATCGCTGTAACCTGTTCCGTTCCAGATTAGATATCGATTGGGAACAAAGGAATGGGAATCGCACCACTCGCCTTCTACGGCAGGATAGAAATCAAGGAACTCAACGCCGCCAGCTCCGAACATATTGTCTATCCGAGACCATTCTTCCTGATAGTAATAACTTCCAGGCTGAATCAATTTTCGCCCTGCAAGAAACCAAGGGGAAGAAACCTTTATACCATCGTCAGTTAATGTCCCGTCCTTCCAGCGGCGGAGCACAACCTCACCTTTCCGGGTTAGACAGAAATCATTAATATCCCGGTTGAAATCCCCCAGTGCAAGAACCGGTCTTCCGTCTTCCACAGCAGCAGACACAAGTTCCGAAAGGACGCCTTCTTCCCTGTTACGCCACTTTTCGGTTTCTTCTTCTCCTCCACTCTTGCTTTTCCAATGATTGACCATGAGGGTAAGTTCTTTCTGGTCCAATTTGATACGAATTTCCATTAAAGGCCTCATCCTAGGCATGTCTTCCTCTTCCGACCTTACATCAAGGGAATGGACCGTCATGGAAGTAACCGGAAGCCTTGAAAGGACTGCACATCCAATGGAACTTCCCTCATCTTTTGCAAAACAGGCGTTTCCATAAACCTTTTCCTTATCCCACTCCCCCGCAAGAAAATTACTAATGTCATGAACTACTCCTTCGTTTTCTATTTCTTCCATGACAAAAACATCGGCATCAAGATTTTTGATTACGGAGCAGAGTCTTTTTAGCCGCTCCACATAATCTTCCTTGCCCCACCTGGCGCTACGGACAAATTCGCTGTATTCTTCCCCCGTAGTAACAGCATCAAAAAAAGTCTGGACATTCCAGTTGACGACCTTAAGACTGCCTTCTTTACCGACAGAATCAGACAGAATCTGAGTGCAAGATGTCAAGAAGAGGAGAACAGAAAACACATAAAGAGAATATGGCGGGATAAAAAATGCAGTCAAAACTTTTTTAAATGTCATGAAAATACCTCCAGATTCTGCGGCCGCCCGCAGGAATGTCCATAGATATTATTTTCACTAAAAATAAAAAAGTGACTATTTTTGAAAAAAAAATCAAATTTTTTTTTCTATGCATTCAGGCAATTCGTGACAACGGGGACAGGTGATAAAATACATTCTTACCGTGAAATTTATCACGCAAAACGCTAAATTCCTCCTCAAACAGTGAATTTCAGTTGTTTATGTGCAAAAAATCACAGAAAACCGGCTTTTTTAATAGACCAAGGGAAAATTAGGTGGTAATATAGCAATTATCAGGGGTTACTTTGCGTGATATTTATCACACAAACAAAAGATTTAGATGCAGAACATTCCGTTGCCTGCAAAAAGAAGGCTTGTTCTTCTTGAACGACTTCTTTCTGCTTACAAAGAGAAGACAATCACCTCACAGAAGATCCAGGAACTTACGGGCTGGACATCGGCAGTAGTAAGAAGAGACATTTCCTGGATTGATGTTAAATGCGGAGCCACCAACGGATATAAAGTCGCAGAACTTAAAGCTGCACTTGTAAAATCCTTTAACCTTGAACAGACAGAACAGAGATGCTGCATTGTAGGACTTGGAAGAATGGGACAGGCCCTTTTGGACACATCCGAACTTTTTGAATCATCCTTTAAGATTGTTGCAGGATTCGATTCCAGCGTAAACAAGACAGAAGTTCTAAGTTCGGCATTTCCACTTCATCCTACAACGCTGATGAAGAAAATAATCAAAGAGGAAGCAATCAGTTTTGCAATCCTCACCGTAGATCCGGAAGAAGCACAGCCTATGACAGAGCTTCTTCTTGAATGCGGAATAAAGGGAATCGTCAACTACACTCCTTGCGTGCTGACGGTTCCAAAAGGTGTATGCGTAGAAAACGTAAGTCTGCTTACGGCGCTGTCCACCCTGGCAATTCAATGAAGGGAGCATTGCTTCCACATAAAATAGTAATTTATTTAGTGAGGTTTTAATATGAGTCGTGTTTACAACTTTAGTGCAGGTCCTTCTTGCCTTCCAGAAGAAGTTCTCAAGGAATGTGCAGCAGAAATGATGGACTGCAACGGAACAGGTCAGAGCGTTATGGAAATGAGCCACCGCTCATCCGCTTTTGAACCAATCATCGAACATGCAGAAGCACAGATCCGCAAGCTCATGAACGTACCATCAAACTACAAGGTACTCTTCGTACAGGGTGGCGGTTCAACACAGTTTGCCATGGTTGCACAGAATCTTGGCATCAACAAGAAGAAGGCTGCTTACATCGAAACTGGTGTCTGGGCAAAGAAAGCCGCAGCAGAAGCAAAGCACCTTGGTGTTGAAGTTGATGTAATCGCATCTTCAAAAGACAAGAACTATTCTTACATCCCACGCGTTGAAAAAGTAACTGGCGACTATGACTATGTTTACATTTGTTTCAACAACACAATCATGGGAACACACTACGAATACATCCCTGAAACTGGAGACATTCCTCTCGTAGCTGATCTTTCTTCATGCATCCTTTCAGAAGAAATCGACGTTTCAAAGTTCGGCCTCATCTTTGCAGGTGCACAGAAGAATCTTGCTCCAGCAGGTGTTACTCTCGTAATCGTTCGCGAAGATCTTATTCCAGAACCAGAAAAATGTCTTCCTGGCACACCTACAATGAGCATGTACAAGACACACAGCGAAAACGGTTCAATGTACAATACACCTCCTTGCTACACAATCTACGTTCTCGACAAGGTCCTCAACTGGATCGAAAAGAACGGCGGTGCAAAGGGAATCAACAAGCTAAACGTTGAAAAGGCAGATTACCTTTACAACTACCTTGACAACTCTAACTTCTACCATGCTACAACAGAAAAGGGAAGCCGCTCTTTGATGAACGTTCCATTCCTTACAAAGTATTCTGACAACGACGGATCGGAAGAAGCACAGGCAAAGGAAAAGGCAATCAACAGCAAGTTCGTAAAGGAAGCAGAAGCAGCAGGTCTTGTAAACCTCAAGGGACACAGACTTGTAGGCGGTATGCGCGCTTCCATCTACAACGCCATGACACTCGACGGTGTAAAGGCTCTCGTTAAGTTCATGGAAGAATTTGCAAAGAACAACTAAATTTACATATGCAGAAAGCGGGCCCCAGCGACGGCGAAAAGGGCAATGGATAACCTCCCGCCTCATCGAATAAGGCGCTGTGCTTTATTGGCAGGTCCCTCCTTCCCCTTTTCGCCTGCGTCCCACTTTCTGCATATTAATTAATCATGGTATTTTGCAATTAACCATTAGCAAAGTGCCTATACACGGAGAAAAACGAAATGTATAAAATTCAGACACTTGATAGAATTTCTGCTGTTGGATTGGATAATTTTCCACGCGGAGAATATGAAATCGCTTCGGAAATCATGAAGCCGGATGCAATCCTTGTCCGCTCACACGACATGCTCAGCATGGAACTTGATGAAAACGTTAAGGCTGTTGCCCGTGCAGGTGCAGGCGTTAACAACATTCCATGTAAGGATTTGGCAGCAAAGGGTGTTGTAGTATTCAACACACCTGGTGCAAACGCAAATGCAGTTAAGGAACTCGTAATCCTCGGACTTCTCATTGCTAGCCGCCCTGTAATCGCCGCAAACAAGTTCTGTAACGGACTTGCAGGAAAGGGTGCAGAAATCGCAACTCTCGCAGAAAAAGGAAAGAAGGACTACATCGGTAACGAACTCAAGGGAAAGACTCTTGGCGTAATCGGTCTTGGTGCCATCGGTGCACAGGTTGCAAACACAGCAATCGAACTTGGAATGAACGTTGTAGGTTATGACCCATTCCTTTCAATCGATGCTGCATGGAGTCTCAACCACATGGTAAAGCACGCAGAAACTCTTGATACAGTTCTTGCAAAGGCTGATTACCTTACATTCCACGTGCCTGAGACACCAGATACAAAGGGATTCGTAAACGCAAATACAATCAAGAACATGAAGGACGGCGTTCGCCTCATCAACATTGCACGTGGTGGTCTTGTAAATAACGAAGATGTTCTTGCCGCAATCAACAGCGGAAAGGTAAGCTGCATGGTTACAGACTTTGCCGCAGAAGAACTCCTCAACAACGACAAGGTCATCTGTATGCCTCACCTTGGTGCATCAACTCCAGAAGCAGAAGATAACTGTGCTGTAATGGCAGTAAAGGAACTCCGCGACTTCCTTGAAACAGGTGCAATCAAGAACAGCGTAAACTATCCAAAGTGCAAGATGGACAACGCAATTCCAAAGAACGGAACACGCCTCTGCATCGCACACAAGAACGTTCCAAACATGATCGCCCAGTTTACATCAGTTCTCGGTGAAGCAAAGCTCAACATTGCAGGTATGGTTGACCAGAACCGCGGTGACATCGCTTACTGTATGATCGATGTAGATGGAAAGGTTGAAGAAGCAACTCTGGCTTCCCTCGGTTCAGCTGACGGCGTAATCAAGGTTAGACCTATCTACGCTTAATACAAAATACAAAAAAAAGCTGCAGTCATGAAATCATGATTGCAGCTTTTTTTTGTTAAATGAATTTATTCGGAAACTGAATTCGTTTCATCATCAACCTTTGAATACTCGTCTGCGTTAATGAAATATTTACGGCTTCCGTTCCAGTCGGCATGGATGGAATTTGGCGTCTGTCCTTCAAGCCACTCAAAACCAAGTGATGTTCCAAGGGAAAAGACTATGGACTCAATATCACTGAAATAATCTTTCCCACTGTAGTAGTAAGGCTCTGATGAAGGCTGCCTTAATCTTAGAAGATAAGCTATTCCTTCTGAATCGTCCTCAAGAACCTTAAAGTAATGCAGTATTTCAGGCCCGTCATATTTATCACCGTTTACATAACTGACAAGTTGTTTTCTTAAGCCACGAGAATCTTTTGTCCAACCTGTCTGCCCACTACACTGTGCATGAACTGGATTTCCAATACAGAGGCGTGCTTCCACATATTTAGGATCATCAAAAATATTTTCTATGGAAATATCTCCTCCGTCCCAATTTTCAAGAACAATAAGAATTTCTGTTTTCCAGCCACGGCTATAAGGATCGGCAGTTGAATCCATTACGCTAATTGAAATATCATAGTCATTCCATCTGTATCCAATACACTTTCCAACAGCACCATTATCCCAAGGTCCTGCATCAACAATATTGTCTTCCGTAAATGAATAAAGTTCAGGATTCACGAGATCGTAAATGGAATAGGATTCTTCATATCCAAAATTTAGTTGAACGACTTCCCTTAAGTTATCCTTTTTACAGATTTCTGATATCTGACTATCAACTTCAACACTGGAACGAGTAACATCGACTTTATTATCACAGATTGAAAAACTTGTATTTCCGCCCTTAAAAACAAACGGGGATCCTATATTCCTGTCAGGTGAATCACTTCCAGAATCTCCGTTGCTACAGCCTGTCATCACACAAAAAAATATTGCACTCAAAATAAGGATAAACGATTTTTTCATAATACCTCCAATTAAATTATAGAAGGAAAAAAATCTAAAAAAAACTGGGTATAACGCACGAAATATTTTCGGTATAACGCACAGTTTTACAAACCTTTCGTTCATTACATTTTTAATTTATAATGACCCTGATGTCACACGAAAAGACAGACAAATCATACCAACACTTATCAATGGAACAGGAGAAAAAAAATGGAAGTTATACTTTTAATAGCTGCAATCATACTTTTGGCTTTAGGACTTCTCGGAACTTTTCTTCCAGTTCTGCCTGGACCTCCACTCGCATGGGCAGGACTTTTGTGTGAATTCTTTATTCCAGAAAGCACCATGTCCATTCCGATTCTGATCATAACTTTCATTACGGCGATAATCATTACGGTTCTTGATTTTGCCTTTCCCATAATACAAACAAAGAAATCTGGCGGAACAAAATACGGAACAAGAGGTTCCACAATCGGTCTGATCATAGGATTGTTCACTGGACCTTGGGGAATAATCCTCGGGCCATTCATCGGTGCCTTCATTGGAGAACTGATCCACGATACAAGCGATTACCACAAGGCATTAAGGTCAGCCTGGGCTTCCTTCATTGGATTTCTTTCGGGAACATTCATGAAAATTGTGGTTGTATCAGTATTCATAGTGGTGTTCATACTGAACATCAGATAAAAAAAAAGCTGGCCGGCTTTTTTATTTAAAAGGCTATGTCCGTAGAAAGTGTTGTTCCACTAAATATGGTGGTTGAGGCTCTCGAAACCACCTGTACTAGAAGACTGATTCCTTTAACGGAGTCAGTTTTTTTATCGTCGATTATTTTCGTCAGATTTTTGTTGGCCTAATAAACATTTGTGCAAAGCTTCTTTCAAGTGCTTTTCAATCTTAATTTCTAGTTCTTTATAAAAACTCATGTCTTTTACAGTATTTCCGACAAAATCATCATCAATGGAATTTCTATTTTCTGTATCTTCAAACAGTGCAAAATATGGAATATTAAAGCATTTAGAAAGTAATTCAACCGTTTCAAAACTGGCGCCTCTTTTTCCTCTTTCGATATTTGCAAAAAAGGTCTGAGAAACATTTATTTTTTCAGCCATTTCTTCCTGTGTTAATCCAGCAAGCTTACGATATTTTTTTACATTTCTTCCAAATATTTCTTTGATATTCTCCATACGTTTAAAATATTTCTTTAAGAAATAAATAGACAGAAACTTAAAGAAATATTACAATTATTTCTCAAAGACGTAAATTTCAATCATAGAGAGGTGGAGTGAAGAAAAAATACATTTTAGTAGCAAAAGAATTTCAATCCTTACTTCAATCTTACACTGAGGATAGTGTCTGGCAATTATCTGATAAAGTTTTGTATGACTTATGTAAAGATTATCCAAATAATCAAAAAAATATGGAAAATTTTATTTCAAATGCAAAACGTGTATTGAAATAATTGAAAGTAAATTTGGAAGAAAACTAACCCCACGCCAGTTGGATAGAATTTTGCTGGAAATCGATGCTAATAGTAAAAAATCAAAATAGGAGATTTGATTATGAAAAAAATTTTACCTTTTGTTTTATTGTTATTAAGTACATTTATTTTTGCACAAACAAATAATGTAACTCCACCAGAGGGTTATGTATTGTTGCCAAATCCAGAATTGATTGAACAGACAATAGCTTCATCAAAAAAAGCTTATATCGTTGATTACTGTCCAATTCAGATTGGAGAAGAGAAATATGAATCGGTTTTAGAGTTTAAGTGCTACAAAAAACATACTTGGAGTGATATACCTAAAAAACTTGTTAAGCCTACGGTAGTTTTAAGAGATGGTTATGAAATTACAAGAAATCATATTCAGTTAGAAAAGAATACTGTATATGCAGTTAGAATAAATAGCCTGCTTTGGAATTATAACCGAGATTCTTTTGAGTTTGCTTTGATCAATGACTCATTCCATAAAGATTTCCAATTAATTACTGATGAAGCTGGAATTTTACGATTAAAATGTACAGAATCATTAGCTGATACAATTGCAAAAATTGA
Source organism: Treponema sp. (assembly GCA_024400915.1). GTDB lineage: Bacteria > Spirochaetota > Spirochaetia > Treponematales > Treponemataceae > Treponema_D. The sequence goes on from JAKSLX010000005.1 coordinate 79,283, forward strand.
AAATCGAAGACAAGCAGAAATTGAGCGAAAAGCAAAAGAAGAAAGACAAAGAAAAATTGAGGAAGAACAGAGAAAGATTGCAAATTTATTAAAAGATATTCCATATAAAAATGATAAATTTGCATATGATCTACTTCCTGGTAGTGGAGATATTGTAATAAAGGCATATTTAGGAGATTCGGTAGATGAACTTGTTATTCCTAAAACTATAGAAGAGATTCCTGTTGGTATGATTGAAAGAATTAGAATAAAAGATGATTTCGCAATCAAAAAATTGGTAATATCGTCATCTGTAAAAGAAATTGCAGATTCTGTTTTCAAAAATATGGGGATAGAATCTTTAGTTTTTGAAAAAAATTCTAAAATTGCAAAGATAGGTTCGGAAGCTTTTAAAGACAACAAAATTAAAGAACTCAATCTGCCAAAAAAAGATATGAGTATTGGACTTGATGCTTTTTCAAATAATCAATTTAAGACTATTTCGATTTATAAAGGATATTCTTTTTTTTATAAAGTTAGATTTGGATACTTTGATTTGGAAGATTGTATGAAACAAACCGAAAATGGAATCTTGAAATCAGATGTGTTAGAGGAAGTGATATTTGAAGATGGTTGTATTGCAATACCTCCGAGAGCTTTTGCTCAGTGTCCAAATTTGAAAAAAATATCATTACCGACAACAATTCGGAAATACGGGGCTCTTGCTTTTTATGATTGTACAAATCTTTCTGAATTAGTTATTGCAGGAATACCTCTTGCTTCTGTGAAAGATTACGATGAGCTTGCGGAAAAAGCACGTGCAGAGTCTAAATCAAGATTAGGAGCAGGAGCTGGAGATGTTATGGGGGCATTCTCTGTACAAGTCGCTAAAGCATTTCAATTAACAACAGACCCTTACTCTGGGGCTTGGACTTTTGTAAACTGTCCTCTTCCATTAAAAACAAAACAAATTTTAATGAAAATGGGACTGCCAGAATACGCTATAAAAGAATAATTAAATTATTTGATATTTTTTTAGACTGATTCCTTTGCAGGGTCAGTCTTTTTTTTGAGCTAAGAATAGGAGCACCGCCGAAGGCGTTCGTGCGACCTCCTGTCGCTGACAAGAATTTCTGATGAAATTCTTGCATGTGGAAATTGCTCTTGTGCGGCATCCGTGCCGCACGGTTTTTTAATATTTATGTTGCATGAATTCCATGACTAATTATATCACAAAATATGATAAAAAATAAAATCCCCCGCATCAAGAAAACCATTTCCTGAAACGAGGGATTATTTCAAATAACTTCCTTAAGACAAGACAACTGCCCGGGAGATTATTTCAAGACTCTCATTTACTTTGCTCTTACAACTACCTTTGCAAGATCAGGGCGCTTTACGAGGTCAGCCTTGAGGCCTTCTTCGCGAGCCTTGTTTACATAGTCCTTGCTCTGGAATGAATATGTGAAGTTTGTATGAACATCGTATGTTCCCTTCATGAGGGCATAGGCATCTTCTGTCATTACAAGCTCTTCGTCCGTTGGGATTACGAAAATCTTTGTTGCGCTGTCATCAGCAGAAATGCAAGTTTCAGCATTGCCTGTGAATGACCACTGGTTCTTCTGTTCGTCAATCTTGATTCCGTAGTTTTCAAGACCCTGTGTAGACTTAAGGCGGAATACTGGACCGCGTTCACCAACACCAGCTGTGAATACGATTGCATCAACATGACCGAGTTCTGCCATGTATGCACCGATGTACTTCTTGATGCGGAGTGCTTCCATCTCGATGCAGAGCTTTGCCTTTTCATCTCCGTCCTTTGCTGCCATTTCAACATCGCGGCGGTCTGCAAACTTGCCTGTAACACCGAGACATCCAGACTTCTTGTTGAGTGCAGTGTCCATTTCGTCTGCTGACATTCCTGTCTTGCGCATGATGTAGAATGGAAGGGCTGGGTCAAGGTCACCAGAACGTGTACCCATTACGAGACCTTCAAGAGGTGTGATACCCATTGTTGTGTCGTAGCACTTTCCGTTCTTTACGGCACACATTGAAGCACCGTTACCGATGTGACAGATGATTATGTTTGTATCTTCTGGCTTCTTTCCAAGGAGAACTGAAGCGCGCTTTGCAGTGTAGAGGAATGATGTTCCGTGGAAACCGTACTTGCGTGCTGCATACTTTTCGTACCATTCGTGTGGAATTGCATACATGAAGTTTTCAGCTGGCATTGTCTGGTGCCATGCTGTATCCATAACTGCTGCGTGTGGAACATTTGGCATAACCTTCTGTGCAGCTTCGATACCCATGATATTTGCAGGCATGTGGAGTGGACCAAGATCGATTACTTCCTTGAATCCTGCAAGAACTTCTGGAGTTACGAGAACAGACTTTGTGAACTTTTCTCCACCATGGAGAACACGGTGACCAACGGCTCCGATTTCGCTGAGGTCAGAGATAACACCTGTTTCCTTGTCTGTGATCATCTTGAGGATGAGTTCGATTGCTTCCTTGTGTGTTGGACATGGGCTTTCAAGTTCAACCTTGTTTCCCTTTGCCTTGTGTGTGATGCATGAACCTTCAATACCAATTCTTTCTACTACACCATTTGCAAGAACTTCCTTGTTGTCCCAGTCATAAACCTGGTACTTAGCAGAAGAAGATCCACAGTTCAATGTCAAAATAGTCATAGCCATAATGTGCCTCTGAAATAATAAAAAATTATGCGGATATTATATTGAAAATATCAGTGAAACTCAATTATGAATAAATCAAAGCTTGTTTATATCAAAACACTCACGGAAAGAACCGCCTCAAGCCTGCTCCGGTTCTCCCTTACAATTGTAAAAAGCTTCGGTTTTACCTCAGAATTTCATTGGGTCGAAAGTCGCATTTTGAGACGAACCTTTCCTACGTGTTTTGATTTCGACAATGCTTCATATCAAAAAAATTTTCACAGATTTTTCAAAATGCCGCTATATCATATCAGGGACTTACATACAGAAAAAATGTGGGTCCCAGCGACGTAAAAATCAGGAGTGGTGCTCTCGGGGAATATCATTCTTAGATGATAAATTTTCAGGCCTATTTCTGAATCCAAACGTAAGCCGTTGCTGAACTTGCTCCGACTTTTTCTATCAACCCTTCCTTGACAAGCTCTGCTAAAGTACGTTCAACAGTATTGGTGCTTATGCCAGGGCATTTTTCCAGAATTTCTTTTTTATTTATTTTATCTTTGGAATCAAGAGTAGCATATCAGTTTTTATTGCTGTTCCAGACTTCCAGGAATGTTTCTGTCATTTGGCGCATTGCTTCTTCTGTTTCAAATTCAGACACGGGAGCAAACCTTACTTTCTGAACACCATTAGCATCTGTTTCTGCAATTATGTTATCGCTTGATTTGAATTTGCCGCCAAAACCATTTTTGTTATACGAATACAAATCTCTATGAAGCTGTTGAATTATATTTGAGGTCGGAATGATATAATCATAACTTTCATGAATAGTAGAAAGAACATCTCTATAGCCAGAGATTTCCTGTTCATTTCTGTTCCGTAGTTCTGATTTTTGTGACATCAATTCTTCAAGTCGTTTATCAGTTGTAAAAATGCCCTCGATTCTGTTTGATGATTTTGTACTTTGGATTTTGGCAATTTCCATTAAACTGTTAAGTTAGTCCTTCTTTGCTTCAACAAAAAGTTGTTGTCTGCCTTTATGTTCATAGATAGCGTTCAACAGCTGGTCAATTTCAGGTGTCATTAATTTTTTTGCGTTCTCATTGTATTCAAAATTATGCATTATGTATCTCTACTCCCAAGAATCAAAACCTCTATGTCATTATACACTAGAATGACATAGAGAATCTGATTGACGAGCTCAAAACCCCGAGTCGTTATACCATCACTTGAACTCTTATAATACAATAACAATTCCTGTTCAGTATGAAATAAGACATTGTGCTTATAATTACTAAATAATAAAAGTATAACAATTGAGACTTCCAAATTATATTTGGGAGTCTCTCATTAAAATAATGCTAGTCGTTGGCTATAATATAGAAAGTATAGAATAAATGCCTTCACAAAATTCAAACTGGATTTACAAATATTCAGAAAATCTCAAGCAAAATATCGCCTTAAGTAAAAGCACCGGCTGGGTTTATTGCGAAGACGGAACACAATACTCTCCAGAAGAATATGCCATTCTCAAATCAACAGGACAGCCTATTCCTCTGCAGGTTCATATTATAAAGAAGATGTTTGATGGAGTGTTGGTGGCAGCGAAACCGAAACCATGCACAAAAAAAACCGTCTAATTAGTGTCTTTTTCCACTAATTTATATACAGCTGATATATCATTCATTATCTGCACAGCCTTTTCATCAGCAGATTTACTTGTCTCAACAATATTTCTTAATTCAGCATTTTCCCAATGAATGTAATATTCATTTTCTTTAAGTCCCATATTATCCACGATTCTTATTTTAGGTAGATTTGATATCTTCTTTCTTAATTCAGAAATTATTGACAACAATGGAGCTCCCTCCTCAGAATCAACTAAAGGAATAAGCGTATAACTTATTTCCAAGGTAAACTCATTTTTGTTCATTTCGATAATTTCTTCAGAACTTAGGGGTTTTTCTGATTCAGCTTTTACTAATTTGAAGTCACCTGTTATATTCAATCCAGCAGCAAAACTAACAACCATAACTGGAAGTGTAAACAAAACTGCATTTCCAACTGTTATAAACATGGTATTTTCTAGTGCCATTCCAATTGATGTTTTTAATTTGAAAACTTGAATAAGTATTCCGCCAGCAAGATTTACGAGTGTAAAAAATACATTTGCTTTAGAAAGCCCACTTAGAAACTTCGAAGCTCCATCCATACTCGAATAGTAATCAATTTTCTTTCTCAAGTTTTCTTTTAATATTTCAGCTTCTTTTTTATCAATAATTCCCTGATTAAGTTTGTTATCAATATCAAAAAACTTCTGATTCATACTATCCAAAATGAACCTTGCGGTTACTTCAGAAACACGACAGCCACCCTTTGAAATAATAAGAATTTGTGCTGTAAGGAGAATTACAATAAATATTCCACCAATAATATAATTCTTTCCGTCTATTGTACCTGATATAATTCCCCCCAGAGGAACACTGATACCACTTTCATAACCAATTAAGGAGATTCTAGTAAGGCTGATATTCAATGCCATAGAAAACAACGAAAACAGTAAAACCAATTTAGGCATTGCCACACGATTTTTTGTAATTGAATATATCAGGATTGCAATACTGAAAAGAGATTCAATTCCAATCAGACTCTCCAATACAATTACTGGCAGCGGAATTAATATCATCAAAACAACTAATATCATTGCTACGGGTATTATGTTGTACATAATAAAATCGAGTATTTTGTTTTTCATTTTGACCTCCTCTTATACATAAACAGTATAAGATACAAACACTATCATTTTATGATAATAAGATTAGAATTTTCTCTTCGAATATGAATTAGGGGTCAATAATTCCCGAAGCTTTTCAAATTGAATCTGGTCTTGTTCACACCCTTCACCTATATTGTAAAAATGTGCTAGTTTACGGATATCTTGAGGAATACCGTAATAACTCATTTTTTTTAGCCAATGGAAAGCCTGTTTTTTATTTGGTTCTATATTTGAATAATAACGAAACAAAAATTGATAAGCTTCTCTACTCTGTTCATGAAACATTTCTTCCAACTTTTGTGAATCAATTATAAAATCATTTTTGAAATAAAATAGATTGTGTTCTAGTTCCGACTGTACAGTTCGTAGCACATTCTGCAGAAGACTTTTAAATCAATCAACTTAACATCACAAACATTTTTTCCATATATAAGTATTCTGTATTGTTTAGGATGCAGTTTCATATTGTCTTCAATATGTATAGCAGGAAGTTTCAAATGTTCCCTTTCTAGGATTATCTCACGAAACTGTTCTAATGATGATAATTTTTTTTTTTTGTTTTCAGCAATAGTTACAATTGGAAGGACAGAATATCCCAATTCAATTATTATTGGTTCCTGAGTGAAATCTAGTTTTTCTTCGTTTGCCATTTGCTTTTCTCCTGCTTAATCAATTCAATAGATTGTTCATCTCCACATTCCGCAGCTTTCTTTATAAGACCATAAATTGGTTTCTTTGATTTTTTCACATAGATACCTTCTTGATAACAGTAAGCTTGTATCCGATATCCAATACCGTTATATGCATCTTCCAGAATTTCCGCACATTTGAAATAGTATTCTCGGTTTACTCCTGTCAGATTTTTTCTAAGATATTCCATAATCATCAAGATAAAAGTTTCACCACTGCAACAGGCAAGTTCATAAAAATTGTTATCTCGTTTATAAAGATCCAGTCCCTGATTAATTAAATCATCATAAATTACTGCAATTTGCATATAATCTTCAGGTTTAATCATGTCACCCGATTTGTATTTTCGTTTCAAATAAACAGTTAATTCCTTATCAAACCTTATAAATCTGGTATGAGTCGGAAACAATCTCTTTTGTTCTTCTGTTAACGGATCTTCACTATCACGCACAAAAGTAATAACAGGAGCTGCACACAAATCTGGCAAATATATTAGACCTACGATAGAAGTATTGTTGTAAACAAATAAATCTAATTTCATAACTTTCACCTAGCATTCAAATCACAATTCTCTTACTGTTATTGCTTTCTCTTCTTGAATTTTACACAATTCATTAATAATCATTACAAAAGAAATGATTTTCTGATTACGCCGAAGATATACTTTTATTGTCTTCGGTCTCTGTATTCCAGTAGATCCTTCCACGTCTATATTATTAACATGTAAAGGCTATCATTTGATGAACGTAAGTTTAAAATATTTGCTAAGAAAATTTTTTGAAGTCGCTCACTAAATGATAGTGTGTGCAATCTATACTTTAATCATTAGAGGATTTGTATGGCACTTACCCCAGTACAAAAGAAATTAATTTTTCAGAAAGTCCATTGCACAAAATATCTGAAAGCTACTCACGGAAATTACGTTCTTGAACATAATGAACAGGACAATAACTGGTACTATCGCAAAGACTGGAATCGGAACCAATATGCCGGTAGAGCTTCTACTAGTCCCATTAATTGGAAACACAATCAGAAATATGAACTGAAAGATAAAGAATTTTCCGGCGTTGTTGTAAAAATTGGGAAGGTTCGTATTTCAACAACACTAGGACTTTATAACTACGATACAAATAGTCTATATGCCTGTGATTTTGTACCATCTAAAAAAGACGGATGTTCTGTTATGGCAGCTACAGTATTTTATAGAAATGGATGCAAAAGAATTGTTCCTCTTGATTGCATTGTTGAATATGAAGGATATACGAACGGAAAAGAAACAGAATATATTCTCAACAACCTAGAGAAGTTAATTTCTATAGATACCCCAATAAAAGATTATTTTACCAACGAAGATGGGAATCTTGAATCAAAACTAAAATACATTTGTCCTAACAAGATATCAGAAAAAGATGACGGAACAGTCGAAATTGAAAACACTTATTTTTGTATAAACTCTGAAACTGGTGAGCTTGTGCAATTAAAAAGATATCTCACCCTAAATGTGAGAAAACGTATCTCAAGAGTATTTGCAGATAAAGAAGACAAATGGTTCAATATTACAGATGAAGAATACTCGAAAATAATGGAAATCATGAATAAACAGATGAAAGAAGAATGTGGCTTTGTTCCAGACCTTTCATACGGAGTTACAAATTTTGACCGGCTTGTAAACTTTGCAAATTTCCCATTTGCACCAGAATTAAATGAATTCTCTCATTTTTTCAATCATGATAAACCGGGCTCTTATAACACAGACTGTCATAATATTGAATATAAGTCTCCTGTTGGTTTAGAAGAAAATTTAAAAAGAAATCCAGCTGCTGTCCGCGAATTTTTCAAATTATGCGGTACACCATACACATCAAAGAATAACGGAATTTTTCTGCAAGGCCATCGACCTTTTCTTGAATATTTAGGAATCTGGCATGCAGGATTTAGGGATGAAAATATTATTGAAAAAATTATCTCAGCAGATGAACACATGTTATTTGCCGCAACACTCAATGACAATGTGACCTTTGGAATTTATACTGATGATGACAATGATGAACCCAGAGAGGAAACTTGTCTCTGTTTTGTAGATGAGCCTTACTTATTTTCTGATATCCGATACTTATTTAGACTTTATGATGAAAAAAGAGCAGGAATGCTGACTGTTGAACTTATATCAGAAAAAGAAAGTTATATCACCCCGGATGCATTGGACTATTTAATTACTCTGAATGATGAAAATCATTTGACTAATGATGTAATCAGAAAAATTGGCAAAGAAGGATTTACTCCTTACAATCATAATTTATTAATGCGCATGTATCGGGATATATATCCTGCTCCAAGTGAATCTTTTGAAAACCAGGAAATTCCTTACACCCCGGAAGAGAAAGAACTGAACTGGGAGAATTCCGGCTATACTTTCTGCCTGCCAGAAGATACAAATCGTCTTTTGGATATCGGTTCCAAAATGAATATTTGTGTAGGTCATTTATATCGTGATAAGGCCGTCAATAAACAATGTACCATTGTTTATGCAAAAATAGCTGATGATTACGAACTTTGTATTGAACTTCACAAAGCTACAAATAACCGCTTCAGATTGATTCAAAAAAGTGCATTTTCAAACCATGCACCTCAAGGAGAATTGCTGGAAGTTTTTAACCAATGGTGCCGGGTTAAGGGAATATTTTAGAACTTTATTTTAGTTGGCAAAGGTATTCTACAATGTTCTTTGTATACACAAGTCCTGGAGTTTTTACGTTTAATGAAATAATTTCAATAAGCTGAGAAAACAATGACATTCTGCATGAAGAATCATCTGTTATTGTTATAACCTGTCCGGGCTTTATACCTTCAGTTGCATCATCAATTGCTTCGATTCCTGTAAGAAGTCCATTAGGCGAGCCTTTAGTTTTATTTCTTTCTTCTATAAAATGAACAATGTCATTTGCCAGTTCTTTTGAATTAAATACTGAATGGTTTTCCATATATTAGTTTCTCCTACTTATACAATCCCATAATCGTATCCAGCATATCCCAGACAATGTTACGCTGCTGATCCAGTGGTAATCTTGATAGAAAAAATCTTAACTGCTGGTTATTTTGCATTTCGTACCTGACTTTCTGCAAAGCCTGTTCTTTAGTAATTTCTGCAGAGGGAACAGGTGAATCGTAAATTTTACAGTCCTTAAGTCCGTCTTTATCTGTAGCTTTGTTTTCCTGCAAATATTGAAGAAGATCATTGTCATCAATGTAGCCAAAACCACAGATTCCAAAAGGCGTTTGTGCTGTTCCAAAAACTGATTTCATGGTTATCTCCTAAGATGAGTTGTAGCAATGCCAATATCTCTTTCCAATGCCCATTTTCTGATAATGTTCCTGATTTCAGCAGGAAGATTTCTGTTGCAGGGGCCAAGGGCTTGTGTTATTTTTTTGTCTTTATTTCTATACAGGCCTGATATTTTCCATTTAATTTCATTCCAACAATAATGCTTAATCTTTTAAGTGCTGCATTTCTGTACAGTGTTCCAACACAGTTGTGCATCGCTTCGCCAAGATCATAAAGTTCATTTGTATCCAGAGGAAGAATAAACTCATATATATTTCCGTAACTGTCTTTTTCTGTAGCATTGAGTATTTTGTCAGATTCAAGATATGGAATTGGACCATCTTCTATTTTTGTAATATAAGTTCGCGGGAAAACTTCAACTAAAGCGTCATGAACTTGCCTTGTAAAACATTCCCGGCGGATTCTTTCTCTTAAAGTTTCTGGAACTGCTGCTCCTCTGGAATAATACATCTGGGCTGCATCAAAAAAATTGTGATAACCGTCTTTCATTGCTTTTATCAGACGGTTCATTGTTGTTTTTTCATCCTGAATTATAAAACTTTCAGTGCACCAGCGGTTAACTGTTGTAACAATGTCTTTTGCATAATCGTTGAGAAAATAAAACAAATCGCCGTGCCGGTCTTCATCATTCATAGTTATTCTTTTATTTTTTGTGTCATATTGATTATTCTTAAAATAGGTTTGGCAAAGATCCGCATCTTCTAAAAACTTTGTCATCACATTAACATCCTTAAATCCCCACTGTTTGAGAACTCCGTAAACGGGAAGGGCAAGAGGATTTTTATCAAAGATACGTCGCATACGCTTAAAAGGTTTTATGTGAATATAACTGCAGATGTCCTGGTAAGGGTTAGAGCTTTTTCTATCAACAATCTGAGTGAACTGCTTTCCCAGAAAATGCTGCAAATCAGAAACCTGCGGGCAGGCAGGGCAAATAACATAATCACTTAATGCCGGAACTCCCTCTTTACAGGAAGAATTTGTATATCCTGTTCCATAAAGTTTTTTCGCATAATCAGAAAGAAGTGCCTGTACCTCAGCTGTAATTGATTCTGGAAGATTGATTCTATATTTTTTTAGAAATTCAGAAGATTCGTAAGGAACAATGGCACCTGTCTTCATATAAAATGCCCAGGTTTTATAAGCGTAACTGTAGGATTTTTTACCATCTGCAGAAACTGAAGTTAAAACTAAATCCACCCGAAGTTTAACCATATCTCTGGCAGGAATTTCTGTTGTTTCAACTTTGGAAATAGTCCAGTTATTAACAGAAGCAAATTGAGAAGGAATAGGACAACCACATTCATAAAATAGTTTTCCGTTAAGTGCTTTTCCACAGGCTTCCCATTTTTTATGAACTGAACACCAGGCTTTTTTCTGCTTTACAGAAAATGGAGTAAAAAGAGGCTGATATATATCTGCATCTGAGGAAATCCATTTTTGATTTTTGTAGTTGTAGGTATAGTACATCTCAGCCTCCTTTTTTTATAAGTTTTTATATTCGTCTTCTAAATTCAAAATTGTATTGATTTCTTTTATTCCTGTTTCGAGAACGTCTTGAAGATATTCAACCTGAACTTCCGGTAACTTTTTAAAAGCTTTATATTCTGCTAAATATTTTTTCCCAGAATCATAAACATCCTTAAAATTTCCTTTTTTATCAGGATCAGCAGCAGATTGAATACATTTTTCAAATTTTTCAAAAAAATCCTGTAGAGAATTAAAAGGTGGAAAATCTTCTTTATCTGCATAAAAAGCGGTTAACATCATCATATTCATTGCAAGCGTCATTCCGTTTAATGCGTATGCTAAACCTAATACTGAATTCTTTTCTTTTATATTCATAAGCACCTCCGCTTGAGTTATGAATAAACTATACAATTTTGATTTCTCACGCTTTGAGAAACGATGACTTGTGAAAAAAAGCCCACACATTTATAAGTTAAATAAATGGAGGTAACGGTAAATGTGTGGGCAGGAATTGTTAAATTAATTTACCCGAAAATACTTCCTTCTCCAGTGTTGCCTCTGTTATTCTTTGCAATAATAAACTTCTGAATTTTTCCATCAGGTTTTGGAAGAAGAAAAACAACATCAGATAAGATTTCCACTTCACCAGTTCCTCGTAACTGATTTAAACTTATTTCAGAGTCATCTACAGAACGAGATAATGGAGTAGAAACTATAATTGCAATGTTTAATTCCTTTGCGAGTTTCTTTAATTTACGAAAACGTATAATCTCTATCAAATCCTTTTATTATGTTCCTAATCAACCTCTTCCTCTCCAGTCCTTACATTTCGAATATCTTTAATTACAGCTTCATACTCTTCATTAAAATGCATTTTCAAACCATGCACCTCAAGGAGAATTGCTGGAAGTTTTTAACCAATGGTGCCGTGTTAAGGGAATATGTTAGAAATGATGAATAAAACTGTTTGCTATATTAACTAAATCCGTATAATACGGTTTAAGTCCACCTACAAGACTTAACATAGATGGATGTCGTGCATATATAACCAATCGGTTTAATTCTGTATTGAAATAAAATTTCGTCACTACTGTCTCTTTTTTCTTTTCCCCTTCATACACTCTTGATTTTGTTTCGAAATTTGAAAGCTTAACTTCGGCCAAATCTTCTGCTAATTTCTCTACTCTGTTAGCAACAATAACTACTTGCGGATTAATGTACTTTATCTGTTGAAATAAAATATCTTTGACTTCTTTTTTATTATACTCAGCAATAATCTCTGCATCATTTGACTTGCTTGCCCCATTCTGTTTTTTCACATTTAATACTGAAATAAAATCCAATGGACGTGTTTCTTCACTATCTTCCATATGTGGGGAACTGTCACCTTTATACAAAGAAATTTTTGGCAAATCATCAAATTCCGTCATGCTTCCATCAATTTTACATTTCATGATTCCATAAGAGACTATTGCTATATGTCCAAAAGTAGTGCTTCTCCATCCTTTTGCATCTGCAGCGTCTGTGAATCTTGTGCGATATGGATATGGAGTTCCAGAATCTTTATAACTTAGTACAGGTTCTTTCAAAAACCAACATATTCTGACATCATCATATTTTAGGTAGGAATCTATATCTCCTATACCATCCAAAGCAACGCTTCCAGCCCATTGCTTTTTTATTAATTCATCAATTCTATTCTGTTCAGCAATTAGAAATTCTTTGTTCATTCTTTAGTTCTCCTTTTTCTTAGCCTCTTCTAACAACTGCTGGAATGTCTTTTTTTCTTCAGAGTCATTGCATAAAGAGTTTTCTGCTTCCGTATCTTTTCTAACACCAAAAACTGCAGGTGTTCCAACACATCCATTAATCCAATTTTTACCCATGTATCTTACTATAGAACCAATTCCTTCTATCATATTTTTTCCTCGCAAGAAAATGATACCATATGTAGGCTATCATTTAGTGAGCGTCCATAAGAAGTTCCTACCAATTGGCAAAAGGATCTTCGAATTTCTTTATCTCATATTGATTTGTTTCTGTATCAATTTCTGCATACACATTTCTGTTGAATGGAAGAGAATCTAAAAAAAGCAGAACATCAGTATCTTTCTTTTGAATTCGTTCTTCATCAGGTACTGCCGTATGCCCAACCACCTGATTAAAACCTGAAACCGCTGCTATTTTTAAAGAATCTGGTCTAATCCACAGAGGATTTTGAGTTATTTCATCTCCATATCCTGTAATTCCAGTAAATCTTAAAATAGAGAAATCTCCATTATGAAGCCGGTCATTATATTGGTTTAAGAATTCATTAGAAAATTGAATATCTGGAACTTTATCATCCTGTATATTAAAACCATCATTTTTAAGTTGGTTATAAAACCATATTCCAGATACTCCTGCATGAGTAAAAATCCATTTCCCTGTCATAAAGCCTAAATCAATGAATTCAAGATTCCGTAAAATCATTTTCTTAATTTCGGTTTCATGTTCATATTGCCAGCCATAGAGTTCTGGAACAATATAATTTGCATCATGATTGCCAATAAGAATCTTTACTTTTTCAGGATTGGCTTTTTTGAACTTCATTACTTTAAGGAAATTTTCTTTTTGTTCTTCATATTCCTTGTCCTCATGGTCAAAAAAATCACCAAGAAAAATTACCTTATCAAAACAATCCTGATTTCTCTCTGCTATGGTCAAAGGAATTGAACTTCCATGACTATCTGCTACTGCTAGAATTTTTGCCAAAACATAATCCTTTTCAATAATTACTGCTAAATCTTAAATTCCAATATTTTTTTTACTTCAAGCAGATTTTTATATGCACACAATAAATCTTCATACTTTTCCAATCTTTCCCTTTTATTTCCATTATCTCTGAAATATCCTGAAATTGCACTACATACATATGCAGAGCGGACATTTGATATGGCTAATTGTTCACTATTTGCTTCAACAATTACAGAATGTCTAAGACATTCTTGTCCCAGATTATTTATGAAATCCTGATTTTCACGACTGCGATCCCCAATTAGCCCGATTACATTTATATCAGCATTATTATTTTTCGCAATCATACTGAGCAATGATGTTTTTCCAACACCAGAACCTCCAAAAATGCCTAACCCCTGTCCCTTTCCAATTGCAAGTGAAGAATCTATAGAACGTATTCCAGTATAAAGTAATTCTGAAATCGGTTTTCTTTCCATAGGCTTTTGAGGATTTTCAAAAAGTGGGTATTTCAGTTTTGTTTCTATTTCACCACATCCATCAGCAGGACACTCCATAGCATCAATTACTCTTCCAAGTAATGCATCTCCAACAGAAACTTGAAGATTGTCTACTGTTCCAAAAATATCAATATCGTCCGAAAGATTTCTAAATTCACCTAATTTCATATTTCACCTCAATGTGAACAGCATATCACACAAATACTATCATTCAGTGAGCGGATGAAAATTACTTGGAAGATTTTAAAACTTTTTTCAGGAAGGATATCTTCTTATTACAATATGATGGAACCTGAGTATTATTTTTTAACCTATGAGTAATAAATTAGATTACATTGCTATCGACTTTGAAACCGCAGACCAATTCAAAAAACTGTGGCCAAGTTGTAAATTTTGCAGCTGAAAAATGGGGTGTTTCATCTATAGAAGAGTTTCTTTTTAAATGAAAATTAAATATCTATAAATTATAAAAAGGCTATCATCAAAAGATAGTTTTTTTGTGATATGATGTAATTATGAATTACTCAAACCAACTTGAAAAAGAATTAAATGAACGCTGCATTGAAATGCTTCTAATTCTTAGAGAAGCCCCTGAACATCCTGATATAAAATACAACTCAAAATATTTTGAAAAATATTTTCATAAATCAAATATTACGATTTTACGCGATGCAAAGATTTTAAAAGATCATGAACTTATAGAAAGCAAGCATCATCAATATGTTCTCAAAAAAGGCTTTGATGATGAAATTTTAAGCAGTGATACAAAAAAACAAATTGTCTTAATTGCCGGAATCAAAGGACTTCTTCAGCAATACAAGGATACTCCCCTTTTTAAAAATATTGAAAAACTCTTCTATTTCATTGTTCCAAAAATAGCAAAATCCAGTGGACTTTTATCTTCTGCAAGAATTGCTGTTCCTCCACAGATGGAATTCAAAATCAACGAAGGTAACTGGAGTAAAATTCTTCTTGCTATGGAGCAAAACAGAAAAATCAAAACCAGATATGCTGCTCCATATAAAAACTCTGGTATCCAAAGAACTCTTTGTCCATATCAGATTCTTCTAGACAACGGAACTGTATATCTTTTTGCTCACCATGAAGAGAAAAATAAAGATTTACTCTATGATTTCAATAAACTTGAGGGAATCACTGTAACAAATGAAGAATTTAAACTTCCTGACGACTACGATTTTACAAAAAGATGCAAAGGTGGTCGTCTCGGAGCTTTCTCAAGCGATAAAGTTGAAAATTATGAAATTGAAGTAACAGGATATGCAAGTTACTGGATTAAAGATCATAAATGGGCAGATGACCAGACTTTTGAAGAACTTGATGAAGAAGATGTAATTATCAGATTCTCTTCATGTCAGTTTGCTAAAGTAAAGGAATTAGTCCTTAGCTTGGGTTCTGGAGCAAAACCTCTTGCTCCAAAAAGACTTGTAAACGAATGGAAAAAAGAAGTCACAGATATGTATGAAAACATGAACAGATAAAAAATAAGAGCTTCACAATCCGGCTGTTTTTTATTTTATTCAACAAATCCAATTACTACGCCTGCCGAAATATACGGGCGGATATTATAGGCCGTCACATCCTTTATATCTGAATAATCGTATTTTGTGTCGGCGGAGGTAACATCACATGATGGATAATATGAGGCTGCACATCCGGCACGCGCTATAAAATGCTTGTATTTGAATTTAAAATAAAAATCGCTGGTAACGCCAAAACATAGGGCGTCGTCTATAGTATAGCGGGAATAGAAACCCTCTTTGTATTTACTTTCAGCGTATAGCATGGAGAACGCAGGCGCTGCGCATACGTAAAAATGTTTATTAATCGGGAAAGCGTAAACAGCACCAATATCAAAAAAACTATTATATGAAAATTCCGTGTCATTCAAATTTTCACTATGGCCGGCAACGACGCATTTCAGATCAGTACCAAAACCGACACCACAAGCAAAATGAAAGCCGAGCGGGAAATCATTTATAAATAAATCTAAATTATCAAAAACACAAACCGAACTATACTCGGCTTTGTAATCGCAGGAAGCGTCTACATAGTAGCCATAAATATTTTTTTGATAAACAGTTTTTCCATTTACTGCAGTTGAATTGTTCCCCAAACCAAATGACACCTCGGCCGTAACTCCAGCAAATGCAGCAGCAAAGCAGAAACAGCAAATGATAGATAATAATAATTTTTTTATAAAACGCATCTCGGGGAAATTATATCATAATTATTAAGATAGACAAATAAACCGATATAAGTTGTGACCCTGTAATTTTTTTTTGTAAATGGCTGACAAAAAATGATACTCTTAAGAATGAATAGGATGTTGGTCAAAACAAAAGAAAAAGAAGTCTTCCACCAGTTACTGGATCAGATTGTTTTCCTTACATAGAATGTTTTGCTTGCCTGGCCATGCTTTTCAATCTTTCCTTCATCACAAAGCTGTTTGAGAGCTTTTTCGATTGTCTGTCGGGCCAGAGTTGGACAGTGTTCCTGGACATCACTTTTAGTGAATTTTCCAAGTTGACTTTTTGCTACTTTTTCTACCATCTCATAAGCCGAGATTTTATCTTCTATAAGATTCAATCTTTCTTCAAACTCTCTGTAAGCTGCAAGAACAATTCCCAGGATATATTTTACAAACCCTGTATTATCATTGGTTCCTTCATGCCAGTTTTCAGAAGACTCTTCCAGAACGTCATAATAAGAATCCTTTGTCTTTTCGATTTTCTTTTCCAAACTGATGTATTTACAGACAACAAAGCCGGATCTGTAAAGCAGAAGTGTTGTGAGCAAGCGAGACATTCTTCCATTTCCATCGTTGAATGGATGGACGCACAAAAAGTCTTTTATGAAGTTGCAAATCAATAGAAGAGAATCAATTTCTCCAAGACTTATTGCTTTATTGAAGGTTTCACAAAGTTGTTCCATAGCAATAGGTGTTTCAATTGGGCTGAGAGGTTCAAAAAGAACGTTTGAAGTACCATCTGGAAGATTTGCAACAATGTAATTCTGAGTATTTTTGAACTTTCCGCCAAAATCAGGATTTGAATACTGATATAGATATTTATGTAGCTGCAGAATGTAGCTAGATGTGATGGGAATGTATTCAAAATTTTCGTGGATTATATTAAGAACATCACGATAGCCCATGATCTCTTTTTCATCCCTGTTCTTTGGAGTAGTTTTTTCCTGAACCAGCAGCTTGATTCGTGTATTTGTAGTAACAATACCTTCAATCTTGTTAGAACTTTCTGTACTTTGAATTTTTGCTATTTCTACCAGTTTTTTCAGTTTCTCTTTTTTCTGGTTAATGAAAAGCTGCTGCCTACCCTTGTATTCGTGTATTTTGGCAATGTAGCCCATGATTTCATTATCGATATTGCAGTTCAGTTTTGAATAATCAAAAGTTCTCATCCCCTACTATACTCCTACATCTCCTATTATAACATATAAAATAGGAGATTGCTATTAAATATAGGAGATATCCAGATAATCAAGGCACATCCTAATTACATGGGAAAGACTTATTCCTTCTGATTCAAAGAGCTTCCATATTCTTTTTTTCTTTGCCTTGTTCATAGATAGATAGAAGTTTACAAGTATTTTTTCCTTTTCATCGTTTTGTTTTTCATCTCTGGCTTATGTTTCTGTTTCAAGCGCCTGATTGATGATATTTAATTTTGCAGCAGTTCCTGCAGCTACAGTAGCTAAAGCTTCATTTTCTTTAATTATGCGGTTGACACCACTCCAAAAATTGCCGATTGTTATACAGTTTTTAATAAATAATTAAAACAAGATTTTTTTGCGGCCTATTTTATTTACACTTTACCAAGTAATCTCATCAAGTGTAAGCAAAAGATTTTCATTCTTTTCTATAGAATCTTTTACCATCTGTTTGTAATTTTCCAAAGAGAATAATCTATGTTGGAATAACCGTAAATAAAACCATTTTCCATATGAAAAATCAAAATTTTGCGGAATATTACAACTAAAAAAATGTGGGTCCCAGCGACGTAAAAATCAGGAGTGGTGCTCCCGGTTTCATGGCTCTAAGCCTTGCGGCCTCTGCTATTTTGACCGGGTCCTCCCTCCTGCATTTTTCCTGCGTCCCACATTTTTTTAGACATATCTTTCCTTCGTGTTTTGATTTCGACAATGCTTCATATATCAAAAAAATTTTCACTGATTTTTCAAAATGCCACTATATCATATCAGGGACTTATATACAGAAAAAAATGGGCCCCAGCGACGTAAAAATCAGGAGTGGTGCTCCCGGGGAATATCATCCATAAATGATAAGTTTCCAGGACTATTTCTTAATCCAGACATAAGCCGTTGCTGAACTTGCTCCGACTTTTTCTATCAACCCTTCTTTGACAAGTTCTGCTAAAGTACGTTCCACAGTTTTGGTGCTGATGTCAGGACAGACGGGGACAGACCACGGGTGAAAATTATGCAGGATACTTCGACTTCGCTCAGCAATCCTGGGCTTCGGCGTAGCTATCCTGCGCATCGACGTAGCAATACTGCACTTCGGCGCAGTCACTCTGCACGTCGCTAAAGAACAAAAAAGGACCTGCCGGTTATGACAAGTCCTTTTGATTAGTTAAAAACTGTTGATTTTACTTAGTCTGCGTTACGTACTACACGGAAGCCCAAGTCGTTATACCTTTCGAGCGGAATACCGCTGAAACGGCAATTCACACTGCAATTCCCCGAGACACTTACACAACTACCACCACGGACGACGCGGCTGAAACCCGACGAGTCGTCACCGCGTGGATCAGTTGCTGCAGCCTCAGAATAGCATCCTTTTTCTGGCCACCAGTCCCAGCACCATTCCAATACGTTCCCACTCATGTCATAAAGTCTATTAGCATTTTCACGCTTTTTCTTTACCTCATGAGTCTTTGAACCTGAATTTGATTCATACCATGCATAATTTTCAAGCCTTGATTCAGTATTAGTTCCGCTCCATGTGTAGGAATCAACAGTCGTATCGCCTGCTCTTGCGGCATATTCCCACTCTGCTTCTGTTGGAAGACGGTAGCCGTTTGCATTCCAGTTACATTCAACATCATGCCAGTTTTTATCACTTGAAGTTGGAATCGTTCCCCATTCATCTGGATTTGTTTTTTCATTAATTCTATAGCATGGTGTCAAACCTTCTTTTATGGAACGCTTGTTGCAGTAAACGATTGCCATATACCAATTCACATTTTCTACTGGACGATTTCCCTGAACTTCTCCGTCAACAACTTTTTTATGTGATTGCTCTCCAACAAAGTAACTTGGGTTTGATCCCATTACAGCCTGGTATTCTGCTTGTGTTACTTCGTGGTCACACATATAGAATCCTTTACTGATTGTTACAGTATGAACTGGTTTGCTGCTATCATATCCCTGGTCGTTTCCCATCTGGAATTTTCCTGCTGGAATCAAGACAAAATCTAATACAGCTGCTGGAACTTTTATCGTATAATTTGCACTTGCAACAGCACTGTCATTCATTCCATCTTTAACAGCTATAGCTTTGATTGCTACGGCAGCTGTAATATTGATTCCAGCAGTGTACTGCGTGCTTGAAGCAGTTGGTTTACTTCCGTCTGTTGTGTAATAGATCTTTGCACCTTCTGTGGTACAAGAGATTATTACTTTTGTTCCGCTTGCAATTTCACCAGCTGATACACTGAAAGCAGGTGTAGCTACTGTTTCCATTTTTACTGAAGAAGTCGGCGAAGCAGAATCATCATTGCTACCGTCGGAACAGCTGAACATTCCAAACACAAGAGCTACTGCAATTGCAATTCCTGCTACTTTTTTCAAAATACTTTTCATCGTAGTATTCCCCCAATTTAATTTAAAAACAAAAAAGGCATGCTGCCATACATTTAAAAATGCACGGCAATATGCCTTATTATTTCCGGAATATAATTTTGCTGACGAAAGACTATTTTCCCACGAGCAGACGAGCAGACGAGCAGACGAGCAGACGAGCAGACGAGCAGACGAGGGTATTCCTTGTTAAAACTTCAGTCAACATTTCCGCTATTCTAGCATGGATCAATTCATTTTTTCAACTGAAGGATGTGAGCACGGCGACCAACGAATGTATTTCGCATATTTAAAAATTATTTCATTTTGCGAAATAAGATAAAATAACATACATGAAACTTATCAAACGCAATTTGTATCTTCAAAAACTTTTGGACGTTATTGGAACACCAGATATAAAAGTAATCACAGGAATCCGTCGTTCTGGAAAATCTAAATTGATGGATGATTTCATTTCGCAAATTCAAAAAAACAACAAAAATGCGAACTGCATTCACATAAACCTGAACCTTAAAAAGTTTCACAAGCTTCAAAATCCAGATGAGGCCTTTGATGGCTTTTGGGAAAATAGATTGACAAATACAGGATACTTCGACTTCGCTCAGCAATGTTGCACTCTGGATTAGCTATCCTGCACTGGAGCAGCCCGTTTTTTTGCATCAGCAAAAAATGGCCCTGTAAAAAAACGCTCAGCATACAGAAAAAAAATCACTTTTGCACTATATTTAAGGTATGAGCATTTTTGAAAAGAAAGAAAAAACTCCGTCACAGACTGTGGTGGAAGATGTTTGTAAAATCAAGAAAGGCGAAAAGGTCCTTATCATTGCAAATCCTGAGACAAGCTACATTTCACAGGAACTGTACAAAGCTTCAATTAACGCAGGTGCAAAACCAGTTCTTGCATATCAGCCTAAAAAGACTTCAGGAGATTTCTGCGAAGAATCAATTGTTGGTGCAATCAAAAGCGAGCCTGACGTGATTTTTTCAATTTCTGAAATCAAGCTGGGGAAAGACGAAAAGGCGATCCAGACTCCATATGTAATGGAAGACGGAACTAAATTCGACAACACCTTTGACTGGCTTTTGAATGGAAAGAAAACAATCCGCGCTGTTTGGACCCCAGGACTTACTGAAGACATGTTCAACAGAACCGTGAACATCGACTACAAGAAACTTGGCGAAAACTGTGAAAAACTCTGCAAGAAATTTGAAAATGCAGAAAGCGTTCGTGTAACTGCTCCAGGCGGAACAGACATTGTAATCGGCCTCAAAGGAAGAGCAGGCATGGTTGATGACGGAGATTTTTCAAAACCTGGAACAGGCGGAAACATACCAGCAGGAGAAACTTTCATCAGCCCTGTTGTTGGTACAAGCGAAGGCGTAATCGTTTACGACGGAAGCATGACATTCAGCGACGGAGATGCAATTCTTGAAACTCCAATCACATGCAAAGTCGAAAAGGGATTCATTACGGACATCACCGGAGGAGATGAAGCAAAGAGACTTTTGAAGGACATTACTCAGGCTGAAAAGGATTCCGTTAAGATGGAAGAAAACGGAAAACTTCCAAAGGGACAGGGATTAATCTATGCAAAGAACGCCCGCAACATCGGAGAGCTTGGCATCGGTTTGAATCCAGCAGCAAACATCACAGGCAACATGCTTGAAGATGAGAAGGCATTCCGCACATGCCATTTTGCAGTTGGAGAAAACTATGACGGTGATGCTCCTGCCCTCATCCATTTTGACGGTGTTGTGCGAGAACCTACAATTATTATAAAATACGCAGACGGAACTGAAGCAACAGTTCTTGAAAACGGAGATTTGAGAATATGAAAAAAATATTTGCAGCATTTCTTGTAGCAGCAACAATTGCTGTATGCGCAGAAGCAAAGAAAGCAGAATCAAAAAACAGTGATTCATCCATCAACGATCAGGAAATTTCTGAAGCCATCGACAAAGCTGGTAAAGGAATCAAGAAAGGTGCCGACAAGGCCAGCGAAGGAATAAAAGGTTTCTTTGGAAAAGCAAAGGAAAAAGTTAACGACGATTCAAAAGAAAGCGCAAAAAACAAAGCCAGCGAAATCGGAAAGAAAGTCGGCGACAAGGTAAAATCCGGTGCCGAAAAGACAAAGGAAGCTGTAAACACACATGAAACTAAATTCCTTACAGGCACTTTGAAAGTTAAAGGTAGCGGAAAAGATGCTAAGATGAATTTCAAGGCTGAAGACGGCAAGAGCTATACATTGAAAACAATCAGCGGTTCAGAAGATTCCATGCTCAAACTTTCAGCTTACAACAAGAAGAAAATCAAGATCAGCGGAATCCTTAACACTGAAACAAATGAAATTACGCTGACTACATACAAGCTTGCAAACGACAAAGAAGACTAAAAAATGCAAAAAGGCTGCCGTAGATTTTATGGCAGCCTTTCTAATTTTAAGAATCCTTACCTATTCCCGAACAATTTTACCTGCTCGGCAAGCTCTTCGCGAGTAAGGGTTTCATTGTGCTTGAGCATTGCAGCTGGAATGCCGTAAGCCTTTTCAAGTTCATCGTTAGTCATGACTTCTTCAACAGTTCCGTAAGACATATTTCTATCTGGATGAATAAGAAGAACTTTTTCCGCAAACATCCTTGTAAGGTCAAGTTCATGCATAGAAATGAACATTGGAGTCTTTGTTTCCATTGAATAGGCACGAAGATATTCAAGGGCAGACATCTTCTGCTTGTCTTCCATTGCAAACAAAGGTTCATCCATGAAAACACTTGCACTACCATAAAGCAAGGCAAAGGCAAGAAGCACACGCTGGTTTTCTCCCTTTGAAATCTGTGTAAGACCGTGGTTCATTACAGACGAAAGTTCAAAGGTATCAACAACTTCAGAAAAAAGATCAGCAGTTTTGATTCCCTTAGCATTTGCCTTGAGGGCACCATTCTGGTAAACATAGGAAAGAAGCTGTTCAACCTTGTCTTCAGATTCAAATTCCATATTCTGATAAATCATGGAAGCAAGAAGATTCTTTTTTTCCTCCGCAAGTCTATTTACATCCTGTCCAAGAAGATAAACTTTTCCATTTGCAGGCTGAATACGACCGCTTGCCAAAAGCATGAAAGTAGATTTTCCGCATCCGTTTGGTCCGATGATGCTGGTAAAACCACCTGGAATGCTTCCCGTAAAATGATCAAAAACAGGAGGCAACGCATCCTCACCTTCTTCTACTGGATAAGAAAAAGAAACATCGTTAAAGTCAATAAAATTCATGGTTCAATTATACCTTCGAAAAATGAAAAATTCAATTTTGCCCGCCCACCGACTGGATATCCTGTTCCTCAAAGCGCCACTTCTGTTTTACATCTGGATACTTTACATGATCCACTTCCTCAAGGAACATTTCCAAGGGCCTTACCCAAAGAGAACCATCACCGTACAATCTGCGATAGACCACCATTTTTTCCTTTGTTTCCGAATGAAAAGCAACATCAAGAACAATGTAGCAATCGCCCTTAAAATGCCTGTAAACCTTATTTATCTTTATTTCACGCATAGACGGAATAATACCCTGCACCATTGCATAAAGCAAGCCGAATCTATAACAGCCATATGAAAACAATGCAAAAACGCACGTTTTTTTAACATTTTCTTCATTTTCTTTATTGACATGATTTCATAAAAACACTATATTATTTGAACATTACGACGCGAGGTAGAGCAGTTGGCAGCTCGTCGGGCTCATAACCCGGAGGCCGTAGGTTCGAGTCCTACCCTCGCTATACTGCTAAATCCTTATGGTATAAGGATTTACAACACTACTAAACCCAATAAAGTAGGGCTTAGCGTGATTCAAATTACTAATTTAAGTAAACAATTAAAGTAACTTGTTTACGGTCTTAGTGAGGTGAATATGGCTAAGCCCTATTTAATTTTTAAAGCCCACACTGGCTTTTATTACGCTCAAATCCGTCTTGCAGATGGAACACTTTCCAACAACAAATCTACTGGCTGTAAAAATCGTGCAGAAGCTGAACGCAAGGTTATGGAATGGATTGTAACCGGAAACATTCCTGTCCGAGTAAACAGCAAGGACTCCAAAGTTCAGAGCATTGATAAGATCAGACTCTTCAATGATTTACGCACCGCAGATTTTGATACAGAAGACATTGAAACAATCATCAAAATTCTGAAGGAAAGAAACTACCTCTACTCTGCTGTTCCTAAATCTTCAAAGGGAAGTATTCCGATTGAAGACTTCCTCGAAAACTTCTGGGATTTTGAAAAATCTCCTTATGTAAAAGAGAAGCTTGGAAAGAAACAGTCTATCCATCGTCACTATTGTGCAACACTTATGAGCAGAACTCGCCTTTACTGGATTCCTCGCCTTGCAGGAAAATGTGTTGGTGAAATTACAAGAAACGATGTTGAAGCATTCTTCTCTAGCGATGAAGCTCAGAAGCTTGCACCTAAAACTGTAAACTCAATTATTGAAACAATCACAATTCCTATGAAGTGGGCCTACTATCACGACCTTACACAGAACAATTGCTTTGATGGAATTATCAAATGTTCTAATCAGAGTAAAGAGCGCAAGATTATTGATATGGAAACTGCGAACCGTCTGATGGAACTTGATTGGGATAATGACGAAGCAAAGATTGCAAATGAACTTGCCATGCACACAGGAATGCGAGCCGGAGAAATCCAGGCTCTCACAATTGATGATCTTGGGGATGATGAAATCTATGTACGTAAAAGCTGGTCCAAATACGATGGTTTGAAATGCTGTAAAAACGGTGAAGAACGTTCTGTGCCTATTCCTATTTCCCATCAGCTTTATTTAAAGCTCAAGATGCTTGCGGATTTTAATCCCTTTGATAATGGATTCATTTTCTACAGTACAGTCGAAGACAAGCCAATGGACAGCAAACAGTTTAACAAATACCTCAAACGTGCACTTAAAGACATTGGTTATGAAAATTCAAAAGAAATCTGCTTCCATTCATGGCGCCACTTCTTCTGTTCAAGAATGCTGGATTATGTAAAAGACAAACGTTATGTAATGGCACTCTCTGGTCATAAGACCGAAGCTATGCTTAATCATTATGCCGCACATCTTGAAGATGATAAGGTTGTTGATTTGGCAAGAAACGTTATGAAGAAAATCTTTATTGATCAGAATGAAAACGAAGAAACAATCAACATGCTGAACAGCAAGCTTGAAGAACTGGATAAGGAAATTGCATAAGGAGAAATGAATATGGGTATTTTTGGAAATAAGACTGTAAAAACAAATGATAAAGATAATGCAAAAATTAAGATGGTTGAAGTTTCACAGCTCCACTTTGACAGAGACTTCAAGAATGTATTTCAGCAGGAGAACGACAAGGTTGCTGAAATTGCAAATGATATGAGGGCAAATGGATTTGATAAATCACGCCCTATTATCGTAACTGAGGCTTATATCATTGTTGATGGACATTCACGCTTTATGGCCGCAAAGAAAGCAGGACTTGAAAAAGTGCCTGTAATCATCAAGAAGTTTGATAGTCGTGATGAAACAATTGAATACGAGTATAAGATGCAGTTGAACTCCAGACGTTTAACAGATGGTGAATATTTTGCCGCATTTCTGAAGCTTGATGAAATCAGACGTTCAAATCCTAATGCACAAGGCTCATCTGATGAGGCGATAGGCCACCAGCTTAATAAGTCAGCCCGCCAGGTTTGCAAAATGCGTGAGATTGCAAAGAAAGCAGACTCTTCTCTTCTTGAAAAGATTCAGAACGGCAGTATATCCATCAATAAGGCACATGAAATGATTAAGGCAGCAGAAGCCAGAAAAAAGGCCGGAGTTGTCGAAGATTTAGCCGATGAAAAATCATCCAATACTGGCAAAGGAATCAATTCAGATTCTTTCAAACTTGGAGTTCTTTTTGTTCTGGCAGAGTTGGAAAAAGGAAAGAAGAAATCACAGATTCTGAAGGATAAGCGAATCGCAAGACTTGAACTTGGAGAATTGAAGCTTAAGGATGAAGAACTTTCAAAAATCTCACAGAGATTTGGAATAGCTTAAATGGAGGTAAATGAACATGGAAAAATTGGATTATTCATGGTATAATATAAGTATGGAAGAACGACAGAGATTATTAAAGCAAGGCTGCATTAATATTTGGATTGATGAAATTGTCCCTTGTTTAAAAGACACTGTAACTGGAGAAATGAAAGAAACAGTTGTTTTTAAAATCGAAAGCCGTTCTTATTTGAAGCAATATACAGAACAAAACGGCTGGCAGATTAATTGGATTGAACTTCCTGCTGATGTTGAAGTTTATGAACTGGCTCTGAAAGATACAAAGGAAATCCAGGGTTTGGTTGCCGTAAAGAATGACGTAAATTCGCGAGCAGCGTTTTTACATTGGGCTTGCACTGCACCTCAGAATAATAAACATGACTTTGGTAAACAAAAGTATTCTGGTGTAGGTGGACATCTGTTTGCAATTGCAGCAGATAAATCAGTTCAATGGGGATATGAAGGTGCTATGCACGGATTTGCATTGAATAAAGAATTGCTTGAACATTACATGGAAAAATTTAATGCTGAGTTCTTAGGAATGCTACATGATTATCAATTCTTCATTAATGAGAACGATGCTAAAAAACTTTTGGAGGTGTATAACTATGAATGGAACTAAAACATTAGAAAGACCAAAATTCTTAGAAGGTGTAGATCTTCCTAACTCGTACTATGAAACTCCAGATCCATATAAAAGTGCACCTTCTTGCAATGTAAATCTTCTTGAACTTTCAAGGTATGCAAGAAAGATTGGAAAGAAACTTGTTGAGCTAACAAAAGAAGAAGTTCAGCAATTCGCCATTGTTTAATTCTTTTAGAAGAGGCTTTCAGTTTGTTTGATTCAGACTGGAAGCCTTTTTCAATTAACTTCAAATATCTTTCAGTGGAATCGAAAGAAGAGATTTTGAGGAAATCTTTTAAACGCAAAGTTGCGTTCATTAGATTTCAGGAAAAACTTGCTGAATTGTGCTGGTTTGTATTAAATTTATACATATGGTTACATTTTTATCTGAAGAACTCCAATCAAGCACAACTAAATACTCTGCAAAGGATACTATTCCTGAATCAAAGTTTACATCATTTACACCTAAAAATTTTATCCAATGCTATGGAATTAATGATCGAACTTACTCATTTTTAGAATCTGTTTCCGAAAAAGCAGCATATTTTTCCCAAGTTTTAGAAATATATGTATTACTCAGAAATGAAATAGAACTATTTGATAAACAAGAACGTGATGATTCTGATTTATTTTTCAAGCATGGAAAGGATTTATCTGTACGTGTGTTTTATGATTCACTTTATGGCAGTCAACTAAACTATAAAGAGAAACAAGCGGCTAATAGAATTAATAGTGGTAGAAAGATTTATAATAAGTTAACTACCCTTACGAATTACAGTTGTTTAGATGCTTCATTAGGAAACTTTATATCTGAAACCAAATCTCGTTTACAGAATTTACCTGAAAAATCTATTATGGAAACTGAGTATTACAAAGAAGTTCTCCCAGAGGAAGATGATATTTTTCATTATTATCTGAGTGATGCAAAAGAAAAATTAGAAAATCTTATACCAGACTATATTACCGCCAACAGTTACTTTACAAATAACGGAAAAGCATTATTTGTACTTTCGTCAGAATACTATTTATATCTTGTTGGAACATCAAGAGGAAAAATCCCAGAGATTAGAAAGTATCATTACTTTAAGAATGATTATAAAAATAGTTTTATGGAAGCAATTATTTCTGATTTAAGACATCTTAATGAAGAAATCCAGCAGAATTTGGCATTTCATGTTTACAACAAAACTCAAGAAAACAAAAAGAAGAAACTTGCATATTATCAAACATTATCTCATGAAGAATTAATCAATTGTTTTTATGAGTTTTATAAAGTACCTCATGATTTTCTTGATATTATTCAAACATATCCTTTTGAAGGAAAAATTATTTTAAGTAAAGATTTCAAAATTGCAAACAATTATCAGACTTTGATTATTTCCTATCTTGATGGTTTCGTAGATAACAGAAAAGACATGGACCTAATTAAGATTCTATTTCATATTGAATCCCAAAACCCAGCTACTTCAAAAGCAGGATATAAAAATCGACTTTCTAACTTCAAAAATTTTATAAAAAACTATACAAAATATAAATAATGGTACCTAAGTTAGGTACTTAGTCAGATTCTTTTTTCTCAACTCTCTCATACAATCTCAAATAGTTGCAACGAAGAAGTGTTACTTCTTCTTAAAACTAGCTTGCACTATCTGAGTTCCACATTCGCGATACTGGAACTCAAAAGGAGTTTCAGAAAATGAAACAGCCAACATTTGAAATAACTGAGTGGCCGGAAAAAACACTTTTCAGTCGCCAGGAGGCATCCCAGATATTAGGAGTAGGATTGTCTACTTTGGATTCTCTCATATCGTACTCGGAATTACCACGAACGATAATTCACAAGCGCGTACTCATACATCGGAAAGATTTGGAGAACTATATTTCTGCTTGTAGAACAACAGTATTCGGAGGCAGCAAATGAGCGAAGATGTATTAATCCAGTTACTTCAGGACATTAATCGCGAAAATGTGCGATTTGGAACTGTTGAAGTTTCTTTTACCTTCCATGACGGTAGACCAACAAGTTACGAGCTTTGTACACATCGTCGTAGGAACCTTGATTCGCTTTCAAAATCATCTGACCACCACTTAAAGGAAGATACAGATGGATATAGAAGGCGGTAATGAAAAGAAACAGATACGCTTTATCATTGTGCCAGATTTCATCATAGATGACTTAAATATTCCAGATGGTGAAAAGCTGTTATTCGGCGAGATTGCATCTAATTCCCTGGAAAAGGGTTTCTGCTGGTTTTCCAACAAGCATCTTATGGAACGTTTTCACATTGGAGAACGAACCGCTTCAAGATGGGTTAATGATCTGAGAAAGAAAGGTTATATCACAATTACGATTGTGAAAAGGAAAGGCTCAAAAGAAGTAGATGAAAGACAAATAAGTGTCGATACAACAAAACCTATTCTAGCTGAATACATGAACTGGTATCGCCAAGAACGGCATCAAGGTATAGCCAATAATGGCCAGAACCCTCCTGCCAAAAATGGCGCAGTTAATAATAAAGGATTGAATAATAAAGATGTAATAGATTTAAAAGACATAACTAATGTTCTTTTAACTACTGAAGAATATCAAAGCCTTATTAATGAATTTGGAAAGCAAAAGTTTGAATCTGGTATAGCAGAGTATTCAAAGTGGAAAATGATAAAACATGCTCATCCAAAATCAGACTTTGATTCACTTAAAAAATGGTTGGCTAAAGCACCTCGTAGGTACAAATCAAAAGTGAGTTCTGTTAAAGAAAGCGGAGCTGACGAAGTGACCGATGAAATGCTTGCTGACTTACCTTTTTAAAGGAGATTTTTTATGAATGAAATAAAAAAATTAAATTCTGTTTCACTTTTTGAAATGTTTGACGCGAATGCTGAAAGCGATGAATGGGTCAGACAGCGTGAAAAAGAATTATCTGAACAGGCAGAAAAAGAGGCTGCTTATCAGACGCAGAAAAACGTTGAAAGGAGCGGTGTTCCACGGCGTTATTGGCATTCAACTTTTGACACTTACATTCCTCGTGATGATAAGGATTCTAAAAATCTGGAGACGGTTAGGAATTTTTCAAAACTTGAGAGTAATGACAAAGTACTCCTTCTGCTTGGAGCAAAAGGGCTTGGAAAAACACATCTTGGTTCAGCGATTATTCGTAATTGCGGCGGAAAATTCATATCAATAGAAGAGCTTATCTTCAAATATGAATCAGCCCAGGATTTTCACGCTAAAACAAACCGTGAGGAATTGATGGAGTCATATTCCAGTACAAAAATGCTGGTAATTGACGAGATTGGGCGCTCGATGCAGCAGGAAAAGGAAAATGCTCTGCTGAACTACATCCTTCGCCGCCGTTACGAGAACATGCTTCCTACGGTTTTGATTTCTAACCTTTCCAAAGCTGAAATATTAAAAAAGCTGGGAGAAGCCGTATTAGACCGCCTTCGTGAAACTTGTATAAGTCTTGAGTTTGAGGGTGAAAGTTACAGGACATCAATTCGTGATGTAAACCTGTAATCACAATTAATCATCAGAATCATTTTGTTTTCGGCCGGACATAATGATTCTGTAATCTTATAGGAGAAACAACATATGAAATTTTTTAGTAAAAAAATTAGCACTTCATTGGAAACTGCTAAACAGAATATTCAGAACAAGTTCGATTCTGAAAGAATACAGATGGTTGAAATTTCAAAACTTAAGTTTGATAACGATTTCAAGGAATTATTTTCACAGGAGCCTGAAAAGGTAGAACGCATTGCGCAGGATATGAATGATCATGGTTTTGATAAGTCCCAGCCAATTATTGCGACTAAAGACGGCTCGATTTTGGATGGAAATTCCAGGTATATGGCTGCAAAACAGATTGGAATAAAATACGTTCCAGTTGTTTATAAAGATTTTACAGATAAAAACGAAGCTTTGAAGTATGAACTTCACTTACAGCTTGATCGCAGAAATCTCAGCGATGCTGAAGTTTTTGCAATGTTCAAAAAGCTGGAAGAAATGAAGCAGACTGCAAAATCAGAAGGTAAATCTACAGAAGATTTTACTGATGCAAAACTTGCAGAGCAGCTTAAAAAGTCAGAACGTCAGGTGCAGAAAATGCGTGAGCTTTCAAAAAAAGCTGATGAACAGACTTTAAATAAAGTTGCTTCTGGAGAACTTACAATCAACCAGGCATATTCGGTAGTCAAAGAATTCAAACATCTCAAAAATTATAAAACATACGAAAAGTCTTCTATTGTTAAGGCTGAGTTTAACAAAGGTGTAAAATTTGCTTTAGATGAACTTGAAAAAGGCAAAACCGCAGAAGAAATTCTTGCATCATTGTAAATAGGAGTTGCTCATGGAAAATGAAGATTTTACTTTAGACTTCATGGGCTACAAGGCAATGTGCCATTGTAGACCTATAATTCAACGTTTACACAATAAGCGTGATCCAAAAATCGTAAGTTCAGAAAAGCATATCGACCTTTCGAGATCGCATGAAACGATTCTTGATTGTGGTACTTTAGAAAAGTGCTATCAGCAGATCTTTGACGAAGCAGTAAAAAAATATAATGCGAAGCAGAAGCGGAAAGACCGTCGGATTGAAAATTATCTGGAAACAATTCTGAAAGATAAGCGTAAGGGGAAGCACAAAAATATAAAAGCTGATGGAAGCCGTAAGCCCGCTTACGAAATGGTCCTTCAGCTGGGTAACAGAGATAACAGACCGGATGATGATGTAGTTTCCAGAGTGTTAAAGGATTTTTGCAATTTTCTGATTGAAAACTATCCTAACATTGTTCCAATTGGGATTTATCTTCACAACGATGAATTTTCAATTGATGAAGAAACTCGTCAGAAAGTTTTTAGTCCAGTACATATCCATTTTGATTATGTGTATGTTGCTCATCTTGGCAAATCCCTTAAAACCGGAATGGAATTGCAATGCTCCATGTCTGGTGCATTAGCCGAAATGGGATTCGTTACTGCAAAAGGAAAAGGTACTGCACAGCAGCAATTTGAAGAAGCTGTTCGGCATGATTTACAGGATTTTGCGGAAGAGCGTGGAATCAAAATAGACAGAACCCCTGGAGAAAAGCATTCACACAAGGAAAAGCCTGTGTATCAGCAGATGAAAGAGAACGAAAGGAAAGAGAAAAGACTTTCAAAGAAAGAACAGCAGCTTGAACAGGATAGAACTGATTTGGATAACAATATTGAATCCTTTAATCAGAAATCTGAACAGCTGGAAAAAGATATTCAGGCAAATACTGAAAAATCTTTGGATTTGTTTATCAAAGAAAGTAAGCTTTCTAAAAAGGAAAAAGAACAGAGTTCAAAACAGTCTGAACTTGAACAGCAGGAAAGTGATTTACAGTCTCGTGAAGTTTTGGTTGAAATGAAAGAATCAAACAATAAATATCAGCGCGAACGGAACGAGAAAAAAGAACGCGAGCTTGCTGAACGGGAAAGAGTTGTTGAACTTGGCGAAGCTCCTCTTTTGGAAAAGCAGAAAGAACTTGATGAGCAGAAAAACGAAATTGACCAGAAGGCAAAAAATGCCGAACAGACTTTACAGGATGCTCAGACCATTCAGACTGAAAATGAAAAGACATCTAAGAATCTTGAATTAGAGCAGAACGACTTAGAGCGTGATAAAAGTCTGTTTAAAACTTCATCACAAAAAGTTGGCGCTTACAATCAGATTTGGGATGAAGTTGAACGAAAAAACATGTCTATTGATTCTGAAATCAGCACATTTAAAAACAATCGTTTTGAGGACTTTACTTCCAGATTCAATAAATTTGTTGGAAATGTGAAAAAGATTGTTACTGCAATTACAACAGAATTGAACTGGTACAAAGCCGCGTTCAAAGATTTTTGGCATAAAACTCCAAGGGACTTCAGAAATCTTGCGGATGAAATGGACAGAAACAAATGTGAAGACTTTTCTGATTACAATAAAAAGTTTTATAACGGTGAATTGGATTATCAGATTCAGGAAAAGAATCAGATACAGCTGCAGCACAGCGTTCGTCAGAAAAAGATTAATGATGCTTATGAGTGGAATAGATAGGAGGTTTTTATGGAATTAGTAACTGATGAGAAAATCAGATTAAAATTGTTACGCTCTACATTAAGGGGTGATGGTTTCAAACTTGATTCTTGGGTTCGGTGTATTCATTGTGGCGGAGTTTTTCAGGGAAAAAAAATGCGAGTCTTCAATAAAGGGGATGATTACTTGATTTATTGCTATTATCCAGAATGTAGTGGCTCTATTATTGATATAGTAGATGCCGACGATGAGGATTTTGCATCAATGTTCGGTTATTAATACGGCTTCGCAACGTTGCGGATTCCATTTGGAATCCGTAATACACCACAATTTGGCTTGCCAAACTGGGTGTACCCCACACTGAAAATGTCATACCTACTGCGTGGTATAACATTTTCAGTCCGGGGCCCCAAACCGTATCGTCGGTTTATCTCTCTTAGAGGCGTTTCGTCGCCTCTCGAAAAATCCCGCAACATTGCGCCCCCAGTCATGAAAGCCAGTCCTTATCGGACAAAATGGCTTTCAGACAAAGTGGTGGCTTATGTTTCGTTCTTTTTCTCACTCCCCCGCCCAACGTTTCGCCACTGGAGAACGACCAAACTTGGCTTGGATTTTTCGAAATCTCTTATATAAAATAACTGTTATTCGTGTTATATTTATACTATGACACCCATAGATGATATCGATGAACAAACACGAAACGAAGAAAATACTAAACTAAAATTCATTACTCCCGAATTGATTAAAAAGTGGTCTGCAGAAGGTGACCAGATTGTAATGGAATATGGAAAGACAGCCTTTACAGATGGTCAGATTCTAGTTGACTCGGATGGTACTGTTACTCGTGGCGAAAGAAAAAAAGTCGATTATCTTCTCTTGTATAAATACAATCTTCCTTTGGCATTAGTTGAAGCAAAGGGTATTGATCACGATGTTCATGATGGTGTCAGTCAAGCAATTGAATACGCCAAACTTCTTGATGTTCCTTTTGCCTATGCTAGTAATGGCAAGTGTTTTCATGAAGAAGATATGGATATGGGAACAAATCGTGAATTTCCAATAAATGAATTCCCAACATCAAATGAGCTTTGGGAAAGATATAAGAAAAACAACAGTATTACTGATGAACAGAATTCCTTAATTACAGTTCCTTATTATCAAGGCGCAGATGGAAGAAAGCCTCGATATTATCAGCGTAATGCAATTAATCGTTGTATTGATAGAATTGCAAAAGGACAGCAAAGACTTCTTTTAGTTATGGCAACAGGGACTGGTAAAACTTTTGTTGCTATGCAGATTATATACAGGCTTTATGAAGGTGGAAAAAAGAAAAAAATTCTTTTCCTTGTAGATCGTACTTCTCTGGCAGCACAGACTTTTGATGATTTTACAGCCTTTCATAAAATGAATAATATGGTTCGCATTGGTGAGCACATAAATCTTAGAACAGAAGACGATGTAAAAAAACTTTCAAGTTACGAAGTTTTTATTTCGCTTTATCAGCAGCTTAAATCTGGTCGTTCAGAAGATGAAGATGATATAAATCCTGATGAAGAACCAACGACTGATAAAGATTATTATAAACTGCTTCCAGCAAATTTCTTTGATCTTATTGTAGTTGATGAATGTCATAGAGGTTCATTGAATGAAGAAAAAAGCTGGCATGAAATGCTTGAGTACTTTGGCAGTGCTACACAGATTGGTTTAACCGCAACTCCTAAACAGACAAACGCTGGTTCCAATCTTGAATACTTTGGAGATCCTGTTTATGTCTATTCTCTTAAGCAGGGAATTGCAGATGGATTTCTTTCCCCTTATGTTGTTATGGCCCATGAACTTGATATTGATAGAGACGGCTATAAACCTAAGAAAGGTGAAAAAGATATTCATGGAAAACCTTTGGAAGATCGAATTTATCAGATGCCAGAGTTTGATCGTAAGCTGATTATTGATGAACGCAGAAAACTTGTAGCAGCAAAGATTACAGAATTCTTGAAAGAACACGATAGATTCACAAAAACAATAGTATTCTGCGAAACGGAAGAACATGCAGGCGCTATGCGTGATTATCTTGCAAATGAAAATGCTGATTTAATGAAAGAAAGTAATCAACGTTATGTAATGAGAATTACAGCAAATGACCAGGCCGGAAAAGATCAGATTAAAAACTTTTCTTCTACAAGTCAGAAATACCCGGTAATTGCAGTTACCAGTAAACTTCTTTCAACTGGTGTTGACACAAAAACTGTTGGTCTTATTGTTCTTGATAAAACAATCGGTTCAATGACAGAGTTCAAACAGACAATCGGTCGCGGTACTCGTATTGTAGAAAAATATCAGTTTGAAAACGAAAAAGAAGAACGGACAAAAACTCATTTTGTAATTATGGATTTCAGACAGAATTATAAGAAGTTTGACGATCCAGATTTTGATGGTATTGTTGATGTTGTGCCGGGTGGAACTGCAGTACCTCTTAACACAAAAACAAAGAAGAAACGAGAAATATTCAGAATCAAAGGTGTTGATGTTGAACTTGTTGATACTTCAATCCGATATCTTGATGATAATATGAATCTTGTAAAAGAAGAGTCAGTTGAAAGTTGTGTACAAAAAAATGTTGAAGACTTATTCCCTACATTTGAAGACTTTTATGCAACGTGGTCAAAACTTGATTCAATTGACGTCGAAGATGGTCTGTTGATGGATTTATTGATTAGTGAAAAAGTTGTTGCAAAACTTAGGGAAATAGTAGGCAAAGAAGTTGATTTATATGATCTTGTCTGCCATTTTGGATATGGAAAGCCAATTGTTTCTAAGCAGGAAAGAGTTAATAAAGCAAGAGAACTTATCAGACATTTGAATCCAGAACAGCAGAAAATCATGAATCTTGTAATTGATCTTTACAAAGAAACTGATTTCTCAAATCTTAAGACAATCGATATTTTCGGGATGCCATACTTCCAGCAGAATGGCTACAGTTACAAAAGTGCAGTAAAAACTCTTGGTGGAGAAGCAGCATACGAAACAATTATTCTGAAAATAGAAAAAGAACTTTATAAATAATTTGGTGGGAAATAAATGAACGGTGATGCATTAGTAAAATCTACAACAAAAATAATGTTTGGTGATGCAGGAGTTAGTGGTACTGCACAGTATATGAGCCAGTTAATCTGGATTCTTTTCTTGAAAGTTTTTGATGCAAAAGAAGAAGAATGGGAGCTTAAAAAAGGATATGTTCCTGTAATACCAGAAGGTTTTAGATTCCGTGATTGGGCAGACCTTCGTAAAGATGATGGTTCAAAAGATCTTACAAACAGACTTACTGGCGACAAACTTATTCAATTCGTAAACAACACACTTTTTCCTTTTCTCCAGGGAAAGCCAGTTTCTGTAAATGGCAAAGAACATTTGTTTACAAGCGATGATCCAAAAGCTTTAATTGTTCGAGAGTTTATGGGCGAGAGCCAGAACTATATGAAGGATGGTGTAAAACTTCGCCAGCTTATAAATGAAATTGCCGACATTGATTTTGATGATGCCGGAACTAAACACGACTTCAACGACTTTTACGAAACACTTCTTAAAGGACTTCAGAATGGCGGTAAAGCAACAGGAGAATTCTATACACCTCGTGCAATTACAAAGTTCATCTGCGACCATGTTGATCCTAAAATTGGAGAAAAAGTTGCAGACTTTGCCTGTGGAACTGGCGGTTTCCTTGCAGAAGCAATAACACATTTAATGGCTCAGGCTAAAAGCCCAAAAGATATTGCAACTATTCAGAATTCAATTTATGGAATTGAATGGAAACAGCTTCCTTATATGCTTGCTACAACAAACATGCTTTTGCACGATATTGATAATCCGGATATTGTACACGGAGACGGCCTTGCTCTTAATGTGCTGAACCTTCAGTCAAAAGATAAATACAACTGTATTCTTATGAATCCGCCTTTTGGTGGAGAGTTTAATAAGTCTGACCTTCAGAATTTTCCAGATGATTTAGCTTCCAGCGAATCTGCCGATTTGTTTGTTGCACGTATTATTTATTGTCTTGAAAAAAATGGACGCTGTGGTCTTGTTCTTCCTGATGGACTTTTGTTCAACAGTGATAACTCTAAAGTAAATCTCAAGAAAAAACTTATGACAGAATGTAATCTTCATACGATTATTCGACTGCCTTCCAGTGTTTTTGCACCTTATACTTCTATTAATACAAACCTTCTTTTCTTTGATAAGACAGGAAAAACAGAAGAAATCTGGTTCTACCGTATGGATATGCCGGAGGGGGTAAAACATTTTAACAAGACAAATCCAATTAAACGCGAAGATATGAAATGTGTTGATGAATGGTGGAACAATCGAGTTGAAATTGCTGATGAAAAAGAAAGTGAAACCTCAACACAGACCTTTAAAGCAAAAAAATATACTTTTGCAGAAATTGAAGAACGTGGCTTTGATCTTGATTTGTGCGGATACCCGGAAGAAGAAGATGTCGTTCTTACTCCAGAAGAAACAATTAAGAATTACAAAGAACGCCGTGAAAGTCTTGAAGCAAAGCTTGATGAAAAACTCGCTCTTATTATGAATCTTCTTGAGGTAAAATAATGAAACTTGCAGAAGATTTAAAGAAAGCAGTTTTGCAGGCAGCAATGCAAGGTAAACTGACAAAACAACTGGAAAGTGATTCCAGTGTAGATGAACTTCTAAAAAAGATTGCAGATGAAAAAGCAAAACTCATTGAAGAAGGAAAAATAAAAAAAGAAAAACCGCTCGCAGAAATTAACGAAGAAGAAATCCCATTCGATATTCCTGAAAATTGGAGATGGGAAAAAGTTGGAAAAGTTTTAGGTATAGCTCGTGGTGGATCACCTCGACCAATTACTTCATATTTAACAAATTCTGATGATGGTTACAATTGGATAAAAATAGGTG
Source organism: Treponema sp. (assembly GCA_024400915.1). Lineage (GTDB taxonomy): Bacteria > Spirochaetota > Spirochaetia > Treponematales > Treponemataceae > Treponema_D. Next base: position 116,986 of record JAKSLX010000005.1, read on the forward strand.
ATTCTGAAATCGGAGGAAAATATATTAATAAAACGGCTGAAAAAATAATCAAAGAAGGATTATATAAGACACGCCTAGTTCACAAAGGAGATTTGTTACTTTCAAACTCTATGTCATTTGGCCGACCATATATCTTAAATATTGATGGTTGTATTCATGACGGTTGGCTAGTTTTACATGATTATTCTGAATTATTAAACAAAGAATTTCTATATTTTGTTTTTAGTTCAAATGTTCTCAAGGAACAATTTTTTGGAAAAGTGTCAGGTGCAGTTGTAAAGAATTTAAATTCTGATAAAGTTGCTGACACATTAATTCCTCTTCCACCAATCGAAGAACAGCAGCGTATTGTAGAAAAACTCAATCAGATACTTCCTCTTATTGATGAATACGGCAAAGAAGAAGATGAATTGATAACACTCTGCCAGAAGTTCCCGGAAGAAATGAAAAAATCCGTTCTTCAATCAGCAATGCAGGGCAAACTGACAAAACAGCTGAAAACTGATTCCAGTGTAGATGAACTTCTCAAAAAAAATGGCATATCAGTTTCTGAAGATTCTGATGTAATTGATATTCCTGAATCATGGAAATATGTAAAACTAGGAAATCTTGTTTCACTGCCTATAAAAAGAGGTAAAGCGCCTAAATACGTTACCAAGAGTTCTGTTTTAGTGTTTGCTCAAAAATGCAATCAAAAATATGGGCCTGTTTCTATGGAAAAAGCCTTATATTTAAATGAGGACTTACTTAAAAGATACAATGAAGAAGATTTTGTGAAAGCAAATGACATTGTAATCAATTCAACAGGTGGGGGAACAATGGGACGTGTTGGTTTTGTTGAACCAACTGTAGTTGATATTCCGGAAAAGATTGTTCCCGATACACATGTTACTTTAGTTCGAGCTAATACTAATATAATTTTGGAAAGATATCTTTATACATTCTGTAAGTCGATGCAACCAACTATGGAATCATTAGGAGTAGGCTCAACAAATCAAACAGAATTAAGACCAGAAATAATTTCCAACTTAAATGTTCCTCTTCCACCAATCGAAGAACAACAGCGTATTGTAGAAAAGCTCAACACAATTCTTCCAATTATCGACAGCATGGCGGTTTATGGCACAAAGAAAAAAGCCGGCCGTCCAAAACAGGAAGAAGCATTAGCATTTATAAGTTCACTTCTAGGAACACAAAAATCAACAGATTCAAAATCTGCAACTCCAGAAATCTTAGAACTTACATCAAAGGCAAAAGTAGAACTCCCCGCTATTGTAAAAAAATACGCAGACCTTATGGACGTAACCTATAACCGCATCACAATCCGCCACCAGAAAACCCGCTGGGGCAGTTGCACAAAAACAGGTAATTTAAGCTTCAATTGCCTTATCATGAAAATGCCGGAAACAGTTCGTGATTATGTAATTGTTCATGAACTCGCCCACCGCAAAGAATTAAACCACAGCACAAAATTCTGGACCATAGTTGCAGAGTACTGCCCATGGTATAAGGAAGCTAAACTGTGGTTGAAAGATAATGGGCAACAACTGATGGAGATATAGAAAGTTATGACAAATCAAAATGAGATAAAAACTGAAGTAGATTTATTAAAAAAGGAGGCTGAATTAAATAATGCCCCCCTTAAAGATATTGAACAAACAAGATACAAAAATTTTTATGAGGTTTTACATGAAATTCTTCATTTAAAAAAACATGAAAACAAAGTAATGGAATGTGGTACCATTATTTCAGATAGTGATTCTTTTTGGTTAAAAAATGGTTTTACTGTTTTTCCAGCATATGCAGAATCTGTGTCAGATGGTAAATCGGTCTTTTACTACTTACAACCAACTTATGACAAATTATCTGAATCTAAGAATATCATCGTTTTTCAAGATAATAAATCTTATATGGAACTGATGGGAATCTCTCGTAAATCTGAAAGCATAATTATAACGAAGGATGAAATACGAACCTTGGTATATTATGGTTTTAATGTAACCTCGATTGAAGATAGGCATTGGACTTCTTATACAGATGCATTAAGTAAAGAAAAACAAAAGGAAATTGCTAACTATTTAGACACAGTATCAAAGGACGATTTAGAAAAGATATTTAATTATTTAAATTATGCTGAATTTGAACTTTCTCTTGATAAGATTGGAACTACTATCGTTTACTATTTAGATAATGAGATAATGTCTAAGCAAACTGATAAAGAAAGTGAAATTCCTTTTGATTTTGACAATAAAGCTCATAAAACAATATTAAAAAACTATCTCAATACTCATGATGGTGCTATCTTGGCAAAAGGAAATGGCATATTCAGAGAACAGGTCCGTTTAAATCCAAAGGGAAATAATGTTGATCCAAATCATGCTGGTACAAGACATAATTCAGCTTTAAATTTTGCGTATGAAAATCATAATACTGTTGTGATTTGTATTTCTGAGGACGGACCGATTACCTTATATTATAAAGATAAAGAGCCATATGAATTTCAATTTTCTTATAAACAAAATGCTACAAGTAATAAGAGTTCAAATATTCCCGATAGCTCGAAAATACTTTGTTTCATGAATTCAAAACCAAAAGTTGAAGGTCATACACTGATAATTGACTCTAAAGATGAAACTGAAGATCCATTTGAATATGATTTTAGTGGTTTAAGGAGTTTAGCAGAAGAACGAGGGGATATTTTTGATGAAGATTGGTCAAGTGAAACATGTTCAAATTGTAAAAATACATACAATATCAAAATAACCCGAATATCAGGATGGAATGATAGAGAGGAGTATTCATGTCCTTATTGCCATAAAGAATTTTATAAGCATTGTTTTGATGTTCAAGTAAGGAAAAGCAGAGGTAAGGTAAATAAAAATGATAGATAAAATTCAAAACGACATTAAATCAACATTCTTCCAGCAAAACTTTCCAAATGATGGTCAACGTTTTGTTGCTTGGTACTTAAAAAATATTTATCACCTTTCTGATATCTTGGTAAAAGATTCTGTTACAGACGGTCAGAAAGACAAACAGATTGATGCTGTTTATATCGATGATGACAATGAAAAGATTCATATCATTCAGGGAAAGTTTTATACAGGGGATTCAGTAAACGGAGAGCCAGTCCGCGAAGTAATTACTGTACACTCAAAACTTGCGGATATTAAAACGCTTCAGCAGGATTGTAATGCAAAACTTGCAGCAAAACTTTCAGAAGTATCTCAGGCATTAGAAGATAACTATTCTATTTCTTATGAATTGATTACTACCAGCAAATTCACAGAAGATGCTCAGAATGACATTGTTGCTTTCCAGAAACAGTTAGCAGATGAAGATAATCCTCATTTTGATGCAGAACTTACTGTTGTAGATAAAGATATGCTCAAGATTATTTTTGAAAGAGCTGCCGAAAGCGATAATCCTACAATTAATTGTGAAATTCAGCTTACAGCAGGAAAATATCTTGTAACAAATATTGCAAACTCTAAAGTTATTATTTCCGCATTACCACTTAAAGAATGTATAAAGATTCCAGGAATAAAAGAAGGAACACTTTTCCAGAAAAATGTTCGTCAAAGTCTGGGCATTTCCAATGTAGTAAACAAAAAGATAAAACAGACTCTTCTTGGTGATAAATGCAATGACTTTTTCTTTTTCCACAATGGTATTACAGGTATTTGTAAATCAATTGAAGTCTTGGAAGGAGATAAAATTTCTCTAAAAGAATTAAGTGTTGTAAATGGATGTCAGTCTTTAAATACAATTCTTTCTTGCAGCGAAAGCATTAAGAACAACGACGAAACTTTTGTTCTTTTCAGATTTTATGAAATTCCGCAGAGAGACCGTGCAGACAGTATAAGTATTAATACAAACACTCAGAGTGCTGTAAAAGCCCGCGATCTACGCAGTAACGATAAACGAGTTCTTCGTCTTAAACTTGCTTATGAGAACAAATATCCAAACGGATATTTTGCTACAAAACGTGGAGAACAAATTCCGGCAGATAAAGATAAGAATTATGCAGTTGATCTTTCTAATCTTGGTAAATATTTGATGGCATGGTATTCACAAAGACCAAATATTTCATACGGTGAAAAGAAAATCTTTGATGTTTATTTTAATACATTATTTAAACCAGACTTTTTACCAGAAGATATTTTTGCAATGGAATTCTGGATGCAAAAGATTCAAGCCATTTGGACTGATGAAAATCCTTTAGGATTAAATCCAACATACCTAACAATGAAAGCTTATGCCCCTTATCACTTCTTGTATGCTGTTTCTGCATTATTTGCACGCGAGAATGGCCATAGTGATGTACCTTCACCTTCTAAATGTTATGAACTGGCTATAAAGAACAATTTAGTTGATACAATTATTGGTATTTGTGCTAACTGCATGAATACAGCTTTTGATTCAGACAAGGCAACAATAGAAGGTAATGGAGATGTTTTTATTCCACAAAACTGGATTAAGAACAAAAGAAGTATAAATGCGGTACAAGCAGCTATTACAAATTATGTTAACTTCCTTCCAACAATGAATAAGCAGATGGCAGATTCATTGAAAAATGGAACAAAACTTGAGCTTGTAGATTTTTCTTACAGATTACAGGCTGATTAAGTTTCTTGGAATAAAATGGCAAAAAATAAATTTAAAGAAGTATACTCTATCGACAATTTAACTCTTGCTTGGAAGCGAATTAATACTTCGATTAATAATTTGAATTATAAGGCATATTATAGAGAAATATACTTTGACTATGAGTGCAATCTTCAAAAAAATCTTAAGAAATTATCTGATAGAATTAAAAAAGAAATATATGTTCCTTGCAAATGTGCAAGGATTTATAAACCAAAACATACAGGATTATTAAGACCAATTACATTACTTGATGTTGAAGATCAGATTGTATATATGGCTTGTGCAAATGTTTTGTTACCTGAGTTTTCTGAAAGAAGAGCTGCACTCGAATATAAAACTGTATTTAGTAATATATTAAATGACAATATAGAGACTAATATCTTTGTACTTAAGAAATGGAAAGAAGGATATTCTGCATTTCAGACGAATATTAAAAAAAACTTTGAAAATGGGCTTATCTTTACTGCACATTTTGATTTGGCATCTTTCTTCGATACCATAGATCACGATTGTTTAACTTCTCCATTTACGCGAGATAGTAAATTTCAAAAATCTAAATTTGGTATTCTATTAAATACTTTATTATTAGAATGGTCTAACTCAGAAGAAGCAGCTTCCAAAAAAATTAGTCATTCTATTCCTCAAGGTCCTTTAGCTTCTGCAATTTTTGCTGAATTATTCTTACTTAGTATTGATGAAAAATTGGTTGAACATGGAATTATTTATTCCAGATATGTTGATGATATAGTCATTCAAGGAAAAACGAGAAATGAGGTTTTACAGGGCATTGTCATACTAGAAACCTTGTGTAAAGAAAAAGGATTAATTCCACAAAGTAGTAAGTTTTCAGTTTTTGAAGCTGATTCTGTTGAGTCTGCTATAGGCAAAGCACCAAGTCTAACTACTGAAATAAAAAAATCACTTTTTTCAGATCAAAAAGAGTTACTTAAAAAATTTAGGGAATCTTTAGACAAAGATACGTATAACAGTTCTTTTCTAAGATATACTTTGAAAACCTATTCAGAATCATCATGTTTAGTTGATGTTATTCTTGAAAACTTCGAAAATAATTATGAATTAGTTGAGGAATTTATAATTTATCTATCAAAGTTTATTGCAGATAATGATATTCAAATAAAATGTCGCCAAAAATTAGGGCCTCTTTTATATAGAACAAATAATCCATATGATTTTGTACAATGCCAGATATGGATTCTTTTAGCAAAAATAAATCAATATTATCTGTTACCTTCAAATTACACTGATTTGGCTGTTAAATTGCTGAATAATAGTAAAACATCATTTTCATTAAAATATGGAGTTTTCTCTTATTTAGCTACAGTAGATAACAATGCTTTTTCTAAATATCTAATAAATGAAGGTAATTTACTTACTGAACTACAAATAAAAAACATTAAGAATAATATCTGTGAGAAATCATCTTTTTCTGAATTAGTTGAGAAAGTTTCTAAATCAAAAATGTTTTTTTTATCCTCGGTATTAGCAAATCATCTTTGTACTTTATTGTTTCTAGGACAGATAACAATGCCCGAATATTTAAAGTATGCAAAAATTTTGAATTGTGAAAAAAGAAAACATATTGAACCTATTGAATACTTTATGTTAGAGGATTATAAAATTGACATATCATTTGATTGGAAGAAGTTGTTTGCAAAAGATTATGATTTAGCAAATCAAATCATTTTGGAAATGCATAATGCTATAAAAATAAATAAGACAATGTGGTTAAACTTGGCAGATGCTTTTAATGATTTGCTCATAAAAAGTGTTGTTAGCTTATTGGAAGTTAGACTTCCTGCTGAGAAATTTCCAACAATTAAAAATAAGAAAGGTGAATTATTAGATTTTGGTGTTGTCCTTGGAAATTTTGATCCATCAAAATGTCCAAATTTTTTATCACCAATACATTTGAATTTTAAAGTGATACATGACAGACGTTGTTCGTCTCCATTATCACATCCAAAAGATTTAAAAACACTTAAATCCGCTGATTTTGTGAATAAACGTGAATTTCCTAAATTCTTAAATTATTTTTCATGCGGCTGTTCTCAATTACTAAAACTAATAAGTCCATATATTTAATATTAAAATCATTTTTAACTTCGCCTATGGGATCATCTATTCTTAAATGATATATAACCAAAATAATTGACATATTTTCTCTTCATGATTATATTTAAAGAAGTTCCATGGTAGAGCTAGCAGTCAGTGTGAAGGTTTTAACCATACCATATCTAATCTAACTTAATAATATTCGCCTAGAGCATCGGAATATTGCTGCTTTAAGGTACTGACACAATAAGCAAACGCAATAAATGGATGCTCAAGGAAAATATTATGAATCATATTGAATTCATCCGAAAGCAGGCCAAAAACTTTTTAAAGGATTGGCAGACTCAAACCAAAACAGTTGAAAGTGATGGGTACATTTCTTATCACTATGATTGGAAGTTCTACGATGTTGGAGATCTGTTCTTTTATTTTGAATTAGATGATAAAGACGAACTGAATTACAGCCTTGGCCATGCACAACATTACATTGCTCAGATGGTTGGTTTTAAGAAATGGGATGATCTGACTAACGCATCTGAAAAGGAACTTGAGTTAGCCGAGTTCTTGTTGCGACATTTCAAAGACGCCCAGGATTTACAACAATGGGAAGAAGTGACAGGTGCCCCACACATTACGCCTGATAATGCAGAAGAATTATTAGATTATGCTCAATACTTTTATGGATTACAAGAAAAACAAAGTATTGCATATTTACCTGTAGATGAAGTTACAGTTTTATCAGGTAAATTAAAAGCAAATGAAATGAAGCAATTTGATGCCGAACATGCTCCGAATTGGTCTATTCGTAAAGACTCTTATATCTTCTGTACTCGTTGTAACAAAGCGTACAACTTTAATCAATCAAAGGTTATTAAATCAAACACAAAAAACATTACAATGGTCGTCTGCAAAAACTATCCAGATTGCCGTGGAACTTATCTTGATTATAAAGTATTGAGCCCAACAATTATGTACAAAGAATCTAGGCAAGCTGCATTGGGAAAAGGTATACATTCATTTAAAACACATTTTACAATGGATACAAAAGTACATTGTATTCACTGTGGAAAAGAATACTTATACAAAGAAGCCAATGCTGTTAAATTTCCAGATGATGATGAGCCATTAGTATATTGCAAGTTTTACCCTGAATGTAATGGAAGCTTGATTGATATGATGGAAGTCTAACGATTAGCTGCAATACTAACATCTACTATTTTACTTAAATTATTACCAAATTTGAGCAGCGACCGCCGGGTTTTTTCGCCAAAAACCCGACGGCCAATTTTGGTTAATACTAACAATCGTTAGTATTGCACTTTTAACAAGAATTCATGTCAAAAATCACAAATTTGGACGGAAAGATACTACAGTTCCGTCCTCTGCTATTTAAGTAAATTTTCTAAGGAAATTGTAATATTTTCTGAAAAAATCTGAACCGATTTGAATTGCATACATAGAAGAAACATGCTAAAATTCCAATAAATAAGACAATCTAAAGTAATTTGAAGCGAAAAAGGAGTCCCCAAAGCCCCCTCATAACCCGGAGGCCGTAGGTTCGAGTCCTACCCTCGCTATACCTGTAAGTCTATATGTTATATAGATTTACGACTACTACCAATCCTAATTAGTAAGGCCTGGCGTAGACAATTCACTGATTTTAAGCAACGATTTTAAGCAAATCGTTCGTCACAAGTGAGGTGCCTATGACCAGGCCTTATTCATTATTTATTAAATCCAACGGATATTACTATGTACAATTTCTGTTATCCGATGGAAGTCGTTCTCAAAACAAATCTACTGGTAAAAAAGACCGCCGTGAAGCGGAAAAGATTGCCATGGAATGGTATGTAAATGGAAACATCCCTGCCCGTATCAATTCCAAAGAAGAAAAAGCAAAATCACAGACAGTAGATCGTTTGAGCTTTTTTAACTCTATGGCTACTTATGAGTTCAGTTCCGAAGAAGTAGACAAAATGCTTTCTATCATGAAAAAGAGAGGCTATATTCTTTCTGCAGTCCGCCCTAATACTAAACAGAGCGTATTGATTGAAGATTTCCTCTCTGAGTTTTGGGATTATGAAAAATCACCTTATGTAAAAGAACTTGCTTTGGAAGGGAAGATTCTTTCACGCTCTCATGTAAAAAATGAAAGAAGTCGAGTTGAAAACTATTGGATTCCTGAATTAAAAGGAATGACTATTGGTTCTCTTACCAATGAAATCTTAAAACAGATTGTTTCCAAAAAGAAAATCCAAAACCTTGCGGGAAAAACTATCAACGGAATTGTTGAAGCTATTACTACTCCACTCAAATGGGCAATCCGAAATCAATACATTGATAACATTTCTCTTGATGGACTTAAACGCCGTAATACTAAAAGCGAAGAAAGAGAAATCCTTACTATGGAACAGGCGGAAAAAGTTATGGCTGCAGACTGGCAGAATGACAAAGCAAAACTTGCTAATAAGCTTGCTATGCGTACAGGAATGCGTGCCAGCGAAATCCGTGGACTTAGAATCTGTGATATCCAAGCTGATGGAGTTCACGTTGATCATGCCTGGGACAGATATGCCAGAGACAACAAATGCTGTAAAAACGGTGAAGCACGTGCCCTTCCTATTCCAATTTCAAAAGAGCTTAGAGATGAACTTATCATGATGGGAAAATTGAATCCTTTCTGCAATACCGATGAAGCTTATATTTTCTGGAGCGATAAAGGAAACACTCCAATGGATAATTCCGGATGGCTTAAATATTTAAGAAGAGTCCTTGAGGATATTGGATATGAAAAACCTGAGGAAATCATGTTCCATGCATGGAGACATTTCTTCTGTTCAAGAATGCTTGATATTATTCCTGACAAACGAATCATAATGGCATTAAGCGGTCATAAAACTTCTGCAATGCTGGACCATTACGCAAAACATCTTGAAGATGAAAAGACTCTGGAAGTTGTTCGTAAGGCAATGAAAGAACTCTTTGCTGATAATGAAGATGATTCAATCGAAAACGCTATGAGCAAAGCTTTCGGTGAAACAAAGGTTGCTTAATAGAAACAACTTAAATATAAATGATATAATGAACACATATATGGCAAAAAATAAAAAAGAAATAACAATCAGAAGTTCTGCTGCAGAGTATCTTACTTTTGTGGCAGCTTCTGGTGATGATAAAAATAGTGTTGAAGTTCGCT
>JAKSLX010000050.1 GCA_024400915.1 Treponema sp.
ATACAGGCGAAAATCGCCAAAAACTGACAAACGAAAATGACCAAAAGTTCACATCTCACATCTTTAATTATTCAATTTCCTGAATACTGTCAGAAACAGTTTTAGTTACTTTTGTTGTCAGCGTGAAGGCTTCCCTGTCTTTGCCTCGATGACTTGCTCCCGTAAAGTTAAAAATCATTACAGAATCAAACAGTCTGTCCATGGCACAGCGCAGAGAATCTTCATCGGCGAAATTCTGCTTCCAGAATTTCGGCTGCTTGTTGCTTGTGAAAATCATGTTGTAAGCGCCGTCCTTGTTGTACCTTCGGTCGACCATGTCGAAAAAAAGGCGTGTGTTTTCAAGATCAAAATTGCAGTAGCCGACTTCATCAAGAACGATGCAAGACGGTTTAACCATCGCATTGATCACTCTGTTTTCACGTCCATATTTTCGCGCTTCCGTAAACATGTCATTCAGTTCTGACATTTTTATGAAGTAAGCCTTCATCATTTTGCAGCAGCATTCATGAGCAAAAGCCATTGCAAGGTGAGTCTTTCCGGTTCCTGCAGGACCAATGAATGCCAGGTTTTTGTGCGCATAAAGAGGATTCAGCGTTCTTATTGATTTCAGTTTCTCAACGCCTTTTCCTGAAAGCTCAGAAAAATTGAAATTGTCAAAAGTCCTGGGATTCTTCATTGGAAGCCTTGAGCATTTGAGCAGAAACTGAACTGTAGTTTCCTGCTGCTTCCTTGAAAAATGGTCAAACAGCTTTTCAACTGCATCAATCTGCTCGCATGTATATTCCTCGTCAATCATGAACGTTGCCATCTCTTCCGGCGGAATCTTCAGCTTCAATATTTCAAGATTCTGTGAAAGGGTTTCCAGCTGAATGCTACTCATCGTCATCTCCTTCGCTGAAATCAAACTGGTCGAAGTAATCATCAGTTATGGAATCCACAAGCTGGCGGATTGTTGCTTTTACGGGCATTGTCGGGAATTCTTCAGGCTGTTCGATTTTTGCATATTGGTCAGCACAAAAACTGTCCTTCCGGCTCCATGTTACTGGGTGAACCGTAAGTTTCTGCTTGAGGTCATCAGAATAAATCAATAAATCATGGCCGCTTCTACAGACTCTGACTATTCTTCCTGCGTATGTGAAAGGCACTCCAAAACGTCTTCCTTCATAATTCACGAACCCGTCAAAGGAAATTTTTCTTTCCGGGCACAAATAGGGGAACAGATCAGGACTTTTTTCAAGAGGAACCGCAACCGTAAGGCATTCTGCAGAATGCTCACTGTTTGGAACCATGTCCGAAGCCTTGTGGTAAGTGGAGTTCTGTCTGTTGCACCAGTCCAGAGCCTGTTCATTCAGATCCGTTACATTCATGAACTTTCTGCCAGCTATGAAGTTGCTTTTTACGAACTGAACGAGTCTTTCTACACGACCTTTTGTGAAAGGATGGTATGGCTTGCACAGCCTGGTTTCAAAGCCGATTATTTTCATGAAGTTTTCATAGTCATGGTTCCAGATAGGCTGTCCGTCTGGTCCGCGCTTGATCACAACGGACTTCATGTTATCGGTGAGAACTTTTTTCGGAATGCCCATATATTTGAATGCGTGAATCATTCCGATGAAAAGATTTTCCTGTTTTGCGTTTGGGAAAAACTCTATATAGCACTGACCGCAATGATGGCAGTTCATTGCAAAGCAGGCTGCACGGTTTTTGTTGCCAAGCTCATCTATTGCATCCACAAAGCCCCAGTCCATCTGATAGCATTCTCCGGGTTCTGTAGAGTATCTTCTTCCGCGGTTTCCCTGAGGGGAAGCAACCTGTCGCTTTGCCGGAATTAAGTTCCGGTGTCTTGCAATATAGCTTCTTACCGAACTCCAGCTTCCTTCGTAGCCGAGTTTTTGTATCTGCTCGAAACAGACCTGCGAATTGCTGACATTGTTTCTAAGCAGATTATCTATTACTCCGTTATAGCCGGAAAGAATAGTCTCGGTAGCAGTCTTTCCCTTGTTTCCATGGGGAACTTCTTTGAAGCCGTTTGCCTTTAGACGCCTTAGTTTTGATCTTGTGATTCCTGTAAGTCTTTCAAGTTCAGCAAGATTCACTTCTTCATTTGAGAAGTTTTTTCCTTCTCGGCTCTTAATTTTATCCAGTGCTTCTGCTAAACTTAATTTGTAGTCATTATCTTTTGATTCATTCATGTTTCTCCTTCGATGTGAACTTTTAGTCAGAATCACATTTTAGGATTTATGAATTAATTTGATAATGGCTTTTTTATTTTGTCAGTTTTTGGCTAAAATCGCCTGGCACTTATTGGCGATTTTCACCTGGCACTAACA
>JAKSLX010000051.1 GCA_024400915.1 Treponema sp.
ATAATTCGGGCAAGAATCTTTCCAGATGGACGGGAATCAAAAAATGCCAGATCCAGAGTCTGAATGTGGTTGTACAACTCCTGTCGCAATTCCTGAATAACCTTGTTACTGGTTTTTGCCATAAGAATCATACGGATTTTGATTGCCAGAACTGCAAGAAGGTTCAATGCTGCACCAATAAGACAGATGCGCACAAAGCCTGGAACGTTTGAAGCCATCAGGTATTTATCAATTGCCCGTTCATTCAAAAGAGGGTTGATAAGGTCGATGGTGGTTCCAAATGCCATACAGATAAATACGCCGGCAATCTTACCCTTGTAATTAAATAAATATTTGAAAAGGCGAGGCATGGTTTCAAAATTAGACTTCTTTACCTGAGCCTCATCCTGTTTATAACTATTTGCCATTTTTTACTCCAATTGGCCCTTCGACAAGCTCAGGGACCGTGCGTATGAAAAATTTTCGCGGTTGCTGAGCCTGTCGAAGCACCTTTTTAATACTGTGAATCGTAAGTTTCCTTATACAATCCACCTTTAGCCAGCAACTCGTCGTGAGTTCCCATTTCTACAACCTGACCGTTTTCCAGAACGATGATTTTATCTGCCTTGCGGACAGCACTGATTCTGTGGGCAATGATGATTTTTGTCATGCCGCTTAATTCAGCAAGAACGCCCTGAATTTCCTGTTCAGTTTCTGTATCCAAAGCCGATGTTGAATCATCAAGAACGAGAACTGGTGTTTTGCGGGCAAGGGCGCGGGCAATTGTAATGCGCTGTTTCTGTCCGCCACTTAAACCAACACCACGTTCACCAATTACGGTCTGTTCCTTTTCTTCCATCTTATCTACAAACTCTGCAGAATGAGATTTTTCCAAAGCCGCACGAACTTCTGGTGTAGTCATAGTTTCTTTTGCACCAAGCCGGATATTACCATCAATAGTGTCGCTGAACAGGAAGATATCCTGCATAACACAGGCAATGGAACGTCTCAAAGTTGCCAAAGGAATCTGGCGGATATCAACTCCATCCATTTTGATAGAACCGCTGGTTGCATCATACATTCGTTTAAGAAGGTTGATGATTGTAGTTTTACCAGAACCAGTGGCACCCATAATTCCCAAGGTCTGTCCCGCTTTAATTTCAAAGCTAACATCCTTCAGAATATCCCGTTCACCAGATTTGTAAGAAACATTTTCAAAGCTGATTTCTCCAGAAAGATCATCCGCAGTGAACAGTGCATTTGCCAGATCAGCATCAATAGCTTCTCCGCCGGCAGTTGCATTCTGTTTTTCTAAATCCGATTCATCATTAATGTTTGGCATTTCAGCATAAATCTTGTCCAGACGTTTTACGCTGGCCTTTGCAGAAGAAAGACCGTTTGTAAGCCATCCCAGCATTTCCATTGGCCAGATCATACCGCCAACGTACTGAATCAAAGCCATCAGTTCTCCAACAGAAAGCTTTTCTCCACCAGCCAGTGGATTTCCTTTAATTACAAAAATTCCACCCAAAAGCATGATGAACAAAGAAAGAATGCGGGCAATCATCTGAATGATTGGATTATATTTTACAAATACACGGCTCAAATCAATGTTCAGTTCATAATACTTCTGATTATGTTTATGGAACTTGTTGATTTCAAAACCTTCCCGGGCAAAAGCCTTAACAGTCCTGACACCTGCAAGATTTTCTGCCGCAGTATTGTTCAATTCCGAATTCTGCTGTGCAAGATTTCCGTAAAGAGAGTCCAGCTGTTTTTCCATCTTAATTGCAACAAATCCACAAAGAAACATTCCAACAATCGGAATGATTGAAAGCATCCAGTTGATTTTAATCATAAAGAACATAGTGCTTACAACACGAACTGCAACTTCAGCAATCAAAATACCCATAAAGGCAGCAATATCCCAGATGCGGTCAACATCATCCTTTACACGGCTCATTAATTCACCGCTGTTAATTCCATCAAAAAAGTTAGCCGAAAGACTCTGAATCTTCTGAAAAAGATTGATTCTTACTTCCGATGCAATTTTACTTCCGCACCAGTCACAGATAAATTCTTTTGAATACTGGAAAATACAGCGTCCAACACCAATTCCCAAAATTCCCAGCAGCAGATACTTAAAAAAATCCATGTTGTGGCCAATAAGAACATCATCACAAATGTGCTGGACAATTTTTGGTGCTGCCATATCCAGCAAAGTTCCACAGGTCATGCATAAAAATGCAATAAAGTACATCACCGCGTAACGT
>JAKSLX010000052.1 GCA_024400915.1 Treponema sp.
GAGTGGGGACTCCACGGAGTCGGCTTCTGAAAAGGAAAAGATGGAAGTTTCGTTGGGCTTATATGGTCTCATGGTTGGTGGCGGCCCGGGGATGTTTGGTGCTGGTTTGGAATGGTACTTTTCAACAATCGGCATGGTTTATGAATCTCCTAGGCCGCAGAACTATGTAGGACCTTGGGTGCCAATCAATGAAATTTGGTGGGCAATTCGTACCCATGGATTTTATGATTTTGACAAGAGGAGCGTGGGCTTTTTTATACAGCCCAATGTCCAGTATTTGTATGATTGCATACTTTTTTCTGTAGTCATTGGTCCTGAAATAGGATACTTTACAAAGACAGGCTTTGATTATGGTGGCTCAGTACGCCTAGGAATTTTTGGACTTTTTGCAACAGAATTTGGTTACTTGGTAAATTCAGAAAAACTGTATGTGAATTTCCTTTTCAACCTTCAGGGCGTTCCCTGGATGGAGATGCTTTATCACGGACCTTAGTTCTTTAGAATGGTTCTCGATTCAAAAATCTTTTAAATAGGATGTTTTTCCTGGGTTTATTTGACGTCCAAATACTAAAATGAAAAAAGTAAGAGCATAACCAAAACAAAAATCAACCCATATAATCCATATTTTGTCTCTTTTTTTGTAAAAAGGTATTTCCACAAACAAATTTCTGACAGGATAAAGCAGGCAAAAGCACCAAGCATCAGAAGAACATATTCAATTCCTACAAATTTGGGAAAGTAATATTCGGATAATAAACATATGGATTAGCGATATTTCCTGCAGGATTAACCTTTTTCCCGGGTTCAAAAAGAATCCCTAAAAGACAAACTCCTTCACCCTAAAGCTTTCGTAAAGCGGCAACATCAAGGTTTCGGTTTCTTCGACACTAGCGGTTCCCGCATTTTTCATGGAAAGTTTTAAACCTTTTTTCGGCTTGAATTTTTTGCAGAACTGGTTGTAGCTTTTGGCCTTAGTGTGCTTTTCAGCTTTGACTTCGACTGGAATCAGGTCATTCCTGACTTCAAGGAGAAAGTCCAGCTCGGCGGTGTTTTCTGAACGCCAGAAATAAGGATGGAAGTTCTGTTTTAGAAGTTCGTTTAGAACAAAGTTTTCTGTAAGCGCACCCTTGAAGGTGGCGTAAAGAGGAGTCTCGTTAAGGATTGTCTGTGGGTCCAGACCGGATTTTACACGAAGCAAACCCACATCGCTCATATAGACTTTGAAAATCGATCCTTCTGCGTTGTTTGAAAGCGGAAGTTCCGCGTTGGTAACACACTCTAGTTTATGCAGCAAGCCTGCGTTGAAAAGCCTTTGCAAAGCTTCTTCCAAATCTGCGGCGCGCTTGCCCGCCTTGACATGGGAGAAGACAAACTTGTTGTTGTCCTTTGCAAGCTGCTTTGGCACGGAATTCCAAATCAGGTGTAGCTTTGGAACATCGTGAATGGGGGCGTGCTTTGAAAAGTCGTCGCTGTAATCCTTCAGGATGTTGGAAAGAACCTGGCTGACGGCTTCAAAGTCGTGAGTTTCAAAAAAGGTGGCTACAGCTTCGGGCATCCCTCCAACAATATAATAGTAGCGCAACAACTTTTCGAGAGGCTCTGCGAAAACAGTTCGCAGCGGTTCAAAAGCTTCAGTGGACTTGACCGCCTGCAAAAGAGTCTCGCCGTTTTCGCTAGCCATAACGAATTCCTCGAAACTCATGGGGAACATCTGCAGGCGTTCCACCTTGCCTACGGGGAATGAAATTTCCTGTTGCCGGATGACGACGCCGAGAAGCGAACCCGCGGCAATCACATGGAGTTCCGGCATGTTTTCGCAGAAGTATTTAAGGCTGGTGATGGCCTTGGGGCACGCCTGGATTTCATCAAAGAAAAGCAGGGTTTTGCCTGCTTCGATTTTTTGACCGGAATAAAGGGTAAGCTCGCGAACGATGCGCTTGACATCCAGATCGTAATCAAAAATGGATTTCAGGGCTTCGTTCCCTTCAAAATTGATGTAGGCGAAATTTGCAAATTCCTGCGCACCAAATTCCTTGATTGCGTAAGTCTTTCCACACTGTCTGGCCCCGGTTATAACCAGTGGCTTTCGCTTAGCTTTGTTTTTCCAATCAAAAAGTTGTTTGCTGATGGATCTCTTCATAGTACTGAAAATACATTTTTCCTATGAATTTTGCAAAT
>JAKSLX010000053.1 GCA_024400915.1 Treponema sp.
ACTGATGTGTAAACTGAAGCTTCGCGGGAAGCAACAGGCATTGATGATGTGTTACAAATGATAATTGTACGTTTCATCAGTGATTCGCCTGTGCGAGGGTCTTTCAGTTCAGGGAATTCTTTAATTGTTTCAACAACTTCACCGGCACGTTCACCACAGGCTGCGATGATTACAACGTCAACGTCAGCGTTACGGGAAGTAGTATGCTGAAGAACAGTTTTACCAGCACCGAAAGGTCCTGGGATACAGTATGTACCACCCTTAGAAACAGGGAAGAATGTATCGATAAGGCGAACCTGTGTAACCATTGGTTCACATGGAGCAAGACGTTCAGCGTAACAGTCAACTGCACGTTTTACAGGCCATTTGAAAACCATTGAAAGTTTATGTTCTTTGCCTTTTTCGTCTGTAACAACAACCATTGTTTCTTCAATAGTATAACTTCCGGCTTTTGTTACTTTCTTTACTTTAAGCATTCCGTAAAGATCAAACGGAACGAGGATTTTATGTGTGAAAGGTCCTTCAGGAACAGTACCAAGAGCGTCACCGCGCATTACTGTGTCCCCTACTTCAACCATTGGTGTCCAGTCCCATTTTACATCACGTGGAAGTGAGTCAACGTAAACACCTTTTTCAAGGAAGAAGCCTGCTTTTTCAGCAACCAGAGGAAGAGGATTCTGAAGTCCATCAAAAACCTGTCCAAGAAGACCAGGTCCAAGTTCGGCAGAAAGAAGTTCACCTGTAAGTTCAATCTTGTCGCCTTTCTTGATACCCTGAGTCATTTCGTAGATCTGCATCTGAGCTTTGTTTCCGCGGATACGGATAACTTCACCCTTAAGTTTTGTGCCATCTACAACTACATAGCCAACTTCGTTCATGGCAACATTACCATCGAATTCGATAGTTACCATGTTACCGTTGATGCCGACTACTTTTGCCTTTGTATCTGTCATTTATTTCTCCAAATTATTCTGACCAAGTATTGAATCGTATATCTTATGGTAAGAAGATATACCATTTTCACCATCAAATTTTTTCATTCTGGAAACCAGCATAAGTCTGATTCCATATGCGTAGACTGCATCAGTTGAAAAAATATCAATCGGTGTAATTTCGTCCAGGAGCTTCAGTCTGTATTCATACAGAAACTGTTCAGCCGAAAGAGGACTGTCCATTCCTACTGCTGTACGTGCAGCCTGCTGGATATCAGCAGTACAGCTTCCAGGCAGAGTGAAAGCATCCTTTTTCATTTTCTGGGCACGGATCTGAGCCAGAGCCAGACGTAAATCTCTTTCTTTCTGATACCAGGTATTCAAAAATTCAGAACCTGTATCTACTGTGTCACGAGGAGGCACAAGTGAAAGAGTTGAAAGAACTTTCTTTTCACTTTCAGTCATGTAACGTGAACACAATTCAATGAAAGAAGATTCGCTCAACGGCATGGCACTTTTTTCACCGATGTTTCCAAGAGAAGGCAGCTGTGATACTAAAAAATAATAAGCAGCCACTAGTCTATTCTTCCTTTGCAGCTTCCTTAAGGAGTCCTGCAACTTTTGGGTTCAAATACAGTGCAAAAAGTTCAGCAACTGATTCTGCAGAATAATCGTAGAATGCAGCACCGTTCTTAACACCAACTCTGAAGCCTGCAGAGATTGTTTTGTCAGGTTTGATTTCAAGGCCTTTCTTGATTTCTGCTTTAAGTGATGTCTTGAATGCAGCTTCAAGTTTTTTCAGGTCTTTTTCTGCCAGCAGAACTGAAAGTTCTGAAGCATCTGAGTCTTTTGCCCAGGCCTTAACTGTTTCAGGTACCAGTTTCTTGAGTACGTCTTCTGTAACAGCTTTTTCTGTTTCTGACTGGATAAGTCCGTCCAGAGTACCAACAATAGAGTCTTTGAAAGAGAGCAGCAGATTACGGCTTGCCTGCATAACAGCTTCTTCGCTTGATTTTTCCATGCGGGCTGTTTCTTTCTTGGCGTCTTTGATGATTGCGGCAGCTTTTTCTTCAGCATCTGCAACAATTGCGGCAGCTTTCTTTTCTGCATCCGCAATAATTTTTGCAGCTTCTTTTTCGCTTGCTGCTACACCATCTTTTTTGATTTTATCAATCAGTTCCTG
>JAKSLX010000054.1 GCA_024400915.1 Treponema sp.
GATGACAAGCATGTAGTGTATGTGTGGTTAGATGCACTTACAAACTATATTACAGGTATTGGCTATGATGTGGATGGAAATAGCAGCGAACAGTTTGCTAAGAACTGGCCTGCAGATTTACATCTGATTGGAAAAGACATCATTCGTTTCCATACAATTTATTGGCCTATTTTCTTGATGTCTTTAGATTTGCCATTGCCAAAACAGGTATTTGGTCATCCATGGCTCTTACAGGGTGATGGTAAGATGAGTAAATCAAAAGGAAATGTTATTTATGCAGAAGATCTGATTGGATTCTTTGGCGTAGATGCAGTTCGTTACTTTGTATTACATGAAATGCCTTTTGAAAACGATGGTGTTATCACATGGGATCTGATGGTTGAAAGACTGAATTCAGATCTTGCCAATATTCTTGGAAACCTTGTAAACCGTACAATTTCCATGAGTAATAAATACTTTGGTGGTGTTGTTGAAAACAAAAATGTAGGTGTAGCAGAAGGTGAAGAAGATGTTGATGCATCTTTGAAACTTTGTATCGCTGACACTTACGCTAGAGTTGCCAAGAAGATGGATGTGCTCCGTGTAGCGGATGCAATCAGTGAAATCTTTGTACTCTTCAAACGCTTAAACAAATACATTGATGAGACAATGCCTTGGGCACTTGCAAAAGATGAAGCAAAACAGGATAGATTATCCACAGTCCTTTATAATCTGTTAAATGGTATTCTTGTGGGTGCAAGCCTGTTAGAGCCATTTATGCCTGAAACTGCAGAGAAGATCGCTAAGCAGATCTGCACAGACCTTGTTGACTTCGAACTTCTCGAAGCAAATGCAGCAATTTCAGATGATGAAAAGATTGCAAAAGCATTGTATTATCCTGCTAAGAATAAAGTAACAGAGACTCCTGAAATTCTTTTTGCAAGGCAGGACTTAAAAGAAGTGCTTGAAAAAGTTGAAGCTATGTTTGCAGAGAGAAATAAGGGTAAGGAAGAAGTTCAAGAAGCAAAAGAAGAAGTTCCTGAAAATGTAATTGATATCGAAGCAAAAGAAGAAATTTCTTACGATCTTTTTGCACAGTGTCAGTTCCAGGTCGGTGAAATCATTGACTGTAAGGAAGTTCCAAAGAGCAAGAAACTTCTTTGCTCTCAGGTTCGTATCGGATCTCAGGTAAGACAGATTTTGTCCGGTATTAAACAGCATTACACACCGGAGGAAATGGTTGGTAAAAAGGTAATGGTTCTTGTGAACCTGCAGCCAAGACAGATTGCAGGAATGATGTCCGAAGGAATGCTCCTTTGCGCAGAAGATGCAGAAGGCAAGCTTGCACTTATGACACCTGAAAAGGATATGCCTGCAGGTGCGGAGATTTGTTAATGGAAGAGTTTTATTTTGACTCCAATGATAAAAAAAGCAAATTACATGCAGTGAAATGGATACCGGAATGCGAAAAGCCGGTATCCATTTTACAAATTGTGCATGGAATGGCGGAATATATTGATCGTTATGATGGATTTGCCACATTTTTGGCCGAAAGAGGTATACTCGTAGTAGGGGACGATCATCTGGGCCATGGCAAAAGCCTCGGAGAAAATGGTACAAAGGGATATTTCTGTGAAGGATCTGCAGATAAGATTCTGGTAGAGGATGAACAGACTCTGAAAAAGATAATGCAGCAAGAATACCCTGATGTGCCTTATTTCATTTTTGGACATAGCATGGGTTCTTTTATCACAAGAAACTATCTTGCGCAGTACGGAAATGAGGTGCAGGGGGCTGTTATTTGTGGAACAGGCATGCAGGCAAAAGGCCTTTTGCAGTTTTCGCTAGGTTTGACAAAAGTACTGAAATTGTTCCAGGGAGATGAGCATCCGTCCAATCTTTTGAATGTTGCAGCTTTTGGATCTTATTGTAAGAAAATAGACAATGCAAAAACTGTGTTTGACTGGTTATCTCATGATGATGCAGTTGTGAATGCATATATTGCAGATCCGGATTGTGGATTTACATTTACGATTAATGGATTTAGAACTATGTTTCAGCTGATTTTCAATTT
>JAKSLX010000055.1 GCA_024400915.1 Treponema sp.
AAACTGGAATACCGCGGATATGACTCTGCAGGAATCGCTGTTTATTCTGGAGAGGATATCCTTGTGAAAAAAGCAAAGGGTGCCCTCAAGAACCTTGCAGAAAAAATCACAGGGGAAACAATCCCTTATACAACAAAGGACAAGGAATTTGATGCAGCAGAACTGGCACTTTTTGACAAGACAGGCTCTTTTGTAAACGGAACTCTGGGAATCGGTCATACCCGCTGGGCAACTCATGGTGAGCCATCTGATACAAACTCACATCCTCATACAAGCATGGATGGAACTGTTTCTATCGTTCATAACGGAATCATTGAAAACTATGCAGACCTTAAGGCAAAGCTTCAGGCAGAAGGTGTAGTTTTCCAGTCTCAGACTGATACAGAAGTTGTAGTTCACCTTATCGATAAAATCTACAAGGAAGAAAAGGATATCTTCAAGGCTGTAATGAGAGTTCTCCACATTCTCGAAGGTTCATATGCCCTTGGTGTTGTATGCAAGGATTATCCTGACCGCATCATCTGTGCAAGAAAGGAAAGTCCACTTATCATCGGTATTGGAAAGGGAGAGAACTTCATTGCTTCTGACGTCCCTGCAATCCTTGAACACACCCGAGATGTTTATTATTTAGGCGAAAAAGAAATCGCAGTTTTGTATACAGACCATGTTGATATGTTCAACTTTGAAGGTGAAAAAATCATCAAGGAAGCAAAGCATGTTGAATGGGACCTGGATGCTGCAGAAAAGGGCGGATATCCTCACTTCATGATTAAGGAAATTCATGAACAGCCAAAAGGCCTTACAGATACAATGCGTCCTAGAATCGTAAAAGACGGTTCCGGCAAGCCTACAGACGTTTATTTTGAAGAAAACAAGATGGATGATGCATGGCGCAAGGCAAAGCGTGTAGTAATCACTGCCTGTGGTACAGCATACCATTCTGGCGTTGTTGCAAAATATGCATTTGAAAAGATTGCCCGTATGAAGGTTGATGTTGATGTTGCATCGGAATTCCGTTACCGCAATCCGATTCTTGATAAAGATGATATTTTCATTGTAGTTTCACAGTCTGGTGAGACAGCTGATACACTTTCGGCACTCCGCCTTGCAAAAGAGAACGGACTTAAGGTTGTGGCAATTACAAACGTAGTCGGTTCAACAGTAAGCCGCGAAGCTGATGATGTAATCTACACTTTAGCAGGACCAGAAATTGCCGTTGCGAGTACAAAGGCATATACAACTCAGGTATTGTGTATGTATCTTCTTGCAATCAAGGCCGGTAAACTGCGTGGTACACTTTCTGATGAAGAAGCTACAAAGCTCCTTGCAGAATTGGAGACAATTCCTGCAAAGGTTCAACAGATTCTTGACGGAAAGGATGTTATCCAGAAGTTTGCTTCAACACAGTTCAATAAAGATAAGATTTTCTATATCGGCCGTCAGTTCGACAGTGCAACTTCCCTTGAATCAGCATTGAAGCTTAAGGAAGTTTCTTACATGCATTCGGAAGCTTTTGCGGCAGGTGAATTGAAGCATGGTCCAATCGCTTTGATTGATGACAAGACTCTTGTTGTTGCGATTGCATCAGAACCAAACTTATATGACAAAATCGGTTCAAACATGGTAGAAGTAAAGGCTCGTGGAGCAGCAGTTCTTGTAATCACACAGGATACAGGAGATGCATTCAAGGGCAAGGCAGATGAAATCTTCCAGATTCCAGAATGTTCTTCAACAGAAGCAAGCCTTTTGACTGTAATTCCTGCTCAGCTGTTTGCTTATTATTGTGCAATTCT
>JAKSLX010000056.1 GCA_024400915.1 Treponema sp.
TTTGTGCCTCCGCTAATCCTTTTTGTAGGGTTTTGGTTCTTCATCTGCCATATTTACATACGGCGTGCAAAAAAGGACGCCGGTGCGTTCAAAAGAGGACAACCGGCGTCCAAAAAGGGACAGCTTAAATTATGCTGATTCTATGTTCAGAATGAATCCCGAGGTCAGTCGTCTGCGAATTGCATCGGATAGAGCCGGTTCATTTTGAGAGCCCATAAAATCTCCCCAGTCAGTTGCAGGATACTGACAAGTAACGATTGTTGAAGTTCCATTATTTTCTCTGATTTTTATCAGCTGAAACAGGATAGAGCTTCGTTCCTCGTTCAAGTGTGTAATCAGGAAATCATCTAAAATAAGAACCTGGAATTTTCCAAACTTATTAAGACTTTGTTTGTACTTAATTCCGTTGCTGTTTTTCAATATCAGTAGCTCGTCAATTAAAGCCGTACAGTCTGTAAAATAAGTTTTGTATTCATTGCGGCAGCATTCGGCACCAAGAGCTTTTGCGGCATATGTCTTTCCAATTCCGCTTTCACCGAAGATACAAATGTTCAGTCTTTTTTCAACAAAGCTCAATGACTTTAATTGTTTTACGAGATTTTCATTGTAGATTCTGCCATTGCCGGATTTAAGGTTAGAAACCAGAGCGGTATTCTTTCCAAGTTTGCTGGAGCGCAGAAGTCTGTCGATTCTTTGTTCTTTCCGGCTTTCATATTCAGCAGAAATCAATTCCCGTAGGAACTGTTCTGAAGTCAAACCTGCAAATTTTGGCGAATCCAGAAGTGATTTCAGCCTTTCTTCCAGGGAAAATAGTTCAAGATATTCAATCATTTCCATCAAATCATCATTTTTCATCAGAATAAAATCTCCTGTCTTTTAAGCATTGCATCCATGTCGTATTTTGAATTGTCAACGGCATATGTGTTGTGAGGCTTTGTTTCAGAAGCACTCTTTGCTAATGTTTCGGCTGGCGTTTCTGGAGTGGCATATTCAGCAATTGTGTTTTTGATGAAGGTGTAATTGCATCTGTCAGACTCAAAGGCAGCGGTACAGCAATCTTCCAGGGCCTTGTTTCCGTACTTTTTTGCATATCCAAGAATGCCTGCAACCTGACGGAACTTCTGGCAGGGATATTTTGCCCTGCTGAAAATATTGCCGATTACAGCTTTTGTCAGAGGACCAATTCTCGATGCTATCGAAAGGAAATAAGGTTCACTCCATGAGTTGTATTCAGAAAATGAAGGAGGAAGATGTTCCGGATCCGTTCTGTATTCGCCTTTATGACTTGCACGTGTCCATTCTGTAATCAAACTTCCTTTTTCAGTATAGATTTCTATACGGAAAGTTGTGGCTCTGATTTCAACGTGTTTACCGATGTATTTATGTGGTACACTGTAGTGGCAGTAGTCGTACGTGATGTGGCAGTCTGGTGCGACTTTCAATGTCTTCCGGTCGAGGCGGATGAAGTCATTTTTGGGAAGTTTTATAAGCATCGGCTTTTCTTCTTCTTCAAAAATTTCCGCTCTTGACCGGTTTTGTTTTGCAAAAGGACGTTTGTTCAGTTCCTTTATTCTGTTCAGAAGTTCTTCGTTGAATTCTTCCAGTGTAAAAAAAGTCATTTCCTGCATATCGAGCAGGATGTTCTGGGTTATTATCCTTACAGCTCCTTCTACATTCGGCTTGTCATCTGGAGATTTCACTCTGGCGGGAAGCAATGAAGTTCCATACCATTGAGCCCATTCTTTATAATCTTTGTTCAGAACAGGATCTGCAAAGCTGTTGTT
>JAKSLX010000057.1 GCA_024400915.1 Treponema sp.
AAATCAAAGGGACTTGCTACTTCAGTAGGTGATGAAGGCGGATTTGCACCTGACCTTGCAAGTGACGAGGAAGCTATTCAGTATATTCTTGAAGCAGTAAAGAATGCCGGCTATGAACCAGGCAGAGATTTCATGATTGCTATGGATGCTGCATCAAGTGAATGGAAGAGCGGAACAAAGGGTGAATATGTTCTTCCTAAGGCTGGTACAAAGTTTACTTCCGCAGAACTTATTGAACACTGGAAGCAGCTTGTTGAAAAATATCCGATTATTTCAATCGAAGATGCTCTTGATGAGGAAGACTGGGAAGGCTGGCAGCTCCTTACAAAGGAACTTGGCGGTAAGGTTCAGCTTGTAGGCGATGACCTTTTTGTTACAAACACTGAAAGACTTTCAAAGGGTATTGAACTCGGCTGCGGAAATTCGATTCTTATAAAACTTAATCAGATTGGTTCAGTTTCTGAAACTCTTGAAGCAATCAAGATGGCTCAAAAGGCAGGATATACAGCTATTTCTTCACACAGAAGCGGTGAAACAGCAGATACAACTATTGCAGACCTTGCAGTTGCTCTTAACACATGCCAGATCAAGACAGGTGCTCCGAGCAGAAGTGAAAGAGTTGCAAAATATAATCAGCTTCTCAGAATCGAGGAAGAACTCGGTACAAGCGCTGTTTATCCTGGTATAAAAGCTTTTAACGTAACAAGATAAATTATTTTCTCCCATTATTTTTTTACAGATCAGGCTTTTTCGTGCAGTTCGAAAAGGCCTGTTTCTGTTCCCGTGTTCAGCAGGCAGTGAAGGTCAAATTTATTTTGACGTTCACTGTAATTATTCGAATTGCTCAAAATAAAATTTTAGAAGAAAGGAGCCGGAAAGTATGACGGAAATAATTCAGGGACTTATGATTCCTTTTCTTGGTACAACACTTGGTTCTGCATGCGTTTTCTTTATGAAAAAAGAGATAAATATGAATATACAGCGTGTTTTCACAGGTTTTGCAGCGGGTGTAATGACTGCTGCAAGTGTGTGGAGTCTGCTGATACCTTCTATGGAACAGTCTGAAAATATGGGGAGACTTGCTTTTATTCCTGCTGTTACAGGCTTTTTGTCTGGAATAACATTTTTACTGCTGCTTGATAATCTGATTCCTCATCTGCATATGAACAGTGACAAAGCAGAGGGGATACGTTCCGGACGACTTTCTAAAAATGCAATGCTGCTGCTTGCGGTAACGCTTCATAATATTCCTGAAGGAATGGCTGTAGGTATAGTTTACGCCGGGCTTCACTACGGAAACCGGACAATAACTTCTGCAGGAGCACTGGCGCTGGCCATTGGAATAGCTGTTCAGAATTTTCCGGAGGGAGCTATAGTTTCAATGCCGTTAAAATCAGAGGGTATGAGTAAATTCCGGGCATTTTTAAGCGGTGTTATGTCCGGCGCAGCTGAACCTCTGGGTGCTGTTGTTACGATATTTGCTGCAGGGGCGGTAATACCGTTTATGCCGTATCTTCTCAGTTTTGCAGCCGGTGCAATGCTCTATGTTGTAGTTGAGGAACTTATACCTGAAATGTCATCAGGAGAACATTCAAATATCGGGACAATATCATTTTCAATTGGTTTTGCAGTAATGATGGTACTTGATGTGATGTTAAGCTGATTTTTCTAAAAGAGAGGAGCCAACTAAATGCAGAAAATTAATCCTATGAAAACAATCTATGAATATGCAGGAAATCACA
>JAKSLX010000058.1 GCA_024400915.1 Treponema sp.
GTGAGGTGGAAGAATCATTGTGTATCCATCTTTAAGATGCTCGCTAATGAAGAAGTTAAGAAGAGCCCATTCAAGTTGTGCACCAAGTCCAGTGTAGACCCAGCAACCATGGCCTGACATTTTTGCGCCTCTTTCATAGTCGATAAGACCTAAAGATTCACAAAGGTCAACGTGGTTTTTGGCTTCGAAATCAAAATTAATTGGTTTTCCGTATTCGTGGATAACCTTATTGTTTTCTTTTCCGCCTGGTAAAAGGTCATCATCTGGAAGGTTTGGAAGTGGCATGAGGAAGTTTTTAATTTCTTCTTCTACTTTTCCAAGTTCAACTTCATCAGCTGCAGACTTTGCAGAAATTTCTTTAACTTTTGCAAAGATAGCATTAATGTCGCCGCCCTCTTTTTTGACTTGAGGAACACTTGCAGAAAGTCTATTTCTTTCGGCTTTTGCTTGTTCAACAGAAAGTAAAAGTGCTTTACGTTTATCTTGCAATTTAATTAATGGATCAAAATCAACGATACATCCTTTTTTAGCAAGCTTTGCGGCAATGCCTTTTGGATCGTCTAGAATTAATTTTACATCGATCATAATTAAATCCTTCTTTCTTAGTTAGAGGGGGTTCTGAAATTTTCAAAAACCCCCTGTTTTCTCGAGAAATCCCTATGAATTCCCGGATATTTTACTCATTTTCAGCTGGAGCATCTGCTGCTTCAACTGGTGCTTCTTCTGCACCATCTTCTGCGTCTTCATGTGGGACAACAGTAATGGAAGAAACACGTTGCTTTTCATCTTCTAATCTGATGACTTTGACACCTTGAGTAACACGGTGTGCAATCTTAACTTGTTCAAGTGGAATTCTGATGATGACACCAGTGTTGGTAACCATCATTAAGTCTTCATCGCCTTGGACAGCTCTCATTGCAACAAGCTTACCGTTCTTGACTGTGCAGTTAAGAGCAGTAACACCTTTTGCACCACGTTTGGTTTCACGATATTCATCAACTTCTGACATCTTACCGAAACCATGAGATGTAATAACAAGGATGTAATTTCCTTCGAGTGAAGTTGTCATACCGACTGTAACTGCACCATCGTCAAGTTCAATGCCCTTAACGCCTGATGCTGTACGGCCAAGTGGACGTGCTTGATCTTCTTGGAATCTAACAAGTTTACCCTTGCTGGATGCAAGACAGATTTTTGCGTTACCATCTGTTTGTTTAACATCAAGTAATGCATCACCTTCACGAAGTGAAATTGCAATCTTACCATTCTTACGGACTGATTCATATTCTTTAACTGGAGTACGTTTTACTAAACCATCCTTTGTTGCGAAGAATAAGAAGTGTCCTTCGGAGTAATCCTCAATTGGGATGATAGACATAATCTTTTCACCCTTTTCAAGGTTAAGTAAGTTTTGAATTGGAATGCCTTTAGAAACTCTGGAGCCTTCTGGAATCATGTAACCACGGAGACGGTAAACTCTTCCTAAATTAGAGAAGAACATAACGTCAATGTGTGTTCTTGTGTGTAACATGATTGAGACTTCGTCTTCATCATTTAAGGCTGTGCCACGGACACCACGACCACCACGGTTTTGAGCACGGAATGTATCTGCATCCATTCTCTTAACATAGTTATTCTTGGATAATGTGACAACGATTTGTTTTTGTGGGATGAGTGCTTCATCTTCGATGGTTGCAGCTTCATCTGAAATATCAGTCTTACGTTCATCAGAATATTT
>JAKSLX010000059.1 GCA_024400915.1 Treponema sp.
TGATGTCAAAAGACATCAAGCCAAAACCACGCCATTTGTAACAGAACTGAATATTCCGTAACGCATAGCGTCCATATAATGGTCATTTACTTTTACAATCTGGTTATTCTCATCTCTCATGTAATCCCAGATTTCCCCAAGAACGCCTGTACATTTTCTGTAAACAAAAAACTTTCCGCGTTCCATCAGTGCGCAGATATAATCAATTCCCGCATCCACGCTATTATTTGCTTTAACTCCTCCTGGTACTTCCTGAATACGTTCACCGCCGGCAGGGTCGCAGAAAGTAACAAAGCTTTCTTTGTACCAGCCTTTAGCGGTCTGATTTTCAACACTGGTTCGTGTTGTTATGTTGAATCCGCCATAATCGGCGATAACATAAACGCAATCATCAAGCCAACCGATTTTCACAGCGGCAATGTGCAGTCCAAAGTCCTGACCGCCTGTGATTCTGTCAAATTTTTCAGGAAGTTCATCAACTATCATTGATTCGTCAAATCTTTCATAAACGCTTCCTTCCGGCTTTACCCATAAACCGTCCCTGAATCGTGCCTTTTGTTTTTCAGGCATGTTGTCCAGAATGTCGCTTATATAATCGGCATCCAGATTTTCCGCATTGTCGGCAGGATTCAGAACTGCACTTGCATACAGTTCAGGCTTGTTCAAAGCTTCATCCGTTCTAGGTTCTATCTTTCTGATAAAAACCTTGTAAGCCCAATGCATAGGGGAACAAGGGTTGCAGTCGTAAAAAAACTTATTCTTGCAGCCTTCAACTTTCATAGCCAGACGGCTGTAAGCTGTGGTAATTGCAGAATAAGAAATCTGACTCACTTCGTTAAAGTAAATGGTTACATATTCGTGACCGAGAATCTTATCAACCTGTTCACGGTCTCCAAGTCCGCCAATCCATATTTCCGATTTATTCCACAAGGTAATAACACCGTCGTGTACATTCGGATGATAGTTCTTGGCTCCTATGGTTTTATTCAACCAAGGAATTAAGGTCTCATGCAAAACAGAACTTCTTGCATCTTTCGCACGGTAGCGGCAAATCAAATGACGGCTTCCAGGATATGCAATAGCTCTGTATATTATCGCCATAACAAGAACTGTAGTTTTACCTGAACGGCTACCGCCAAAAAGTAAAACATGCTTTGCAGACGATTTAAGAAGTTCTAAAGCTTTTTTCTGTACCTCAGTAGGTTTGAAAAGTTCGCCCATTAAACGCCCTTAAAAGAATCAACAAAGTTAATGCTTAGTTCTCCCTGTACAGGTTTTGCGTTTTCTTTGTCCGCACCTGTAATAAAAGAATCAAGCTTTGCAGAACGTTCAAGAAGATCCATAGCACCGTCAGCATCCAAGTCTTCTGGTTTCAATGTCTTAATTCTCTGAGCAACAAGGCCGTCAAAATCATTAAGCATTTCCATCTGTCGCTTCTTGCGTTCAACACGTTCTGCAATAAGTTCTCGTTCCGTCTCTTTTGCAATGTATTCGTCATACAGTGCAGCTCGTTCATTCCACCTGAACAAACGAGCGTAACGGCTCCAAGAGCCGTATTTCTTCGGGTCTATGTCGTGAAGTTCAAGACACGCCTTAATACTTCGCTTGTAACCCATATTCCTGAACATGCAGAAAGCCTTAAATGCTTTTGGACTCTCTTCTGACAAACGAGTTTCCCAGCATTTAGGCTCTGCAGGTTCA
>JAKSLX010000006.1 GCA_024400915.1 Treponema sp.
TAGCTCATACTAAATGGAATTGCAAATATCATATAGTGTTTGCACCAAAGTATAGGCGACAAATAATTTATGGAAAGATAAAAAGAGAGGTTGGTAAAATACTACGAGAGTTATGTGAACGGAAAGGAGTGGAGATAATAGAAGCAGAATGTTGCCCCGATCACATACATATGCTAGTAAGCATACCGCCCAAATATAGCGTATCAAGTATAATGGGATATCTAAAAGGAAAAAGCAGCCTAATGATATTCGATAGGTTCGCAAACCTAAAGTATAAATATGGAAATCGGCAATTCTGGTGTCGCGGATATTTCGTGGATACAGTAGGAAGAAATAAAACTGCGATAGAAAAGTATATCAGAAATCAATTGATGGAAGATAAGGCATCAGAGCAGTTAGAAATGAAAGAATTGTTTGACCCGTTTACGGGTGAGCCGACAAAAGGTGGCAAGTAAAATATAGGACGACAAAACCTATTCTAAAAATAAGCTGCTTTAGCAGCAGCCAGAAAAAGTGGTGCGCATGGCAGTCGATTCAGTGCGCTATAGCGCTGGCCGGTAACAAAGGGTTACACCCGCAGAGCAAACCACCGGCTGAGCCGGTGGTTTTGATTGCATTTTTTTTTGGAAATTTTCCAGTTTTTTTATTTCATTGAAAATAATTTATACATGCCAAAAGTGTTAGAAAAAAAACGGGTTCCGTTATTTCTTTTTTTTCAAATGAAGGAAGCCCGATTGAGCCTTGTCATGTACATGTCAGAAAGTCTGGAAAACTTGCAAAATTATGGATTTCAGATATAGTAAGTGTAGCTGATAATATTGGTTTTTCTGCTAAGGAAATTTCGGAATTACTGGCTATTGCAGAAGATAACATGGATATAATAAAGGAGGCCTGGAATGAATTTTTCAAAGGAAAATGCTAGGGCTGATAGAGTGTGGTTCGATCAGGATAATCTATGGCTTTCTTTAATTGACGGCAGAAAGCTTTCTGTCCCAAGAATGTATTTCAAATCTTTTCAGGATGCTACTGATGAGCAGTTATCTGACTATGAGCTTAGTGGAAATGGAATAGGTATCCATTGGGATTCTATTGATGAAGATATATATGTTCCAAATCTGCTTATTGTAAATCCCAAAGAGGATGAACAGAAAACTGCATGAGGCAACATTAAAAAAAGCATTTCCTAAAGACTTATGAATATAACTCTTTAAAATCCCTGAATTATTTGCTATATTAAAAGAAGGAAGTGCCCAAACATTTGGTCACCTCCACTGGGTTTTTATCACCTTAACCGGTGACAGCCGCCTCAGTGTGTTGGACTGCGGCGGCATTTTTTTTACTCTTCCTTTTTCTTCTTGAAATAAGAGAGAGCAGTTATTACAGTACTAATTACCGTTGCAACGCAAGTCACAACAAGAATAATCATTTCTGCCATAACATTACCCCCGTTAGCTTTATTCGGCATTAAGCCGTTAAAGAGTCCCGAGAGATGGCCGCCTGTTCAGGCACTTCCTGTATAAATTATTTTCTTTAAAAGATATTTTTAGTCAGTTTTTTAATTTGTTTTTCAAAAATAAAAGATACAAGGACACAGGGACAGACCTCTATGAATTTTTTGCTGCATAAAAAAAAAGGTCTTGCACCGAGGTGGCATCCTCAATGCAAGACCTTTATCATTTACATTTTAACTTCTGCAAAATTATCTTTTTGCTTCAGGCAGGTTTACGATTCCGCCTGCTGCAGTTAAAGGAATGTATTCCGGTACCTGTCTTCCGTCCCAGCGCTTTGCACGTTCAAGTTCAATTTCAAGTTCCTTGAGCTTGATTTCAACCTGATAGTTCTGTGCAACCTTTGAGTTGTAGTAGGCAACAGCATCAGCTTCCACTTTTTTAGCTTCGGCTTCTTTCTGTGCCTTGATGAGGGCAGCTTCCGCTTCCTGTTCAATGGCAGCCTTCTTTGCTTCAGCTTCCTTAACCTGTTTCTGTGCATTCTGTTCTGCAAGCTTAAGGTCCTGTTCTGCTTTCTTTACTTCCTGTGCACGGTTTGCAGTTTCCTTGATCTGCTTGTCAAAGTCGTCTGACCAGTCCCAGTTTGTAATTGTTGTCTGGGAAATCGCAATAGGGTAGTCAGCCATGCGGGTGAGCATTGCATCAGCAACACGGCCTGTAACTTCATTCTGCTTTTCAACAAGGTCGTAGATTGAATACTGGCCTACAGTTTCCTTGAGGGAGGCCTTAACGTTGTCGCGCATTGCACTCTGAATCACAGTATCATTAAGGTATCTTGTAACGATATCCATGATGCGCTTTTCATCGTAAACATAGCGAACTGCAACAGTACTTCCTACAGTCTGCATGTCCTTTGTGATTGCTCCGTCACTTCCGCATGAAAAAGAAACTTCGTATGTCTTTGGTTCAAGACGGAATTTCCTGATCTTTGTGATGAACGGAACATGCCATACCATCCCTGGCTGAATTACATCACCCTGAACCTGACCGAGCTTTACTTCTACTCCGCGTTCATTTGGATTTACGACAGTACAGCTTGACGGAAAAACCACCAAACCGATGATTACGATTGCCACAAGCAAAACGATTCCGCCAATGTTTCTGTTTGAGAACTTCTGAACTTCCATAAGGAAACCCTCCTTAGAATATAAAATCTAATAAGGGAAAATAATTAAATAAATTGTATTTGTCAAGAAAATGGATTTGTAAACTATTCTTTTTTCAATTTGTTTATGAGTTCTGGATGATATTCAAAATGCATGTTATCCCAAATTGCCCAATAGCCGCCCCAGATGAATCCCTCGCTTTCAAAGGCATCTATGATTTCTTTTGGGGGCATCCATCTTCCTTTTATTGAAGTCATCATCCATCTTTCAGGATTTTTGTCCCTTGCCCAGCTCCAGAAAACTTCGCCACCATGATATGCAACGGGAAGAACATCAACTGCGATTCCAAGGCTGTGGAAGGATTTTCTTTTTGTTCCGTCAATCTGTCGCCAGTTGTAGGCAGCTGCACTTTTAAGTTCCTTGATGAAGGTTTTTACTTCTGGAGATTTCTTTTCTGCTTCGAGGATTTTTGCCTCAACATTTTTCAGCGGCTCAAGAATTCTTTCGTGTACTCTTGTTCCTTTGCCAAGGAATTTTATTGTGATTATGTGGGGTTCGATTTTTGCCCTGCTGTAGCTTGCATATACTGCATCAAAAAAGAACATAGGGGTTCCAGGTGCCTTCTTTCGGTTTTTTACTGTCCCGTATTCTTTGAGTGTTGCAATTTCCTCTTCCGTAAAAGTTTTCGGATCCCTGAGTTCATTGCTGTATTTGTATACTACATGCCAGTAATTTTCTCTATTGATCAATTCTTCTTCTGGCAAAACTGAACCTTCTGCCCAGTAAAAAATCTGCGGGGTTCCATAATTTTCAAAGCTGATTATCCAGTCGTTTTTTTCTTCACTGTATTCAGCCTGAATTTTTATGTCGGAATAAGAGTCCATCAAAATCTGAAGATCTTCGGGAATTGTTCTTTCTGGTTTCGGTACTGGCTTTGGTTCTTCTGATTTTGATTTGTTCTTTTTTCTGAATCCCCAACCATAGGCAGGTAAAAGAAGTGAGGCCTGTAGCAGAATCAAAATCAAATTTTTAAGCATATTTCAATTATACCTGTTTTTCTTTTGAAAATCGAGGTTGTGGGGGAAAAGGTCTTTAAATTATTTTGGTTATTTACTATATTAAAAAAGGAAGTGCCCAAACATTTGGTCACCTCCACTGGGTTTTTATCACCTTAACCGGTGACAGCCGCCACAGTGTGTGAGACTGGGGCGGCATTTTTTTTTACTCTTCCTTTTTCCTCACCGTTGAAAAACTCCCATATCTTTTCTATAATATATGCAAAATTTTTCTAGGAAATATTATGGCTATTGAAAAATATGAAGTTGTAATTGGATGCGAAATCCATACTCAGTTGCTTACAAAAACAAAGGCTTTCTGTGCCTGTGAAAACCGTTACGGCGGAATGCCAAATACACGCGTATGTCCTGTATGTCTCGGACTTCCTGGTGCCATGCCACGCATTTCAAAAGGCTATGTTGAACTTGGTGCCGTAGCAGGCCATGCTCTCAACTGTAAAATCGCACGCTTTACAAAATTTGACCGCAAGCATTATTTCTATCCTGACCTTGCAAAAGGCTATCAGATCACTCAGTACGATATTCCTCTCTGTACAGACGGATATGTTGACCTTCCAATGATCCACTATCCTGAAGAAGAAAGGGCTGGAGGTGCCAAATGCCGTCCAACAAATTTCAAGGGTGAACCATGTATCGTTGAAGATGGAAAATATCGCCGTGTCCGCGTTGAACGCATTCACCTTGAGGAAGACGTAGGTAAGTCACTTCACTTGCAGGGTGCACACTCATACATCGACTACAACCGCTGTGGTACACCGCTCATCGAAATCGTTACAAAGCCTGATATGACTTCTGGAGAAGAAGCTGCATTGTTCTTCCAGACAGTTCAGGAAATCCTTCGCTATGTAAAAGTTACAAACGGTAACCTTGAAGAAGGTAACATGCGCTGTGACGCCAACATCAACCTTAACGTTTGGGAAGACGGAAAGGTTTACCACACACCGATTTCGGAAATCAAGAACCTTAACTCATTCCGCACCATCAAGGATGCATGTGCCTACGAAGCAAAGAGGCAGCTTGAAGAATTCATCAACGACCGTCAGGAATTCAATGCCGGATTCAAGGTAACAATGGGTTGGGATGATGAAAAGAAGCAGACTGTAGTTCAGCGTACAAAGAACTCTTTTGTAGACTACCGCTTTGTTGTTGAACCAGACATCAAGCCATTTACAGTAGAAGAAGAACTCATCAAGCGCGCCTTTGACCGCGTAGGTGAACTTCCAGAAGCAAAGAGAACCCGCCTTAAGAAGGAATACGGACTTTCTGACTTTGACGTTCAGACTTTGACAACAAGCCGCGACCTTGCAATGTGGTTTGAAGATGCTGCAAAGAATGCAAAGGATGTTAAAAAAGTTGCCAACTGGATTCTTGCTGAACTTCTTGCTGTCCTTAACGAACAGAAGAAGACAATCGCTGATGTTACAATCACACCTGCACACATTACAGAACTTGTTAACCTTATCGCTGACAAGAAAATTACCGGTGCACAGGGTAAGACTGTATTTGCAAAGATGCTTGAGACAAACAAGATGCCTTCAGTAATTGCAAAGGAAGAGGGTATGGAAGTTGTTGCAGACGAAGGTGCCATCGAAGCCATTGTTGATACAGTAATCGCAAACAATCCTAAAGCTGTGGCAGACTACAAGGGCGGAAAGACAAATGTTGTCGGCTGGCTCTGTGGTCAGGTCATGAAGGAATCAAAGGGCAAAGCAAATCCTGCAGTTGCAAGCAAGCTTGTTGCCGCAAAACTTGCTGCGCTTTAAGCAGAGCTTTTGATAGCATTGATGAAAGGTCTTCTTAGGAAGGCCTTTTTTTTATGGAAAATCAAGTTTTATGAATTATAATTGTTGTCAGATATCTAGTGGATTTGGCATGAAGTCCGAATTTTTTGAGGTGAATGATGACATTAGCAAGACGTTCTATTATTACTATTTCCATTCCGGTATTTGTAATTTCTGTTCTGATTTTCAGCATCATTAATTCTACAATTCAGAAATATGTAAATACCATTGAGAAATCGCAGCTTGAATTAAAGAGCAGGGCAATTTCCCTGAACATAAACATGGAACTGGACAACAAAAGCGGAGTTCTTTCCGATGCCAGTTCCTTCATAAAATCGGCCTTTGATGATTCCGCATTGATAGAATCTGTCCTTGTGGATCTTTCAGGCAGGTTTCCTGATACCAACGGATTCTATGCAGGTTTTGCTGACGGCCGTTATATTGATGGCGGCGGATGGGTTCCGGAAGAAGGCTGGGATGCAAGAACACGCGAATGGTATACAAGCGGAATTGGCGTCAAGGACAAGGTTGTTTTTTCTTCGCCATATATGGATTCCAGCACAGGTTTGTCTTGTGTAAGCCTTTCACGTTCACTTCAGGATTCCCAGGGAAAAACTGGCGGTGTAGTTGCCTTTGATTTTTCATTCAATATCATTGATGCCTTGATCAACAGGGAAGTTGAAGAATCCCAGACATGCTTCATCATTGATTCCGTCGGAAATTTTGTCTATGACAGAAAATACACGATTGATGATTCATTGCTTAAAATTGAAAACAGTAAATACTCGGAACTTGCACAGAAACTATTGACGGGCGTGGTTCCGTTTGAAGCCTATGCATACGATGGCGGCAGGTATTACTTTGAATCTGCTAAAATTGAAAATACAGACTGGTTCCTTGTAATTGGAATTCCACAGCATGAAGTCATCGGTTTTTCAAAAATGGTAAGGACCGTACTCATCATCGGATTTGCAATACTTCTGCTGGTTGTTCTTCTGATCATTTCGGTATTGCTTACAAAATCAACAAATCCTCTGCGGAATACGGCCAATGCGTTCATGGACATTTCTCAGGGGAACGCTGATCTTACGACAAGGATTGAAGTATCTTCCAAAGATGAAGTGGGCCGTGTAGTTTCGGGGTTCAACGACTTTGTTGCAAAACTCCATGGCATTGTGAGCAAGATCAAGAACACGACAAATGTGCTCACTGTTGCTGATTCTGAACTTCAGGACAGTACAAGAAACACAAGCTCGTCAATCTCAGAAATCATCATGAACATTCAGAATGTTGGAAAACAGATCATGAAGCAGAGCGACTGTGTTGGAGAAACAAGTAATGCCGTAAATGTGATATCGAACAGTGTCGAAAGCCTTGAATCCATGATCGAAAACCAGGTACACAGTGTTGCGCAGGCAAGTTCCGCAGTCGAGGAGATGATCGGAAACATTACCAGTGTAAACAATTCCGTTGCCCAGATGTACAATTCCTTTGAAGATTTCAATTTGCAGACACAGCAGGGTGTAGAAGTTCAGCAGAAGGTAGACAGGTTCATTACTCAGATTACGGAACAGTCAAAGCTGCTTCAGGAAGCAAATACCGTCATTGCGAATATTGCAAGCCAGACGAATCTCCTTGCCATGAATGCTGCGATCGAAGCCGCCCATGCAGGTGAATCTGGAAAAGGATTCAGTGTTGTTGCCGATGAGATCAGAAAACTTTCGGAAACATCTACCGCACAGTCAAAGACAATCGGCGAACAGTTGAATAATATCAGCGATACCATCGTGAACATTGTCAACGGCTCTTCTGAATCAAGCAAGATTTTCAAATCGGTATCTGAAAAAATCATTCTCACCAATGACCTTGTCCGTCAGATAAAGGCTGCTATGGATGAATCCCAGATCGGTTCACAGCAGATCCTCGAATCCCTGAGCGTGATGAGTTCTGCAACAAGTGAAGTAAGGGATTCTTCCATGAAGATGGAGTCGGAAAAGAAATCCATCAACAATCAGATCGCAAAGCTTCTTGAAGTAACTGAAAGCATGAAAAAGAGTGTTGATGAGATGCAGTCTGGAGCAGAGCAGATTGACAGGACCGGCGTAAAGCTTACGGAAATTTCAATGCAGGTAAGACAGTCCATTGCCGACATCGGAGAGCAGATAAACGAATTTAAAGTCTGATAAAAATTGATATTTTGGTATCTCCATTTTATAATTACAGAAGTATAGTTAGCTATGGAGGTCATTATGTCTCGTGACGTTAAAAAAATAATTTCCCAGATGACACTGGAAGAAAAAGCTTCCCTTTGTTCTGGTGCTAGTTTCTGGGATACAAAACCTGTAGAACGCGTGGGAATTCCGTCTGTAATGGTATCTGACGGTCCACATGGTCTTCGCAAAATGAACAAGGACGGAACAACTTTGTCCACCGTATGTTTCCCTGCAGCCTGTGCAACAGCTTCAAGTTTTGATGAAACTCTTCTTGAAGAAGTTGGGGATGCACTTGGTCAGCAGTGCCGTGCAAATGATGTTTCCATTCTTCTTGGACCTGCAATGAACATTAAGCGCAGTCCTCTTTGTGGACGCAACTTTGAATACATTTCAGAAGACCCATATCTTTCAGGAAAAATTGCCGCCGCACACATCCGCGGTGTTCAGAAATGGAACGTAGGAACTTCCGTAAAGCATTTCGCCTGCAATAACCAGGAATTCTTCCGCATGAGTGTAAGTTCAGAAGTTGATGAGCGTACATTCCGTGAAATCTACTTAAGCGGTTTTGAAATTGCCGTAAAGGAAAGCAAGCCAAAGACAATCATGTGCAGCTATAACCAGATCAACGGTGTATATTCTGCAGAAAACAAAAAACTTCTTACGGACATCCTTCGCGATGAATGGGGTTTTGACGGATATGTAATGACTGACTGGGGTGCAGTTGCTGACCGTGCAAAGGGAATTGCTGCTGGTCTTGATCTTGAAATGCCTGCAAGCGGCGGTGTCAACGATGCAAAAATCGTGGAAGCCGTAAAGGCAGGAACCCTCGATGAAAAGCTTTTGGACAAGGCTGTTGAGAACATGCTCAATGTCCTCTTTGATTATGTAGACAATCCTCACGACGACGCTGTCTTTGACAATGTACGCGACCATAAAAAAGCAGTTCAGGTAGAAAGCGAGTGTGCCGTTCTTCTTGAGAACAACGGAATCCTTCCATTGAAGAAAGACGCAAAGATTCTTTATGTTGGAGAATTTGCAAAGGTTCCAAGATATCAGGGTGGCGGTTCAAGCCACATCAACAGTTGCAAGGTTACAAGCGCTTTTGAAACTGCAGCTGCAAAGGGTCGCACGGTAGAATATGCAAAGGCCTTCCCTGCCGACAGAGATCTTACCGACGATGCAGAAATCAAGGCCGCTGTTGAAAAAGCAAAGTCCGCTGATGTAGTTGTTGTGTTTGCTGGTCTTCCTGATGTAATCGAATGCGAAGGCTTTGACAGAAAGAACATGGATCTTCCTGCATGCCAGAACAAGCTCATCGAGGAAATCCTCAAGGTAAACAAGAACGTGGTTGTTGTCCTTCACAATGGTGCTCCTGTTGTTCTTCCGTGGAGAAAAGATGTTGGTGCCGTTCTTGAAATGTATCTTGGTGGCCAGGGTGTCGGAGAAGCAACAGACATGCTTTTGTACGGAGAAGCAAATCCTTGCGGTCACCTTGCAGAAACATTCCCGCTCCGTGTTGAAGATACTCCTTGCTACCTTTCTTTTGGCGGTGATGGAATTACAACAAAATATGACGAAGGCATCTATGTAGGTTACCGTTACTATGAAAAGAAGAACATGCCGGTTGCATATGCGTTCGGCCATGGACTTTCATACACGACTTTTGAAATCAGCAACCTGACTTTGAGTTCCGCAGAACTTAAGGAAGGCGGAACTGTAACAGCAACGGTCGATGTAAAGAACACTGGAAAAGTTGCCGGTAAGGAAGTAGTTCAGTTCTATGTGGCTGACAAGACAAAAACTTTCGGTCGTCCTGTAAAGGAACTCAAGGGATTTAAGAAAATCTATCTTGAACCTGGCGAGACAAAAAAAGTTTCAGTTGAACTTGATGCTAGAAGCTTGAGCTACTTTGAAACAAAAATCGATGACTGGTATGCAAAGAGCGGTGAATATGAAATCTGCGTTGGTAATGCCAGCGACAACATTCAGGCTACTGCAAAGCTGAATTATGTTTCAAGCCGTTACCTTCCATTGGAAATCAAGGGAGACACTACATTCAGTGCATTGCTTGATGATCCAAGAACTGCACCTGTCTTCAAGGCATATCTTAAGAAAAATGACAAGGGCAGTGACGACACTGTTATCGGTGA
Organism: Treponema sp.; assembly: GCA_024400915.1. GTDB lineage: Bacteria > Spirochaetota > Spirochaetia > Treponematales > Treponemataceae > Treponema_D. Next base: position 9,835 of record JAKSLX010000006.1, read on the forward strand.
CATGGGTGCTGCGGCAAAGGAAATGGCAGACGCAATGTTCCAGGGCTTCCCGCTCAAATCCCTTTTCAGCTTTGGAATGGGAACAAGGGAAGAAGCTGAAAAACTCATTGCCGACTTAAAGAAAGCAGTTGAATAAAATTCTTCTTGTTTCTGTCAATGCAAGCTACATGCATACCAATGTGGCAATCAGGTCCCTCAAGGCTTATGCAGAAAAAATTTTGTCTGCAGAAAAGATTAGTGTTGAAATTGCAGAGTTCACCATTAATCAGCCTGTAGGGGAAGAGCTTCGCAGTATTGGTTTTACGGAAGCTGATGCTGTTCTGTTTTCCACCTATATCTGGAATGCAGAGTATGTGTGCAAGCTTCTTCCAGAGGTAAAGAAACTTTTGCCTGACTGCATTCTAGGTGCAGGCGGGCCAGAGTTTGGTTACAGTGCAGAAAAATACCTTGCTTCAATTTCCGATCTTGATTTCATCATGTTCGGTGAAGGTGAAAAAACTTTTGTTGAACTTGCAGAAGCTTTGTGCGGCGGAAAAAAAATTTCTTCAGTCAAAGGAATTTATTTCAGGGATACAGAAGGCAAAATAAAATTTTCCGGTGAACAGCATCCCATTGAAAATCTTGATGAACTTCCTTTTGCATATCCTGAAATTCAAAAAGGTGATTTTGATTCCGATCATAAAATCTATTACTACGAATCAACCCGTGGCTGTCCCTTTGGATGTGCTTACTGTCTTTCTTCCGTGGATAAAAGGGTTCGCTTCAAGAGCCTGGAAAAAGTTCAGCAGGAACTGAAAATTTTTCTTGATGCCAATGTTAAACTTGTAAAATTCATTGACCGTACTTACAACCTGAATCCTGACCGTTACATTCCAATTTGGAAATACATTTTGGAAAATCACAACGGAAAGACAATGTTTCATTTTGAAATAGAAGCAGAATATCTTTCCGATGATGCCCTTGCTTTCCTTCAGCAGGTGCCTTCCGGCGTAATGCAGTTTGAGATGGGTGTCCAGTCTGCAAACAAAAAAACTCTTAAGGCTGTAAACCGTTCCGACAATGTTGAACTTCTTGCAGAAAAAATCCGACGTATTCCAAAGACAATTCATCAGCACCTTGATTTGATTGCAGGCCTTCCTTACGAGGATCTTGAAAGTTTTGGAAAGAGCTTTGATTTTGTAATGGCACTTAAGCCTGATGCCCTTCAGCTTGGCTTCCTTAAAATTTTAAATGGAACACAGATGGCGGACATGGCTTCTGAAGGCGGATGGAAGTGGATGGAAACTCCTGCCTACGAAACTTTTTCTACTCCTTATCTTTCCTTTAGAGATGTTGCATTTTTGAAAGATGTAGAAATTCTTACCGATGCATATTGGAACAAAGAAATCTTTTCTTTCACAATGAATTACATTTATAGAAAAACAAGCCCGTGGAAATTTTTGTCTGCCCTTACAAATTATGGAAAAGAAAAAGGAACTTTTGATCAGGCTCGTCGAGACCTGTATTGGTTCAGCCTTGTTTATGATTTTGTAAACGATGAAATCACAAAGAAAAAATTTTCGGAATTGAATTTTGAACTTGTTGTTGAACTCTTGCGCTATGATTTTGTTCGTTCCGGAAAAAAAGGCAACTGGCCTGCCTGGTATGAACACATATATGACAAGGACCGGCATAAATCTCTTCTTGATGAAAACGAAATTGACAGATGCAGCAGAATTAAATTTGCCAACAGTGAATATGAAGTTTTCAAGTATGATGTTGAAGCAGATTTCCCGGAGTTTAAAAAGGGCATTTTTGAGGTTTTAATTCGATATTAAAGTGCTGGGTTTTCCCTTGACAATTTAGTAGTAGGAAAATAAAATATAGGTATGGACTTAAGAACAGTATTAACACCTGAAACAGTAGACCTTCACTTGAAGGGTACTTCAAAAGAAGAAATCATCGACGAACTCCTTGAAATCCTTGTAAAGGCAGGAAAGGTTACAGATAAAGCATCTGCAAAGGAATGCGTACTCGATCGTGAACGCAAGATGTCAACTGGCATGAAGCACGGAATTGCCATCCCACACGGAAAGACAGATACAGTTTCTGATCTCGTGGCTTGTATCGGCGTTTCAGATAATCCAGTAGACTTCGACAGCCTTGACAGCGAACCATGTCGCATCTTTATCATGACATTGTCTCCTGTAAACAAGACAGGCCCACATCTTCAGTTCCTTGCTGAAGTAAGCCTTCTTTTCAAGTCAGCAGACAAGCGTGCCCAGATCCTTAACACACAGGACAAGGCAGAAGTAATCAAGATCCTTACAGAATAGTTTCTTGACTACACCGTAGGAAAGCTCCCTCGTTTTACGAAGGGGCTTTTTCATTTTTAAACACTTTCTGAAAATACCATAGGTAAGAAATCTTTATACTTGACATTTTTTCTATTTTTGTCATAATAAATGTAACTTACACTTTTATAATGAGGTTAATATGTCAAAGAAGTATGCATTTTTGTTCCCTGGACAGGGAGCTCAGGCACCTGGTATGGCTAAGGATATTGCAGAGAGTTCTCCTGCAGCAAAAAAAGTGATCGACGACATTTCGGCAATCACTGGTCTTGATATGGCAAAGCTTTTGTGGGAATCAACACCTGAGGACCTTGCAAGAAGCGACAACAGCCAGATTGCAATCACAGCAGCTTCATTGGCAACAATGGCAGCTCTCAAGGAAAAGGGAATCGAACCTTCTTCTGCAATGGGATTCTCTCTCGGTGAATTCCCAGCTCTTTATGCAGCAGGCGTTCTTTCATTTGAAGACGTAATCAAGGTTGTTCGCCAGCGCGGTATCATCATGCAGAAGGTTTGCGAAGAAATCGCAGCAAAGAGCGAAGGTCATGCACCTGGAATGACAGCAGTGCTCGGCCTTTCGCAGGATCAGGTTAAGGCTCTCGTAGAACCAATCGAAGATGCATATGCTGCAAACATGAACAGCGACAAGCAGACAGTTGTAAGCGGAACATTCGACGCCCTCGACAAGGTAGAAGCTGCTGCAAAGGATGCCGGTGCACGCCGTGCAGTTCGCCTCAAGGTAGCAGGTCCATTCCACTCACCACTCATGCAGGATGCTGCAGTTGAATTCGAAAAGTTCCTTGCAGATGTTAAGTTCAACGATCCAAAAATCAATCTTTTCTCTAACGTAACAGGCGGAAAAGTTCTTGATGGAGATCAGGCAAAGAAGGCCGCAGTTCTTCACCTTACACACCCAGTTCTCTGGACTGATGAAGAAGCTTGCCTTGCTGGTGTAATCAAGGAAGACGGAATCGAAAACTCTGCAGTTCTTGAAGTAGGTCCTGGAAAGGTTCTTTCAGGTCTCTGGGGTCAGACAGAATTCGGAGCCGGAATTGCCGCAACACCAGTAAACACAGCTGAAGGAATCAGCAACTTGTAATATACGGTTGGGATGTGATTCTCTCTCATCCCAAGATTTTGCGGGAAGAACCTTAAAAAGTGTTTTTCCCGTTAAACATAGAATGTATAATTAATCATTTTATGCATCCTGTGGGACGCAGGAAAAAGCAGGAGGGAGGACCCGGTCATTGAGACAAGGGCCGTAAGGCTTAAGCTAGTGAAACCGGGAGCACCACTCCTGATTTTGCCGTCGCTGGGACCCGCTGGATGCATAAAAGGCTTTAGGAGATATTTATGCTTAAAGGAAAAAAGGCACTCATCACTGGTTCTTCACGCGGAATCGGAAAGGCTATTGTAGAAGTTTATCTTAAGAACGGCTGTGAAGTATGGGGACTTTGTTCAAAGCCTTCTGCAAACAAAGACGCTCTTGAATCCCTTGCAAAGGAAAACGGAGTTGCTTTCCACGAAATCTATGCAGATGTTGGAAATGCAGAACAGGTGACAGAAATTGTTAAGGCAGCACTTGCAGAAGCAGGTGGATTTGATGTTCTCGTAAACAACGCAGGAATTACACGCGACGGTCTTTCATTCAGAATGAAGAAGGAAGACTGGGACGATGTTCTCCGCATCAACCTTACATCAGCATTCCTCATCAGCCAGGTTGTTTCAAACGACATGATCAGAAAGCGCACAGGTTCAATCATCAACATGTCTTCTATTGTTGGCATCCATGGAAACGGCGGACAGGTTAACTACTCTGCATCAAAGGGTGGTCTCATTGCATACAGCAAGTCTCTCGCTGCAGAAGTTGGTGCTCGCGGAGTTCGCGTAAATGCAATTGCACCTGGATTCATCGAAACAGACATGACAAATGTTCTTAAGGATGAAGTAAAGGCAGCAATGGCAGAAAAGATTCCTCTCAAGAGAGCTGGAAAACCAGAAGACATTGCTAACGCAGCATTGTTCCTTGGAAGTGACCTTTCGACATATATCACAGGTCAGGTTATCGGCGTAGACGGCGGCATGGGAGCTTAGGCACTTAAGCAATTCATAATTCATAATTCATAATTATGGATTGAAAAGAAATTTGGCTTTGCCTCGTTTCTTTTTGTGAATGAAGATTACTTTATTTCCTTAAAACGAAATAATGGTATCGACAAATAATATACGATGGAAAAAGTGCGGAATTGAGGTTCGTGACAAAATGCGACTTGTGACCCACGCGGATTCTGAGGGTGAAGCCCTCAGCCTTACGGGTGGACAGGGAACACCGGAGCAGGCTTGGCACGGTTCTCAATGGGAGTGCTTTTTCCATAACTATGAGATTAGGAGATAAAATTATGAGAAGAGTAGTTGTAACAGGTCTTGGTTGTGTATCACCACTTGGAAATTCAGTAGAAGAAACATGGGCTGGTGTTAAGGCTGGAAAGTGCGGTATCGCAACAACAACAAAGTATGATGTAGGTCCTTTCAAGGTAAAGTACAGCGCAGAAGTAAAGAACTTCAAGGCTGAAGATTATATGGACAGCGCATCAGCACGCAAGATGGCTCCATTCACACAGTTTGCAGTTGCAGCAGCAAAGCAGGCTCTTGATGATTCAGGACTTATGGGAAAGCAGGATATCCTCGAAGATACAGCTGTTTACCTTGGTGTTGGTATCGGTGGTCTTGATGTTACAGAAGCAAGCATGAAGAGCTACATTTCTTCTGAATATACACGTGTTCCACCAATGACAATCCCAGAACTCATTCCTAACGAGGCTGCAGCAAACGTTTCCCTTCAGTTTGGTCTCCATGGTGCAACACACACAGTTGCTACAGCTTGTGCTTCTGGTACTGATGCTCTCGGAAATGCACTCGATGTTATCCGCTCAGGCCGCTACGATGTAATCCTCGCTGGTGGTGCTGAAAGCACAATCTGTGGATTCGGTACACTTTCTTTTACAGTTCTTCACGCTCTTTCTTCAAAGTGGGCTGATGATCCTTCAAAGGCTTGCCGTCCATTCGACAAGGACCGCGATGGATTCATCATGGGTGAAGGTGCTACAATCCTCGTTCTTGAAGAATATGAACACGCTAAGGCTCGTGGTGCAAAGATCTACTGTGAACTTGCAGGTTACGGTTCATCTTCTGATGCTTACCACCTTACAGCTCCTAACCCAGATGGAATCTGCGGTGCAAAGGCTATGACAATGGCTATGAAGGACGCCGGTGTTGAACCAAAGGATGTTACATACTACAACGCACACGGAACATCAACATCAAAGAATGACTCTGGTGAAACAAAGATGCTACACATTGCATTCGGCGATGCTGCAAAGGACCTCCACATTTCTTCTACAAAGTCTATGACAGGTCACTGTCTTGGAAACGCAGGTTCTCTCGAAGCACTTATGTGTGTAAAGGCAATTCAGGATGGTTACATTCCTGCAACAATCAACCTTGACAACCCAGATGTAGAAGGCGGATGTGACCTCAACTACACACCAAACAAGGGTATCGAAATGCCAGTTGACGTTGCAATGAGCGGAAACTTCGGTTTCGGTGGACACAACGGTATCGTAGTATTCAAGAAAGTTAACTGATTGAATATTAAATAGATAAAAAAAGGGGTGGGGAGAAGTCTCTCCCCTGGTCGGCACTTCGTTGCCTCCACACCCCTCTCAGCGGGGACTCCCCGCAACGCCCCGTTAGAACATAATGGGGTAATTTTATTTTTGAGGTATTACCATGAGCGTAACAACAGATATCAAGTCACTTTTGCCACATCGCGATCCATTTCTTTTCGTAGATGAAATCATCAGCTGCGATGACAACGGAAGCGTTAGCGAACATACTTTTACAGAAAACGAATTTTTCTTTAAGGGACACTTTCCTGAATATCCTGTAGTACCAGGCGTTATCCTCTGTGAAACAATGGCACAGGCAGGTGGAGCAGCCCTCAGCTACCAGAAAAAGTTTGAAGATGGCGCATTGTTCTTCTTTGCAACTTTGGACAAGGTAAAGTTCCGCAACCAGGTTCGCCCAGGCGACAAGGTTCGCATGGAAATCACAAACCTCCGCGTAAGCCCAAAGATGATCAAGCAGTCCGGCAAAGCCTACGTCGGCGATGTTCTTTGTGCTGAGGCTGAATGGATGTGCTTGGTAGGGAAAGCAAACTAAATAGATTGCGTCCACGCCACACGCAGGCAGATTGCACCCACGTCATTGCGAGCCCAAAGGGCGCGGCAATCCACATGCCAGTAAGCAAGGCAGGCATGGATTGCTTCGTCGCCAGCTCCTCGCAATGATGTAATATTTCGGGGCAATTATTTCTTTGTTGATTTTTTTGCGCTTGTCTTGGCAGATGTTTTTTTTGCAGGCGTCTTTGTCTTTGTTTTTACAGAATCTTTCTTTGCGGTAATTTTCTTTGGCGCAGTTTTTGCCGCAGACCCGTCTTTTCTAGGCCTTCCGCCTTTCTTTCCGTTTTCCCTGGAAGCTGCCGCCTTCTTTTCTGACTTTACACGCCCAAGAAGTTTTCCAGCATTTGTTAATGGCAAAGGAATTTCAGAAGTCTGCCATTGCTTTACGAGCTGTTTCTGTGTTTTTTTGAGTTCCGTAAGCTGGCGGATTGCTTCGTATGCGGAATCAAGCCTTGTCTTTACGTTGTCGGAGAAGATTTTCTCAGGAATTGCTGCAACCCGGTCTTCCAGCATGTTGATGAGGTCAAGTATTTCCGTGGCTGCAAGGGCAATGTCGTTTGCCACATCAGCAATATCCATCTCCTTTACGGAAGAATTTCTGAAGGAACGGAGGGCATCAATGATAAGCTTGTCTTTTGCCGTAAGTTCAAGAGGTCCGTCCTTGAATTCCGCACCTAAAAGAAAGAGGGAAATGTTTGAGTCCAGCATGTTAAGATCAAAGATTTTGGCTGAATCAGGCTTTGGAGACAGGTTCATCTCGTTGATCTTGCGTTCAATATGCTTCTGGAGGTCTATGATTTCCTTCTTTTCTACTATCATATGGTAGATTTTATCTTTTTTTCCTATTGTGTCAATTGTAGAACCCCAGCTTATGATTTTGAGTTCAGATATAATGTTTTGACATTTTTATAACAGAATATTCTTGATAATTGCCCATAGTATGGTAAAATCAAAAAGTATATATAAGCAAAAAAGAGATTGTTTTTTCTTGTTTTAGAGGAGGACAGGAAAAATGGATGTCAAAAAAGTAACACGTCTATTTAAAATTTCAATGGCTGCGGGTCTTCTGATTCCGTTGTTCGCTACACTTTCATGTGAAATTGGTCTTGGTGAAAGTGTTGATACCGAAGCTCCATCAGTAGCAATCACTTACCCACCAGTTGGTGCCGTAATTATGGAAGATTTTGTTCTTGCCGGTACCTATAAGGATGACAAGGGTATTGATGAAGTTTCTGTAACCATTAAGGGAACCGGACTCGATAATTCCGACATGGAACTTGGACCTTTCAAGGCAGGGTTTGACGATAAATCCTGGAGCATCAGGCTCAACGAAAAAGCTGCCGGAAGAAGCGCTTTCAACGGATATCCAATCAAGGACGGCCCGATTGAAATTACTGTCTCAGTAAGGGACGGTGCAAACCATACGACAACAGAAAAGCTCAGCGTAGACATTGATAACAGTGCTCCGGTGCTCATTATGTCAAAGCCTTTGTCTACGGCAACAGACGAAAGCAGCACATCTTATGGACGCATATTCAAGCTTACAGGTGACATCTATGATCTTCATCAGTCAGACGGAATTAGTGTTGACTTTAAGTATGCCCTAAATGAAGGTGGTGTCCTTGGAGAAGCAAAAACTCTCAACGGCTACACAATCAACAGTTCCATGACGGACGACAGCCCTCTCATCATTGCCCAGTATTACACGGTTGCAGAAGCCGGTAATGATGAATCCAAGAAAAAGAACAGGGAAAATTACCTTGCTCTCTATGGAAACGATGCTGATGCAGGAAACGGCAATACAAAGGACAAGGAATTCTACTGCGGAACTATCCTCACTGACTGCGCTAGAATTTATCAGAATCCTTCGGACGGAACAGGTGTTGCCAAGGGTAACTCAACGGACGAATACTACATCAACTCAAATGATTTTTATAATGAACTTCAGTCTGAATCAGGAACAAGAGGTTCAGGCAGGAACTATGAAGTTACGGCTACAAAACTTGGAAAGATGCTTAATGGAACAGGAAACGACTATTCAGAAGCGGATAAAGCATACATCCTCGAAGTCCTCCATGTAGTCGGAAACCACGCTCCTTCAAAGGAAATTGACGTTTCAAGGTCATCTAAATTCCTCATCAACCCGGATAATAGCCCTGTTTGGAACATCAGCGGTTACGAAGCAGGTTTTGATTCGGAAGGAAAATCAGTAAACTCTTATGACAAGGCTGAAGATCCAGATGGATTCAGAGACCTTGCTCAGGGCGGTTCAGTTTCGGTTAACTTTGCTGCAGGTAAGGATAAGTCTGAAATCAGGCCGGAAACTCTCGTTGTTAAGCTCAGGCACTATAAGACAAACGACTTTAGCGGAACTCCGGAAGATGTTCTTGTTCTTCTTGACAATACCGACTATTACAAGGATTTCCGCAAGGAAAATGCAATTACAGAAAATGATCTTTCAACTTCATTGAGCGTTCAGTTTACTCCAAACAGTGGTGCAGCCGGTGTTGCAACCTACAAGCTCAATGCAGGAGAATATTACATATTTGATGTATCCGGTTATGACCGAAAGGGTAATGACCTCTGTGCCCTCAAGGGAAATACATACGGATTCATGGTAAAGAGAACAGAAGCTTCTCCAGAAACTGCCTATACGGTTTGTGAATTCATTGAAGGTGCAAGATCGGACAAGGATATCTTTGATGAAAATGCCGGCAACGGATTTGTTTCCGGAAAGAATCCAATTGATATTTCTGGTACCGTAAACCTCCAGGGTGACAAGTTCCATGAATCTACACCAATCCAGTATACAATCGAACTTACCCGTAACGGCAAGAGTTTGAGTGACGCTAGCTTTGGTGCCGATGCCCGTATTCCAACCCCTACAGTCACAATCAGAAAAACACAGAAATCTGACGTTGATTCCGACTGGGGAATAAATATCTCAGACTTGCTTAAGGCTAAGACTTCAGGCGGAACTGAAACAACTCTTGTTCCTGGTAAATACAATGTTAAGATCATCGTAAATGTAATGAACACAACAGGGGCTTTCAGCAAAGATACAATTACATTCACTTTGGATAACAAAGCTCCTGAACTTTCCGGTGAAACAGTTACACCGACGGTTAAGAAGAATGATGTAAACTACATCAACGGTAAGGTTGTCTACAGGGCAACTATCAGGGATAACAATGAAGTTTCAAAGACCAATAAACCTGGTGAAGACTGTACATGGGAAGTTGAGGGAGTTACTCCTGCCATAAAGGGTGAAGCACATACAGAAGAACTTGAAACAACAGCAATTAATACAAGACTCATTACAGAAACTACGGGAACTCTCACCCTTAAAATCAAGGTTGCAGATACAGTAAAGAATACTGCAGAATATACAAGGGAATATAATATTGACCAGACTACAGATGCTCCTGTAATCAAGGCCGGAAACTACAAGAAGGATCTGGCTGCTGCTGACATTTCTGCAAACAACAACCTCCTTGGAAAGAAATCAAACAATGTTCTCTATGCAACTATCAGCGATGATGATGGTCTTGCCACAGTTGACGTTTATTACAAACCTCTTGGTGCAGGGGATGACGCCTATACACAACTTGGAACTTCTTATAATGCCGCCGGCTCAATGTCTTACTCTCTTGAGGCAAATGTAGGTTCTCTTGATGAAGGCAAATATGTATTCAAGATTGAAGCAAAAGACAGCCTGCAGGAAACTGATTATGCAAATACAACAGAGACATTTAATCTTGGTATAAGCAACGGTGCTCCAGAAATTGCTGTAACAACAGAAAACAACAAATGGCAGAAGTCTGCTACAGACTTTACAATCAGTGGTACCTGTGGCTCTACTGCAGATAAGGTATTGCGCTACGATGATGAAGCCGGAACTCAAAATGAAAAGACTATGACTTTGAACTCTGGCGTATGGTCATACACAACTCAGGATACTGCCGGTAAGGAATACTACTATTTTGCCGTTGACCAGTACGGTCAGAGAAGTTCTGTAAGCCACAAGTACAGAATCGACAGCATTGCTCCTACTGTAAAGAGCGACTGGACAAATACTGATGCAGCTGAAAACAAGTGGCATGCTTCAGGCAGCGTTGCCCTTAACATTCCTCTTTCTGATGAATGGAGTGGTGATGCAAGCGGAAGCAAAATTGACAGTAAGAGTGTCAGCGGTATTGCAACTGTAAAATACAAAATTGATGACGGTGACTGGTCTGACATGGTTCTTGGCAATAAGGTTGACAGCACAGCAACTGCAGGTCAGGAAGGCTATAGCTATTCTTTCTATAAGACAACCCTTAGCTTCCCAACAGAAGCTGACGGCACGGTAAAGAATGGCGATCACACAGTTTCTGTAAAGGTTGTTGATGATGCAGGCAATGAGCTCCCATTGTCATATACATATCATATTGATACAAAGGCACCTGTAATCACAGAACTAAAGCTTAATGGTGCAGTTCCTGGAGCTGATACAGTACTCAATGCTTCACAGGTTGCAGACGGAATAAGAATTTCTGCAAAGGTTACTGATGCACTGGATGGAATTTCTACCAGCGGAATTAAGGAAGTTAAGCTTCTGGACAACAACAAGGTTAAGACCATTGAACCAACGGTTAGTTCCGGAGTTTATACATATTTAATCCCTGAATCTGAAATCGGCAACGGCGAGCATACCTATGCAATCGAAGCAACTGATAAGGCCGGTAATGTAAGTGACCGTTCTGAATTTACAGTTTCTGTAGATAAGGTTGCTCCTAAGGCCAATATTTCAGTAGTATCTCCAACGGTTTCTGCAAAGAAAGACGGTGCTACAGTTACTTATGTAAACGGAATAATTACAGTTGAAGGAACAGCAAGCGATGAAACAAAACTTGTTGCACATACAAATGCATCAAAGCCAGAAGTTAAATCAATCCTTTCATGGGTAATTGACGATAAAGACACGACAGACAACTATCATGGTACTGTAGAACTTACTGACGAGACTTACAGCAACTGGAGTTTTGAACTTGATACAAGAAATATTGATTCTTCAAGTGCTAAAGATAGCGAAAGTACTCATATAATTAAGGTTTCTGTTGCAGATGCTGCAGGCAATACTTTCACATCTACTGAAAAAGAAATCATCATAAAGCAGTATACTGACATTCCGGTTGTAACCTTCAGTGACCTTGAAGACTCAATTGCAATGAATGCAGCAATTCCTAAGTCTGACAAGTATTCTACTTTTGGCGGTGCAAACAGCAACATTAACTTTACTGTTTCAGACGATGACAAGGTACAATCTGTAAAGGTTTATCTTGATGATGGTAGCACCCCGGTATATACATGGCCAACTGGAACTGAATCTCCTAAGAGTACCGTCACGATTTCTGATTTTGATCTTAAAAAAGTTTCTGGTATTAATGAAGGCCCACATAAGATTAAGCTTGTGGTAGAGGATTCTGAGCTCCTTAATGGCGACAAGCATACTTATGTTACAAGCCTAGCTTATAATGGTACAACAACTGAATATCCAAATGATAAAAATGCAAATCACCAGTATGACTTCTACTACGACACTGCAAATCCAAGCCTTGATGAAACTAAAGTAAAGGTTGCCGGAATAACCACAAATAAGAGTTTTACTTTAGGTGGTACAACATCAGACTCTTATGGTGTAAAGGAAATTAAAATCCAGGCAGAAAAGAGCGGAGAAACTGGAGTTAAGGACTGGGAAACTATTCCTGCTGATAAGATAAAAAATAATAACTGGGAAATTGAACTTAAAACTTCTGGAAAACCAATTGCAGATGGCAGCTACACAGTTACAATTACTGCAATAGATCTTGCAAATAAAGAAACCAAGGTTATAAGGCCAGTTATTATTGATACGACACCACCTTCTCTTAAGGACAATAAAGTAACCGTAAAATCAGCAAGAAAATTCCCAGATGCTACTGAAGTTAGTCCTGAAAGGGAATGGTACAACAGCAGCGTGCTTAATGTAGAGCTTTCTGTTAAGGATGATGAGACAGGAATCAAGTCCGTTCAGTGGAGTTATTCAGGCGTTGCCGATGATGAAAGCCGCAGCTGGTCTTCTTTGACATCATCAGGAGCTGATGGTGACTATACTAAATGGGCCGGAACCCTTCTTCTTCGTAATGATGACGGTGATGTCCAGGGCTCTAACTTAATTGACTTTAAGATTGAAGACGTTGCAGGCAATGTTTACAAACTTGACAGTAAGTATCCGACTGTAAATCCATGGATTGATACAAAGGCTCCAAAAGCACCGGAATTTGTAAGTGTTGAAAATCCTACTGAAACAAATGACAAGATAAAAATTGCAAGTACTTCTGCTGATGTAGTATTCATCGTAAATGCAAAAGACGATGGTTTAATTGCTGATACAGCTGATTCACGACAGACAGCAGTTGGCATTGCAACAGTTGAACTTGCAAAGATTGGAAGTACTACAATAAGTTCAACTCAGGCTAAAAAAGTTACAGTTGTACAACTTACAGGAACCGGCAACGAGAATAAATATAAATTTACTCTTGATAAGGCTTTGTTTGGCAAGACTAGTGAAGGTGGAGTCGGTGATGGTGGCGATGTCATCATTAAGGTAACAGACAAAGTTGGAAATTCAACAACAAGTGATGCACTCTTTAAGATTATTGTAGATAATGATGCTCCAGAGATTTCTCTTACAGATCCTGCAGATGCTGATGTTGCTACGGACGGAATCCAGGTTAACGGAAAGATTTCTGTTACCGGTAAGGTTACCGATTCAAATTCAATTTCTGCACCAGAGTTTAAATTTTATCAGGGAACTGCTGCTGATCCAAAAACTTTGACAGAAGACAAATGGTCTCCTTTGACTCCTGAAACAGGTGCAAGTCCAAAAGTTGTTCTTGCTTATACTGTTTCTGGTGCATACAATAACTGGACCCTTACTGTGGATACCCGTTCAAAGTTTGTGGATGAAAAGGATTACATTCTCCGTGTTGCAGTAAAAGATATTGCAGGCAATACAGGTTATAAATACCTTGTCTTTAAGGTAGACCAGAACACTGATCGTCCTGTAATCAGGGTTTCTTCACCAAACAGCTTTAAGGTTGATGGTACTGATGAATCTCCTGTACTTATGAGTTCAGCTAGTCCTGTATGGCAGATGGGTCTCAACTATATTTCCGGTACAATCACAGATGATGATGGTGTTACAGGAATGTACTATTCCGTTGATAATGGATCTAGCTGGTCTGAAAATATTGCAAGTAACGGAACATGGCAGGTAAAGGGCCTTGATGATAAAAATTACGCAATGCTCTTTAAGGTTGAGGATAAGGCCGGTGGAGAATTTATATCAAAAGCAACAGTTGATAAGAGTTCATCAATTCGCCTTACAGACGGAACAAATGAGCCTGGCAACTCTATATTCTACTTTGCCGTAGATACAAAGACACCAACTATCAGCAAGCTTCAATATGACTTTGGTACAACAAAAGATGTTCATGCCGAAAAGAAACCTGTATCCCCAGAAGCAGGTGTAACATATCTTTCTGATATGCTTCCTGGCGGTAAGACCAGCAAATTCAAACTCCATCTTTATGCAAAGGATGCCAACGGAATCAATTCGGTAGTCGTTGCAAATGACAAGCTTGGTACTGCTGCAAATGGTCATACAATGGCTCTTACTGAAGTTGCTGGTTCCGAAACTGCAGCTGACGGTGTTAAGTATACAACAAGTGAAATCGACATCAGCACATGGGAAAGCGGTACATATCAGTTTACGATTACAGTAACTGATAATGCAGGTTCTCAGGCAGTAACAAATACTTCCATTACGGTTGATAATGATGCTCCTACAGTAAGCATCAGCAACCCTGAAGAAGGCAAGTCTGTATATGGTATCTCTGTATCTGCCATGGGTTCTGTAAGCGATGCAAAGAAGCTTTATTACGCAATTTCTACAGAAGGAAAAGCTAACGAAAATGATAAGCTTGCTACAAGCGTTTCCGAATGGACTACGTATAAGGACGCAGATAATAAGGATGTTGCTCCGACAAAGGATGGGGATGCTAACTACGCAAAACTTGGTAATCATGACAATGCAACCTTTGCGGAAGATCCATACAAACCGGTTTATAAACTCTTTGATGAATGTTCCGGTGCAGCTACCTTCAAGGGTACCCAGTGGAACCTTTACTTTGACGGTAAGGAAGATATTACAGGTGAAACTCATGTATATCGTGTCAACAAGTGGCTCACAGAAATGGGAGTTACCTCTGATACCCTCATTAAGAACAAGAGCTTTGAAGACCTTGTAAACCTCTGGCTCTGGATTAAGGCAGAAGACAATGCCGGTAACGTAAGCGAAACAGCATTCAGAATTGTTGTTGACCCACAGGGTGGCCGTCCTTCTGCTGAAATTGCTACTCCTAAGGCAAGCGACAAGGTAACAGGCAATGTTCGCGTTTCTGGTACTGCATCTGACCCTGATGGAAAGGTAAAAAAGGTATTCGTTCAGTTCATTTCTGAACAGCACAGCATGGGTGCAGAAGAAAAGACTAAAAACTCAGGTTATTCAACTTCTGTAACTGTTGTTGATGGTAAAGTTACAAAGTTTGCACCAACAGTCGCAGACATCAGGTATCTCATAAGTGCCGGCATAGAGGTTTATAATTTCCGTGCTGCAACGCCGGTAAAGGTAGAGTCAATTCCAGATACTGCTAATCCTGCTGATTACGCTGCCCTTGCTGACTATAAGGATACCGGTACATGGTCAATTACAGTAAACGAAAATGATGAATTTGTTCCGGCTCCTGATTCAGATGGTAATGCTACAACAAACAAAGTTGTATTTGCAGTCTATGCAATTGATGATGAAGGCTTCATAAGTACGCCTGTCTACAGCATCATGGAATTTGATACAGAAGCTCCTGCCGTGGATAATCTTGAGCTTGTTAAGTACGGACTGACCGGCGGAAATATAGACAAGTCAAAGGAAATTGCCCGCAAGACATACAGCGAGGATATGTATATCAATGACACCTGGTATCTTGAAGGTACTGTAAAGGATGACACTGTTTACAGCCTTTCTGTTCTTGGTGAAAAACTTGTTGTAAAGGGTAATGGTCCTACAAGTACAGAAAAATTGAAGACTGTTGATGTAGAAAAGGCAAATACAATTGAATGGATCAAGAAAGAAACAATCAATGGTGTTGACTATCATACTTACAGATTCTCTGTAAAACTTGATGCTACAGCAAAGGGTGAAACAGGCGTGTTCTCAGGTGCAATCAATGCATCTGACCAGGCCGGACACCAGGGTAGAAGCAATGTCACAATCAATGTGGACAGAAAAGCTCCTGTAATCCTTGCAAAGGGAGAAAACGAAAAGTACAACATCAATCCTCTCATTCAGAATGAAGATGGATTCTATACATTCGGTTCTCAGGTAACGGAAGAAGGAAATCAGGCTGGATTTGAGCGTGTTGCATTCTACTTTATGAGACGTAATTCCGGCGAAAGTAAAGACAAGCATTATCTCTATGACATCATGCTTGACAAGACTGAAAATGCAAATAGGACTGAGGTTACATCGTTGCCTTCTGACATGGTATTTGAAGACGGTCTTTACTGGAGAAAACAGACTGTAACTGTTGATAATACCAGAACTGTAATCAGCGGTACATTTAACACAGATGTCTACCGTGTTGGCAGTCTTGTAAAGATTAATGGTTCTTACTACATCGTAATCGACAACAGAACCAGCGGCAGTCTTACACTGTCAGAAAAGATTCCTGGTACAGAAACTTCTGTTACAGGCCTCTTTGCCGTTGCACAGATTGTTGATCACCTGACACAGGAAACTGCAGGTACATCAAAGCTTACAAGCACTACAGGCGGAATCAACGGATACTTCAGCAACAACATCAACGAAGATTATGTTGACGGCGACACTCGTCTTGGTGACTTCATGGTAGAAAGCGTAAAGAAGAAGGGCGCAACATGGACATGGGATGCTTCCGTAAACTCTAAGAACATTCCTGACGGTCCAATCGAGCTCCACTATGTAGTATTCGATGCTGCCGGTAACTACTCTATTGAAGTAATCGGCCATGAAGATGCTGTAAATGCTGTTGGTGCAGGTAAAAAACCATATTCTGGTCTTGATAAGGAAGATGCTCACCTTAGATACAGAAAGGATGACATTGCCATTGCAAACAATGCTCCT
Source organism: Treponema sp. (assembly GCA_024400915.1). Lineage (GTDB taxonomy): Bacteria > Spirochaetota > Spirochaetia > Treponematales > Treponemataceae > Treponema_D. The sequence continues at coordinate 26,652 of JAKSLX010000006.1, forward strand.
CGTCTTGCAAAGATTTTCCTTGGAACTGACCTTGACGGTGATGAAAAATATCAGGCTTCCGAATTTGTTGAATACAATGCAATGGAAAAACTTGGTAAGCTGAGCTCTACCGTTGAAATTGAAACAAAGAAGTATAACGGCAAGTACTTTAAGATCAAGGACAAATTTGCAGTTATGCCTGAATTCGTAGGCGGTAACGGTGTTGATGCAGATCACAAAATCAAGGCTGTATTCAACAACAATGCAACAACTGCTGCTGTAAATACAGGAACTGGAGACAGTCTCCTTGCTCCTGCAGCCGATGATGCAGTGCTTGATATCGACGGCAGTGAAATTGCAGCAGAAAAGGATGCAATTGATTCAGGAAAGACTTACAATGTTGAAGGTGATCTTGAAGGACTTAAGTATCACATGTATGTCTACACATTTGCAAACGATAAACTTGGAGATGAAAGTGCAGATCCAGAAACTGGCGATCGTAAAATGTCATGGACATTCTGGGATTATACGGAAGATACTGAAATCGGTGTAGACAGTAGCTACTGTCATGTATGGATCAAGGATCTTGTAGTTGATGTTCTTGATGATACATCACCTATTGCAAAGATTCTTCCATTCCATTGGACAAGTCCAACAGACAATTCTGTTCCTGTAGATGAAAATGGAAATGTCCTTGGTCACATTGATCTTGAAGAAGATCTTGGTGCTCCTGGTGCTCGTGTAGAAAAACCTAAGGTTTCAGGCCGTGTATACATTGACGGAATCACATACGATGCAACACGTCTTAAGGCCCTCTTTATGAAGGGGCCGAACGGAGAAGCCAAAAAGGTTGCTGAGTACTACAACGGTAAGTGGATTGCCGCAAGCCGCAATGCATCCGGTGGCATTGTCTATACTGACATGAGCGGAGCTCCGGCTACACCTTCAAGTCAGTGGGCTAATGGTTCGTCAGATGGTGCCAAGTGGCCTGCCAACTGGTATGGATTTACAATCAACAGTGAAGACAGGCCTTCTCAGGATGGTCATACAGTTACATGGACATTTGACATCGACATGACTCCATACGGCGTTGCAACTAACAAATCAGTAATTGCCTATGCAGAAGATGCAAGAGAATACACTGCAGAAGAAAAGGCAGCCGGAAAGAAAGATGGAAATCAAAGTTCATCAGTAGCTGCAGGACAGACTGGCTACAATGCTACTGCTGCAGATAAGAAGGGAGATTATACTTCTACCTACAAGATGGACTTTGTTCCATACATAAAGGGAATTGAAGGTGCAACCCGTTCTCGCCTTGGACGCTATGCTGTACAGGCCGGAAGCAAAGTTAAGCTTGAAATCATGAATGCAAAGAAAAATGATAAAGTTGGCATCAAATTCTATGCAACAGGTGCAGACGGCAAGCAGGGTGATGAAAAATCTGAAACTCATGATGATGTAACTACCGGAGAAGGTGGTATTGTAGAAATTACAGTTCCACAGTACTCATGCTTTGTAGAAGCTACTGTAGACGATGTCCAGACACCAAACAACATCAACACCAACCACAAGTACAACATTGAAGCCGGATATTCTGTAGATCGCCTTGGCAGGGAACAGGGTGATCCAAAGAACGGAACAAACTACTGGACGGATGATAGGTATCTGAGTGTTTGGAATGTTGTAAGTACTATACCAAGCAACAAACATGCAAAGCCAACAGCTGGTATGTTCGTAAAGAGTACGGTAGATAAGATTAGTCGTATTAGATCAAATGGTACTGAAACAAAGAATAATCAGGCTCCAAACAATGCTGTTAAAGATGTACTAATTGCAACTTGGGGTTCTTCTGATGAACTCCAGATGTTTGACTACCCGATTGGTAGTGGTGCCACTACAGTAGGTAATACTGCATATGCTCAGTCTGAAGCATGCTTCTTTGAGGCACCTCCTCAGCTTGATACATGTATCATCAACGGAGTACCTTGGTATGTTGTCCTTGATAATTATGCCGGAGGAAATTCAGCGAATGAATGGGGTGCAGGTCTTTATATTGCTCGTCAGGGATTCAGTTTTGGAAAGGCTAATTTTAAGGCAACTACAAGCCAGCATCCTTACATAATTGAAGCCCAGGGTAAGGAAGGCAAGCATGATATGACAGGTGTTGATGAAAAGAAGAATCAGTTCATTAATCCTCATATTGCAGGATGGTTTAATAGCTCTGACAACATGTATTACATGTATATGAGTTATTATGATACTTATGCACGCTGTCTGAAGTATGCTGCATATAAGGAAAAGATTAACAAGGATAATGAAGGTGCTTTAACAGCAGCAAGCTGGCAGGATTACAAGGAAGAATCATCTGCCGGAGCAGGTAATCTTGTTGGCATGATGAATGGCCATGTAATTAAGGCTTCGACTGGATCGAAAACAATCCAGGGTACTGGTGCAAATGTTGTTGCTGGCAATGATGTTTATGATACGGGTGTTTCTTCATGGGCAGAGCAGGTCGGAGAGTACAATGACATTTTAATCGATCCAACAGATAACGTACCTGTGATTGTTTATTATAATAAATCTAAGGGTGGTCTTCAGATTGCCAGAGCCAGTGGTGCATTTACAACAATTGCACAGGCCCCAGGATCTGGAGAAGCCGGTGCAAAGACATGGGTATATACAGGTAAAGATAATGTAATTCGTCCTTCGGGAGTTAATTCTGACTTTGGCCGCTATGTGAGCGCAGAAGTTGGTGATAAGGGTAACCTCCATATTGCTGCCCAGGAGGTCAATTCAGGTAAGCTTTACTACCTGTATATGACTAAGTCTGGTAATACATACGAACTTACTAACTCTTACATTGTCGATTCGACAAGTGCTGTCGGTAACTGGACTGACATCCATCTTGGCAAGGATGATGCAAACAGCAGCAACTGGTATGAATATGAACCTGTTATTTCTTACCTTGATAAGTCTAACTTGAATACAACAAGTGCCGCAAAGGTTGCTTGGGTTGAGATAACAAAAATTGAGGGATCTGTTGTTGCAAATTGGGAAGCAATGACAGACCCTGCTAAGTATGAAGGTACTGATAACAAGACAAGTGTTGCAGCTTCGCCTTCGGAAGGTAAGAGCGGAATCAAGTCTAAGCTTGCTATCGGATTCAACTCTGACTACTATGCCGTCGACTTCCTCCGCGGAGAGTAAGCAACGAAAAATCAAAACTAAAATGTCACAATGACACTAAAGGCCGGCAGATTTAAATCCGCCGGCCTTTTTTCTTTGACTTTTAACCCCTTAAGTACTATATTAAATGAAAGAGGCACTGCCCATGAGGTTGGCCTCTGGCTTTTTACTTATAAAGAAGTAATCGCGCAGTATTCGGCCGGGCGGTTACTTCTTTGTGTTTTTAAATAGTTCAATTAGAAAATAAATCGCAAAAAAAAATGCCGCTGCATGTAAATACAACGGCATTTTTTGATTTTTACTAACAGAAATTGTAAGGTTTTATTTCCTGAACCACTGCCTGATGGCTTCGGCAAATTCCTTCTTTGTGGCAGGATCAGCAAAGGCTGCATCATCAAGGAATGTTACAGGCGGCATTGGGTAGGCAGCGGCCCAGTAACGGATGTCTGTTGTGCGCCTGTCGTAAGTTTCTGAATGAGAGAAAACCGGTGCAAGATGTGTTTCGTTTGAAAGCCATCCCTGTCCTTCTTCAGACGCAAGGTATTCAACTACAGCGTGGGTTTCGCTTCTGTTGTCATTTATGACGGCACAAAGCATTGGGGCAACAAGGGAATGATTTTTCTTTAGATTGAAAAGAGGAACGGGATTAGTTTCAAAATCCCTTACAAAAACAAAGTCGCACCTTTTGTGCATTTCCATTGTCATAGCAAAAATTCCTGCATCGTGTTCTTCCATAAAAATGTCGGCATCCTTTTGGGTTGCTTCGTACCATCTTGGGGTAAGATATGCTTTTTCCTGAAGTTCATCGATTACTTTTAGAACCTTTACTAGAAGTTCAGGAAATTCTTTTTTCTGTTTCCAGTTTTTCTCAAGGTCTGAGGCCAACTCCGAATAACCTTCACTGCCAAGAACAGATTCACCGATGGCACTTACAAATCCCATAAGTTCCCGGTCGTTGCTTCCGGCACAAACGATTGGATACTTGCAGCGAACTTTTACATCCTGAAGATATTTTTCAAGCTGTTCCCAGGTTTCAGGAATTTCAAGGCCGAGTACTGATTTTGCAATCTTGTATTCCGCAAGTTCAAAGTAATCAAGCAGAAGAGGAATTGTGTGTCTTTTGCCTTCAGTTCCACAGGCTTTCTTTATGTTTGAAGGATATCTGTTATAAAAAGTTTCAGGGAAAGCTATTGCATCTTCCGAAAGATTATCAAGAGTTTTTCCGTTCCAGCAGAATACTGCAGAATATTTTTTTGCTTCTTTTTGTGTAAGAGGGTGTTCGGCCTTGAGAACAAAGAATTTTGATTTTGGAACTTTGTTTGCAATGGCCTCCTTTAATGGGGCAATGAGCTCATCCCCAACCCCATAAAAAGCAACCTTGAACTGCTTTGCCTTTACGATTGCTATTGTTGTAAAAGTAGCGGCAGTCAAAAACAAAGCTGCTCCCGCTATGATCAATGTTTTTTTTGTAATTTTGATTTTCATTTTTTTTACCTGTTTTATGTTTTAGTTTTTGATTATGTAATCTCTTACAGCCTGTGCAAATTCTTCCTTTTTCTTTTCGTCGTCAAAGGCTGCATGTTCCATAGAAATGGAAGGCTCGGATGTGGCTGCAATCCAGAACCTTAAGTCGTCGCTCTGCATGTCAGGAATCTTGCAGTTTGCAAGGAATGGAGCAAGGCCAGTCCTGAAGGCAATGTTTTCCTGTGCATCGGTGCCTAATAAAAATTTAACTGCATCCTTTGCATTGCTGCTTGTGGTCATTGGTATCATTGCTACGGCAGAAGTCATGGCGGATCTTGTATTTAAAGGACGCATTGAAGGGAAATAGAAATTTGTTTCGTTGGAATGGATTGGCAGTGTCGTCATGTATTTTGCCGTGCTCATTGAAAGTTTTCTGTGATCAGAAAGCGGCATGATGATGATGGCAGTCCTGTAGCGTTCTACGATTGTAAAGAAATCTTCCTTGTTGATTTTTAGAAGTTCAGTGTTAAAGATTCCTTTTTTCTTCCAGCTCAGAATTCGTTCCATAGTGTCGTGGAATGCATCGTCTTCCTGCAAAAGGGTTTCAAAGAGATTTGGCATTGGACCATCATAGGCCCTTATTTTTTCAATTACTGAATTGTATTTTTCTTTCCCGTCAAATGCTTCTGTTACAACGCTGATGACTCCAAGGAGTGTGTCGGCATCTCCTGCAGCAAAGGCAATTCCCGATGCGGCAGATTTTGCTTTTGAGGCAAAGGTTTCAATGTCTGTCCAAGAAGTGATGGCTTCTGTTTTTGTTTCGCCCAATGCCTGAATTGAAATGAGCATCTCGTATCCATCAAAGAAAAGCGGAATTTGAGAAACCTTACCGTCTTTTGAACCAGCAGTATTCAATGCGAATTCCGCAGCGGAAATGGAAGTGCCTGCAATAATGGAAGAATCAAAAAGCGTGTTCCTGATTTTCTTTTCCGGTATTGATTCAACAGCCCTGTCTGCTGCAAGTCCCATCTTAGTAAAAAGTATGTCTGCTTTTTTTGAATGAGTTACTATGTCTTTTGTGTCATCATCTTCAAGAAATTTTATCTGGATTTTTTTGTCCGCGGTTTGGGAATCAATTATGAGGCTCTTTATAAGTTCCTCCTGCTCCTGCGGAATTTTATAGAATGCAACCTTTACTGTGGCTGAGGAACGGCAAAGCAATGGCACGGCGATACCCAGTCCAAGGAGAATCACGGCTGCTGTAATCATGATGATTTTTTTTCTGTTCAGTTTCATTTTCATTGTTTCCTAGTTTTTCCTTCTTACTATAAATTCGGCATTTGTAAGGGTTTTCTTGACTTCACGGTGCTTCTTGTAATGCCTGTAAAGTTCTTCCTGAACGCGGTAAGCCTTGTTTTTCTTGGATGGAAAATTCATTTTCCATTTTCCATTTTTCTGCAGTACATGACTCCTGCAGTTGTCTTTAAAATACATGTCCAGGATTTTTCTGATGCTCTTGAAAACATTCCTGTCAGTTATGGGGAACATGAGTTCAATTCTCTTGTCCAGATTTCTTTCCATCCAGTCGGCACTTGCAAGGTAAATTTCTTCCTGCCCTCCGTTCTGGAAATAGAATATTCTTGAATGTTCAAGGTAGCGGTCAATTACACTTACTACATTGATGTTGTCGCTCATTTTTTTTATGCCCGGAATTAGAGTACAGATGCCACGGATGTTAAGGTCGATTTTAACTCCGGCCTTGCTTGCCTCATAAAGTGCTTCTATTATTTCCGGATGACAGAGGCTGTTCATTTTTGCAATGATGTGTCCGGGTTTGTCCTTTGTTGTCTGCTTGATTTCCCTCTGGATAAGTTCAAGTATTTTTGCCTTAAGGCTTACAGGTGCCATGTAAAGGTGATGCATTGTCTGCACGGCGCTGTAACCGGAGATGACATTAAAGAACAGTGTGGCGTCGCTTACAATTTCGTGGTTGCTGGTAAACACAGAAAGATCCTGATAGACCAGAGCAGTTTTTGGATTGTAGTTTCCTGTTCCAATGTGTGCGTATCGCCTGATGCCGTCGCTTTCTTTCCTGACCACAAGGCATATCTTTGCGTGTACCTTGAGGTTTACAATTCCATAGATAACAATTACGCCTGCCTGCTCAAGTTCTTCTGCCCAGGATATGTTTCTCTTTTCGTCAAAACGTGCCTTGAGTTCAACGAATACGGTTACCTGCTTTCCGTTCTGTGCTGCTTCCTTTAGGGATTCAACTATTGGACTGTTGCTTCCTGTTCTGTACAGGGTCATTTTTATTGCGAGTACATTTTTGTCGTGTGCAGCCTGATCTATGAATTTTACTACAGGGTCATAGCTTTCGTAGGGAACGTTAAGGAGAACATCCCTTTGCCTCAGTGTGTTCCAGTAAGTTCCTTCTTCCGGCAATACATTTGAGTTGAAATTCTTCCAGATTGGATATTTGTATTCTTCCGAGTTTTCAATGTTCTGTAGTTCACCTAAAGACGAAGGATCGATTATTCCGTCGATTTCATAAAGATCGTCGTCAGTCAGCTTTAACTTTGACTTGAGTACCTCAAGAATTTTTTCGCTTGTGGAATTGTATTCCATTCTTACTGTAAAGGAACTCTGCCGTTTTACCAGTACTTCTTCCATTGCCTGAATGAACTGTTGTCCAGCTTCTTCATCTACTGCCAGATCTGCATCTCGTGCTATTTTGAAAACAAGGGTTTCCTTTGCCGTGTAACCTGGAAAAAGCGAAGCCCCGCACATGCAGATGATATCGTCCAAAAGCGCAAACTGCTTTTCTTTTCCGCTTGAAGGAAGCCATACGATTCTTTCAACTGCCGTAGGAATTTGAATGAGGGCAACAATGTCCTTGTCTCTGGCGCTCAGGGCATTCTTTGAAATGTCCAGGCCTTCCTTTGGTTCAAGAAGAAACGCTGCGTTAAGGTTAAGGTTTCCTATGCGGGGAAAAAAATCCGTATCGGTTCTTAATGGCGTAAGCAACGGGAATATGTCATGCTTAAAATATTTCTCGCAGAAGGTCTTTTGCTGTGCCGTGTAGTTTTCTGCCTTTATGTATTCAACGCCTTCTTTTTTTAGTTCCGGAAGAACAAAATTCATCAAGGTTGAATATTCAAGCTTTACCAGTTGCCTTGTTCTTTCCGAGATTCTTTTCAGCACCGATTTTGATTCTGCATTGCCTTGCCTTTTTAATGATGCAACCCTTACCTGAAAAAACTCGTCAAAGTTTTTTTCCGTGATTGAAAGGAAGTTAAGGCGTTCAAGAAGGGGAACGTCAATTCTGAGTGATTCGGAAAGCACCCTTGCGTTGAATTCTATCCAGCTTAATTCTCTGTTGAAAAATTTCTTCATTGATTTTCTCTCCAAAATTACAGAAGGACTACCTTGTACCCGAATACATTTTCAAAAAGACTTCCCTTGCCGTCAAGTACAAGTTTTTCCATTGAAAGGTTGTGATGCCCCTTTGTTCGTATGGTGAAGGTGTCTGCGGTTTTTGAAATCTTGAATTCCTTGAGGGCCTGTTTGTGCGTTCTGTCCAAGGCATCTGCAAGACGCAGGATTGCCGTAAGCTTAAGTATTATCATGCGTGTTGAACGGGGAAGCAGTTTTACTTCGTCGTCGTTCATCGGTTGCTTTGTGCCTTTGTGATAGCCAATGATGGTTGCGACAATGGTTTTGTCATCCCTATTGAGCCCGAATATTTCGCTGTTCTTTACGATGTATTTTCCGTGGATGTTGTGATCGTCTGCACGGATGAACATTCCTACGTCGTGAAGGATTGCGCTTACTTCAAGGAGGATTCTTGCGTGGCGTTCAAGACCAAGTTCGTCTTCCAGGGCATCGTAGATTTTTAGACTTGTGCTCCTTACATATTCTGCGTGATGCTGGTCGCCCTGGTATTTTTTCAGTAGGGAACTGGCTCCGGCTGCAATCTGCTGGTTAAAGTCTTCGATGATTTCCTGATTTGTGTTTATGTTGCGGCTTAAAAGAAGTCCCATCTGTGTGGTACTGTCAGCAACGATTATTTTCTTTACGTTTGTAAGCGAAAGGAAAAGCTTGTAGGCTACAAGTGAAATCTGGAATGTTATCGCTTCAGAATAGGGCACTTTGAACTGTTCGATGACTTCTTCTGCCGTATAGTTCTGAACTTTGTCTGAAAAATTTTCAAATTCCGCGCGCTCGATTTCCCAAAGGTATGCCGAATCTGACTGTCCGATAATGGAAGCAATTCTCTGCATGTCTTTCCCCAGGACAATGAACTGCTGAATTTTTTTCAGGTTCATTTCGCTGGAAAGAGTTTTCTTTGTGTTTCTTATGTATTCCCCGATGAATCGCCTTGCATCATCCATGTTTCCCATCATGGAATGTAGCATCTGTTCAACGATGATCGTTCCAAGGCGAATGCTGTGGGCTCCTACAATCCTTCCTTTTTCCATCACCATCATTTCAGTAGCGCCACCGGAAATATCAAGGATGATGGAATTACTCTGCCTTACAACGGCACTTTCGTCCTTAAGCCTTTCTGCAACAGCAATGTACATGAGTCGGTTTTCATCGATGCCATCAAGAACTTTTACGGACCATCCTGTGCGTACCTTTACGCGGTCTATGAAAGGGTCGCGGTTTGCAGCTTCCCTTACTGCACTTGTGGCAATGACCGTTGTTTCGCCGTCTGGAATGTCGTAGGCTGCAAGCTGTTCCTTGTATCGTTCAAGTATCTTAAGCGAGGCCATGAGGGTTTCTCGGCTGATGGTTCCCGTTGTAAACACATCGCGCCCCAGGCTTACGGGATTGTCGCTTTTGTCGAGAATTGTAAATTTTTGATTTCCCTTGCCCGTGCTCTGTGCAACAAGGAGGCGGATTCCTGTGGATCCGATTTCTATTACTGCGTGTACCATATTTCCTGCGGAGTATATTAAAAAAATCCCCGTGGTAAACACGGGGAACTGGTTCTGCCTTATATTAAAGTTTGTCTATCAGCATTGAGCACTTGCCGCTTGGAATTGGCAGTGTCTTTTTCTTCTGATCCAGAATGTTGATCGTAAAGTAATAAAGCTTTTCGCTTTCCATCTGGATTTCCCAGCCGCGCTTGCTCTTGTTGCTCAGGATTGTAATAAGGTTGCGCTTGAGGGAAAGTTTTTCGATTCCCATGATTTCAAGGTTCGGAATGATCCAGTCTACTGTCTTGCGAGGAAGGCTGATGTTAAGTCCAATGACATTTTCAATCATGAGGGCAACTGTTGAAAGGCCCGTGTAGTGAAGGAATTTCTTTCTTGGGAATTCTTTTTCACTGCGGCATGAAGCAGGACCGTATTCATTTGGCTTGTATGCTTCGTAAAGGTCACCCTTCTGCTTTGTGCTTGCAGGGCTGAGTCCTTCAAGGATGTAATACATATGGCGGATTGCACATTCCCTTGCAAAGGCATACCTCTGGTACTTTTCAAGTCCCTTGATGACCATGAAGTTGAATGGTGCAAGTACTGAACCCTTGTAGCCTTCTCCGTTTTCCTTAAAGTCAGGGCTGTCTGCACTGAGGGTAGGGAATGGATTGTCTGTTCCGAAGGTTGCAGGATTTGTAAGGTGCGCAATGAGGGTGTCTGCCCTGTCAGCATTTGGAAGTTCTGCAAGGAGAGGCCAGAAGCCTGCTATTGTTTTCTGAGGAAGCTTCTGTTCGTTCTTGTCCAAATCGTGGTAGAAACCTGTCTCGTTGTCCCACATGAGGCCGTTGATTCTTGTCTTGAGGCTGAAATACTGTTTCTTGTACTGGAAACTCAAATCCTTGTCGTTGAGGATATCGCCGAGGGCAGACATGTGTGCCACGTTGATTGCAACACAGCAGTTGAAGTCTACCGGGTAATGGCATCCCTTGCGAGGTGAGTTGAACATTGTTGAAGCTTCGTGCGGAGCGGCATAAAGTCCGTTAGGCTGCTTGAAGTTTTCATCAAGCCAATTCATGTATTTCTGGAGAACCGGCATGATTTCCTTGATGCGGCGCTTGTTTGCACTCTTGTGGTAAAGGTTGAATTCAGCCCAGGCAAAAAGAGGCAGTCCGACTCCATCAGGATTTTTCTTGTCTATTACAGGTTTGTTTGTCTTAACGTCATACTTCCAGCGGATGGCACCGTCTTCTTCCTGACGGGCATAGAAATAGTCGATGTTTTTGCTGGCAGGGTAATTGCGGTTGGAGTAAACAAGGAAAAAAGAAGAGAAAATCGATTCAGTCTGATCCAGAATGTGCTTGTCATCTACCGGATAAACGAAATAGCCTTCGGAATCCTTTTCATCGGTTTCTGGATTGATCCAGTATTCAGAAAGCCAGTTCCATGTCTTATCATATATATCTACGAAATCCTGATCGTAGAAGTGAATCTTTGGAAAATCACGCTTGTTCACAATTACTCCTGTTGAAGTACTTTTTGTAATAATTTTTGCCGCTAATAACGGTTCTAGTATTATAGCATAAAAAATAACAATATGGTTAACTTTTTTAAAAAAAATGAGGAAATTTTGATTTTTTTTTGTGAAATTCCGTTTTTTTGCTTGACACTGTCTGAGCCTTAGGCTGAATCAAGCAAAAAAGCTCCTATTCTGCAGGAATTGCAGGCACATTTTCCGGTTCTGCGGCTGGAGTTGCTTCTGGTTCTGCTGCGGCAGGAGCTTCCGGTTTTGGCTCAGGTTTAGGTTCAACCTTAGGTGCTGGTTTTGGAAGCTCTGGAATTGAGGCTGGATTTGCGCAGGTTTCGTAGGTACGAGGTCCGTCATAGAAGAGGCGAATGAGCTCCATCTTTGACTTGTGGCGGCTCTTGATGAGGAGTGACCTGCTGTTCTGTAGGTATACGTATCCCGAAGAATTGTAGGTTTCAAAGCGAGGGTCAGTACGGAACATCTGTCCCTGGATTTCGATTCTTCCGCCAAAGTTTGGAACACCATTGAACATCATGTAGTGAGTAAGGTTAAGCGGGAAATCGATGAATATGTTTGCCGTGTCGGCAGGCTTGTGTGTATATATTACGGATTTTGCGCAAGTCCATACCCATACACATGTATTTCCATAGTAGCCGAGGATTTCCGTATGTGGCAGGAAGTGGTTGTCCGGTGCCATCATCGGGTAGATTTCGGAAAGGATCCTGATGTCAGGTTCCTGCTGGTTGAGGGCTGTGTATACGGCAAGGTTTCCGGCTTTGATGTAGGAATCCTCGTTCTTGTGCTGACCGTATTGTGCAAGAGCATTTCCAACCAGAACTGCCTGTTCTACGGAAAGAACAGATTCATCCTCTTCCTGGAAAGAAAGTGCTCCGTTGTCCAGTCTGCAGCTTGCTCTGATTTTTTCTATACATGAGTCGAGTACCGGTTCAAGGTATGCGGCGATAGTTTTGTCCTTTTTGTAAAGCTTGAGGTAAATGCTGATGATTCCACCAGCCTGATATGCTGTTGCGCTGAATTCTCCCTGTGAAGGAACTGCAAGAAGATCCTTTATCTTCTGGGTTTTCTTTTCACGGAGGATGTAGTCGGCAATTCCGTCAACATTGAATACATCCAGTGTTTTTGACTCTACAAGTGACTTGTATTTTTCATCCTGAATGGAAAGGCTTCTGTACATTACGGCAAGGTTGTTGAAGAATGGAGAAGAAATGTATGAACGCTTGTTTCCCTTCTTGAAGGAATCTGGAACGGAATCAATTGCCTGGTTGTATTTTCCCTGGGAAGAAAGTTCTGCAACATAGGCCGTGATGTCGGTTTCTGAAAGGGAATCGATTTTTGCAGTTGAAAGAAGGGCCTGAACCTTTGATACCATTGTTCCGCGAAGTTTCTCATATAGCTTTGCAACGGCTGCTTCACTTGCACCTTCATATCCTTCTGTCTGGCTGAATTCGAATTCCTGGCTTGCAACATAGGTTGAGAATTTTGCAAGGGATTCGCTGCCGGTAAACATCATCCTTGTACTGTCGAATCCAGGTGCGGTGAAAATGAATTCGCCGTTTTTAGAAGTAAGCAGGAATGAAGATTTTGAAGAAGTTTCTTCCGAAGTATACAGGTGTGTGATTTTGTATGGAATGTAAATGCTCTTGTAGTCTGCAGACAGCTGCGTGCTGATGGAAAAATCTACGAATCCGTCTTCCCTTGTTTCTCCGCGGAATTCTATGCTTGATCCCCCGTCAAATGTAAAGCGAACTGAATTGGCAGAATTGTCCGAATATCCGTTCAGCTGAAGTTCCGTCTGGTTTCCGTCCTTGTCAGCAGCCATCACGGGATTTTTTTCATCAATATTGAAAACGAGTCCCTTGAAAGATACTGAAAAACGGTTCTTGAGTTTTGTTTCGTTATTTTCTGTCTGTGTCTGGGAAACCGAATAGCTCAGTTCTCCAAAAGATCTGGAAATAACCGATTCAGTCTTAAATTGAACAACGAAAATGCCGACAATAACTATGATATAGAGGACTGTCAGTCCAAGAAACTTTCTTAACGGATGTTTGTGCATATTTCAAAAGTTTATATTTTATAGACTTAAAATTCAATATAAGTGGTGTAGTATGAAAAAATCGTCAAACGGTACTTTTACTGAAATCGCATTTGCTTTTGTTCTTGTTTGTGTAGTTTCGGTAATTTTGAGCATAGGATTTTCTTCCTGCGGTTCAGCTCCAGTTTCACAGCCGGCAGCAGAAGAACCTAAAGTAGAAAAGGAACAGCCTAAGAAAACAACGGCCAAGAAAGAATATACAAAAGTAGATTTCGTTTCCGACCTTCAGAGAATCCTTGAATCGGATGGTCCTGATGCAGCACTTGAATTCTACGACAAAAAAATTCCGTCTAAACTTAAGGATGACTTTGATCTTCTTTTCCTTAAGGCTGCAATCTGTGTAAGCGGTAACAGACTTGATGAAGCTGATGCCCTCTGCAATACACTTTCGGAAAGGGATCCGGACAATCAGGATGTCATCGGTCTTGCTGCTGCCATTGCAAAAATGCGTGGAAACAGTGCGGAAAAAACTCAGCGCATGAAGCAGCTTCTTGCAAAGGATCCATACAGCCCTGTTGCAAATGTTGAGCTTGGTTCGGAGCAGCTGATTAAGAAAAACTACAAGCAGGCAAAGAACTACTATATAAAAGCTCTTGCCAGGGATCCAAAAAATGAGGACGCTCTTCTTGGAAAAGGCCAGTGCGAATACTACCTTGAACGTGACGATGAAGCCAAGGAAGTCTTTAACAAACTGATTGAAGTTAATCCATATAATATCGAAGGATACCTTTATCTTGGAAAACTTGCCTTTGCAAATGATGAATATAAAATTGCCTCTGACAATGCAAAGAAAGCTCTTGACCTTGCTCCAAACAGCTATGAATGCAACATGGACTGGGGCATGTATGAACGATATCTTGGTCACTTTGACAATGCCATTGCTGCATGGACAAAGGCAATCAGCATTGAACCGGACTACTTCCTTGCATATACATACCGTGCAGGTCTTCTTGATGAACAGGAAAAATTTGACGAGGCGATCAAGGATTACCTTATGGTAATCAAGCTGAATCCCCAGTACTACTATGCTTATGAAAGCATTGCAATTCTTGCCCTCCACGAGCAGAACTGGAAGATGGCAAGGGAAGCATTCATGAAGTGCTATGAAAGAAACAAGACAAACATTTCCTATCCCCTCATGATTACTTACTGTTACTATATGGAAAAGAAAGATGCTGATGCAAAGAACTTCAGCAACCAGGTTCTTCGCAAGATGGACAGGAATTCAATTGACTATTCGATGCTCCGTGCTTTCCATGACAAGGCAGGAGAAAAACCTTTGAAGCAGAAGATCGGAAACATGAATAACAGAAATCAGCAGGGAAAAATGTATTATTACCTTGGCCTTTTCTACGACATGTTTGGTGCAGATGAGGGCGCAAAGGAATACTATGCAAAGGTTGTCTCAATGAACTGCCCTATGTTCTTTGAGTATCGCCTTGCTGAATGGCGCGTAAAGGATAAACCTGCAGCCAACTAAGGATTTAAAATGGAAGTTCAGACACAGGATAAATTCGTACTGGATGGAAGGGAATTCATTCTTCTTGGTACGGCACATATTTCAGAAGCCAGCATTGTGGAAGTTGAACGGGTTATTGAAGAACAGAATCCGGATGTAATTGCCGTAGAGCTTGATGAAAAAAGATACGAAAGCATTGAAAATCCGGACAGCTGGAAGAATATGGACATCATCAAGGTTCTCAAAGAGAAACAGGGATTCCTTCTTCTTGCAAATGTTGTGCTTTCGGGCTACCAGAAAAAAATGGGCGGCAAGTCTGGCACAAAGCCAGGACAGGAAATGGTTGCTGCCGTAAACATGGCTAAGGAACTTGGACTTGAAAAGGTTCTTGTGGATCGTCCTCTTTCAATAACAATGAGGCGTGCTTGGGCAAAGACTCCTTCTTCTGAAAAATTCAGGCTCCTTTCCTTTTTGTGTTCTTCCGCATTTACAAATGCTGAAATGTCCAGCGAGGAGATTGAAAAACTCAAGCAGATCAGCGAAATGGATAATATGCTTTCTGAACTTTCGGAATCATTTCCTGTTGTAAAGGAAATTCTCATTGATGAACGCGACAGGTACATTGCTTCAAAAATCTGGAACAGCAATGGTAACAGAGTGTTTGCGGTAATAGGTGCAGGACATCTACGCGGTGTAAAAGCATATCTTGAACAGATGGCCGATGATGACAGCCTTTCTGAAATTACTGAGATTGAAACAGTTCCTGAGAAAAGCAGAAAGTCCAGAATCATCTCATGGCTTATTCCTGCCCTGATTGTTGGGCTCATTGTCTATGGGTTTGTCATTGGTGGAAAAGAAAAGGGAGCAGAACTTTTGAGCAGCTGGGTTCTGTGGAACGGAATTCTTGCAGGTATAGGTGCCATTATAGGCGGTGCCCATATTGTTACGGTTTTGGTTTCAATTCTTGGTGCTCCGCTTACATCCCTCTGTCCGTTCGTTGGCATTGGTTTTGTTGCGGGTGCAGTTCAGGCATTGATAAAGAAACCGACAGTAAAGGATATTGAAAATCTTCAGAATGATGCGTCTTCAATCAAAGGTTTTTACAGGAACAGAATTCTCAGGGTACTCTTGATATTCTTCCTTTCTTCAATTGGAAGCAGCATAGGAACTTTTGTTGGGGGAGCAAGCTTTGTTGCAATCTTCTCCAGAATTTTTAACGGACAATAGGCTGGAACTTTGGTATGGAAAATTTGAAACCTGCACTTTACCTTATTCCTAATACTCTTGGTGATACGGCTTACGAAAGGTCTTTGCCTTCATACAACAAAGAAGTTTTGCGGGGCATCAAACATTTCATAGTTGAAAGTCGTCGCGAAGCAATCCGTTTCATAAAGCTGGCAGATTCAGAAATTGACATTGATTCTCTTTCTTTTACTGAATTGAACGAACATACTGATCTGAAAACCATCGGAAAAATTCTTGATCCCCTGGAAAAACAGAAGTTTCCAATGGGAGTTATTTCTGATGCCGGTTGCCCTGCCGTTGCAGATCCTGGAGCTGCTGCAGTTGAAATGGCACAGAAAAAAAATCTTTCTGTAGTACCTCTTGCTGGACCTTCTTCAATGATAATGGCTGTAATGGCAAGCGGATTCAACGGACAGAGTTTTTCCTTCAATGGATATCTTCCGGTAAAGCCAAATGAAAGGGTTTCAAAACTTCATCAGCTGGAAAGCCGTGCATACAAGGAAGATCAGACACAGCTTTTTATTGAAGCTCCATACCGTAACCTTAAAATGCTTGAGACAATCGTAAAGAGCCTTAAGAAAGAAACAAGGGTTTGTATTGCTGCAGGCATGACAACAAAAGACGAATACATAAAGACAATGACAGTGGAACAGTGGAAGAAGGCAGGTGAGCCTCCAATCCAGAAAGTTCCTGCCATATTCTTGATTTATAAAGGCTAAAAAAATGAAGACAATAGTTCTTATGGGAATAAAGCATTGCGGAAAATCTACACAGGGAAAAATCATAAGCCAGAAGCTAGGTCTTCCTTTTTATGATACCGATGATGTAATCACTTTGCTTACAGGTAAAACTCCACGCGAAATCTACACTGAAAAAGGTGCAGAAGGTTTTATGGAAGCAGAAAAAAATGCCTGCGAATATGTAAAGAATGAAACTGCCCTTAAGAACAAGAATGCCGTAATAGCAACAGGCGGAGGAATATGTAACAACAGCAAGGCTGTAGAAATCTTAAGGTCTTTTGGAACTTTGGTATATCTTGATATAGAAGAAAAGATTGCAACTGCCCGCGTGCTCCGTGAAATTCAGGTTGCACCAGACGGAACCCTTTCCAATATGCCGGCTTACATTGCAAAAAAAAATCCCCGCACCATTGAAGATGCAGGGAACATTTTCCATGAATTCTTTACTGAACGCGAAAAAATCTATAAGGGAATTACAGGCCTTTCCATCAATGTGTCTGGTTCTTCAAAATCAGAAAACGCAGACAGAATCATTGAAGCAGTGAACTCTTAGTTGCCTCCGCAACCGCCGCATCCACCGCCACAGTTACAATCGTCACCGCAACCGTCTCCGCCGCATCCACCACCACAGCCTCCGCAACCGCCGCCACATCCGCGTGGAGCAAGTTCTTCTTCTGTTGCATCGCGAACTTCTACGATTTCAACTTCAAAGTGAAGCCTTACACCTGCAAGTTCGTGGTTTCCGTCAACTGTAATCTTGTCGTCTGTAACTTTTGTTACGCGAACAATCTGTGGACCGGCTGCTGTCATTGCCTGGAACATCATTCCAGGTTCAATTGGCATGTCAGTTTCAAAGTTTGAGCGGTCAACATCTGTTACGAGTTCTTTGTGGTATTCACCGTAACCGTCCTTTGCTTCAAGAACAGTTTCAAACTTGTCACCAGGATTCTTTCCTGCAATCTGTTCTTCAAGCTTTGGAAGGAGCATTCCGCGTCCCTGAATGTAACCGAGGGGTTCTTTTCCTACTGAAGTATCAATAGTTTTGCCTTCGTCATTCTTAAGTGTATAGTTAATCGAAACGTACTTGTCGTTTTCTACTGTCATAATTCAATGCTCCCTATTCATCCTGAACTACTTCGTTGATTTCAGGACATACTTCCTTAAGATAGCGTTCAATGCCCATCTTAAGAGTCATTGTTGCCATTGGACATGAACCGCAGGCTCCAGTGAGCTTCAAGTGAACTTTATTGTCATCATCAATACAGATGAATTCCATGTCACCACCGTCTGCATTAAGCTGAGGTCTGAATGCTTCAAGTGTTTCCTTTACTTTAGCAATAAGTGTTTCGTCTGCCATAATTTACTCCGTGTTAAAGTTACTAAAATTAGAAAATAAATTCAATTGAAGAGCTGTTATATCAGCCCATGGATTCAAGTTTGTGGTTAAGTTCAAGAATCTTTGTGTGCAGGAAGTGGTCAACGGCAAATTTTTCCATTACGCCGTATGAGTGCATTTCACTGTCAACGATAGGCATTGTTTCCGTATCAAACTCTGTGAACTTTTTGTAGACATCAGGGAGTGATTCTTCAGGTGAACATGTGCACAACGGACGTTCCATAATGTCTACGGCAAGAAGTGAATCTGCCATTTCACCAATCTGAAGGGTTTCCTTAAGGTGTTCAAGAGTGATGATTCCGATCATTTCTTTTGTATCACTTGTGATTACAGAGAAAGACTGGTTGTGATGTGTTTCAAAATTTTCAAGAACTGCTGCAAGAGTGTCAACTTCGCGTACTGTAGCAGGGCAGTCAGGAGTACAAAGGGATTCTGTACCCCAGGTAACATCCTTTACCTTTGTTGTCTTTATGATGTCTTCTTCAGTTACATTGAGACCAACTTCTCCGGCCTTAGTCACTCCATGTTTAACGCAGACTGGTCCAAGCAGCTGAACGATGAAAGTTGTAGCTGTGATTATGAGAATGATCTGTGGACCTATAGAATCCGCAAAGTCGTTGCTTGCGGCAATACTCAAACCGATGGCAACACCGGCCTGGCTCAAAAGACACCATGGAAGGAATTTTCGGACAGTGTCAGGTGCCTTTGTAATTCTTGCACCGAGCCTTGAACCGATGGATTTGCCAATGGTTCTTCCCGAAACATAGACGATGGCAAGAACTCCAAGGACAGGAGTAACAACCCAGATGTTGAGTTTTGCGCCTACAAGAACAAAGAATAGGACATAGATTGGAGGTGTGAATTTTTCAACAAGGGAGAAAATAGGTCTTGTTTTTCCTGGAGCAAAATTTACCATGAAGAAACCGAGAGACATTGCTGCAAGAATATTATCAAGACCAAGTTGGTTGCAGACACCGGTGCAAAGAAAAAGTCCTCCAAGTCCAAAAGAAAGGACACGGCCTGCATCCTGCATCAGGTTCTTGATTACGAATGCAACCAGAGCTCCAAAAAATCCGCCAACGATAATTGAACCGAAAATGTCTTTTGCAATGTTCAAAAGCTGTGCACCAAGGGAAACTGAATGTCCGCCAAGAAGAGGGGCTACAAGAGTCGAAGCAATTGCATAGAGAATGAGGGCAACTGCATCATCCATGGCAACAATACCGAGGATAGTCGTTGTAAGTGGACCGCGAGTTCTGTATTCCTTGAGAACGTCAGTCGTTGCAGCCGGTGCTGTAGCAGAACAGATGGCGCCAAGAACAAGTCCAAAAGAAACTGAAACCTTAATGTCGCCCATGAACGCATAGGCGATTCCTGTTACCAGAAGGCCTACAACAAAAAATGGAACGATGGATTCGCCTATGAGAATTCCGATGAACTGTTTTCCGTATTTTTTGATTACATCAATTTTAAGTTCTGCACCGATTAAGAATCCGATGAGAGAAAGTGCAATGGTGTTTACCGGATTAAGTGCGATGATTGTTTCCGGTCTGAGAACCTGAAGTCCAGAGGCACCGATGATGATTCCGATAACGATGTAGCCTACTACTTGCGGAATGCGAAGCTTCTGGAAAAGTCTTCCGCCGATTGCGCCAAAAAACATGATGATGCCAAGAAGAAGAACGAACTGAGTTCCTGAAAGATGAGCAAAGTGCATTACCTGGGGAAGTACCTGTGCAAAAGGATCGTCCATAAAAAACTCCTGAGACTGAACTTATTTTAAGTGATTTACAATAGTATATTGAGAAGAATTGATTGTTTCAATTTTTTGAAGGTCTTGACTTTGATGGGTTTTATTCAGTCAGAAATTATTTGAGGATTTCATTTGCAACTTCTACTGGCGAAAGACTGTAGTAAAGCCATCCATACATTGCTGCGGCTGAAAGAATTTTTCTTCCGTATTCACGGGTTTCCGAATATGGAAGAGCTTCAAGAAAAATGTCGTTTGGAATTTTTTTTGTACCAAACTGCATGGCGGCGCTCTTTGTCCATGAGCGAACTCTGGAAATTCCACCGTTGTAGGAGAAGGCTGCAAGAATTATGGAACCGTCAAGGCGACGGGTGAGTTCTTCCAGATAAAAGGAACCGAAAGTAATGTTTGTATCCGTGTCGGTCAAATCATATTCTGAAAGTTTCATTTTGCGGGCTATATCTCCTGCAGTGGAGTCCATGAGCTGGGTAAGTCCAACGGCACCTGCATGACTTGTAACTTTTGCATCAAAAAAACTTTCGCTCCTGATAAGGGCATAGAGTATGTATTCTTCCTGTGTGAAATTTTCACAGGCTTTCTTTATGGATTTACTGTAGTTCTGCGGAAAGGCAAGGGCAAGAAGTTCTTTGTCTGGATTCACTTCAGAATTGAATACCCGTCGTGAAGCAATGCGGATGCTCTGCACCAGATATTTCTCATCGATGTTTCCGCACTGCCATAAGAACTGAGCAAGCTTTTTTGCACATTCAGTGCCGATGTTTTCCTTAAGTTCCTGATATTCGTCATTGATGTATTCTGCAAGTCCAAAATCTGCATATCCGTAAAGGAGTCTTTCCTTTTCTGCATCGATTGAAATTTCCTTTCTGATGCCTACGGAACAAAGTTCTTTCTCAATTGCATTGTCATCAAGATCAAGTTTTTCCATTGAAAGGATCTTGTAGTAAAGGTCGCTGCCACTGTTCAATGCTTTTTGAAAATATTGGGTTGCTTCTTCTGGATTTGAATTCTTGATGAATCCTGTTTGTATCAACCGTGCCGTTACGTATGAAAATTTTGAGCAGGCTTCTGGACTTGCCTTGTTCCACATGAGGTCGGCAGTCTTTTTGTAAAGCTCCCAGTTTTGTGAAGAAATGAGTCGGACTGAAAGAGTGTCAAAAAAATCGTTGTAGTATTCCT
Source organism: Treponema sp. (assembly GCA_024400915.1). Taxonomy (GTDB): domain Bacteria; phylum Spirochaetota; class Spirochaetia; order Treponematales; family Treponemataceae; genus Treponema_D. Next base: position 47,631 of record JAKSLX010000006.1, read on the forward strand.
TGTCCTTTATCCTGTCTATATTCTCTTCCAGTACAGCAAAGGAATTTTCAGAAGAGGAACTGAGGCTTGCATTAAGGATATACCATAAGGCATTGTCGTGAAGCTGATCCGTATCTGCCTGTTCCATTGCGGAAGTAAACCTTTCTATCGCTTTTGCAGTATCGCCTGTTTTTTCATAATAGCGGCCTGCATAAAAGTTGCAGTAGAACCTGCAGTTTTCGGGACTTGTCTTGCAAAGGGAATCCATAAAGTTTGCGGCTGCTTGAAAGTCCTTTGTTCCGTAGAGAAGGGTTTTCCCTGTGTCACTGAAAACAACGGGCTTTCTGTTTGCCTTTACTTCCAGAACAGAATTGATGCATTCAGCAGCGGCAAGGTAATCCTTGTTGTAAACCAGCCATCTGAATTTTGCGAGTGCGTTTGATTCTGGATTTTCTATTTTAATGAATTCCTGATGGAATTTACCGTGCCAGGAAGAATAGAATCGTTCTGAAAGCCATATCCTGAATTCCTTCTTAAGGCGGGAATCGTTTTTCTTGAGCATGGAAAGCAATCTGTAGTAGACCAGTTCGTTGCTGCTTTTCTTGCAGTCAATGGAATCTGTCTTAGACATTATGCTGTAGTATTCTTTTTGCCTGTAGAGTTCCTTTACATAAAGGAGCAGACTTTCTTCGTCTGGAAATGATTTATAAAGCAGACGGCAGCCTGCAGTGCGTTCCTGAATTGAACCGGTTTCAGCCAGCTTTTCCATTGCTTTTCGTGAAATCAACGGACTGCCTTTTTTTGCGGCATCCTTAAAACTGTGGATTGCCTGTGACGTATTGTTTTCTTTTAGTGAGTTTAAAGCAATGAAGTACGATGCATCAACACCGTACTTTTTCTGGAGGGTGCTGTTCTGCGCACAACCAAAACCTGAGAAGGCAAGAAGAAGACATAGGGTAGTTGTGGTTATGCGAGAAAGCTTCATTATTATTCAGCCGGAATAAGAATATATGTTCCTGCGATGATGTGATCCGGATTTCTGATCTTGTTGTATTTTGCAAGCTTCTTGTATTTCCAAGGAGTCTTGTAATATGCAGTTGAAATATCCCAGAGAGTATCACCCCAGACAATCTTGTAGCGGATGTCCGGAATTGGTTCTGGAGAAGGCTCTGGTTCTGCCGGTACGACAGCCGCTGGAGTTTCTGCTACAACAATGGTGTCTTCCTTTGCGGATATGACTTCATTTGTTTCTGTGTATACAGGCGGTTCTTCTTCTGCAGCTTCTGTAAGTTCCTCTGGTTCTTCTTCTATTACTTCGACCTTTACATCATTGTTCTTTGTGAACTTAGAGAAAATATTGAAGTTAGATGGAATTACAAATAGTGTAAGGAGAACTGCAAGAATACAGATGATTGCACAGATGATGCAGATGATCATAGGAACCTTAGAGTTTCCTGGTTTTTCCTTTTCCTCTTCAAAGTCGTATGTGCCCGAAGTTCCTTCAAGAGTTTCCTTGTCGTAAAGGTTGCTGAACATGCTTGTGCTTGGTGCAAAAGTCGGATTTTTTGGCTGTTCGTCAAAATTCAAAATGTCATCCCCCTCATTTTTTACATCGAAGTCTGGAGGAAGTGTAAAGTCTTCAGTGTCATCTGTCAATGATTCATCGCTGTCAAAATCAGGAAGGTCATAGAGTGATGAATCATCTTCTGTAGATGTTGTATAGTCGTCGGTTCCAAGTGAAGTTGCTTCAAGATCATCAAAATCCGGGAGATCAAGAATTTCTGTAGATGAATCAGATGATTCTACTGTGCTGTCATCGAGCGTTGTTGCATCAAGGTCATCAAAATCAGGAAGTTCAAGGTCGCCTCCCAAATCATCTGCTGAATTGTCTGAAGCAGGTTCTTCTTCCTTTTCTTCTGCTGGCATTTCAAACATTGAGTCGTCAAAGTCCGGAAGGTCGTTTGCGAAATCTTCTTCTGTGTTTTCTGTTTCTTCTGTGACACTTGAGTCTTCTGCAATTGTTTCTTCCGCTGAAAAATCATCGTCAAAAATATCGTCGTCACTGAGAGTTGGTTCTTCAACTGAAGTTTCTTCAAACGGTTCGTCTACAACAGGATCTTCAACTTCAGGTTCATCTTCTTTTGTTGGTTCTTCAGTTTCTTCGGCGGCTTCTTCCTTTGCTCCAAACTCAGGAAGTTCAAGGCTGTTTTCACCGAATATATCTTCTGCATCATTCGTTGAAGAATTTTCTGAAAGTGTTGGTTCTTCAGTTTCTGAAATTTCTTCTTCTGCGTGTGCAGGTTCGTTTACATCCTCAAAAGAAAAATCTTCTGAAGGGAGAGGTATTTCTTCCGATTCGAATTCTTTCTTTTCTACAAAGTCATCAAGACCTGCTTTTTCAAGGTCGTTGTCTGAAATAGTCACATCGTCCTCCTCTTCTTCAATAGCACCACCGTTGAGACCGGCAAGTGTCCTTGACTGAAGAGTCACCTGAATCTCGCTTTTTTTTCCGGTTTCAGGATCTCTGATTTCTGCAGAAAGTTCATTGTTTTCGTCAACATCGATGGCAAGGCAAAGTGTAGGTTCACCGTTTTCATGAGGCTTAAGGTTTTTGATTTCAAGTGTATCTATGTATTCTGCTCCTTCAAGGGAACCTGTGTCAGTTCTGTAAACTTCCACCTGTACCTTTGTCTGATTGTCCATGACAGTCGTAAGATCCAGTGTTCTTTTTTCAGGATTGCCTTCTTCAAGCAAAGGATAGAAACTTCCGTCAGCAAGTTTGATTCCAATTGATTTCATATAAACCTCTTAGTCCACAGTGTTAAAAAAATATACTTCTGCCTTTAGATTATCGGCTATTCCAAACGGAAAATTAGAGAAACCGAATATCTTTTTTGTAAGTAATTATTTACTGTAAAAATCAAACAAGAAAAGTGAAATCTACGGAAACAGTTTTTAAATGATTTTTATTTTTTTCTATTGACATAATTAAATATATTTTATAATATTCACTTACTTTCTTGGAGCGATGTCTGAGTGGTCGAAAGTACCTGTCTTGAAAACAGGCGTGGGGAGACCCACCGGGGGTTCGAATCCCTCTCGCTCCGTAAATCTAAAAGGCCGCAGGCTTTTTAGAATTGGAGACGTGGTAGAGCGGTAATACAACGGATTGCTAATCCGTCACTTGCGCAAGCGGTGGGCAGGTTCGACCCCTGTCGTCTCCGCTACTAGAACAAGGATACTTGCTTTAGCAGCGTTTCTTGTTCTTATGAGATTGTAGCTCAGCTGGATTAGAGCATCACCCTGCGGAGGTGAGGGTCGCACGTTCGAATCGTGTCAGTCTCACATAAAAAAAGGCACTCGAGAAAATCGGGTGCCTTTATAATTTTAAAATGACTTCGTAAAAGCAATGATTCGAAGCATAATTCGCCCCATATACTGTATTTTTTGCCACGGCAATCAACATAATTTTCAATTTTCATTATATTGATGGCATGAAACTCAATAAGACTTACTTCAATTCTATTTTTAAGATTGCTCTCCCTTTGATTCTGGCAAATGTAATCAGTCAGATCCAGATGATCATCGACAAGGCATTTTTGGGTCAGATGAACGACATCTACCTGAGCGCAATTGGAAATGTAAGCAGCCCGGTCTGGACATCACTTTCATTCTGTTTTTCCATCGTGATCGGATCTTCGATAATCATCAGTCAGAAGGTTGGTGCAAAGGAAACTGGCGAGGTTGAAAAATACTCTGCTTCCATGCTTGTATGGACCAATGTAATTCCGACTCTGCTTTTCATTTTCTGGTTCTTCTTCAACGGATATATTTTTCAGGCAATGGATGTTTCGGAAAATGTTCTGCCTTTATGCGTTGAATATACGAGATGGTATTCGCCGTCAATTCTTCTTGTCGGACTTCAGTCTTCATCAATGGTAATCATGCAGACTTCAAACTACACGAAACCGATGGCATGTTATGGAATCATTCGTGCCGGGGTAAACATTTTCCTTGACTGGGTAATGATTTTTGGACATCTTGGTTGTCCTGCCATGGGAATGAAGGGTGCTGCCATTGCAACTGTCATCGCGGAATATGCTGGCATGGCTTATGCAACATTCATTTTCTTTACAAGCAAGGAACTTTTTACAAGGCCTTCTTTTGCTGCCGTAAAGAAAGCATCTCCATTTCCATTTTTGAAATCAGTAAAACTTGGCATCAATACAGCCCTTGAAGATTTTGCATGGAATGGAGCCAACCTGATCCTTATTGTAATCCTCAATTCTATCAATGAAATGGCAGCTGGAATCTATTCAATGATTTTTGGAGTTGAACTTCTTGTAGTTGTTGTAATCGGTTCTTTTGGAAATGCAACACTTACGCTTACGGGCGAAGCAAAAGGTGCATGTGACAAAAACAAATACCGCGGTACGGTTCTTTCAGCGGGAATACTTTCAACGGGTGTTTCTCTTTTCATGCTCTTTATGTGTCTTGCAATTCCAGGTAAAATCATCGGACTCTTTTCAAAAGATCCGGAACTCATTGCAGGCTGCGGAATCTATCTTATCCTCATGTGCATCAATCTCTACGGAAAGTCAGGCAACATCATCATCGGCAGTGCAATCCGTGGAAGCGGTAACACTATCTGGATGTTCTTTACTCAGATTGCTGGATCGGTAATTGTAATTTCGTCTGCACTCTTTTTTGTTCGCGTGTTGGATATGGGTATTGCTGGTGTGTTCACGGCAATCATTACAGATGAACTAATTAGATCAATGATCAACTATTTGAAATATAGAAGCATCGTGAAGAAATTCTGATGTCATGATAAAATATAAACATGCCAGATATTCTTTTTTACACCAGGCTTCAGGCAGGTTGCCTGGTTTTTCTGTTGTATATTGGATTCCTCGTTATAAAGAGTAGGGAAAAAAACACCAGGCGCAATGTGTTTTCGGCCTGTCTTTATTATTTTGGAATTCTCTGTGTAATTTTTGATGGCTTTACTGCCTGGTCTGTAAATAAGATTGATTCTATTTCCATGACGACAAACATTGTTCTCCATGGAATTTTCTATCTTCTTCTTGAGACAGAACTTTGGTTCATGTATTTTTATTTCCGTTCCATTGTTGGTAGACTTCCAAAAACTATCTGGGAGAAAATTTTGTTTGCCTGTATTGCAGGGGGTGTTGCGGCCGTAACTTTGATAACATTACCTGACATCAAAATTATTGAAGGCAAGACAACAAACTATTCATACGGAACTCCGGTATACATTGTCTTTTCTCTTGTGCCTTTATTCCTGACTTTCATTTTTATATTCGGAAGGAAATTTGTTCGCAGAGCTGATCCTGTCAAAAGACTTACTTTCATTTCCTGTTTTGCAACCGTTGCATTTTTTACTTTGCTTCAGTTGATATTTCCGGAATTTCTTGTAACAAGTTTGAATGTTTCACTCATTGTAATTTCCGTTGCCCTCAACAGTGAGAATCCGATTTTCCATAAACTTGAACGCCTGCTGAAAAAATATGAAATGGAAAAAAATTACTATGATCGCCTTGATGAAATCGAGCAGCGTCAGGCAATCATCCGTCACGATGAAAAACATTATCTTGCTGCAATTGGAGGTCTGTGTGCAGAAGGAAAAACCGAGGAAATTGAAAAGCTCCTTAAGGTGATGAATATTGAACTTCAAAAGAACACTCCAAAAAAATATGTTCGCAACAGAATTGCAAATGCCCTTCTTAATGAAAAGGAGAATCTTGCTCTCAAGGAAAATATTCACATTGATTTTCAGATAGAGCCTGAAGTTGAACTTGATGGTTTTGAAGAAATAGATATCATTGCCATGTTTGGAAACCTTATTGACAATGCCGTTCGCGCAGAAAAAGAATGGAAGGAATTTCAAAAGGAAAACTCCAGTAATTCTGCAGTAAGCATCAAGCTCTTTGAGACTGAAGGTAACTTTATAATGTTTGTTGTTGAAAATCATTTTTTACGAATCGATGTAAAGAACGGGAAACTTGCTTCTACAAAGGAACTTCCAGGCGAACACGGTCTTGGTCTTTTTAATGTAAGGCAACTTTGCGAAAAATACGGTGGAATTTTTGACATGGAGATCGATGAAAAATTATTCGTATCCAGCGTCTGTCTTCCAAAGGGGAAAAATAAAAATGTATGAAATTGTAATCTGTGATGATACTGAAAGCGATCTTCTTCAGCTTAAGATGGCAGTGGAAAAAAGCGAGCACTACGACATGTCTTCAATGAACATTCATACTTTCAGTTCAGGAATGAGTTATCTTGAAGATATGAAGGTGAATACGGATTTGATCCTGATCGACATGCAGATGCAACTTATGAATGGATTTGAAACCATTACTGAACTCCGTAAGAAAAATCAGACGGCTGTTGTCTGTTTCTGCTCTGCCGTTGTTACTCCACAGACAGAGCATTTTGAAGTTTCTCCTTACCGTTATATCCTTAAAAATGAAGGCAAGGAAAAAATTGCCAAAACCATTGACGATCTTTTGATTGAAATGAAACGGCGCAAGCAGCAGAAAACTCTTGAAGTTGTTTCCGATGGAAAGGCATCTTTGATTCCTGTAAATGATATTCTGTACATAGAGAAAGCAAAACATGGTTGTCATGTAGTTCTTTCTCCGGCTTCTTCGCTTAATTCAGAAGATGGAAAAATTATATCAAGGGAAAAACTTGCAGTCCTTGAGGAAGAACTTAATGAAGAAGGCTTTGCCGTTCCTCATTCAAGTTATCTTGTAAACATAAAGAGAATCACTAGCATTTCAAATGATGAAATTTTTATGGAAGGCGATATTCGTATTTCTGTTTCCCGTTCCTGCAGAGAAAATTTTCACCATCAGTTTTCAAGATTTTTCGGAAAAAAATATCGCCGGGGATAATAGGCGAAAGAATTTGCGACCTAGATGCCGGTACCTTCAGTAACTTTCGCCCCACGAACAGCAAAAAGCTGTACGTGTATAGGTCTGTAAAAGATTTATATTAAAGGTTTTTCAATTCTGCTGAATCTACAGTCCACTTACCGTCTTTCTTGCTTACAGTAAGCCATCCGTATTTGCCTTCTGCAACAGCGCCTGGGTTTATCACTGTTGTATTTCCAACCTTGCAGATGGCGGCACTTTCGTGGATGTGTCCTGTGATGACGGCGAGAGGCTTGTATTCCTCAATGAACTTTGTAGACAATTCGCTTCCAACATGAATGTCGCCTGGAATCTTGTCGCAGTCAGTATTCTTTGGTGGGTTGTGCATCACGACAATAAGGTTGTCCCATTCCTGTGCACCTTCGTTTGTGATGATGTTGAAGTCAGACTGAAGTTCTTCTTCTGTCCTTTCGTTTGGAGTAGTTCCCGTAAACTTGCTTCCGCCGTGGCTGCCTGCAAAAGCAAGACCTTCATGCATTACAAGCTGGCGCTCGCAGCTGATGTCGCTTCCTTCGAATTCTTCTTCAAGGGAAGGGTAATCGCAGTTACCGCGAACAGCAAAAATATTTTCATTCATCTTGCAGAGGGCTTTGAGAACTGGAAGTCCAGTCTTTTCGTTATCGAACTCCGTAAAGTCTCCTGCAAAAATAATTCCGTCGGCTTCCTTTGCCATTGAATTTAATTTTTCAAGGTTTTCAAGATTTCCGTGAATGTCGCTGAGTACTAAGAATTTCATACTTCCTCCAAAACTGATTTCAAAAGGTCCATCTGCTTTTTTGTTCCGATTGAGATACGGACAAATTCTTCAATGCCAGGTGTTGCAAAGTGGCGGATGAGGATTCCTGCTTTCTTGACTGCCTGATAAATATCTGTTCCCTTGACTCCATCCTTTTTTGCAAAGATGAAGTTTGTCTTTGAATCGATTACAAACCATCCACGCTCGCGAAGGAACTTTGTAATGCTTTCCCTTTCTGCAACGACTTTCCTTGCGTTTTCTTCGCAGTAGTCGTAGTTCTCGCAGCTTGCGATTCCAGCTTTCTGTGCAAGGAAATCAACAGGGAAGTGGTTGAAAGAATTTTTTACAGTGAATACTGAACGAACAAGATCAGGAGATGCTACGATATAACCAAGCCTCATCCCTGCAAAAGAAAGGCTCTTGCTGAATGTGCGGACGATCACAAGATTGTCGTATTTTTCAAGAAGAGGAATACAGCTTTCATCTCCAAAGTCTGCGTAGGCTTCGTCAACAATGAAGATTTTGTCCTTTGGTGCCTTTTCGATCATTGCTGCAACTTCTGCACGTTTGAGTGCGATTCCTGTAGGCGCATTTGGATTTGCAAAAATGATTGCGCTGTCGTTTTTGTTTGCTTCCTCAAGCATTTTGTCTACGTCAAGTTCCCAGGTTTCTTTGAGTGGAACCTGACACATTGGGATGTTGTAGTATCCGCAGTATACAGGGTAGAAGCTGTATGTGAATTCTGGCATTACCAAAGGTCTGTCGCTGTCAAAGAAAGTGTAGAAAACAAAACTCAATACCTCGTCACTGCCGTTGCCACAGAAAATCATGTCAGGTGTGATTGTGAATGGAAGTGCCTTTTTTGCTTCCTTTGAGTTGTTGAAGCATCCGCCAGTCTCGTTGAGCATCTCGGCGATTGCAAAGCGAAGGTCGTTGCTGTCTGGATCTGGATAGAGGCCAAGATTGCTTATGTTTTTTGCAACAGCTTTTTTTACTGCCTTTGCCACTGCCTTGCATGGGGGATATGGGTTTTCATTTGCGTTGAGCTTTATGTATACGCGGTCCTTAGGCTGTTCTCCTGGAACATAAGGATGTAAGTTTTCAAGTCTTTTAGCAAGCAACATTTTTCTGCCACCTTTTGATTTTTTCTTCATTATACTTAAATGCCTTCCTTACTACAATAATGAAGATATTTAATGTAATATAAAGCCATGAACTTGAAGTTTGATAAATCTTTTTACAGAAATATATTCACCATAACATTGCCTATCGTAATTCAAAGCACCATTACAAATTTTGTAGGTCTTCTTGATAATCTTATGGTAGGCCGCTGCGGAACTGATTCCATGAACGGAGTCAGCATTTTTTCACAGCTTTTTTTTGTTTTTACTTTGTGCGTATGGGGTTCTTCCTGCGGTGCTGGAATTTTTACAGCCCAGTTTTTTGGCAAAGGTGACCATAAAGGCGTAAGGGACACTTTCAGAATCAAACTCTATCTTGTTGGAATTGCAACAATTGTTGGTGCGGCAGTTTTTCTGCTGTTTGGCGAATACTTCATGGAAAAATTCATTCACGAATCAGATAGCATAGGAGACCCAGTTGCCACCATGCGTCATGCTAAGGACTACATGATGATAATGCTCATAGGCATGATTCCGACTGCACTTGGGATGGTTTATGCAGGGACTCTTCGTGACATAGGCGAAACTTCCGTTCCCATGAAGGCTGGTTTTGTTGCCGTTTTTGTTAATCTTGCCTTGAACTACATTTTGATTTTCGGACACTTTGGTTTTCCAGAACTCGGCGTAAAAGGTGCTGCCATTGCTACAGTTGTTTCCCGTTTTGTTGAATCTGGAATCGAAATTGTCTGGACCCACACCCATAAAGACCGCTGCAAATTTATAGAAGGTGCTTTTGCATCGTTTAAGGTTCCATTTGCTCTCGTGGAAAAAATCATCCTCAAAGGACTTCCTCTTGCCGCAAATGAAACCCTATGGTCGCTTGGTCTTACAATGCTGAATCAGAGCTTCTCTTTGCGTGGACTTGCCGTAGTTGCTGCCCTGAATATTACGAACACTATTGCAAATCTTTTCAACGTATTTCTTTTTGCCATCGGGGAATCTATTTCAATCCTTGCAGGTCAGCTTCTGGGTGCAGGAAAAAATGAAGAAGCAAAGTCTACAGCAAGCAGGATGATAGCCTTGTCTTTTGTCGTAAGCGCCGTAATTGGTGGAGTCCTTGTCCTTTGCAGGAATCTTTTTCCAGCATTTTACAATACGGAAAACGAGGTCAAGAATTTTGCCGCAAACTTCATAATGCAGACTGGAATATTCCTTCCAATTCTAGCCGTAGTACACGGCTGCTATTTTACACTGCGTTCAGGTGGAAAGACTTTTATTACATTTTTGTTCGACAGCGTCTTTGTTTGGGTTTTCATAGTTCCGACTGCTTTTGTGCTTACGCGCTACACCGCCATGGGAATCATATTGATCTACCTTATTGTAAAAGCCCTGGACCTGATAAAGTGCGTCATAGGAATTGTTCTAATAAGGAAGGGCGTCTGGGTAAACAACATAGTTTCTAATTAATCAGTCGCTGGGGCCTGCGTTTACTGTCTCGATTTTCATGTTTTATTAAGATAATGACTGCCTAAGAAATTGGCGGGACGCAGGAAAAAAAAGCAGGAGGGAGGACCCATAATTACTAAATTTAATCTCTGAAGCACGTCTAGTAAGAAATGTATGAAAATCGAGAAGGAAGGAAGAGGCCGACAAAAACATTCAAAGCCCTGAAAGATAGTTTCCTTGCAGGGCTTTGCATGTAGCGACGATATCTAGCGGTTTTGGCAGACTCGTACTGACTGGTAGATTTTCATTTTTTTTATTTATGTGCTTCAGAGAATAACTGCGCGATATTTAAACTTTCTTAGGCACCTTGATCGTGGCAGCATAGATGCTGTTGAAGATGCCAAGGATGGCAGAAAGTGTAAACAGTGTCTCGATACCAAGAACCTGCCAGATCCATCCGCCGAACAAAGCAATGAGAATTGTAATGAAATGGTTAACGGAAATTCCCGTGCTGATTGTTGCACGCACCTCTTCCTTTGAATCGGAAATGTCCTGAACGTAGACATTGCTTGCCATTGAAGCCAGTGAAATCACTGAATCCAGAATGTAGTTTGCACAGCAGATGATGAAGGCAACATTCTGAGGAAAAATCCTGTGTGCAAATCCGTAGAAGAAACAGACGATTACAAGAATCAATGTGTCTGAAACCATAACAATCTTGTAGCCAAGACGGTCGATGATTTTTCCCACGAGAGGGCTTGCAAGGGAACAGCAGATGGCACTGATTGCAAACAGAAGGCAGATTGTGCTTGTGCTTGCCTTGTAAAAGAGAATCAGAACATAAGGTCCAAAGGTAAAGAAAATCTGCTTGCGTGCTCCATAGAAGACTTCAAGAAAATAGAATTTCGTATACTTCTTTCTGAAATAGAAACGGCTCTTTGACTTGTCGGTCTTGCTCTGTCCCGTCATGCGGAAAGCAAGGACAGTTCCGATTCCCATGATGAGTGCGCTTATGGCAAAGAAAAGACGGAATGATTTTTCGCCACCGATGAAGCTGAATGCAATCATGACGATGAAGAAGCCTGCAAGAGTTCCGCCCTGATAGATTGAATTCTGGAATCCAAGGGCACGACCGCCGCGACCTTCCTTTGAATATTCAAGTGAAAGGGTGTTCCTCATTCCAAGCTGCATGTGTTCGCCAAGGGAATAGATGCAGATGGCTGTTGTCACAAGAATCCTGTCTGCAGGAAGTCCCATGTGAAGGAGCATTCCCACAAGCATTATGAGGCCGCCGATTTTAAAAACTCCTTCGGCAGAAAAACGGTAGAGGAGAGCAAGAATGAAAACCAGAAGAAATCCTGGAAGTTCGCGGAAAAACTCTGCAACGCCGCGATGGAATTCTCCCATGCCAACGACTTCCGCAAGATAGTTGTCGATTACTCCCTTGTAAAGTCCGTAACCCAATCCCATGGACATGAGGCTGATGAAAAAAGGAATCCAGCAGGTGTTGGAATCAAAAGTGTCGCCAAGTTTCAAAGTGAACTTTTTAAATGGATTTGCCATGTGTCTGTACCTCTATTTGATGCGTGATTATAGCAAAGAAACTCTGTTTATGAAAATTGTTTTTTTCCTTTAATCTCGGTATAATTTCGCCCATGGCTTTTTATGATTCATTTGACGTTGCCGTATGTGGTGGCGGTCATGCAGGTATTGAGGCTAGCCTTGCCTGCGCACGCATGGGATTGAAAACTGTTCTCATTACTCAGACCATAGATTCAGTGGGAAGAATGTCCTGCAACCCGAGTATAGGTGGTATCGCAAAGGGAAACATCGTCCGCGAAATTGATGCCCTCGGCGGAGAAATGGGTAAGCTCATAGACAAGTCCATGATCCAGTTTCGCATGCTGAACAAAAGCCGTGGTCCTGCAGTTCAGGCACCAAGAAGCCAGGCAGACAAACTTCTGTATTCCCAGCTTGCACGCAAGACCCTTGAAACAACAGAAAACCTTTGTACCCTTATGGATACTGTCGTTGATGTTTTGACCGTTGCATCTGATACACCGCTTCCTGAAAATTCCGACAGTTCTGCGGAACTCAACACGATTCCGGGTGAAAAGAGAAGCAACCTTAACTATGAATATGCAACCGATGCTGCAAAAAGCGGAATGCGCCAGAAGGTCATAGGCGTTGTTACCGAGCGCGGAAGAATCGTTACATGCCGTTCCGTAGTCCTTACAACAGGAACTTTCCTTGGCGGAAGAATTTTCATCGGTGAATACGATGCCCCTTGCGGTCGCATTGGAGAGACAGGTGCCTTTGGACTTACAGAAAGCCTTAACCGTCTTGGCTTTACGACTGGCCGCCTTAAGACTGGAACTCCTCCACGCATTCTCCGCCACACAATTGATTTTTCAAAACTTGAACTTAACGAAGGTGATGAAGAAGTAATTCCATTCAGCTTTGACACTGAAAAAGTTGAACGCCCTATGGTTCCTTGTCACCTTGTGTATACAAATCCAGAAACCCACAGAATCATCCGCGAAAACATTGGACGCTCTCCATTGTATTCGGGAAAGATCAGCGGCATAGGTCCTCGTTATTGTCCGTCCATTGAAGATAAGGTAATGCGCTTTGCAGAACGCGAACGCCACCAGCTTTTTGTTGAGCCGGAAGGTCTTGAAACTGATGAGATCTACCTTAACGGTTTGAGTTCTTCATTGCCAGAAGAAGTTCAGGATGCTTTCCTCCGCACAATGAGCGGTTTTGAAAACTGTGTTGTAAGTCGCCCAGGCTATGCCGTTGAATACGATTATGTTGAACCTACACAGCTTTTCCCGAGCCTTGAAACAAAACGTGTCGCAGGACTTTTTGATGCAGGCCAGATAAACGGAACTTCAGGCTATGAAGAAGCCGCAGGTCAGGGACTCATTGCCGGAATCAACGCAGGTCTTTACGCACGGGAACACAAGAACCTTTGCGGACCTCTTTGCGCCGCAGATTCAAAAATCTATTCAAGTCCTGCAAGCGGAGAAAAAGGAAAGTTCCAGCCAAAGCCTGTGTTCAATGCAGAAGACCTTAAGAACTTTGCGGAAATTTCCGCACGGGAAACAAAGGAACTTTCGGAAAAACTTAAAAACTTCCAGACGGAAAATGGCTTCAATAATTTTGAAAAGATTCCGTCTTATGAACCTCTGGTCCTTGGACGTGATGAAGGTTATATCGGTGTTCTCATCGATGACCTTGTTACTCTTGGAACAAAGGAACCATACCGCATGTTTACCGCCCGCGCTGAATATCGCCTTAAGCTTCGCCACGACACGGCAGACAGAAGGTTGCGTCAGAAAGGTTTCAATGTCGGCTTGATTTCAAAGGAACAGATGGATTCCATGGAACTCAAGTACCGCAATGTAGAAGAAGCCATGGCATTTCTGGACAAGCATCCTGATGGAGAGAATCCGGGCAACTACACCTTGCTTGAATGGACTCTTGCAAAGGAAGATCACAAGTACCGCTACTACATTGAAAAGCAGGACAATCGTGTTGCAAAAATGCACCGCATGGAAAATGTCCGCATTCCGGATAACTTTGACTATTCAAAGATCGTGGCCCTTTCTTCTGAAAGCCGGGGCAAGCTTGAAAAGGTTCGCCCTGTGACTTTGGGACAGGCATCCCGCATCAGTGGAATCCGCAACAGCGACATCATGCTCCTGATGGTTTACCTTCAGTAGGTGGCGGCCTGTAATGAGAAAACTGGCATTCTTTTCGGCCTTGTGTTTTTTTCTTTCCGCAGTTGAATATGCGATTCCAAAGCCGGTGCCTTTTTTTCGCCTTGGTCTTGCAAACCTTCCCATAATGATTTCTTTTCTCTGCATGACTCGTAAGGAAAGCACTGCCTTGATTTTCCTTAAGGTTCTTCTCCAGGGAATCATCAGCGGAACTTTGTTTTCTTATATTTTTCTTTTTTCCTTGGCGGGATCCCTAGCTTCAGGCTTTGTAATGATGGCAATTTTTCATCTCTTTTATGAAAGAAAGCTTGTGTCCTGGCTTGGAATCAGCATGGCAGGCGGTCTTGCCAACAATCTTGCCCAGCTTGGAGTAGCCTTCATTTTTCTGTTTGGAGAGAATACAAAATTTGTTGCGCCAGTTTTGCTTGCCATCAGTTTCGTAGCTTCAATAGCAATGGGCTTGTTTGCCAATGTCTTTGTAGAAAAATCAAAGTGGCTTGCAGATCTAAAAAATGTAAGTTGGGCGGAAGAAAAAAACGCAGAAAAAAAATCCGCAGCTGCAGAAGAAATAAAATCTTCTTCAAAGTTTCAGTCACTTATTCTGGTCTTTTCTCTTCTGATGTTCATCCTGCTTTTCTTTTCTAAATCAATTTATGTGGTAACTTCAATTTTCCTGCTGTCCATTGTTGCGTGCCTTGCAAAAAATAAAAAGGTAAAGTTTCTTCCTTCACTTGCAATAATTCTGTCCGTAACATTCTTTTCGATTCTTGTTCCTCACGGCAAAATCCTTGTGGAAATCTGGAAGCTTAAAATTACCGACGGCGCAATTCTTTCAGGTCTTGAAAGGTCAATTAAGCTTTGCAGCTGTGTTTTCCTTTCAAAACTCATTGTCAACAGGAACATGAAGTTGCCTTCAAAGGCAGGTCTGTTCATGTCCATGCTCTTTGAATATTTTGAAAAACTTTCAGAAAAAGATACAGATAAAAAAATAACCTTTTCAAATTTCGTATCCATTCTGGATGAAAAACTTGAAAAGGCTTTTAGCTGCTAGGCTTGCAACAGAAATTTAATTGTATAGTTTTTCCAGTTCAGGCCGACACTTTATGAATTCCAATCCGAGGACTGGGTCAAAGTGTGTTCCCAAATCCTCTTCGATAATCTGGAATGCCTTGTCGAATGAAAAATTGTCCTTGTAACATCTCTTGCTTACAAGAGCGTCAAAAACATCAGCCAGAGCCATTATTCTTGCTTCCAGCGGAATGTCAGTGCGAGAAATTTTTTCTGGATATCCTTGGCCATTCCATTTTTCGTGGTGGTAGTGGGCTACATTTACAGCGATCTTTTTGAATTCAATATCGTCAGCGGAACTCAAAACATTTTCTACGATTCTTGCACCTTCAGCAGAATGAGCCTTCATTTTTTCGTATTCTTCGTCTGTGAATTTCCCTGGCTTCCTTAAAATTGCATCGTCAACTGCAATTTTTCCAAGATCATGCATAGGAGCTGCCTTGATTACTGCATTGTAGAAACTTTCAGGAATATCCTTGTATTCAGGAACTTTCTTAAGATGTTCTGCAAAAATCTTAACGCAGGAACTTGTTCTCTTGATGTGTCCGCCTGTAGAGTTGTCGCGGCTTTCAACCATGGTTGCCATTCCCTCAATGATGGAGTTCTGTATTTCTAGAATTTTCTTTGTCTTTGATTCGATTGATTCGGTCATGTCGTTGAGGGTGTCTGCAAGCTCTCCGAAAGAATCGTTGGCAACAAAATTTATTTTTGATGTGTAATCGCCTTCCTTGATTTTTTCGATGCGGTCCTTGATTTTTTCAAGCGGCTTTGAAAAATAAGTGTTGAGCAGAATGGAAATTGCTATTCCGATTGCGAGAATTACGACAAGCATGTAAAAGGATTTTGTATCGATGTGAAAGTCAAATCTTTGCTGCAGAGAAAGAATCAGTGTCGAAAGGAATATGACTGGAAATAAAGTTACTGAAACATAGTTAACAATGAATAGGAATCTCACTTTCGGATATTTTGTTCCTGTATATCGTGAAAGATTTCCTTCAGAGAAATATTTTGGAAGTACATATTTTCTATGAACTGTTTCTGTCACAAAAAATGATAGTGAGAAGGTTACTGTTGCTTCTACTGCAAGATTCAGTATTGAAGTTTTTAAAACATCTGCGACATTAAAAACATATCCTAGACTGATTGCAATTCTGATGTAGAACAGTTCAAGAATGAAATAAGAAATCCATCCTGAAATGCCAATGGTTGAATAGGCAATGGGAAGGTTTATGAAATGGCTGATTCTTTTCTTTCTTGTTGAAAACGAATGCATGATGCAGAGTACAGTAGGGACAAGAAAGGTTAAGTACTGGGTCCAGTTACAGGTTGAACTGGTTTCAAGGAACTGAATCCATCCGTCCATTTCACCATTAGTCAAATCATTGCTGGTAAAAATGTTAGGAATTACGACACCTATTACATTGGCTCCAGCTACGATTACGCCATAGAGCAATGCTATGAAAAAAATTATTTTTCCTGAAAAAGTCATGAGGCCATTATACTATTCATTTATAGTATGGGGAACAAAAAAAGAAACTTAATCTGGAACTGCAGTTCTTGTTGAATAGATGCATCCGCAGTATTGCTGGCGATACAGTCCGTATTCTTCACTTATTTCAAGGCTTCGTAAAAAACCGCTTTTCTTTTTGAAGTCTGAATAGAGCCATTTTGGACCTTGGGGATTTTCAGCAGCGATTTTTTCACCTTCAGCATTTATCTTTACAGAATCTTTGAATGGACTTATAGATAGTGTAGTACAGAAATACTCGAAATTGTTTTCTGCCGCATAGGAGTATGATTTTCTCAATCTGAATTCATAGCATCTTCTGCAGCGTTCTCCCTTTTCAGGGTCATCTGCCATGGCTGGTTCTTCACGGACTTTTATTGCATCGTAGAATTCTTCAGGCTCATAATTCATTTCCACAAGCTTGATTTTGTTTTCAACGGCAGGTGAAAATCTTGGAAGAAAATCCTTAAGCTCCTGTAGCCTTCTTTCATATTCTTCCTGAGGATAAATGTTTGGGTTGTAGTACAAAATCGTAATTTCAAAAATTGAAGCAAGGTATTCCATTACATAGCTTGAGCATGGACCGCAGCAGGCGTGAAGAAGTAGACTTGGCTTTCCTTTGAGGTTTCTGATTGTTTTTTCCAGTTCTGCCTGATAGTTCATGATGAGCCTACAGAATGAATTTAAGTTTCTTTTCAAGCTGTGAAAAGTTCAGGTACTGTGCCTTGTATCCAACTTCACCGTCAGTGTGAAGCCAAAGTGGAATGGAAGTCTTTACTTCGGCTGCCTTGAAACGATAGATTTCAATTCCCTTGAAGATGTGATGGAATCCAAAGAAAGCGGTAGGAAGCGCTAAAAGAATTCCCGGAATGCTCTTGTTGAAGGCGCATATGAAATCAAGTTCACCATCATAGGCATCGGCTTTAGGACAGAACTTGAAACCACCTCCTTCATATTTGTGAACCATTGCCGCAAGGAAAATAAGTTTGTTGACCTGGATTTTTTTTCCATCGGCAAAGGTTATTTCCGCATCAACCTTTGGTGCGTTGATGATCTGGTTGAGCGCAATTCCAAGATATGTGAGTTTTCCAAGTCCAACTTTATTCAGTCTCTTTTTGAGAATTGAATGCACTGATTTCTGGCAGACTGCACCGTCAAAGCCAAGGCCACTGCTTACGGCAAATCTTCTTGTTCCTCTTTCTGTTTCAACCTGTCCCACATCCATGAGTACCGGAGCCTTTGCACTGAGTATGCGCCTAATGTTTTTCTTTACGCTGTGCGGAAGCTTAAGGTCACGGGCAAAATCATTGCTTGATCCAGTTGGAATGTATGCAAGGGTAGTGTTCTCAAAATCTTTTATTCCCTGTACTGCATCATTAACAGTTCCGTCTCCGCCAAGAATTACAATGATGCAGTCGCTTTCATTCTTTGACGCTGAAGAAATCTTTGCAACAATGTTCGTTACGTCTCCGCGTTCTTTTGAAAACTCAACTGAATATTCTATACCCTGGTTTTTAAGTTCTGGTTCAATCTGTTTTTGCCAGAGTTTAAGTCCTTTGCCGGAGCGTGATACAGGATTAACAATGAAGTGATACATGAAAGAAATCATAATGCCAAAAAACAAATCTTTCAATTTGGAACTGAAGATATTTTCCCGAATATATGATAGAATTAAATCAAGAGGTCTTATTATGGAAAAATTCGATTATAAAACAACAGGTACTTGTGCCCAGGTAATTCACTTTGAACGCGATGATGATAAAAAAATCCACAACATTTCGTTTGAAGGCGGATGCAATGGAAACCTTAAGGCGGTCTCAAAGCTTTGTGAAGGAATGACAGCTGAAGAAATTTCCGCAAAACTTCTGGGAAATCTTTGCCGTGATAAGGGAACCAGCTGTGCAGATCAGCTTGCTAAGGCTGTAATGTCAGTCTGATTGTTGATTAAATTCCTTTCTTCTGCTATTTTCTCCTTTAGAAGTTACGTTTGAGATGACTGTCGGCAGAATGGAATCTACCACTGCCTAAGGAGCCTACGACCGCTCTTATCACTACATCACCAAGTAAGTCAAAATCATTATCACAATTATTTTTTCTCATGAGGTATTGTTTATGAACAAGTACGTAAAGCGTTATCTGATTGATGCTTTAGGCGGAATGGCACAGGGACTTTTTGCATCCCTTCTTATCGGAACTATCGTCAAGACATTGGGTCAGCAGCTTCTCCGCATCGATGTCAACCCAGTCTTTGATTTCCTTGTAAAGGCAGGAACTTTTGCTGGTGAACCACATGTTGTCGGTGCAGCTATGGCTGTGGGCATCGGTTTTGCCATGCAGGTTTCTCCATTGGTTCTTTTTTCACTTGTTGCTGTTGGTAGTGCGGCAAATGTTTCTGGTGGTGCAGGTGGACCTCTTGCTGTCCTCATCATTGCCATCATAGCCGCAGAAGCTGGAATGCTTGTAAGTAAAAAGACAAAGGTTGATATTATCGTAACTCCATTGGTTACAATCGTTTGTGGTGCGCTTCTTTCTGTCCTCTTTGCAGGTTATATCGGAAAAGGAGCTGCGGCTTTCGGTAATCTCATTGTATGGGCAACAACATTGAGACCATTCCTCATGGGTGTGATCATTTCTGTCATTGTTGGAATCCTCCTTACGCTTCCAGTAAGTTCTGCTGCCATTTGTCATGCCCTTGCACTTACAGGTCTTGCAGGTGGCGCTGCCGTTGCAGGTTGCTGTGCCCAGATGGTTGGCTTTGCTGTCCTCAGCTTCCGAGAAAACAGATGGAGCGGAATCCTTTCTCAGGGGCTTGGAACTTCCATGCTTCAGATGCCGAATATCGTAAAGAATCCACGCGTTTGGATTCCTGCCATAGTTGCTTCTGCAATTACAGGTCCTATTGCTACCTGCATCTTCAAAATGGAAATGAACGGTGCTGCGGTTTCATCAGGAATGGGAACATGTGGCCTTGTCGGACAGATCGGTGTGATTTCAGGTTGGTTTGATCCAAGTGCTGCGGCAATTGAACATGGTGCCGTTGCGATTAATCCGGTTTTCTTCGACTGGCTTGGTCTTGTTCTTGTTTGCTTTGTTCTTCCTGGAGTTATTTCGTGGGCACTTGGTCTTCTTCTCAGGAAAATCCAGTGGATTAAAGAAGGCGATTTGACTCTCGCTTAAAATTGAAATTTCAATAATTTAGCAATAAAATAGCAGTAGTGAGGTTCATGTGAAAAAATCCCTGTTCTTTATTACTGCTATATTTTTTTCTCTTATACTTAGTTCCTGCTTTTTACTTCCTCAGAATGAAAGCGAGAAAAAAATCCTTACCATCGGTTTTTCATATTCAGGCAGAAATTCAGAACCTTACTTGTCAAATCAAGCTTCAATAAGGGAAGCTTTTTCCGACGCTTCAAAGTATAGGATCGTTGAATTCAATTCCAACTGCGAAATAAAGGAACAGGTCAACAATATCTATTCATTTGTTCAGCGCAAGGTTGATTTCATAATAGTGGATCCAGTTAATGAACATGGACTGAAATATGCCATAGACAATTGTTTCCTTCATAATATTCCCGTAATCGTGTGCGGAAATTCTGTTGCCACTGAGTCGGATCATGAAAACAGAGTTGTTTATGAAGTTCGACCGGATTTCTACAGAGAAGCAGTTCTTGCAACCAAGTGCCTTGAATTATACGAGCAGGGAAAAGTTGATGTTGAAATTCTCGTCCTTAATGATTTTGCCGACACGACTTCTGCAAGGGAAAGAAATCTGGCCATTGGTGAAGCCGTAGAAAAAAACGAAGGCTGGAAAATAATTTCAAAGCGTGAAACCAACGGTGAATACATCATGGCAAAAAGCCTTATGGAAGAAGTCTATGCCGAATGCCCTGGCCTAGATGTTGTTTTTGTTGAATCGGAAAATGATTATCAGGGTGTCATCGATGTTCTCTTTAAGCACGGAAAGATGCCTGGAGAAGACGTGTACATCTTTGCCTTTGAAGACACTGATAACCTTAGAAGGATGATTATGTCCGGAGTCCTCAACTATACCGTCGTAAAAAATCAGGATGTAGGTCAGGAAATTTCTTATGTGATCAACAGGATAAAAAAAGGAAAATCCTACAAAAAGACTAATCTTGCTGATGCCCAGGGACTATATTCAAACAAGTCTATAGAAGAGAAAATTGTCAGCAGGGAAGGAAACATTCTTTACAAAATCTTCGAATAAAAAAATTACTCATTTTTTATGATGCAATGCCGAAAATTTGAACATGAAACCTATCTCTGTAAAAATTTGCCTGGCATTATCTCTATTGTTTATTACTGAAACTGTTTTTGCACAGACTAAACCATTGTATCAGTTGCCTGAAACTCTTCCTGAAAAGAAAGTTACTTTCAAGGAAAAAGACAAGGACGGTACTCCATTTCTCCTTGGTACGGACAAAGGTCTGTTCAAGGTTTTGGGAAATGGAACTGCAGAACCTGTCTGGACGGAAGGAAAAGTTGAAAGGATCATCAAAACAGCTGCAAGATGGTTTTTCCTTACAGACAAAGGTATCATATCTTCATCAGATTTGATTACTTTCACTGAAAGAAATGCGGGACTTCCATTTCTTACCGTAAAATCATTTGACGGGATACAGAAGCACCTTGAGCAGAAAGCAGCACTATTAAAAGACATTTGTGCGGATCCTTTCAATCCAGATATTCTCGTAACAGCAACAAAGGATGCCGTTTATCTTACAAGAGATGGTGGACAGAATTGGGAGAACATAGGTTCAGCAAGTAAATATACAGCGGGCGTAAAAGCAGTTGCCGTTACTCATATGCCGATATACGAGAAGGACGGTACAATCAACGGAAGCGAACTTGTTGTTTTCATGTCTCATCCGATTTATGGTTTCAGCTATTACAGGGCAGATGCAAGAAAGCCAGCATGGTTTGATGTAAGTGCCGGTTTCGCAGCAATGCCAAGCATGACTCAGGTTGATGAGATTGCAGATATTCTTCCGGTTATGTGCCGGGATGCAAACGGAAATTATTTTGCAGAAGTATATCTTTCACAGACTTTCCTTCCGAATATTTACAGATTCAATTGGAAAGACAAGAAGGGTGAAAAAGTTTATCACGGTGAAGAACAGACAGATACAATCGACGGACTTTGTCAGAGCGGTTCCAGCATCGTTTATTCAGCCCTTGGAAAGATAAGTGTATTCTCTCTCGGCGATAAGACAGTAACAGAATTGGAAAGCTATGACACTTGGAAGAACAGGCTCAGTGCAGCCCATGCAATTGTAAATACAGCATATGTTCCAAAAGTTGTCTGTGGACTCGATACACCTCTTGAACTCAGCGAACTTTGGCTCCTTAATCCGGATGTAATACTTACACCTTGGGGTGAAGTTGCAAACAAAAAGAAAGCTGTGTACTCCTCTGTGTATCAGCTTCGCAACGACAAGGGAATTGAAAAGTACCGCAAGATTGTAAACGACAACAAATTGAATGCGGTTGTTATAGACATGAAGGATGACTATGGACTCCTTCGTTTTGAGCCGGAAAGTCCACTCCTTAAGGAAAAGGGAAAGGTTACCGGATATAAAATCGATGTGGACAAGCTTGTTTCAGACTTCAAGAAGGATGGAACTTACCTTATTGGCCGCATCGTTGTTTTCAAGGACAGAAACCTTGCAGGCTATGGAAAAGGTAAATATGCTGTCTGGAACTACAAGACAAATTCACCTTGGGTTGGTGTCCGCAGTTACGAAAACATTACTGCAGAAGACGGAACCGTAACAGGCCAGAAGGCAAACTATTACGATGAAAACTGGGTAGACCCATACAGCGAAGAAGTCTGGGAATACAATGTTGAAATTGCAAAGGAACTAATCAAGCGCGGATTCGATGAAATTCAGTTTGACTACATAAGATTCCCTACAGATGGACTCAACATGGGATCGGCTTCCTACAGATGGAAAGATAAGGGAATGGACAAGGAAAGTGCTTTGGTTTCATTTCTTTCTTATGCACGCAAGAACATTGACGCTCCAATTGGAATCGACATTTACGGTGCCAACGGCTGGTATCGTTCTGGCACAAGAACAGGTCAGGATGTTGAACTCATGAGCGAATATGTTGATGTAATCTGTCCTATGTTCTACCCATCGCACTTTGAACAGAGCTTCCTTGATTATTCCCCTTATGAAGAACGTCCATACAGAATTTTCTTCTACGGTTCATACAGAAATACGGTAATCGGAAGAAACAGGATTGTCGTTCGTCCATGGCTCCAGGCATTCTACATGGGTGTCCGCTATGACAGAAAATACTACGACAAGAATTATGTAAGCCGTGAAGTTTTCGGTGTTCGCGATGGAATCGACAGAGGCTACATGTACTGGAATAATTCAGGCGGATACTACGAAGACATAAGTCCGGATCCAGAAGATACAACCTTATCTCCATGGCATCATAACGAAGCTGCAAAGCAAACAAGGATTCCAGCCTTCAGCAAGGAAACTGATCCTAATGACAGTAGTACTGAAGGAATTGCCGGAGAAAATATAGTAAGCAAGGATGAAATGCTTTCTGTTTGGAATACAGTCCTTGAACAGGAGGACTATGAAAATCCTGTATCAACTTCAAGGAATTTCCTTATTGTTGAACCATTTCCGGCAGTGAACCATGAATAATACAGGCTATACACCAGAAGAACCTATAGCAGCAATTGCCACAGCCCTCGTTCCAAGTGCAATAGGAATCGTAAGGGCAAGCGGCAAGAACTGCATTGAACTTGCATCAAGAATATTTTCACGACCAAAGGCCCTGTCAGAAGCACAGGGCAATTCTCTTGTTTACGGTTGGGTCATTGATCCTTTAAAGCCTAAGGAGAGCAATAGAATTGATGAAGTAATGGCAGCAGTATATCGTGCACCAAAATCCTTTACAGGTGAAGACATGGTGGAAATTTTCTGCCATGGCGGTGTTTCGGTTGTTACATCAATCTATAATCTTTTTCTTGCCAACGGTTTCAGAAAAGCAGAAAGGGGAGAATATACTTTCCGTGCCTATATCAACGGAAAGACAGACCTTACAAAGGCGGAAGCCGTAAAAGAAATAATCGACAGTAAAACAGACCTTTCCCGCGGAAGGGCAGCAGGAAGACTTTCCGGAAATCTTTTTGAGCTCATTGATTCATTGAAAAAAAATGTCATTGATGTCCTTGGAAACATTGAAGTTGAAATTGAATATCCTGAAGACGAAGAAAATATTGCGGAATGTTTCGATACAACACCTTTAGTTCAGGTGAAGGAAAAACTTCAGCAGCTGGAAGCATCCTGGAAAAGCGAAAAACTTTATCAGGATGGCGCCCGTGTTGTTCTGTGCGGAAAAACTAATGCCGGTAAATCAAGCCTTTTCAACACTTTACTTAAGGAAGAAAGGGCTATCGTAAGCAACATAGAAGGAACCACCAGAGACTGGATTGAAAGCTATGCAGACTTTGGTGGAATCCCAGTAAGGCTTTTTGATACAGCAGGTTTAAGAAAAACTGATGATGTAATAGAAGCCCGCGGTGTTGAACTTACCAAAGATCTTTCGGAAGATGCAGATGTAATCCTTTATCTCGTGGATTCCAACAATGGACTCAAGAACGAAGATATGGAGTACATTATTGAACAGAAAAGTGTTCCAAGCATTCTCGTTATGAATAAATGCGAAGAAAACTTGAATGTTGTAATTCCAACAGACGGTCCATGGAGGCGAGCCGTTAAAATTTCTGCAAAGAATGGAATCGGAATTGAAGAATTGGTTTCGGCTGTAAAGGAAATTGTTCTTGACGGTGACATTGCAGAAAAAGAGCACGCAGGCCTTGGTTCAGAACGCCAGAAAAAATCTGTCCAGGAAGCCCTTGAAAGGGTTTCACATGCTTTGGAAATTGCCGCTACCGGAGAGTATGGTCTTGATGCGGTTGTTCAGGATCTTGAAGATGCCCTTGATAGTCTTGGTGAAGTTACCGGTGATGTAACTCCTGATGATGTCCTTGGAAACATTTTCTCAAGGTTCTGCGTAGGAAAATAAATGGAAGCAGTTTAAAATAGCAAACCCCGATGGTCAGCATCGGGGTTTGCTATTTTAAAAATTAGTCAGGATTAGTTTGATTCGGCTGCACCAGGAAGACCGATATCCTTTCTATAGAACATGCCTTCGAAGCTTACATGTTCGATGGCAGCATATGCCTTCTTCCATGCTTCATCAAAAGTATTTCCCTGAGCAGAACAGGCAAGAACACGGCCGCCGTTTGTTACGATTCCGCCTTCTGTTCTTCTGTCTTCCATTGCACCTGCAAAAAATACCTTTGCACCAGTTTCTTCTACTTTCGCAGTATCAATCTTGATTGTCATTCCCTTCTTGTAGGCTTTTGGATAACCTCCGCTTACTGCAACAGGAGCAACAACATAACCAGGCTTCCATGCTGTCTTGAATTCGTTCAAAGTTCCGTCTGTAACGGCCTTACACATTTCTGCAAAATCAAAATCCATCAATGGAAGTACCGACTGTGTTTCAGGATCTCCAAGACGAACATTGTATTCGATAACCTTTGGTCCTTCCTTTGTGATCATGAGGCCAAAGAAAATGAATCCCCTGTAATCCCATCCTTCTGCCTGAATACCCTTGAGAGTTGGTTCAAGAATGTTCTTGTTGAACTGGGCAAGGATTTCATCTGTAACATCATCAACAGGACAGATTGCTCCCATTCCGCCTGTGTTTGGTCCCTTTGCCCCATCAAGAAGTCTCTTGTGGTCGCGGGCACTCATAAATGGAACTATGCAGGATTTTCCTGCCTTTGTAAGTTCTGGATTAACTGAAACTGCACCGAGGATTGAGATTTCAACTCCGCGCATGTATTCTTCAATTACGAGTTTGCGTCCGGCATCTCCAACCAGCTGGCCTTCCATAAGTTCTTCAACTGCCTTGAGTGCATCATCCATGTTGAGGGCAACTACAACACCTTTTCCAGCTGCAAGACCGTCAGCCTTGAGAACGATAGGTGCTCCGTGTTCCTTAACATAAGCAAGAGCTTCAGCTTTGTCTGTAAAAGTCTTGTTGTCGGCACATGCAACACCGTACTTGTGCATGAAGTTCTTTGCAAAGTCCTTGCTTCCTTCAAGCTGTGCCGGATCTTTCTTTGTTCCGACTGTAGGAATTCCTGCTTCCCAGAACTTGTCTGCAAGACCTGCGCAAAGAGGATCTTCCGGACCAACTACACAAAGGTCACAATTATTTTCCTTTGCTATTCTTATGAAATCATCCTGAGTTTTGCCTTCAACATTGCGGCATTTGTTTTCGAAAGCTGTACCGCCGTTACCTGGAGTACAGATTACTTCTTCAACTGAACTGCTCTGTGCCAGTTTCCAGGCAATGGCATGTTCGCGTCCACCGTTTCCTACAACTATAACTTTCATGCCGTTATATTAGTTAAAATCCCATAAAAAAACAACTTGATTGATATGAAAAGGCAGTTTTATACAACCGGATTCTTAAAAATCTTTAATCATATTCTCAGATTCATTCACTTTTGACGGCTGCAACATGATGCCATAATGAGATCATAAATAACTTGCAAAGGTGATTTTTATGAATAAGAAACATTATATTTTTGTTGCGGTTTTCGCACTTTTTTTGTCGGGGATCTTTTCTTCCTGTGTTATTGTTCATGCGGACGGTGATGAACTGTATGATTTCAGGTTTGTAAATAATCATATACTTGAATGCAATTATTCCGGATATGTTGATGAAGATGACATCAGGTCTGTGAGAATCTATGACAATCACGGAAACTTAAGGTACTCTTCGGTTCTAGTAAGCACAAGCTGCAAGAATTCAAGAGTTACCTTTGTCCTTGACAGATGCCTTCGTAACGGCTGGCATGTGGAAATCAGATTTGATGATGCCTTCAGCGTAGAAACTTACTCCGTTTACTACTACGACTGATGCAGGTACTGATGGAATTCAATCTATGAAAATATAGTCGTTGAAATAGACAGCCCTGATTTTTCCCATGACCAGCTGGCTGTTTATTCTTTCGAGTAGTTCTTCCTTAACGCGGGTCTCTCCCTTTTCAAGAATTTCTCTTGAAGTGAATTCAGAAAAGTAGGTTGCGAATATTGCCCTCATCTGTCGTTCCTTCTGTGAAAGTTCTTCAAAGAGCGCTTTGTCTCCGGCAGGGTAGGAGAACCAAGGTGAAACTACAACAACTGCAGGTTCTTCTTCCTCCGATTCAATTCTTGTCTGTATTCTTATCTGGCGGAAATCAGTAAAAGCATCCACGGCATTTTCCATGCCTTTATTCATGTTTGTAACTTTATGAGGATCTGGATCTGCCTTCCTGTAATTTTTGCCGGGTTTTCCTTTGGCAACAGCAAAAGCCGTAAGGGTTGCAACCACAATGATGGCTGCAATAGCTGTGGCAATTAATGAAAGTATTTTGTTTATCAATTCCAATTTGCTTTTCACTTGATGTAGTCCTTCAGTAGTGCAAGGGTTCTTGTGGTTGCTTTTCCTTCTTCGTCAAAACTGCCTGGAATTCTTGCTTCAAGTTCTATGCAGTCTTCAAGCCATTCTTCCTTTTCGATTGTTCCGTTTTTTCGCGCAAGTTCCACCAGGTCTGTACGGGACATAGGGATTTTAAATGAACGGAGTATTCCAAGAAGATTTTCCGTAAGTACTTCTATTATGTCTTCAAAGCCTTCGTGTGTTTTTGCACTGACATGGAGGGCACCGGGAAATGAATTGTTCAGCTGTGATTCAAGAAGGATGTTTCCCTTAACCTTGTCATATTTATTTAGAACTACAACTGAAGGAATTTTATCAGCCTTGATTTCTTCAAGAACCTTCATTACCTGTGCATGCTGTTTTTCACAGTCGGGATCTGCGGCATCAACTACAATCAAAAGGAAATCTGCAAGGGCTGCTTCTTCAAGAGTTGATTTGAATGCATCGATGAGGGTGTGAGGCAGCTTTGAAATGAAACCTACTGTATCCGTTATGAGTACCGTGCTTGCTTCCGAAAGTGCAAGTTTTCTTGTTGTCGGGTCCAGGGTTGCAAAGAGTTTGTTCTCTACAAAAACGTCAGCACCAGTAAGGGCGTTAAGGAGGCTGGACTTTCCTGCATTTGTATAGCCTACAAGGGCACAGCCTGCAGTTGCAGTTCTTTCCCTTTGCTTTCTCTGAACGCTTCTGTTGATTTCAACCTGTTCAAGTTCCTTCTTGAGCTGAACGATTTTATCTTCAATCTGGCGGCGGTCCAATTCAAGCTGAGTTTCCCCGCTACCTTTGTTTCCTACAGCACCGCCTCTCTGTCGTGCCATGTCACCGTACATGTGGCTCAGTCGCGGAAGTGAATATATCAGTTTTGCAAGTTCAACCTGAAGGTTAGCTTCCTTTGTCTGGGCTCGCTGTGCAAAAATCCTGATGATTACTTCGTTTCTGTCAAAAACAGGCATACCCGCAAGCTTTTCCCAGTTGCGCTGTTTTGATGGATCAATTTCCCAGTCAAAGACAATGCAGTCAGCAAATAGTTCCTTGGCTTTGTCTGCAATTTCCTGTGCCTTGCCTGTACCCATTCCATATGCAGGGGTAGGTTCAATTCTTACAAGGACAATAGTTCCCGCAACTTCGTAGTCCAAAGTCTTAATGAGTCCTTCAAGTTCCTTTGGCTCAGGATTGCCGTTCTTTTTGTCTGGAGCACCCACCAAGAGACATCTGACTTTATTTTCTTCTTCCTGTTTAATTTCTACCATATAAATTGATTATACAAATTTTTCAAAAAAGTGTGAAATCCCATGTAAAAATTGCCGAAATTTGAAAGACAGAAAGTGGGAAATTCCCACTATGCTCATGATAGGAGATTCTTGTGACATCTTTACCGAAAGTTGCCCTCAGCATGCTGATTTCAGTTGTTGTTTTTGCTGGTTGTCTTTTCTTTTCTTTTGCCGGCGGATTCAGGCTCATTGAAGTTCAGTATTATACTCCAAGGGTGATTGGAAATATAAATGACCGTCTCGAAAAAATTAAGTTCAGCTATGGCGATTATTTTTCTACTATGGACGAACAGTTCAGAAAATTTCTTTCGGACCGCAGCGTAGCCTCTTATATTGAACGTGAACCTTCCAAGGAAAATATGGACGAAAGGGACAGGCTCTGCGGATTGCTGTTTCAGAAGAATTCGGGTCTGGATGGAATAAGGCTCATTGAAAATGACGGCATTCACATTCATTTCAGTACTTTTCAGGAAGATGTCCTCAGCGAATCTCTGGACCTAATTACCTATGCAAATTACACGGATAGGATTCCGTTTACCCTCATAGAAACCGGTGACGGAGAAAAAAATACAAAGGTTTATTTTGACAACGCAAAGAACAGGCTTCTGTTCAGCTACCCTTTCTATGATGTTTATACTGCATGTCGTGGAACCATGATTTTTTATGTGGCTGGCGACGATTTTACAAGATACCTCATAGGAAAAGATGTGGTTTCTCTGAATGCAAGGGGAACCGTTCTTTCTCCTGCAGGATTTGTCTTTAATATTCCGTTGACCGGAAGAAATATGCTCATTCAGGAAATTCAGTCCAGATGGGAAAAAAGACATTCTAATATAGAACAGCTTGTAGAATCTGACGTAAAGAAAGAAAACCTTTTTGTTGTTTCTACAACAAATGAAAACGGAATCAAAATCGGCTGGATTTGCAGTCAGGATGAATTTGAATTTACAGAGACAGAAAAAATTTCTCTTCTCGTATGTCTTTTCATAACCGTATTCCTCATCATCTTCCTGCTTTTCAATCTTCGACATGATGATATGGTTCTCATCCGCAGAAGAATCAGAAAGTTCCAGTACGGGCTTCTCAAAGAATATATTGAACGCAAGGACAGCAGTGATTGGAAGAGCCTTTCAAAGGAAATTGCTTCCCGCAGAATGGATGTCAATGACGAAATCAAGAGGAGTCTTGGCCGCAGAGGAAAAAAACATTCCGCAGAAATTGATGCAATGTTGGAAGAAAGCTGGCAGGACATAATGTCCGCTGTCGGAGCAACATCTGGACGAATCCTTGTGGAACGAAAAACAGATGCTCCTGCAGAAAATGTTGTAGCGGAAGTAATTCCATCTGCTCCAGTTGAAAAAATTAATGAACCGGAACCGGTAGAAGAACTTGAAGAAGTCGAAGAAGCAGAACCTGTAGAGGAACTCGAGGAAGTAGATGAAGCTGAGCCGGTAGAAGAGCTTGAGGAAATCGAAGAAGCAGAACCTGTAGAAGAAGTCGAGGAAATTATAGAGCAGTCTTTCTCTGACTATGCGAGGGAAGAAAATTTCCCTGAAGAAAGAATAAAACCTGCTAATGCAGATGAAATAAGGCAGAAGAGCAAGGACAATTTCTCTGTTGCTGACCTTAATTTTTCAAATCTTGATGATGGTGAAAACTGATATGGCAGAAGTTAAAAATAATGGAATGGAAAAAAGTAAAAGCGGTCTCATGGGAAAGGCTCTGGAAATCTCTTCCGAAAAGAAGGAAGGAAAGGGACTTTTAAAACATATTACGGAAAAAAGTGGAGCAAAAGGTATGACAAAAGTAATAGTTGAAAAAAACGGTGTATTTACAATTCAGTCTGGAATTGAAACTTCAGAAATTAAACAGGATCCAGCCCTTAAGGCACTTGTTGATTCCGTTTTGAAATGAAAGCTTGCAAAGAAAAATGCAATCTCAATAAAAAAAGCTGCCTGCATTGTTTGCCGGCAGCTTCTTATTTTTATAAGCTCATTGGTTATTCATCTTCATCCGTAAGTTCGATAGGGAAGTTCTGCATGAGGGAAACAAATGCAAAGATCTTCTTGTAGGCATCAATGGACATCTGCTTCAACTGGCCTTCTGCAAAGTGATCGATGTCGTTCCAGTTGAGGATGAGTTCCTGATGTTTTTTTACACAGTCTTCAAGAATCATCTTAAGGTTGCGGTCATAACTGATGAGAAGATTTATTGCCTTCTTTATCTGTCTGCCGGCCGTGTCATTTACCTGGTTGAGCGTTGACTGGATGATTCCCTTAGAATCCTTGTCGCGGTCTGCGCGAGGAAGGTGCGTCTTCATCTTGAGTCCAAGATCCACCGTTTCATTTACGCTGTTGTCAAGGGCAGTAATGTCTGCAGAAATGTCTACAAGGCTGTGGAAAGCATCGCTCATTGGTGTTGCCAGCTGCTGGTTGGCCCATTCGCCGCGAACAGTAAGGATGTCATTGAGTTCCCTGATGTCCTTCTTTATGTAGTCAAGGATGAACTGTTTCAGGTATCCCAATGGTTCCGAATAGGCAAAGGAACCGATTCCTTTCCTTTCGAAAGGTGCACTTCCTGCTTCATTGTAATATTTCAGGTGTTCAACTTCGTTTGTTCCGAATATCTGGACAAGAAGTCCGTCTACTTTTCCGGCAGTCTGTTTTGCCTGAAGTTCTTCGAGGGTATTGTCTGCTGCTTTCTTGATGTCGGCAATGTAATCGTCAACGATGTAGAGTTCCTTCGGCATGTATTCGTCGCGGTACAAAGGATTTTCAGAAATAAGCTGAATGAGCATTTCGATGATATGGTTGTCACGAAGATACTTTACGCGTGCAAGGATTTTTTTCCATGTTCCCATAGGAAGTGGATCTGCCCCTTTTGTAGACTTTATAAGCTTGAAAACGTCGCTCCAATCTGTATCAAAAGGAAGAACCCATGCCACATCAATGAAGTTTTTCAAATCTTCTACAATATACGATCCGTTGATTGCTGAAAATTTCGGAACGCTTGTGAATTCATGTTCCTTTATGGTGTTGTCAAATTTCTTCAGGGTAAAGTAAAAGTCAAACTGAACGAAATTTGCAAAATACATGAGCTTTGTATAGAGTGCATCTGTTCTTGCAATTCTCGAACTGTCATATGCAGATGTAAATGTTTCCATGTGGCCCCTGACAATTTCATTTACGGCCTTGAGGGGCTGCTTGCGTGCAAGTTCTGTAATGGCAGTTTCGGAAATGTTGTCCAGTGCTTCAATCTGCTTTTCTGTCAGAGAACGGTTCAGTACAAGCCTTTTCAATGCATTTGGATTTTCAAAGGACTGAATCATTGCCTGCGCCGGAGAAACAGCTTTATACAGCTCAAACATGAATTTTGCAAAACTAGGATCCACTTCATTTGATCCCATCTTGTAGAACTTATACTTTGTTTTTGAGAGAGATTTAGCAATACTTTTTAAAACTTTCTTTTTCTGTGCTTCAGGGTCGCTTCCGCCGAAAAAAGAGCCAAGCAAATCTTTTAAAAAATTTCCACCCATAATATTACTATAATAAGAAAGAATACGGATTTTTTCAAGAAAATTCTTGTTATGCATCATCTTAACTTTTTTGACAACAAGAAATTCTAGAAAAGTGAAGGCCGATGTGTAATGTTTTTACGAAAATTCCCATAAATTCGCAAAATATTCAAGAAGATTGATGATCCGGCGGTGTTCTTTTGATGTAGAATGTAATTATCCTAAGAACAAAGGTAGTGTTGGTTCTCCTCTAGGGGAGGGCCGATGCTAACTGTTAAAAGTAAGATATCAAATAAGGAGGATTATCTTATGAAAAAAATTATCGCTGTATTATTGGCTGCAGCATTGGTACTCCCTTGTTTCGCTGCTAAGAAGGGAACAAAGGTTGGTGTTTCTATGCCTACAAAGGATCTCCAGAGATGGAACCAGGACGGCGCAAACATGAAGGCACAGCTCGAAAAGGCTGGTTACACAGTAGACCTTCAGTATGCAAACAACGACATTGCAACACAGGTTTCACAGATTGAAAACATGGTAACATCAAAGTGCCAGGTTCTCGTTATCGCTTCTATCGATGGTTCAGCTCTTAAGGGTGTTCTCGATCAGGCAAGAAAGAAGAAGATTCCAGTTATCGCTTATGACCGCCTTATCATGAACTCAAAGGCAGTTTCATACTATGCAACATTCGACAACTACAAAGTTGGTACAATCCAGGGTGAATACCTTGTAGACAAGCTCAACCTCAAGAGCCGCTCAAAGGATGATCCAGCTTACATCGAATTCTTCACAGGTTCTCCAGATGACAACAACATCAACTTCTTCTTTGGTGGTGCTATGGATACACTTAAGCCTTACCTCGACAGTGGTGTTCTCGTATGCCGCTCAGGTCAGACATCAAAGGCACAGTGTGCAACTCTCAACTGGTCAACAGAAGAAGCTCAGAAGCGTATGGAAAACCTCATCACATCTAACAAGTATGGTCCAAAGGGTACAAAGCTTGACGCTGTATACTCTTCAAACGACTCTTGTGCAATGGGTATCACAAACGCTCTCAAGGCTGCAGGTTACACAAAGGCTAACTTCCCAATCATCACAGGTCAGGACTGTGATATCGGTTCTGTAAAGAACATGCTCGCTGGTCTCCAGGCAATGTCTATCTTCAAGGATACACGTACACTCGCAACAAAGGTTGTAGGTATGGTTGACTCATTGATGAAGGGAACAAAGCCAGAAATCAACGATACAAAGACATACGACAACGGTACAGGAATCATTCCTTCATACCTTTGTGATCCAGTATACGGAGACATTGACAACTACAAGGCTCTCCTTATCGATTCTGGATACTACACAGAAGCTCAGCTCAAATAGTTTGGGCTAAATAGACAAGGCGGGGTTCTAACCAATCCCGCCTTTTTTGTGGGTTTTAATTAAAGTAATTAAAAATAATTGTTATAGGAGATTCCAATGGCCAAAGCATTATTGGAAATGAGAAATATCACAAAAGAGTTCCCTGGTGTAAAAGCACTTAGCGATGTAACTCTTACTGTTGAAGAAGGTGAAATCCACGCTCTCTGTGGTGAAAACGGAGCTGGTAAGTCAACCTTGATGAACGTACTTAGCGGTATTTACGGATACGGTACATATTCAGGTGATATTTTTTATGATGGAAACCTTTGTAAATTTCACTCCATCAAGGATAGTGAAGACCTAGGTATCGTAATTATTCACCAGGAACTTGCTCTTGTTCCACTTTTGACAATTGCAGAAAACATGTTCCTTGGAAACGAACGTGGCACAAAAGCCAAAATTAACTGGGCAGAAACATTCGATAAGGCAGACAAGCTTCTTGCTGAAGTAGGTCTTAAAGAATCATCACATACATTAATCAAAGACATCGGAGTTGGTAAACAGCAGCTTGTTGAAATTGCCAAAGCTCTCGGAAAGAAGGTTCGTCTTCTTATTCTTGATGAACCGACTGCTTCTCTCAATGAAAACGAGTCAAAGCATCTTCTTGACCTCCTTCTTGAGTTCAAGAAACAGGGAATGACATCAATCATCATCTCCCACAAGCTCAACGAAATTTCTTACGTTGCTGACAAAATCACTGTTATTCGTGACGGTGCTGTTATCAGGACAATGGACAAGGCCCATGAATCATTCAGCGAAAACACAATTATTGCTGCAATGGTAGGCCGCGACATTACAGACCGCTTCCCTAAGCGTACACCAAAGATTGGCGAAGTATGCCTTGAAGTAAAGGACTGGAGTGTTGATCACCCTGTATTCGACGGAATCAAGGTTTGTAACGGTGTAAACTTCAAGCTCAGAAAGGGCGAAGTTCTCGGTATCTCTGGTCTTATGGGTGCCGGTCGTACAGAACTTGCAATGAGTATCTTCGGTAAGTCTTACGGGGCAAACATCAGCGGAAAGATTTTCCTTAACGGAAAGGAAGTTGAATTCCCTAATGTTAAGTCTGCAATCAAGAGCGGTATTGCTTATGTTACAGAAGACCGCAAAGGTAACGGACTTATCCTGTCTGAATCAATTACAAAGAATACTGTTGCTGCAAAACCTGAAAAGGTTTCTAAGAACTGGATTTATGACTACGATGAATGTCGTCGTGTAGCTCAGGCAACAGCTAAGGAAATGCATACAAAGTGTGCTTCTGTTGATGAAAATGTCGGAAACCTTTCTGGTGGAAACATGCAGAAGGTTCTTCTTGGAAAGTGGCTTTTTGCTGATCCGGACATTCTTATCCTTGACGAACCAACCCGTGGTATCGATGTTGGTGCCAAGTATGAAATCTACTGTATCATCAACAAGATGGTTGCAGAAGGAAAGTCTGTTATCCTGATTTCTTCAGAAATGCCTGAAGTATTGGGTATGAGTGACCGCATCTACGTTATGAACGAAGGTCGCATGGTTGCTGAAATGGACGCAAAGGATGCTGACCAGGAAAAGATCATGGCTTGCATCATCAACTCAGGTAAATAAATAGGAGTAATTAAAATGGCTAATATTCAGAGTTTAAAGAAGACACTGAAGGGTAACACAATGATTCTTATCCTTCTTGCTGTCATGTTGTTCTTCCAGGTATTGATCGTTGGTGCAGACAAGGGATCCCTTTTTGCTCCAGAAAACATCACAAACCTTATCAACCAGAACGCATGGGTTGTTATCCTTGCAACAGGTATGCTTCTCTGTATTCTTACTGGTGGTAACATCGACCTTTCTGTCGGTTCCATAATCTGTCTTGTTGGTGCATTTGCAGGTATACTCATTGTTAATATGGGATGGCCTGTTCTCCCATCAATCATCATTTGTCTTCTTGTAGGTACAGCAATCGGTGCATGGCATGGATTCTTCATCGCTTATGTTCACATTCCTCCATTCATCTGTACATTGTCTGGTATGCTCTTGTGGCGTGGTGTTGCACTCATCCTTCTTAACGGTATGACAATCTCTCCATTCCCAGATTCATTCCTCAACATCTTCGGAAGCTACCTTCCTGAATTGTTCCTCCAGCAGCCAAATGATGAAATGTCAAACGAAGTTTACGATGCAATCATCGAAAACAACGAAAAGATTACTTTCCTTGTAACAATGATCATTTCTGTAATCTGCTGTTTCGTAACAGTTGCAGCTGCAGTAATCAGCCGTGCTTCAAAGATTAAGAAGGGATACACAGTATCTTCAAACGGTGGATTCATCTCTAAGCAGGTTATCCTTTGTGCTGTAATCCTTATCGTAGGTTCACTTCTTGCTCGTGACAAGGGTCTTCCACTCATCCTCGTTATCGTAGGTGTTATCGTAGGAATCTATTCTTACTACACACAGAATACAGTTCCTGGACGCTACCTCTATGCAATTGGTGGTAACGAAAAGGCAGCTCGTCTTTCAGGTGTTAATACAGACAACGTTATGATGTTTGCTTACACAAACATGGGATTCATTGCAGGTGTTGCAGGTCTTGTTTGTGCAGCTCGTCTTAACTCTGCAGCTCCAACAGTTGGTCAGAGCTACGAAATGGATGCTATCGCATCGTGCTTCATCGGTGGTGCATCAGCATATGGTGGAACAGGTACAGTTGGTGGTGCTGTTATCGGTGCTATCTTCATGGGTGTTCTTAACAACGGTATGTCTATCCTTGGTGTTGACTCTAACTGGCAGCGTGCTGTTAAGGGTATGGTTCTTCTTCTTGCAGTTATCTTCGATGTAGTATCAAAGAAGAAGAAGTCAAGCAAATAAATAGTATGAAGGCAGCAGGGACTCCTCCGTTCCTTGCTGCAAAATTATAGCCTCCAGGCAAGGCTCTGATAAAACAGAAAAATGCCGGTTTCCTTCATTGTTTTCCCGACAGAATTCGTTGGATTCTGTCGGGTTTTTTTATGTCCTTTTTTATAGCAAATAATGTATCTATGCATTATAATTTTATCTGACACTAGAAATTGGGGTTACTTCATGGCAGATATTTCACGTAGAATTACACGCAAGTCTCTCAAGGCAAAAAGAAAGGCTGCGATAAAGACAATAAAGGTACAGGCAAAGGAGAAGATTCGTCAGGTAAAGCTTGAATGTTCTATCGATGCTGACCGCAAAAAAACAAAGGCTTTGGAAAAAGAACAGAAAAAGGAACTCAAGGCTCAGAAGTCAAATGCCCGTTTGGCATACAATGCAAGGCAGCCAAGACCATTTTCGCTGGGAGAAGATTTGTTCAATTCTATTTCCCATGGTATTGGGGCAGGATTAAGTGTTGCTGCAATTGTCCTTCTTATAATCAGGAGTGTATTCCATGCTCCTGATGCAAACGTTGGTGCGTGGGTTGCATCCTATGCTCTCCTTGGTTCCGTTCTTTTTATCCTCTATCTTACTTCTACTTTGTCCCATGCAATTTCTGCAATGGGTGGAAGAAAGGTTTTTGAAAGGATGACTTTCATGTCCATCTGGCTTCTTGTTCCGGCTCTGTTTGTTCCTTATGCCATGAGTACTTTGAATGGAACTTCCCTTACGGCCTTTGTTGCAGTCCTTTGGTCCATCTATGGCCTTATGGCAATTCTTTATGGAGTTTTCGGAAACAAAATCAGGGGATTCTCAGTATTTGCATTCTTTGTTTCTTTCTTTGTAATGACGGCAGCTTTTGCAAAGTGCGGTTCACTGCTTATAACGGGATCAGTGCTTTACCTTATTGGAGGAGCTTTCTTTATGCTCAGGAACTACAAGTGGTCCCACAGCATTTTCCATTTCCTTGGATTGTCAGGAAGTATCTTCCATTTCTTTGCGGTTTACTACCTTCTGGCTTAAAACAGCAAGGGCATCCAAAATCGGATGCCCTTGCTGTTTTAAAGACCTAGTAATGGGGTGGTTTCCTGTTGGGAATGTCCCCTTCCATCTGGTCAGAAATGTCCCTTATTTTCTGAGCCATAAGCTTGTTCTCTTCCCTCAGCTTTTCAATGGTTGCAGAATTTTCTACTGCCACTGCCTGAAGCTGATTCAGGAAATCCTCAAGGTAGGCAAGCTTTGTCTCCAGCTGAATTATTTTTTCTTCTGTATCCTTTTCCATCCTAGTGATTACTCCAAATCGTAAGTTTCACCGTATTTTACAATTTCTACGTTTTCGTATCCATTGTCTTCAAGGAATTGTTTCATGTGTTCCTGACCGGTCTTTTCACCGTGGACAAGGAAGATTTTTTTCAGCCTGCTTGTATCAATGGTGTTGAGCCATTCAAGGCTTTCGTGGTAGTCGGCATGGGCGCTGAAAGAGTCGATGTTGACTACCTCGGCGTTAACCTTGTACCAGTCGCCGAGAATCTTTACTTCCTTTTCACCGTCAAGGATTTTTCGGCCCAAAGTATTTTCCGACATATAGCCTACGATACAGATGATGTTCTTTGGATCGGAAATGTTGTTTGCCAGGTGATAGAGGATGCGTCCTGCTTCGCACATTCCATCTGCAGAAAGGATGATCATAGGACCTTGCTTGTCATTGAGCGACTTAGATTCATCGACACTCTGGACGAATGTCATGGAATTGAAACCGAAAGGATTCTTATGATGTGAAAGGAAAGCTTCCTTTGTAGCTTCATCATAGCATTCCTGATGCAGCTGGTAGATTCCTGTTGCATTGACTGCCATAGGACTGTCCATATAGATAGGAATCTGAGGAATCTTCTTTTTATCGACAAGAAGGTGCAGGTAATATACAAGCTCCTGGGCGCGCTCGATTGCAAAGGTAGGAATGATGATCTTTCCCTTTGTGTCGATTGCACGGCGAACGATTTTTTCAAGTTCCTTAAGGGCGCTTTCCGGTTCTTTGTGAAGTCTGTTTCCGTAGGTGCTTTCAAGGAAGATGTAGTCCGGTGCCGGCATGTTTGTTGCAGGGTCACGGATGATGGGTTTGTTCATTCTTCCAAGATCCCCTGTGTAGAGAACGCGGATTTCATCTGAAGGTGCTCCCCTCAAAGCTTCTTCCTTTGCATTCCTTGCAGCGATAGCCTGATCCGTTTTCGGTCCAAAGAGCCTGTGCCAGAGTCTTCTTCCGGAAAGTCCAAAGCCTCCTGAAGTCTTTGAGCTCAACGGATTTTTTCTCTGCCCAGTAATCGTAAAATAGGCAAGCGAAGAACCCAAAATGTGTCCCGCATCATAGAACTCCAGCTGAACATCCGGTGCAATGTACATCTTGCGGTTGTATCCGAGGGTGATGATTTGATTTGCTGCCTTTACGCAGTCCATTTCATCAAAGAGAGGTTTCCATGAAAATTTCTCTCCTTTTTTCTTGGCCTGCTTTGCAAGGAATTCTGCATCTCTTGCCTGGATCCTTGCGCTGTCCATCATTACAATGTTTGCAAGGTCACGGGTTGCAGGTGTTGCAAAAATACTTCCACCATATCCGTTCTTTGTAAGGACAGGTAAAAGTCCACAATGATCAAAATGTGCATGAGTAAGAACTACACTTTCTATTTTGTCTGCAGCAAAATCAAAATCGCGGTTCTTCCTGTCTGCTTCCTGTCTTTTCCCCTGAAAGGCACCGCAATCAATCATAAAACTACGGCCGTCAATTTCAAGGATGTGTTTGCTTCCTGTGACTTCCTGAGCTGCTCCAAGTGAATAAGTTGTAACTGACATAGTGTGCCTCCTGATGTAGATTAATGGCATTCAAAAGTACCATCTTACTTCTATTATAACTCTGTTATTATAAATATCAAATTTTGTATAAAACTCATAAAGTGTGCTATAATTTAATTGATGAGTTTGTTGTATTTTTTTTCCTATAGAGTGGCAATGATTTTTCTTCTTGCCTACATTGGGCTTTTTACGTCGCTTAAGTTCAAAACGTTAAAATCGGTGATGATTCTTCTTGCATCATATATAATTTCTTCGCTTGTTGATGTTTGGGGAGTTTTCTTTTCCGGTGGCGGATTGATGTATATGATCGTTACTCTTGTCAATTTTGGGCTGCTTGCCGGAACGGGTCAGCTTGTTGCAAGAGAAAAAGGGTTCCAGACAATATTTACGGTGCTTTGTGCTTCAGATTTTATTTTGCCGGGAAATATGACCTGTTATATAGTCTTTAACCGGACAAATGACATTTTTTCCAGCATCCTGCTTCAAGTTTTCGTTCAGTCAGTAATTCTTTTCTTCATGGTAAAATTCGTTTCTAAGTATTACAAGGAAAGTGAAAGGGACATTGTTGGATGGGGAAGCATCTGCCTTGTTCCGCTTTTGTTCTATATGAGCATCACTTTCCTCAGCGTATGGCCTATGAGCCTCATAGATTATCCTGCCGCTTTGCCCGGTGTAATAATGCTCTTTGTCCTTATGGTCGCAACATTCACCTGCGGAATCAGAATGTATGCAAGAAAGGGTAGAAAGCAGAAGCAGGACATGAGTCTTGTTTTCCTAGCAGAATATTCCGATAGAATCAAAAATGAATCTGCAAAGTTGAATGAAATGTCTTCAAAGATAGAAGAGCTGAGCTGTGCCATGCAGTCCGTAACGACAGAGATTCTGGACCTTCTTGACAATGGGCGATACGATGATATCAAGGCTTTGGTTACTGCCATCAGGAGTGATTCAACGGTAGTAACTTCGGAAAGAAAGTGCGCAAACAATTCAATAAATTCCATCATGATGGAAGCTGAAGATTACGCTACAAGATCTGGTGTCAACGTATCTTTCAACCTTAATGTGCCTGAACAGCTTGGAGCAATTGAATTCGAATATGCTGTAGTAGTAGAAAGGCTTATGATTCACGCCATTAAGGGATGCAGCCAGTTCTATTCAAAAGAACTTGCCGTTTCAATGTATCCCTCTGGCGCCTGGATGAATATAGAAATGAAGATCAAGATTGCAGAATACGATGCCCTTGCTTCAGACAATAAGGAAGAATCTTTGGAAATGACCAAGGTAATGAACAAGATTTCTGAAAACATAGACTACAGCCTTGGTGTTCCGGAACTTGATGCCTTCATGAAAAAATATGAAGTCCAGCATTCCATTCAGTTTAAGATGGGCATGATGATTTCTGAATTCAATGTGAGAATTAACTGAGATGATATCAAAGAAAAACCGTCTGAATTTTATAATCCTCCTTGCAGCTTTTTTCTTTATTGTACTATGCTTTATTTTTCTTTTGCTGAGGAACAGAAATTTCAACAGGAAGGATAGGTTTATTGAACTTTCAGCACAAACGGAAGGTGTTGATGAAAATTCCGGAGTAATTGTTACCGTTGAAGAACGAGGTGGAGATTCCGGAAGTTGGACTACGGCTCTTTGTGAGGAAGCTTCCGAACGTACCGGTTTCTATTTTTTGAACGGAAATACTTTTGATGTTACGGTTGAAAACAAAAGTTCCTACGAAATTGTAAATTGGAATCTTTCCTTTACAATGGATGTTCCATGTTTTATAGAATCTGCCTGGTGCGGAAAAGTCGATATCATACAGCAACGTGATGGCAAGACTCTTGCACAGAATTTGAATCTTAGAAATTACAACAGCAAGATGATCAGAATCGATTCCATTAAGAATAACGACCAGATATTTTTCCCTTTGAATAAAGGCGATGCTTTTGTATATTATCCGAGCCTTGAGGAAAAAGAATATCCTCTTATGGGAACTGCACCTGACAAACCAAAGTCCTATGCAAGAATCGGGTTTATCCTTTACGGCGGTGACTCTTTAAGTGCTGGTGACCTTTCTTCCGGAACCCTTACCTATAGGCTAAGGAGAAGAATCATTCAGGATCCTGCCTTTAAGATTCTTGCTTTCATGACCGTCATTTGGGCTCTTTCCTTCATTTTTCTTTTGCTTTCTGAAGGACGAATCAACGACCTTGAGCAGGCTGAACTCCGCGACAAGAAAATGATTCGGGAAGTTATGGAAACTTTCTCTGGATTTGTAGATGCCAAGGATCCTTACACTGGCGGTCATTCTATCCGCGTAGGAAAATATTCTAGGCAGCTGGCGGAAGAAATGGGGCTTGATAAAAAACAGTGTGAAAAGGTTTTTTATTGCGGACTCCTTCATGACTGCGGAAAAATCAGCATTCACGATGATATTCTTTCAAAACCAAAGAAATTGACCGACGAAGAATTTGCAGTAATAAAAAGTCACACCATCCGTGGATTTGAAATTCTCTCGGGACTGACTGCAATTCCTGAAGCCTGCATGGTAGCTCGCTATCATCATGAACGCTACGATGGCAAAGGCTATCCTGATGGTCTTGCTGGAAATGCAATTCCTCTTTATGCAAGGATTACTTGTCTTGCCGATGCCTTTGATGCCATGAACTCAAACAGATGCTACAGAAATCACATGGGACCGGATATCATCATAAGGCAGGTCAGTGAAAATGCAGGAAAGCAGTTTGATCCTGAGGTATCTGATGCAATGCTCAGGCTTCTTCTTCGCGGAGATATTGCTTTTTCTGAATAGGGATTAAAGTTCGTATTTTTCGATTATGCGCTCGGCTGCTTCACGGCGGCTAAGGCGTTCATCCATAGCCTTCTTTTCAATATAGTGATGTGCTTCGCTTTCCGACATCTTTTGGTTTTCAATGAGCATCCATTTTGCCTTGTTGATTGTCCTTATGTCGTTCATCTTTTCCTGAAGGCTTCTGTTCTTTGTCTCCATTTTTTCAAGGCGCAGTGTCATTGCTGCAAGCATTTTTACAGCCATATAGAACATCTGCGGTGAATTAGGTTTTGGCAAAGTTACTATTCCATGGTCTTCTACCTTCGAACAGACTTCATCGTACATGTCGGCATTTACAAGAAGAAGAATTCCCATGTTTGTTTCACTGAAATTTTCTGCAAAGAGAACCCCGTGTTCATCCGAAAGGGGACTGTCTATGAGAAGGATGTCAGAATCATTTTCCAGAAGCTGTCTTCTTGCTTCCCCGCCATTTTTTGCATGGAGGATAGGATTGAACTGTTCTTTAGGGAGAATGCTTGAAATGTTATCAAAGAAGGTGTCACTTTCCGATACTATGAGCACCTTTCTTCTGCTGCTCAAAGGATTCATCTGCTAAAACTGCCTACCTTCGTAGAAATGATTCCACATCATCATTGAGGATTTTTCTGATGAAGTCACTCTTGCGTGCAATGTCCGCTGCTTCTCCCCAGAATTTAGGGAGCAGTTCGCCATAGCTCTTTGAGTCTGATGGTTCTGGAAGCTTCAGATTACTGTTTATTCCATCAAGACCTGCATAGATCAGAAGTGAGAATGCAATGTATGGGTTTGTTGTAGGGTCGGGAGAACGAACTTCAAATCTCTTTGTGTTTTCCCTTGTGGAAAGGATGCGGATAAGCTGTGTTCTGCTTTCCGTTGCCCAACCGATTGAAGTAGGTGCTTTGCCCGAACCAAGCCTGCTGTAGGATTCTGCAGTAGGGTTAAGGAAGACGGTCATCTCCCTGATGTGTGAAAGGACTCCAGCCATGAAACTTTCAAATACATCCTTGCCATCTTCAGACTTAACCGAAATGTTGATGTGGAATCCGTTTCCACACTCCCCGTTGAGAGGCTTTGGGGAAAAGTCTGCATAGAGTCCATTGCGGGCTGCCGCTGCACGGACTACAGTTATGAAGTTCATGACATTGTCTGCAGATTTCAGAGGAGCTGCATAACGGAAGTCTACCTCGTTCTGACCCGGACCTTCCTCGTGATGGGAACTTTCCGGATGGATGTCCATTTCTTTTAATGTAAGGCAGATTTCGCGGCGGATGTTTTCTCCTTTGTCTTCAGGAGCAACGGACATATATCCTGCATTGTCAAAAGGGATCTTTGTTGGTTCACCTTTATCATCAGTCTTGAAAAGATAGAATTCACATTCTGTTCCGATGTTGATTTCAAGGTTCTGTTCGCGGGCTGCAAGTACTGCCTGCTTGAGGATGTGGCGGCTTTCCTTTTCAAAAAGTGAACCGTCGGGTCTCTTTATTTCACAGAACATGCGTACAACTTTGCCGGATGTTGATCTCCATGGAAGGACTGTCAGGGTTGATGCAATAGGGAAAAGAAAAAGATCCGAATGTTCTGGGTCCGTAAAACCGTTGATTGCGCTTCCATCAAAGCCAATGCCCTGGTCAAAAGCGCGCTCAAGTTCACTCGGTAAAATTGCGAGGTTCTTCTGATTTCCGTAGATGTCGCAGAAAGCAAGTCGGATGAACTTTACGTCTTCCTGCTCAATGAATTCTATTACTTCTTCTTTTGTGTATGCGGACATATTTCCCCCCAAAAAAAATTACATCATTTTAATTCTATATTAAGTGCCTTGAAATTTGTTGTATAAATCGGCAACAAAAAAAATGTATTACAGTCCCATGGAAAGTATCAGCAGAACTGAGAAAACCAGCAGCGCAAAAATAATCTGAAGGCTTATTACTGCCGATGAAAATTCCACTGCTTCTTTTTTTCGTGAGTAAATTGAAATCAGGAAGCTTGGCGGACAGCTGAAGTACATGAGAAGAGAAGCAAAAAGAACCCTGTTCATTCCGATTGTAACTTCAATTATCTTCAGGACGAGAACACAGATTATAGCCTGAATGAAAATCCTGACCAAAGTGAATTTGATTCCTCGGGAAAGGACGGTTCTGTTGAAAATTAAGCCCGCACCAATGGAAAGTAAAATCAGTGTTGTAAGAGGGGCTGTGAAAAGTGAAATGACCTTTG
Source organism: Treponema sp. (assembly GCA_024400915.1). GTDB lineage: Bacteria > Spirochaetota > Spirochaetia > Treponematales > Treponemataceae > Treponema_D. The sequence goes on from JAKSLX010000006.1 coordinate 91,674, forward strand.
AATAAAGTTCTGCATAGATGGATTCATCGATTGCTTTTCCAAGTCCAAGGAAAGCTCCTGTAAATCCAAGTACGACTGAAATTATGAGTGGATTCTTTGCTATGGAAAGGACAATTTCTTTTTTTGACGGCTGCTCTCCGTTGATGATTTTGTATCCTATGTACATCACCGTAAATCCGAATACGCCGCTGAAAATGTCCATGCTTACGATGTAGAAAAGGTTTTTTTCTCCTACGAGTATTGAAATCAAGGCCCAGCCAAAAAGTCCGCCTTCGTAGGTTGTCAAAGCATATGGAATGTAGTCCCTTATGGATATGTCAAAAAATCGTTTCAGAAGGAAACCGAGGCCCCATGCAGAAAAAAGCATGAAGAATTCAAGGGCGATGAGGAGAATGGAATCCTTTGAATAGGTTCCGTGGATGAGGGCGTCAAAGGCCATTACTGGAAGAAGGACCGTAACGCAAAGGTTTTTTATCTGGGCGATACCATTGTCGTTAAGGACGCCTTTTGCGCTTAAGAGTTTACCTAATGCAATTGTCAAAAATACGGGAATTATTGTCTGTAGAATAATCATTCTGCCATTATACAAACTATTGAAGAAAATAAATATTGAATTGAAAAAATAATTTTTTTTATAAAAAATCATGATATCCCCTTGACATAATCTCTTAGTTTTTATATAGTGGAATAACCTTATGGGGTGTTAGCGAAGCTGGTTATCGCGCTGGCCTGTCACGCCGGAGACCACGGGTTCGAGTCCCGTACATCCCGACTAAAGCACTTGTCAATTCGACAGGTGCTTTTTTTTATTTAAAGAAAAACACTGATAGTTAAGACCTGAAAAAGGGAGTATAATGCAAAGCATGACTAACAAGGTATATATCATCGGACACAGAAATCCGGATACAGATTCAATAGTAGCGGCAACAGCCTATGCAAAACTTAAGCAGCTTTTGGGAATGAATGAATACATTGCAGCCCGCGCCGGAAAACTTGCACCTCAGACTGAATATATTTTTAAAAGATTTAAGATAGAGCCCCCTGTTTACATTCCGGATCTCATTCCGAAAACAGAATATTACATGTCGGACAAATTCGTTGCGGTAGACCACGATGTTTCCCTCTGGAAGGCCGTTGACCGCATGATCAGTACGAATGCTCCGGTTCTTCCAATCATCAATGCTGACGGAACCTACCAGGGACTTTTGAATTACAATGCATTTGCCTTGAATTCATTTAAGATCCTCAATCCAAAACGCAATGAAATATTCCTTACGAGCATCCACCTCATAGAAAAGACCTTGAATGCAACTTCCATTGTTGCCTATGACGAGAACGACTACTTTAAGTGTTCAATTATGGTTGCCGATGATGAGCTTGAATCTACAAAGGTGATTCTTGAAGAACATAAGAGCGAGAACATAATTGTTGTCTGTGGGGATAGGCAGGACATTCAGCGTCTTTGCATAGAAGCAAAGGTTCGTGCCCTCATTGTTACCCACGACTATGTGGTTTCAAAGGAACTGGTTGAGCTTGCAAAGAAAAATAAAGTTTCACTCCTCAGCGGACATGACAGCACTTTGAAGACAGCAATGCTCATTGAATATTCGTCTCCGGTAAGTTCCATGGCAGATATGAAAGTTCTTCCTGTTCATGCAAACGATACCCTTCAGAAAATCAAGCCTCAGCTTAAGGACAGCCCAAGCCGATGCCTTCCTGTTGTAAACAATGACTACAAGGTTATCGGAATCATCAGCGAAAGCGATCTTCTTCACGAAGCAAACATTCAGGTTATTCTTGTTGACCATAATGAGCCTCAGCAGGCAGTTGAAGGTCTTGAAAACTATACGATTCAGGAAATCATTGACCACCACAGGATCAATACTTTCTCTTCAAAGCTCCCTATGACTTTCATCAACAAGTGCGTAGGTTCTACAAGTTCCATCATTGCAAACATGTACCGCGAGCAAAGGGTTTCAATCCCAAAGGACATTGCTTCAATCCTTCTCTGTGGAATTTTGAGTGATACTCTTGTGCTTCAGTCTGCAACTACAACTGACTACGACAGGGACATTGCTGAATATTTGAGCAGCATAACTGGCCTTGATATCAAGACTCTTGGAAACGAAATCATCAAGAGCGGAAGCCATATTGACGGACGCACTGCAGAAGAGGTCATCCACCAGGATATGAAGGAGTACAAAGACGGCAAGTTCAGCTACAGCGTAAGTCAGATTGAAGTTGACAGTACCCGCGATATCATCGAGCGCAAGAAAGAATTCCTTGAGCAGCTTGAGACTGAAAGAAAGGCAAAAGGTGCTTTGTTCAGTGCATTGCTTGTAACGGACATTACTGAATTGAGTTCAATCATGCTGGTAGCTGGCGAACAGAAATTTGAGGATGTTTTGAATTTCCCTAAGCGCGACAAACAGATTTACTTCATGAAGGATATAGTTTCACGCAAGAAGCAGCTCATTCCGCTTTTGACGGAACTTACTGCTAAAGTTGAGTAGACTGCTTCCTGAATAAATCCAGGCTTTCTTTTGGAGGAAGCGGGCGGGAGTAGAGGTAACCTTGAATGTAGTCGGTGCCTGCGTCTTTGACTATGGCATCCTGTGCTTCCGTTTCAACTCCTTCAACAAGAATCTTTAATCCGTTTTCCTTGAAGGTCTTGATGATGGATTTTACAAGCTTCCTCATCTTTTCATTTTTTTCCATCATGACTACAAATGAACGGTCAATCTTGATGGTGCTGAAAGGCAAAGTAATGACGTTTGCAAAGTTTGAAAAGCCCGTGCCAAAATCATCAAGATAGAAAATGATTCCCGCTTCTGCAAGTTTTTCCATTCTCTTCTGGATTTCTTCAAAGTTCTCGATGAAAATACTTTCGGTAATTTCCATGATAATGTTTTCAGGCTTGATGTCGTATTTTTCAATGGTTTTTAAAACCGTGTCCACAATCTTTGGATTGGACATCTGCTGAACGGAGAAGTTTACTGAAACAGCTTTTACTGCATCCTTGTTATCCCGTATGTAGCGGCATATTTTTTCAAAGGTAATATGTCCGAGTCGTTCTATGAGACCCTTTGATTCCGCAACCGGAATGAATTCTGCCGGAGAAATGTTTCCGAGTTCCGTCTGCTGAAGTCTGGAAAGGGCTTCGGAGTAAAGGAACTTGTTTTCATGAACGGAATAGATGGGCTGAAAGTGAACCTGAAATTTTTCTGAATCCGGAGTAAGCTCACGATCAAGAATATCGTAAATTGCTTTTTCTCTTTTTATGTTTGCAACATAAATGTCATCACAATAGGAATAGTTGATTCCATTAGTTCTGTTTTTTGCGAGAAGATTATTTATGATGATGATTGCCTGCTCATAGGTTTCTGCATTTTCTGGAAGCTGTACGCTGGCTGCTGTAAATTCTGGAATTTCCTTGTAGTCTTTAGAGGTCTGTTGCTGCTCATAAAAGCTTCCGATTGTATTTTCTATATCCTTCAGGTTCCGTGTAAGAACAGCAAAGCTTGTAGGCAAACGGAAAATTTTTCTTCCATATTGCTTGAGAAGTTCCTTTGCCATCAGAAGCATGAGTTTGTCTGTTTCAATGGTTCCAAAAGTATCCTTGTAATGGTTGTAATTTTCTATGGATATGACCGTAAGGCACCAGTTGTGCTTTCTGTTATTTATGGTTGGAGGAAGCTGTTTTTCCGTAAGGACACCTGTAGCAAAATCGTGGGCAATCTGTTCAGACTGAACTCCAAAATACATGAGCATCAGCGGTGCAAAGGATGAAAGCCCTGTAAGTACTGTATGTGGTGACCAGAACTGTATTGCTGATATAAGGCAGCACAATATTGGATAGCTTAGGAATACGTAGAAAATTCTGATGGATGTTGTTTTTTTGTGAACGAGAATCGTAAAAATCACGAGTCCGATATAGAAAGTAGAAGTTATATATGTAATGCTTTTTAAAGGGCCTCGAATATATCCTTCAACAGGATCATATTTAAAAACCCAGCCAGTCTTTATGTTCATCAGCAGAATTAAAACATATATTGCAAACGGAATGGTAAGAAATATGCGGAATTCTTTCTGATGCTTTTTCAGGGTTGAAATAAAGGAATAGCAGTATGTGGAATAAGCTATCATCTGCATCCCAAGAAGAATGAAGTAGACCTCTGCTATTAAAGTTGAAAAGGAAATAGAATACTTTGGGAAAGTTGTTATGCATTCAATTGAAATTATATTTACCAGAGGTGTCAGAAAACCAAGAATGGCGCAGCATAAAAAGAAAAAGTTGCGCTCATCCTTAAGGTAGAATGATGTAAGGGTAGTCAGGGTGAGAATCAGAGCAAGAATAAAGACGCAGAATTCGCCCAGAAGATTGTACATGATTCCAATATAAATTCTTTACTATCAGGCAGAGGCAAGGATCTCGAGAAGCTTGCTCTGGTAATCCTGAATTGCATTTACGCCTTCAGTTGCACCTGCAGTATCACCGGCCCTCAACTGTTCCGTAATTTTTGCGTATGCTTCATACATAGGTTTGATTGAAAGGTTTCCCATGTTTCCCTTGAGTGTATGAGCTTTTTGAATCGCAGCGTCAATGTTGCCTGCCTGAATGTCCGGAATAATGTCCTTGTTCTTGTTGATTGAATCAGGCATCTTTTTATACATCATGACAAGGAGATCTTTGTTGCCCATAAAGCGGCCAAGAGCTTCATCAATATCAACGCCGATAGTTGCAAGAGTTTCACACAAATCCATATAGTTCTCCTTTAAAACTTAATTTATTACTTTAATTATATAACACTTTTCCATATAAACAATGAATTTGTAAAATTGCATTTTTTTGCATTTCTAATTACTATATTATTCACTAGTGAACGCAGTGAGGTAAAAAATGATCGAAGTATCACATGTTTCCCGTCTTTTTGGGGAATTCCGTGCCGTAGATGACATCAGTTTTTCCATTCAAACGGGTGAAATCGTAGGACTCCTTGGTCCTAATGGCGCAGGCAAGACAACAACCATGAGAATGATTGCAGGATATCTGGATTCAACTTCAGGCTCTGTCAAAGTTGATGGAACTGACGTAAAGGAAAATCCTGTTGAAACCAAGAATAAAATCGGGTACATGCCGGAAAGTGCTCCAATGTACAGCGACATGATTGTTGCCGACTATCTTGAGTACATTGCCAATATGGAAGGACAGGATCCATCAGTTAAGCTTCCGCACCTTGCAGAAATCTGCGGCCTTAAGGAAGTAATGCACAAGAACATAGGTGAACTGAGCCGCGGTAACAAGCAGCGTGTTGGTTTGGCCCATGCCCTCATGAATGATCCTGAAATTCTTATTCTTGATGAACCTACATCCGGTCTTGATCCGAATCAGGTTTCCGAAGTTCGCGAACTCATAAAGAAAATCGGCGAAACAAGAACCGTAATCATTTCAACACACATCCTCAGCGAAGTTGAGATGCTCTGCAACCGCGTAATCATCATTTCCGGCGGTAAAAAAGTTGCCGACAGTTCTACAGAAGAGTTGAGGACCCATTATGGAAATACTTCTGAGGTAATTGTCCTTACAGGTGGAGCTGAAGAGGAAGTAAAGTCAAAGTTTGCTTCCATTGCCGGCAGTGCTGGATTAAAGGTTTCTTCCGTAGACGGAAAAATCCAGTCGGCAATTACAGTTGAAGGCAATGCCGAAATTCGTCCGGAGATTGCAAAGGCTTGCGTTGCTGCCGACATCCCTCTTTACGAAATGCAGCTTAAGAAAAACAGTCTTGAAGACGTATTCAAGATTCTTACGGAGGCTAAGTAATGAAAAATACAAAGAAAAAATTGCCTTGCGCGGTTATCATGAAGCGCGAGCTCTGTGCATATTTTACAAGTCCTGTTGCATATATTGTAGGTGCACTGTTCATTCTCCTTTCGGGAATATTCTTCTTCAATACATTCTTTCTTGCAGGTCGTGCAGAACTCAGGGGATTTTTTGAACTCCTCCCAATCTTCTTTAGCTTTCTTATTCCTGCTTTGACAATGCGCGTGTTCAGCGAAGAAAAGAAAACAGGAACAATGGAAACTCTCGTTACACTTCCTGTAAAGACGGTGGACATTGTCATTGGAAAATATCTTGCCGTTCTTGCAAGTACAATGGTAATGCTTGCTCCTACATTGTTTTATGTGGTTACATGCCTTTTGTTTGCTTCCAGTGGAATTGATGCTGGTCCTATTTTCGGCGGGTATTTCGGGGCAATGCTTCTTGCAGCTGCTTTTTCTGCCATCGGGATTTTCTGTTCTTCCATTACTGGAAATCAGATTGTTGCATTCCTTCTTTCTCTTTCAATCTGCATGTTCCTTACTTTTGTAACAATGTTTGCAATTTTCCTTCCTGGAATTCTTGTTCCTGCGGCAACCTTCATTTCTTCCCAGGGACACTTCCGTTCAATCGCAAGGGGAATCCTTGACTCCAGGGATCTTCTCTACTTTGTTTCCGTGTCGGCAGTTTTTGTTGTCCTCACGGTAAATGTCCTTAACAACGAAAGGAAGGGGTGAGTAAAAATGAAAAAAAACAATAGATTTATTTCCTGGATAAAAAGTCCTTCAAGTGATGTATGGCTTTTTGTTATTGCAGTAGTTCTTCTCAATCTTGTTGCAGCCAGATGTTTTTTCCGTGTTGATTTGACAGAACCAAAGTCCTATTCCCTTTCTTCTGCCAGCCGAGAAGTTGTCCGCAATCTTGAAGAACCAATGAGCGTAAAGGTTTTCTTTACAAAAAATCTTCCTGCTCCATATTCAAATGTTGAACAGTACCTCACTGACCTCCTTGCAGAATACAAGACAGCATCCGGAAAGAATTTTGACTACGAATTCTTTGACATGAACAAGCAGGAAAACCAGCGCATTGCACGCAGTTATGGAATGCAGATAGTTCAGGTACGCGAAGTAAAGAACAATGAGGTTGGTTTTAAGAACGCTTACATGGGAATCGCCATCGTATATGCAGACCAGATTGAAAAACTTGACGGCATTTCTTCAAGCGATGGCCTTGAATACAAAATTACAGGCCTCATTGGAAAAATTATTTCAAGCACAAACCTTCTTTCGGGACTTTCTGAAAATGTTCGCCTTGTGCTTTACAAATCTGAAGCCCTTTCAAAATTCAACATCGGAAATTTTGATGCAATTGATACTGTAGTGGGAAATGCTTTCTCTGCAGCAAGCAAAAAGTTCCGCGGAAAAATTGAATATCAGAAAATCAATCCGGATGCTGCCGTAACAGAGGAAGCTGCGGAAAAATATGGCCTTCAGTCTGTTTCATGGACTAACAAGGATGGAACTCCAGGCAAGGGGACAGTAGGCCTTGTTCTTGAATATGGAGACAAATTCCGTGTTGTTCCACTCCAGCTTACAAATGCAATTTTCTCCTATGTGATTTCAGGTCTCGACAATCTTGAGGAAAACATCTTCCAGTCTGTTGAAAGTCTTGTTTCAAAAACTTCCGTAGTTGCCTATGTTACCGGACACGGAGAACGCAGCATTGAAGATGAAAATGATGCCATGTATTTCCGCCAGATGCTTTCCGAAACCTATGCGCTGGAAGAAGTAAACCTTGCAGAAAAGGAAATTCCTGTGGCTGCCGAAACCGTCATCATCAACGGGCCTAAGACGGCATTTGACGAGAAGGAACTTTACAAAATCGACCAGTTCATTATGCGTGGTGGAAACGTAATGTTCTTCATCGATTCATATGACGAGCAGATTTCCCAGTATCAGCAGCCAAGCTATACGCCTGTAAGAACAGGACTTGAAAAACTTCTTTCAAAATATGGTGTTGAAGTTGGTAGCGAATATGTCCTTGATGAAAAGTGTTTCGTTCGCATGGACCAGCAGTACGGAAAATTGAACTTCTATCATGTTCCTAGGGTTCAGAAAAATTGCCTTGATCAGAAAAATCCAATCGGAAGAAACCTTGGGGATGTGTTCTTCCTTGAGTCTTTTGCACTTGATTCTTCCGGTGCAAAGGAAAACAAGAATGTTGGTGTTACTGTTCTTGCAAAAAGTTCTCCACGATCATGGACAGTTCCTGTTACTGAAGGTTTTATGCTCCATCCTTTGGCATTTGCTGTTCCTTCAGACGAAGCAAAACTTTCTTCAAGGGATCTTTGTGTCCTCATGGAAGGCAATTTTGACAGTGCTTTTGAATCTGCACCTGCCGTGGAAGAAAACAAGGAATCTGCATTGAGTTCAGATTCTCATGTTTCAAATGGTAAGCAGAAAGCCAAAATTTTTGTTGCCGGAACTTCATTCATTACAAGTGCACAGCTTATCCAGCCTAATGCACAGGAACCTATTGTATTCTTCATGCGCAACGCTGTGGACTACATGTGCGGAAAGGAAGATCTATGTCTCATGAGGACAAAAGGCTTAAGCACAAACATGCTTAAGGAATCCAAGAATGGTGTTGCCCTTGCTGCAAAATATTTCAATCAGTTTGGTCTTGCCGTTCTTGTTGCCATTGCAGGACTCATTGTTCTTGCGGTGCGCAGAAGCCACAGGGAAAAAATCCGTAAGACTTATAATCCCAACGATCCTAGAATGGGGGAATAAAAAATGAATAGATTGTATACAAGAAAAATAGTTCTTCTTTCAGCTGTAGTTGTTCTCCTTGCAGTTTACATTCTTCAGCTTGCATTCAGCGGAAAGAATAAGGTTAAAGTTCTCACCGTTGAAGAAACAATCGATATGGTAATGATTGATAACGGCGGTTCAAAGCTTGTCATTTCAAAAAACGGAGACAGCTGGTTTGTTGGGGAAGAAAAACTTGCGTGCCAGCTTAACCGTGCCAATGGAATCGTAAATGCAATAAATGAAATTAAGGTCCTCGGCAATGTTGCATCGGGTTCTGCCACAGACAATGAGCGCTATGGTTTTGATAATGGAATCATAGTAGAAGCCTATTGCGGGGACAAACTTGTAAGAAGTCTTGTTGTTGGAAAAAATACTGCAACGGGCAGCCAGTGCTATGTTCGCATAGACGGCAAAAGTGCAGTTAGCCTTGTTCAGGGGGCAATGCGATCATCCTTTGAAGCAACGGCTGATGACATAATTGAAAAGAAGCAGGATGAAGAAACTCCTTCGGAAGTAGAAGAAGTTTCAGCCCTGTAAAAGTAAAAGGCCCTGAAAACTTTTTGGTTCTCAGGGCTTTTTTTATGATGGCCTTTGGGTAAGGTTTGCTATTACATTTGACATTTCTATAATTTTTGATGTAAGTCGTGCCTTTGAAGACAGAATGTAGATGAAATCGGAAAGCATATCAAGTTCCTTAAGCTCTTCGTCTGTCCAGTCTCTGTCACCGCACGTATTGAATGTCAGGGTTATGGTTCCGCCTTCACCTGTGCCGTAGTTTTTTTCGTATGGTTCGCTTCCGAATCCTTCTGAAGAATAGTAAAGAATTGTGAAAATTTTTACGCCATCAGGATTCTGTGGTGTAGGGGGGGCAATATATACACTGCTCAACTGTCCAAGATTAATCTGTTTTGCGATTAAATCTATATGCTTCTTTAAATGAACTTCCATCTGCGGTATAGAAATATAGTTATCAGCAACTACTGCTTTGACGAACTCCTTGAAACAATCTGAAGTCAATAATTCTGCCATGTCTTCCTCCATAATTACAACTTTAAGGCGTTTTTTTTAAAAATCAATGAATTTACAATACTTTATATCCGTGCTAAATTTACGCTTATAATGAAGTTGAGCCTGAAAAAAATGTTGTTTTCACTGATTCTTGCAAGTTCTCTTGTTTATGCTTTGGAAGATAATTCTGTAGCCGGGGATAATGCTGCTGAACCGGTGGATTCAAATGTATTCATAGAAGACAAACCTGCTGAAGAAATTTCTGACGTCAAGACTGAGGATAAAACTGCTAAAACTGAAGAAACTCCTGTTGAAGATGAGAAAGAAATGGTTTCTGCAGAAGAAACAGTCATAGACATGATTCAGCTTTATGGAGATCGCCCTGAAGTTGATTACTGGCGAAAGCTTTATATGACTGAAAAATGGCAGAAGGTCTTGAGGACTATCCTTGAGAATGCCGTTGAATATCGCGTGTATGTGCGTAAATGCGTGCAGGAAAGAAAAGTTCCCCTTGAACTGGAATATCTCCCTGTAGTTGAATCGGGGTATAAGACGGCAGTCCGTTCAAAATCCGGTGCCATAGGCATGTGGCAGTTCATGGCAAACAGCGTTAGGCCTTTCCTTAAGCTCAATGAATATGTTGACGAGCGCTATGATCCGTGGCTTTCGACTCAGGCTGGAATTTCAAAACTTCAGGATAACTATAAACTTTACAATGACTGGCTTGTTGCCATTGCGGCCTACAACTGTGGTAATGGAAAAATGAAAAGAATCATAAAGAAAGCTGGCACAAGCGACTACTGGGAACTGGTGGAAAAGAAAGCACTTCCAAAGCAGACTGCTGAATACATTCCCAAACTCATTGCCATTGCGGATCTTTCCGTAAACTATGAAAAATATGAAATCGATCTGCCTCGCCACGACAAAGAATTTGAAGAACTCGTAAATGAAAGGGATGCTGTCTTTGACTATGTTTCAGTTAAGAAGCCCTACATGATTTCTGCAATTGCAAAGGAATCTGGTATTACGGAAAAGGAACTTAAGCACCTGAACCCGGCTCTTACAAAGGGATTTACACCGCCTGCAGCAGTTTATGAACTTCGTCTTCCTGTGGGAAAAAAAGAAGATGTGGAAAATGCCCTTTCAAAAATCAAGCCTATAGAATTCCCTTTCCAGTATACGGTCGTTAAGGGAGATTCCCTCTGGAGTATATCCCGTAAATTCGGCGTAACGGTTCAGGCTCTCTGCGATACAAATGGAATTAAGGAAAATGCCATCCTTAAAATCGGTAAGGTCCTTTATGTTCCGTCGGTTAAGAAATAGCCGTCGATTCTAGGTTAAACTGTCATAAAACTGTATAGTTTTACATGCAAACTTAAAATGAAGAGTGGAGTTTCATATGATTAAAAAACGTTTTCCATTTTCCTTGTTGCTGTTATTGGGATTTTTGGTTTCTTGTCAGAATTTCCTTGATGGGACTCAATTAAAATCTGAACTAAGTGATGCCATAACTTACGCAAATTTGCCTTTCGCAACGGTGGAAATAAAGTCAGACTCTACAGCTACAAATCTTATTGTTCCGCCAATAAATGTTTATGAAGGCAAGTATAAAAAAACAGATACAATTACTTTGCGTTTTGAGCCAGCTGCTGGCTATGCCTTTGATTATTGGACTTGCGAACCGAAAAATGCAATTTTTTTTAAGGATGCAAAAGAACTGGAAACCACAGCTCAGATTGTTAGTGATGATATAAAAATCTTCATTACCCCAAAAACATTCCGAATACCGGATGCAAGTGTACTTCCTGATTTTGCATATTCAGGTGTTCCTCAGGATTCCAATATTGTTGTAACTTTTAACACCCCTTTGTCAGAGAATTTTTTCTATGATGTGAAAACAGACAGTTTTAAAAATATACAGATTAACAGTGCATCTATCAGTCTGTTTCCGGCAGAAGATCAATTCTACTATTTTGATCGCCCCATACTTTCTGAGGATGGATTCATATTGACAATTCCAACAAATAAAGCTCATCCAATATTGACTGAAGCTGGTATGTCAAAGGATATAACTGTATCTCTTCTGACAAAAAATATTGAAGTTGCACCCGGCAAAACATTTGATAAAAATATTGAATGGACTTACAGAATCAATTCCGACTTGGATAAAGAAAAACCCCAGGATGTAACTGCGAATATATGGAAAAATGCAGAGCAGACAAAAGAATTAATGAATCAGCCTTTCTCTGACTCATGGCAGGATGAATTAATTTTTAATAACCTTACTGGAAAAACAGTTTATGTTTTTGCCCGAGGATATGATGCAGGTGGAGGAATCTGTAAGGTTACTGTAAAAGAAACCCTTATTCGGGATAATGATGGGAATAATACTGAAAATGAAAATATTACTGCATCAACAGATTATACTACTCTAAATCTTACAAATGAAAATAATTATTATTCAACAGCTTCTGCTTTTGCGCATACATTTAAAACGATTTCCGATGGTGTAATAAAAATTGAAGTGTTACTGGAAGATTATGCAGGGAATAACACCAGCACCGAACCTTTTTATGTAATTAAAGATACTATTCTTAAAACCACAGATATTACTCCAAAAGAAGATGGCCATGACATTCTTGAAAATGTATATTCTGATGATTTTTATTATACCAAGAACAGCGTTACAAAATGTCTTCGATATGCCCTCATTGATGATTCCTTTATCCGTCCTGTAGATGGAGATTCAGATACATTTACGCTGAATGTTTCTGACATAAAGGAAACTATTTATTGCGGAAAAAAAGCTACTGTAACTGTAACCGAAGTTCTTTACGGAGAATCTGCTGAAGAAAATGCAATGAAAAAAGCTGCGTTTTTACCTGAAGAATCTGTGTTCACATTCCAGCGTGACCGAAACAAGAATACATTTATGCTCATTAAAGCTCAGGATGCTGCAGGCAACAGTTCTTTTATCTTGCGGGTAATCCCTCATGCGGTAGATCCAACAGGATTATCCAGAGAAGCTTTATATGACGGAGGAGCATTAAAGAAATTCCCCTCAGCTTATTTTCCGTATATGACTGTAAAAACAACATCATACCAGGATTATGCCAAATACGGCGAAGAAAACGGTGTGCTTTGTGTATTTATTAATGCAGACGGAAAATATTGCGTATTTCCAGATGTTTTAAGAAATATCCCCGATCCTAAATCCTGCCAGTTTTCTTTTAATCCTACTACGCATGATTATTATTCAAAAGGTACAACTATTGATGGTTCTAATGATTTGTGTTGTCATACTGGTCCTAGCAACGAAAAAAAACTTGCAGAAGAAGAAGATTATTCAGCGTTTATGCCCTCTGGCGATTATGAGATATACATTGTTCCATACATAAAATATTCAGAAAAAACTTATTTTGGAGGCCGCAGCAATCCTCTTGTGGTTTCCGTGTCAAATGATGATATTAATATTGAGTTTAAGCCTTTGGATGGAGAAACTTATCAAGTTTCTCCAAACCGCTGGAAAGTTAAAAACGAATCTGATTCTGCAACGGATATTTTTCCAGACCAGAGTTCAGTGCAGTTTGAAATTCAGCCAGGTGCAAAGAGTTCCGGGGAATTTTTTGCTACTGTAAGTTTTGAAGGAAAGGAAGGGTACAGCTATTCACTTGAGGCTCGCACATATTTGCAAAGCAATGGTAAGGTTAATACCCAAATTTTCTCAACAGGCAAGCAGATTTCTCTTAGCATAAATGATACTTATAAAATTTTTTTACGGGCCACTGATGGTAAAGGAAAATACTCATTGAGCACATATTCTTGGGATGCAGTTTATGAAGGAGAAGAAAATGAAGCTCCAGTTTTCAGTTTTGAAAATGTTTACACAGGTAATACATCTTCTAGAACAAAAGCTTCCAACTATACAACTCCTAATGCCTTCAGATTATTCAATGTTAACGGGTATTATAAAACAACGTTGTTGCCAACAGACAAAAGTGGTTTAAAGACAGACGAAAATGGAAGTGCTTTTATAAATTACTATTTTATTCCTGTCAGTGAAGGATCATCAGCAAGGGCTTATACAGCCGGAGAACTGGAATCGTATAAAAAACAAACATTGACCTTTGATCCTTCAGATATGTATAACGAATCAGAAGTACTGGATTATCTTCTAAAATATAATTTGTACTATGACGGTCTTGATGAAGGCTACTATGAACTTTACATGATTGCAGAAGATATTTATGGAAATTCTGCAGATGCTTACGGAATCATCTGTAACAAATTAAGGTCGGTAGATTTTAATTATAGTTATGTCAGTTCAAGTTCAAGTTCAAAGCTGAAATATACTGGCACTCAGGATCTTGGATACAATATGGCAGAATATATTTCTGAAGACGGTTCCTGGAAAGAAATATTGAAGAAAACAACAACTGAAAATGGATCCACATATAATTGGTCTGCTGCCGAATACAGGGGATTGCTTCACTATACTTACCAATCTATCAAAGGAGCCCCTCCATCTACAACAAAAGATACGGATGGTGAAATTGTCCTTAACGAAGCTTCAGGCAAAGGAAGTCGTTTTATAAAACTGAATACAAATAGCGGTGGACTCTGTTCCTATACACAGTATATCCTGCCAGATTATTATAAATCTGCCGAAACTTATCCTTGTGATAAAAAGAATATAATTTCGTCTTCATCAACAACGCCAGTATTAAGCATTTTGTGTGATTCTCCAACTCTGGTACATACCTTCTGCTGTTCAAAGAATTTTTCTGAAACAGCTGGTACTGATGATCCTGCCCGGATTGCAGAAATATGGTATTCCAAAGGTATTGAAGTTACCGATTCTGGAGCCATTATGCAAAAATCTTCAGACTTCAGTTATAAGGTTCCTGTTGGAAGTGGAATGATTAAGAAAGGAATGTGGTATACCACAATAGTTCATTTTGCTGATGGTGATGTTCTCATGACAGAACCAAAGCAAAAGTAAATAAAAAAAAGCATACAACCCGAAAACCGGATTGTATGCCTTCTTGTTTATGAACTGCCTCTATTTATTAGCAGCAAATCTTGATTTCACATTCCTTGTAGATGGCAGCTGTCTTTGCTACAACGTCTGCAGGAATTTCCTTGATGTTAGGATCACCTGCAAGATTGTTGTCCTTGAGCCAGTCGCGTACAAACTGCTTGTCATAGCTTGCTGGACTTGAACCAACTGCATACTTTGAAAGGTCCCAGAAACGGCTTGAATCTGGAGTAAGAACTTCATCAGCAAGAACAAGAGTTCCGTCTTCTGTGAGACCGAATTCAAACTTTGTATCTGCAATGATGATTCCGTTCTTGTATGCGTGGTCGTAGCATTTCTTGTAGATAGCAAGGGCAGCCTGTTCAATCTTTGTTCCAAGTTCTTCACCAAGGTCGTTCTTCATGTATTCGAGAGTAACGTTGATGTCGTGTCCTTCTGCTGCCTTTGTTGAAGGTGTTACGATTGGTTCGGCAAGTTTTTCTGCCTGCTGGTATTCCTTGTCAAAGCTGTGGCCAAGGAAAGGTTCTCCCTTCTTGTAAGCTTCGTACATTGAACCGAACATGTATCCACGAACGATTACCTCATATGGAACCATCTTGAGCTTCTTTACGAGGATTGTGCGTCCTTCGAATTCCGGTTTCTGGAATTCTTCAGGCATGTCCTTGAGTTCAGAAGAAATCATGTGGTTTGCGCAGATGTCTTTTGTGTAGTTGAACCAGAAGTTAGAAAGAGCATTGAGAACCTTGCCCTTGTCTGTGATCATTGTAGGAAGAATTACATCAAAAGCAGAGATGCGGTCTGTTGTAACGATAACCATGCGTCCGTCTTCAAGGTCATAGACTTCGCGTACTTTACCGCTGATTATTTTTTTCATAGGAATGCTCCTTCATTGTGTAGAAATTTGTTTCAATAATTTTAATGCTTTATGAGTTTTGTTTCAATTAGAACGCCGCCTCGACACATTCAACAAGCTGCTGAAGAAGAGTGCAGACCGGTGTTTCAATTCCAAGTTCCTTTCCAAGGCGAACGATGGTTCCACAAAAATAGTTGTTTTCTGTTTTTCTTTTTGCTTCCACATCCTGGAACATGGAAGTCTTGCCGTCATCATTTAAGGCTGCCGTCATCCTGATGTTGTCTTCGATCATTTCTTCTGTAAGGGCAATTCCTTTTGCGTTTGCAATCTTTACAACTTCCCTTGCACACTGGCGCACCAGATTCTGGGTGACTTCATTTCTGAATCCCTTGTAGGTCTGACGGCACAAGGCAGAAATTGTGTTGCATGAAACGTTCAGGAGAAATTTTTTCCACTGACTCAAATGGATGTCTTCCGGAATTACGCTGCTGATTTTTGCATCGTCAAATAATTTTTTGATTTCAAGAATACGCTCTGATTTTGAGTTGTCGTTTTCCCCGAAGTATATTGTACCTTCGTGTCCGCAGGTAATCATACCGCCTTCATTTGTAGAACTTAAACTTACGATGTAACCGTAAAGTGTTTTTTCTGCACCGTATTTTTCTGCAATTTCCCTTTCGCTTTGTATTCCGTTTAGAAGTGAAAGGATGGCAGTATTTGGACCGACTGATTTTTCAATCTGTACAAGAACTTCTTTCAACTGAAGGTTCTTTGTTGCAATGATTACAAGGTCTGCAATCTGAGCTTCCTGTGGAGTGACATAATTGAAGTCGATTCGTTCTCCATTGATTAAGATACCAGAATTTCTGTAACGTTCAAGTCTGCTGCCATCTGCAATGCATTCAAGATTTTCCTTTCCAAGAAATTCATTGAGCCTCTTACCAACAACAGCACCAACTGCGCCCATACCAATCATTGTTACTTTCATGGCATGGATTATATCAGATTTCAGGCATCAGGCAATACGGCTTAATTGACACAATAAGGATTAAAAAATATACTCTAGTCATTGGTCCAGGTGCTATGCAAGTGGCCGCCTCAAAACCCCGCCAGAGTGGGAACACAGCAACGGTATGAGGATGGTCGCTGTGCCGTAGATTACCTGGGCCTTTTTTATTTTGGCAGGCTGCCTACATGGAGAAATCTTTCCCAAGATAGATTTCACGGGCCTCAGGGGACTGAAGGATCTGTTCCTTGTTTCCCTGTGTAATGATTGCTCCGTCGGAAACGATGATGGCTCTATCCGTAATTTCCAAAGTGTCTCGCACATTGTGGTCCGTAATGAGAATTCCAATGTCGCGTTTTGCAAGGAGTTTTATCATTCCCTTGATGTCGGCAACGGCGATTGGGTCGATTCCGGCAAAAGGTTCGTCAAGCAAAAGGAATTTAGGCTCAATGGCAAGGGATCTGGCAATTTCTGTTCTGCGACGTTCTCCGCCGGAAAGGGTATAGGCCTGCTGCTTTCTGATTCTTCCTATTGCAAATTCTTCTATGAGTTCTTCAAGCTTCTGATGCTTCTGAACCTTTGTAAGGTCTTTCCTTGTTTCAAGGATGGACCAGATGTTTTCTTCTACGGTGAGTTTTCGGAATACGCTAGGTTCCTGCGGCAAATATGAAATTCCACTCTGTGCCCTTTTGTACATTGGCAGTCCTGTGATGCACTGGTTGTTAAGGAAAAGGTCTCCTGCAGTTGGCTTGTAGAATCCTACAATCATGTAGAAGGTTGTTGTTTTTCCGGCACCATTAGGACCAAGAAGACCAAGTACTTCTCCAGTAGTCATGGAAAAGTCAATTCCTTTTACGACGCGTTTTCTTCCGAAAGATTTGTAGAGGGAAGAAACTCTGAGAGTGTTTTTCTGTTCTGCTGAATTCTCTGTGATGATGTCACTCATTTGTTTCTCCTTCTGTTTCTGTTTTTGATTCTTCAGAACCGGATTCTGCAGAATCAGTTTCTGTTGTTTCCTGAGCATTCTCGTCAGCCTGTCCTTCAGTTCCTTCTGCTTCTTCTGGATCATCCTTCTTGGATTCGGTTACAACAGAGCCTTTTACTCTTCCTGAAAGCGTTATCTCCTGAGAGTTCATGTCCAGCTTGATTGTCTGTGCGCGGAAAGTGTCACCTTTCTGAATGATTTTTGGATTGCCATTCATTTCAAGAAGTTGATCATTCTTCCTGTAGATTGCGTAGGCTGAAGTACAGATGTTGTCTTTCTGGGTAAGATTGATTTTTATCTGCATTATAGCAATTTCAGAATCCTGGTTATATTCGATGATTTGAGCCTGGGCAACAACATCGTTATCAAGATCCACAAGCTTTACATCATTTTCAAGGGTTGCAATTTTTGTTTCCCTGTCATAAATAAGTCGTCCACAAGTAAAATCAAGATTGCTTTCCGTATTCTTCCCGGTAACATTACCTTCAGCCTTGATCATTCGGAAATCTTTGCCGGAAAGTTCTATGTAATCGGCATTAATGTCCATGGACTTTGTGTTTACTTTAGCGTTTCCTTTCAGGGTTGTCATGCTGTTTTTGTTTCCGGCAACTCCGCTCATCTTGTTTGCGCTAAAAGTTATTTTTTCACTCCAGGCGGTAGATGAAATTGCAAGAATCATGATTGCAAGAACTTTACTGAATCTCTTCATTTTCTACCTCCTTGTTTTCTGTTTCATCATCTTCCGTAATTATTATTCCGGAAACCGAATTTTCAAAAGAAAAACTTCTGGAAATTCCGCTTGCTGAAAAACCGGTACCTTCTATTTCTATGTCATCACGGACAAGATAAACCATGTCATCTTTCCCCGATGTAAGTTGCTCTGTTTTTCCATTCCATTTAAGGTTAGTCGCTTTGAGCTGAAAGTTCTGATCAATATTATGAAGAAAAATACTGTTGAACAAGGTGTAGATGTCATTGTTTGTATCAATGCCAAGAAGGGCACAACTTCCTTCTGTGGTCAGTTCTGCATCTGAGTTCCATGCGTAGAATTCTGCATTTTTCGCATAGGCAGAACCGTCATTCCTGTAGCGCTCAAGAACATCAGCCTTTATTTCCGTATCGAGTTTTTTGTCCTTATATCTTTTGTAATCAACCTTTGTAAACTGCAGTTCTGGTGAAATGTCTGTCGTATTTACTGGTTCATCATACTTGAGAGAGCAAGATGCAGACAAAAAAGAGAAAAATAAAACTGCCGGTATAAGACTAAATGACTTCAACAATTTCTGGTTTTCCTGGCATGGGAAATTTTCTTGTGATTATGAAAACTGCAGCAGAAGATAAAGTTAAAAAAAGAAGAACGAAGACTGCCCTTGCGTCATTTGATATGGTTTTTCCAAAAAGTCCTGCAATGGAAGGACCAAAAACATATCCTGCAATGGAGCACAAGAATGGAATGAACAAGGATAAGAGCCCCTGAATTGCCTGGGCCTTTTTGCTTGCCATTACCTTTACTACGGAGCCTTTCTTTATGTCAAAGTTATTTGGGTTTGAAAGTTCAAATGAGTTCTTGATTTTTGCACATCCGGTGGTACAGGATTTGCATTCTTCTTTTTCAAAATGAACTGCTTCTATTTTATTTTCCACTGAAACTATAAGTGCTTTTTCTTCCATCATTTACTTCCTCTAAAGGATTCAAGTTTTCTGTTGCATTCTTCAAGTCCGGTTATGTTTCCGAGCTGTTCGTAAGTGTCTCGCAGATTGTAAAGTGCATCGTAGTAGTGCGGAGAAATAGAAACGGCATGTTCAAAAAAATCCGCGGCTTCTGCATATTCCTCAATCTGAAAATGAATTACGCCAGCAGTGTTCCAAAACCTAGGGTTCATATCGTTTACTTCAAGGCCCGTAATACAGTAGAACATCGCATCGTCAAAAAGCTGCATGCTGATGCAAAGGTTTGCCAGAGCCTCTATTACTTCTTCGTTTTTTCTGTTTAGTCTGAGGGCATATTCCATGGAAGTTTTTGCCGCATCAAAATTTCCTGCATCCCTGTAAGTCAATGCAAGGTTGAACCATAGGAGGTAGTTTTCCTTTTCGACTGTGATTGCCCTCTTAAGACAGGCTATGGCTTCTGGATATTCTCCTTTGAAAGCAAGCCTTACTGCCTGATTGTTGAGCTGTTCGCTGCTTTCAAGCATGAGCTTCTCCTTTTACTGATGGGGGAATCATGGCAAGAAAGAGTTCCTTTATGAGAAGTGCATCAGGATTTTCTTTCCCAAATAGCTCGAGGAATTTTTCGCATCCGCTGTTGATGTATTCGATTCCAATGCGGCGGGCTTCTTCTACGGCATTGCTTTCAAGAAGCATGAGGACGGCTTCTTCTACGGCTGGACTGTCGATGCCTTCCTTGCCTGCAGTTTCAAAGCATCTGTGAAGGGCAGTAATTTTTTTCTTGTCGTTTTTATTTTTTTCAATGAAAGAAAGTACCGGTAAAGATTTTTTCCCTTCAACAATATCATCACCACGTTTCTTTCCGGGGTTTCCTGTAGTAAGGTTTATTACGTCGTCAATAATCTGAAAACCTGCACCGATTTCTGCAGCAATGAGTCCTGCTTTTGAAACGGTATCTTCATCTGCACCGCTTGCAAGGGTTCCGATTTTTGCAGAAAGAGAAGCAAGGGTTCCCGTCTTGTTTTTTACCATTGCAATGTATTCGTCCTGCGAAGGTTCCTTCGTGTTGTCGTTGTGCCACTTTATGTCCATGGCCTGTCCAAGGTGAAGACGACGGAGTTCTTCCGCATATGTTGAATAGAGTCTGAGTTTAAGTGCGTCGCTGCATTCTAAAGTATTGATGCAGACCGGAGCTTGAAAATAAAGCCAGGAACCTGCGTTGATGGCAGTGTCCATTCCGTATGTAATGTAGGCTGCCGGTTTCCCACGGCGTGACTCGGATTTGTCTTCGATGTCGTCGTGAATGAGGCTTGCAGTATGAACGAATTCTACAAGAGTGCTTAGCTTGTAAGCAAAATTTTCAGATTCGTTTTTCTTTTCATCTTTTGAACTTGCGCGGGCACAGAGAACGAGCAGAAGAGGTCTCCATCTTTTCCCGCCGAGATCAACAAGGGAACGGGTAGTTTCAATGAGGGGATGAATGTGTTCCGGCTTCACTGCCTCCGGTAAAATTCCGAAAGTATTTTTCAGCCATGCAGTGGTAGCCTGAGAAGGTAAAAAAGATTTTATGGAGTCTTCAATGTTCTGAAGATGTCTTGTAAATTCAGGATTCATAATTTCAGAATACTATATATAGGTAGAAAAATAAAGTTAGGGGAGTGCGGAAAAACAAATGAGCCCCACTCCAAAAATGAAATGGGGCCTTTGGCAAAATTGTGTTGTATTTTATTTTGCGTTTGCTGTTGAAAGTCCGTATGAATAGTCTGTAATTGAAATGAGTTCATTTACAGTTGAACCGAACTTTTCCGCAATGCTGTAGATGCTGACCTTTGTCGGATTGCCCTTTGCATCATTCTTGTAGATGTCGCGTTCAATAAGGTCAGTATCTGAAGCGTAAATCTGGATTTCAGAAAGGAAACCCTTGTCATCGTAGCGGTAAACTGTTTTGCCAGCCTTATTTCCGTCAGAATCAATGTTTTCAATCAATGCAATGTCGCCATTGTCTGTGTAGGAATATTTTTCAGCATGTGAAAGAGTTCCGTCGCCAAAGTAATAGGCAACCTCAATTTCCTTTCCGTTTTCCAGAATGTGGTTTACGCGGCTAACAAGCTTTCCTTCAGCATTGTAAAGGCTTTCAGAAGTTCTGTTTGCTTCGTACTTGTAGATGTTTTTTCCGGTAAGAACATCTGCTGCGTTGTAGGCTGTTTCAGACTTGATTTTTCCGTCAGCACTGTATTCGTAAACAAGTTTTCTTGTAACCTTGCCTTCTGCATCCTTGCTGATTTCCGCTGAAAGCTTTCCCCCCGAAGTGTATTCGTAGGATACAGAATCAAGAACTTCATCCTTTGGACTGTAGGAAACAGTTTCCATTCTGAGTCCATTTGCAAAAGTATGAACATGCTTGATTGCTACCGTGCGGAAATATTCTCCAAATCTTGAAGTAACTGAATATTCTGTTTTTGTGTAGGATTCTGCTTTTCCCTTGAATTCAAGAAGATCATTGTCAAAGGCAAAAAGACTTCCTGTCATAAGAACTGATGCTGCCAATAAAGCGATTTTTTTCATTTTAATTCCTCCTGTATGGAAAATAAAATTCTACTTCTATTATCGGTATTATGATTGAAAAAATTAGAAACAAAGTGATAAACTTTTCCATCAGTTAAGGTGAACAATATGTCAGAAGAATTGATTACATTAAGAAATTGCAGCATACAAAACAAAATAAAGACTTTTTTCCCTGAGTTGAGCTGGGAATTCAAAAAAGGCGAATCATGGCTTGTCATTGGACCAAACGGGGGCGGTAAGGCTGATTTTGTAAAGGCACTTGCAGGACAGCTTTCCTTTGTTCCAAAAAGTGGTTCGGATGATGACTGCAGGAATGCCTTTGAAAAAAATGTTGCGGTTGTTTCCCTTGAAGAGGCAGCTTCCCTTATTGAAGAAGAAAGAAATCGCGATGAAAGCGAATACATGGACAAGGAAGATATAGGCAGAACTGGCCGTGCGTACATTTCTGAAGTTCTCGGCGGTTCAAGCAAAAAGAATGCACCACTTCCGGAAATTGCATGGCGCCTTGAAACCATGGCAGAAGTAAAGCTTTGCGGCGTAGAAAAAATCCTTGACCGTGGTTTGCGCTACATGTCTACAGGTGAAATTCGAAGAACCCTTCTATGCCGTGCCCTCCTTTCGGGATGCAAGCTCCTTGTGCTGAGTGATCCTTTTGCTGGTCTTGATGCGGAATCCAGAAGAATCCTTTTGGAATTTTTTACGACAATTGTTTCAAAGCAGCTCTCAGGAAAAGAAGACTTCCCTCACATCATTCTCTGCATGGAACGCTTTCATGAGATTCCTGAATCCATCAACCGCGTAGTTGAATTCAGAGACAAGAAAATTTCTTTCTGCGGGCCAAGGGAAGAATATGAACTTCTTCTGAAAAAGGAAGAAGAGAAAAAGTCTGCAACAAGGGAATCTGAGAAAAAAGTCTTCCTTGCAGAACTTGAAAAAATTCGAAACGAAAGCAAGGCAATTTCCGATGACATCAATTCTGTTGAAGTTCCTGACAGCCTCATAAAATTTGATAGGGTTAATGTTGGTTGGGAAGATCACCACGTTCTCGTTGACCTTGAATGGGAAGTAAAGAAGGGGGACCATTATCTTGTTCGTGGACCTAATGGTAGTGGAAAAACAACCATCATGGAACTCATTACAGGAGATAACATGCAGGTGTTCCGTGAGCCAGTCTATCTTTTTGGAAACAGGCGCGGTACTGGGGAAACTATTTGGGACATAAAGCGTCACCTTGGAATCGTAAGCTATCGCCTTCATGTTGAGTACCGCATGGTTGGCGGAACAAGCCTTCAGAATGTAATCATTTCAGGTTTTCATGACAGTATCGGTCTTTACCAGAATCCAACTGACTATGAAATTGCCGTTGCAAAGGCATGGCTCAAGCTTGCAGGATTTTCTGGTCGTGAAAATGAAGCCTTCGGAAATTTGAGTTACGGTGAACAGCGAGCAATCCTGATTCTTCGTGCTGCAGTAAAATCTCCTAGAGTTCTGATTCTGGACGAGCCATGTCACGGTCTTGATGAAAATTATCGCGAGAAAATTCTTGATCTTCTTGAGACCATTGCAGAAACTGGAACTACAACTTTGCTGCATGTTACTCATGATCCGTCAGAAGTTCTTCCTTGTGAAAAACATGTTCTTGAACTTCATCCTGGCGAATCACCAATGTATAAAATTATCGAAAGAAATGTATAGAAAATCTTGACGGGCAAAAAAAAGACTGCAGTTCAGACGAATTGCAGTCTTTTTTATATCCTAAAAATAAATTACTTCTGTTCGCAGATAACAACAGAGTTGTCTGTGTGGCTGAATGGTGCAGGAATATACTTGTCTGCTTCCCAGTCGTTTTCCCAGTGCTTGCCATCAAGAAGATAACGGAACTGATATTCCTTTCCCTGTTCAAGCTTAACCTTTACAGAGAAGTTGCCGTCCTTTCCCTTAACGAGAGGTGTATCTGTGCTACTCCAGCTGTTGAAATCACCTGCGAGAGTAATCTTTTCTGCTCCGTGAGATTCGTTTGCCTTTACTGTGAAGGTAACTGTACAAGTCTTCTTATCCTTTGAATAAGTCTTCTTTAATGACATTTTTTTCTCCTATAAAATGCATACGCAAAAGGTTCTTCAACCTTGTAAAAAATCTGAATAACCTCTTACAGTTTATATTTTTTGAAAAAAAAATACAATATGAAATGGATATTTTATTATAGTGCATTATATTGCTATTACACTGAGAATTCAGTATATTCTCTTTAACATTTCTAGACGCTGATTTATCCAAATTGCAGGCGCTAATTGCTAAACAGGAGGCTCTATATGAGTACTATCGTTTCAAAAAATCACTATTTATTTACTTCAGAATCAGTTGGCGAAGGACACCCAGACAAGGTTGCCGACCAGATTTCAGATGCAGTTCTTGATGAATGTCTTCGTCAGGATCCAGAAAGCCATGTAGCATGCGAAACTTTTACAACAACAGGCATGGTTCTTGTTGGCGGAGAAATCACTACAAAGGCAACTCTTGATATCCAGAAGATTGCCCGCGAAACAGCAAGAAAAATCGGCTATACGGATGCTGAATTTGGTCTTGACTGCGATTCAATGTCGGTCCTCAATGCAATCCACACACAGTCACCTGACATCAACCAGGGTGTTGTCGGAACAGGTCTTAAGAAATTCAAGGGACAGCAGGGTGCAGGCGACCAGGGCATGATGTTCGGTTTTGCATGCAACGAAACTCCAGAGCTTATGCCTGCTCCAGTAATGTATTCACACAAGATTCTTCTCAAGGCTGCAAAGCTTCGTAAGAGCGGAAAGATCAAGTGGCTTCGTCCTGATGCAAAGTCACAGGTTACAATCGAATATGAAGGATTCAAGCCAGTCCGCATCGACACAGTTGTTGTAAGCCATCAGCATGCACCAGAAGTAAAGTATGCAGAAATCGAAAAGACAATCATCGAACAGATCATCAAGCCTGTTCTTGAACCAACAGGTCTCCTTGATAAAAAGACAAAGTTCTATGTTAATCCTACAGGCCGCTTTGTAACTGGTGGTCCACATGGAGACTCGGGTCTTACAGGACGCAAGATCATCGTTGATACATACGGCGGAATGGGTCGTCATGGTGGCGGTGCCTTCAGTGGAAAGGATCCTTCAAAGGTTGACCGTTCTGCAGCATACATGGCACGCTACATCGCAAAGAACATTGTTGCAGCAAAACTTTCCGACAGGGCAGAAGTTCAGCTTGCCTATGCAATCGGCGTTCCATATCCTGTTTCGATCATGGTCGAAACTTTCGGAACAGAAAAATATCCTGTTGCAGATATCGAAGCAGCAGTAAAGAAAGTATTCGACTGTACTCCTGCCGGAATCGTTAAGACACTTGACCTTAAGCGCCCAATCTATTCTGCAACTGCAGCTTACGGTCACTTTGGACGCAAGGAATTCCCTTGGGAACAGACAGACAAGGTTGAAGCCCTTAAGAAATGCGTTCAGAAGAAGTAAAAGAAATATTTGAAAGACTCAGGGACGGGAATTCAAATCCTCTTCCTGAGCTTGATTTTACCTCCGCCTATACTCTGCTTGTGGCGGTGGTTCTTTCTGCCCAGGCGACTGACAGGAGCGTAAACCTTGCGACAAAAGATCTTTTTAAAGTTGCAGATACGCCTGAAAAAATGGTTGCCCTCGGACAGGAAAGACTCATTCCTTATATAAAACCCATCGGTCTTTACCAGAACAAATCAAAGCATGTCATTGAGCTTAGTAAGGCTCTAGTTGAAAAATTCAATTCTGTTGTTCCCGATAATCTTGAAGAGCTTGTTACTCTGCCTGGAGTCGGAAGAAAAACTGCAAATGTCGTGCTGAATGTCTGGTTCAAGAAGCCTACCATGCCTGTAGATACCCATGTGTTTCGAGTTGCGAATCGTCTTGGCTTAAGTGACGGTAAAACTCCGCTGGAAGTTGAAAAAGATCTTCTGAAAATTGTTCCTGAGGAATTTGGATTGCATGCCCATCATTGGCTTTTGCTCCATGGCCGCTATGTATGCACTTCAAGAAATCCAAAATGTAGCGAGTGTATCCTTTGCGACAAATGTTCAAGTCTTACCAGGTAAATCCAAATCCAATGGAAAGTGAGTTGTAGGATTTGTCTTCTCGATCTGTTAAATTTGCTTTATCAGATGAAAAGGCATTGTTCCATATATGGTTGTAGGCACCCGTAATGAGCATATGCCCGATTTTTAAATCCAGTCCAGCGCCTGCCTTGAATACGAATCTATCGTCAGTTCTTACTGCCATACCGGTCTGGATGTATGGTCTGAAAATGTTGAATACTTCTACGCTTCCACCTAACAGTCCACCAAAGGAATAAATGGTTTTTCTAGTCTGGTCGTTAAGGTCAAAGCAAAGTTCAAGGCCTGCAAAGACATAGTTTCCTATGCCAAAGATGAGTGCTGCGTCAAAACTGTTCAATTGGATTCTTGAAATAGAAGGAGAGTTAGGGTCTTCTTCGTTGTTATTTCTGAAAGTTTCAAGGGCAAAATAAATTGCTCGCCTTCCGTTGTATTTATTTTCTTCAGGTTCTATTTCAGTCTGTTCATCCTTTTCTGCCTGCCTTGATTCGGCATAGAGTGTTCTTTTTGTTTTCTGAAGGTCAGCATCAATTTCTTTTTTTGTCCTGTACTCAATTTCCGGTTTGTAGGACCAGATGACGGGAGTGAGTTTTTTTATGGTATCTATGACTCTGTCCTGTTTTGCAACTTTATAGAAAACAATTTCTTCTGGCATGAATCTGTACTGGGATGCCTTGACCCATCTTTGGATTTTAAAATGTACCTCTGCATAGAATACTTCTTCTCCCGAACGTATTTTTGATTCATATTCGGTTACGTAATATTCATAGTCCCTGCGCTGATAGTCTGCCATGTCTTTTTCTGCCACATATTTCCGTTCCATCAGCGTTGAGTAAAGCATGGGGATGTTTCTGTTTATTGTTACATGATTTTCAAAATAAGATCCGGAAAGTTTTACGGGCCACATAGTTTGATCTATGTCATATTCACCTACATCCATTTTCAGAGATCCGTCCTTCGTTGATATAGTGTAGGTGTCGTTTTCAAGTTCAGCATACATGGAGTTGATAGCAGAAACTTCTTCCGGTGTAAAAACATAATCGCTGTTTCCGGATGCAAGGATCAGTTTGAAAGTTTCTATTGTCTGTATCCTTTCTTCTGCTTCCTTGATTGTAGCCGCAGATATTTGATCAGGCTTAAAAAAAACGGAGGATAATAAAACTGCCACAAGAAGAATTTTCCGCATCATCTTTTTCATTCTAGCACAATTGGCAGGATGCATAAAGAATGGAGTAATACTTCTATTTATTGTGTCTTTAGGTTATATTTTTATCTATGTGTGGAATTGTAGGATATATCGGAACTAAAAATGCGACACCAATTTTAATCAAGGCTTTGAAGAAGCTTGAATATCGTGGCTACGACAGCGCAGGAATTGCAGTATATACAGCTGACGAGATCGTGGTTCGCAAGGTAAAGGGTGCCCTCAAGAATCTTGGTGAAAAAATCACGGGTGAACTTGTAACGGCATCAAAGGAAGATCCTGAATATGAAAAACAGGAAATGGCAATCTATGAAAAGACTGCTGATTTCATCAAGGGAAATGTCGGTATCGGACATACCAGATGGGCTACTCATGGAGAGCCTAGTGATACCAACAGCCATCCTCATACAAATATGGACGGGAGTATTTCCATCGTTCATAACGGAATAATAGAAAACTACGCTGAACTCAAGGCGAAGCTTCAGGCTGAAGGCGTAGTGTTCCAGTCTCAGACAGATACAGAAGTTGTAGTTCATCTCATAGACAAAGCATATAAAGAAAAAAAAGATATTTTCAAGGCTGTCCTTAAGGTGATTCATCTTCTTGAAGGTTCCTATGCCCTTGGTGTCATATGCAAGGACTATCCGGACAGAATCATCTGTTGCCGCAAGGAAAGTCCTCTTGTTGTCGGTATTGGCAGCGGAGAAAATTTCATTGCGTCAGATGTTCCTGCCCTTCTTGAACATACCCGTGATGTTTACTATCTGGGTGAAAGGGAGCTTGCAGTTCTTTACGCTGATCATGTTGACCTCTTCAATTTTGAAGGTGAAAGAATCATCAAACAGCCAAGTCATGTTGAATGGGACATGGCAGCCGCAGAAAAGGGTGGTTACCCACATTTCATGATTAAGGAAATTCACGAGCAGCCAAAGGGACTTACTGATACCATGCGTCCTCGCATTGTTAAGGATGCTTCAGGAAAGCCGACAGACGTTTATTTTGAAGAGAACAAGATGGATGAGTCATGGCGCAATGCGAAGCGTGTTGTTATCACTGCCTGTGGTACTGCCTACCATGCTGGTGTTGTTGCAAAGTACGCCTTTGAAAAAATTGCACGCATGAAGGTTGATATCGATGTTGCTTCAGAATTCCGCTATCGTGATCCTATCCTGGACAAGGATGATATTTTCATTGTTGTCTCTCAGTCCGGTGAAACTGCAGATACATTGAGCGCACTTCGCCTTGCCAAACAGAACGGTCTCAAGGTTGTTGCCATTACAAACTGTGTTGGTTCAACTGTAAGCCGAGAAGCTGATGATGTAATCTATACACTTGCGGGGCCTGAAATTGCCGTTGCTTCAACAAAAGCATATACAACCCAGGTGCTCTGCATGTACATGCTTGCCATCAAGGCCGGAAAACTCAGGGGAACCTTGAGTGATGATGAAGCATCAAAGCTTCTTGCCGAACTTGAGACAATGCCTGAAAAGGTTCAGCAGATTCTTGACGGTAAGGATATCATCCAGAAGTTTGCTTCCAAGCAGTTCAATAAGGATAAGATTTTCTATATTGGTCGTCAGTTTGACAGCGCCACGTCCTTGGAAAGTGCCCTCAAGCTTAAGGAAGTTTCCTACATGCATTCGGAAGCTTTTGCCGCCGGTGAATTGAAGCACGGTCCTATTGCCCTGATTGATCCTCAGACCCTTGTCGTTGCAATTTCCAGTGAGCCAGAACTTTACGACAAAATCGGATCAAACATGGTTGAAGTAAAGGCTCGTGGTGCTACGGTACTTGTAATCACTCAGAATGAAAAAGCATTTGAAGGAAAAGCCGATGAAGTGTTCAAAATTCCTGAATGTTCATCAACCCTTGCAAGCCTTTTGACTGTAATTCCAACTCAGCTTTTTGCCTACTACTGTGCCGTTCTCCGTGGAATCGATCCTGACAAGCCACGCAATCTTGCAAAGTCCGTTACAGTAGAGTAAGTAAAATGAAAAAAGACGAAGAATTGATGTGGACAAGGTTGAGTAAAAAGGAAGTCTGCAAGACACCTGTGTTCACGGTTACATCAAGGCATAATAGAAGTGTCTCAGGAGTGGAAGGCGACTACATCGTAAATGAATGCTCTGACTGGGTAATAGTCATTGCGGAAAAGGATGACAGCTTCCTGATGGTAAAGCAGTTCCGTCACGGGGAAGAAAGACTCAGCATTGAGTTTCCTGGCGGCGTAATTGATGCAGGAGAAACCCCAGAACAGGCTGCCGCTCGCGAACTTCTTGAAGAGACGGGGGCAACAGCATCGAGTCTTGTTCACCTTGGTTCCATGAATCCAAATCCTGCGTTGTTTGCAAATCATTTTCATGTTTATCTTGCAACCGGTTTGACTTTCAGCGGCAAACAGGAACTTGATCATGATGAACTTCTTGATTACCTGGAACTTCCAAAGAAAGAAGTGCTTAAAAAAATGGGGTCTGCAGAATATCCTCATGCACTCATGTGTTCTGCCGCAGCCCTTTACATGGCAAGAAGTCTGTAATGGAAAATTAATTTTGATTTAAAATGAAGAAAGCCTTCAGCAAAAAACTGAAGGCTTTCTTTTTAGTTCCTGGACTCTGAATTAGCGACCCTTGTATGGTTCGTATTCTGTCTTAGGATTGTATGTTCCGTCACGGTATTCACCAGTCAAAGAAGGAATTTCCATCTTCATGCCAGGAAGAATAAGGTTTGGATCATTAGGCTTTGGAAGAGCCTGTTTGTTTGCTTCGTAAAGGTTTTCCCAAAGGTATGGGTTGTTGTAGACATAAGGACGGCCCGAAATGTTCCAGAAGCAGTCCCTGTCTGTTGCCCATGGACGAACAACATAGTACTTAGGAAGAGGAGTGATTTCCTTTACTTCAGCAAGAATGTCGAGAACCTGAAGTGCGTATGCATTTGCGTTGTCCCAGTCTTCTTTTGCGAAAGCTGCTTCTGCCTGTGCAAGAGCTTTTGTTGCTGCTTCGTAAGCAATAGGATAGTTTTCCTTTCCGTGGATGCTTTCTACGAATGCAACTCTGTTCTTTGCAAGGTTCAGGTTCTTTTCAGCATTTTCCTTTGCAAGCATGTGGTTGATGTACTGGTCGGAAAGATCTGCGTTTTCCTTTGCCTTTGCTGCGTATTCTTCAGCGAGTGCATATTCGCCTGCGTCGAGTGCTTTTTCTGCCTTGATTGTATATTCGCGGGCAAGCTTCTGGTATGTGTTGTTCTTGTAGCTGGCGGCAAAAACAGTTGCAGCAACAAGTGCGGCTGCGATACAAGTAATAATCTTTTTCATTATTTTGCCTCCATTGTGTTAAGAACAGAATTGATTCCATCTTCGATTTTTTCTACAAGGTCTTCTGCAGGAGCAGCTTCCTCTGTAAGGTCAACTTCTGCATTTGCAGATTCTGAATAATCGTCGTCTTCAAGGAGCTTTGTTTCGTCTGCTTCGATTCCTTCTACAAGTTCATCTCCGAGAGGCTTTTCAATATCAGCCTGAGCTGCTGTGTTTTCAGATGCAGCAACGCGCTTCTTTGCTTCGTCAATGGCAGTCTGTGCTTTTGCACGTGCTTCAGAAACTTCTGTGTAAAGACCTTCGAATCCGTCCTTTGCCTTTGTATATTTTTCAAGGGCTCCTTCTGGATTCTT
The DNA here is from genome assembly GCA_024400915.1 of Treponema sp. Lineage (GTDB taxonomy): Bacteria > Spirochaetota > Spirochaetia > Treponematales > Treponemataceae > Treponema_D. The sequence continues at coordinate 122,421 of JAKSLX010000006.1, forward strand.
TGTAACAAAATTCTGGTCTCCGGCCTTGAAAGCGTTTACGAATGTTTCATATTCAGCCTTGCGGGAAACGAAACACTTTACGCTGTTTGCCTTCTTCTGTGCTGCAACTGCTGCGTCGCGTTCTTCCCTTGCCTTTGCCCTGAGTCCTGTTTCAAGAACAGCAGTCATGGAAGCATTTGCTGCAAGAGCCTTTGTGCTGAAATCTGCAGAAGAAATTGTCTTGTTTTCATCAAGTTCAGCAATGAGGGCAGCGCCTTCGTCGTAAATATTCTGGTTGTATGATGCAAGTCCGAGTGTGTCGATTTTCTCTTTCTTTGCCTTTGCATCTGCAAATGCCTTGAGTGCTGTGTAGCGGGCTTTGAGCGCAAGAAGTTCTTCTTCTGATGCATTGCCGTTCTTGAGTCTGTTGTATTCATCTTCAGCGGCCTTGAATGCATCTGGAGCTGCCTTGTCTGCTCCTGCATTGATTGCGTCGTTTCTCATTGAATCAATGGAATCCCAAATTCCTTCGATTCCGTCTGTTGAATCTGTTTCGTTTGTTGTTTCTGCATCAGTAGTTGTGTCATCTTCAGTTGAAACTGTTGTGTCCTCAACTGTGTCTTCTACTGGTGCTGGTTCAGGTTCTTTCTTGGAACCGCAGGAAACCATAAGAAGTGATGCTGCAGCAAAAACAGCTGTGAGCATTAACAATTTTCTTTTAATCATTGTATCCTCCCATAGGATTATTTTTTTATGAATAAAGTCTACTATATGAAGTTATTTTCGGCAATAAAGGAACTTCAGTTAACCATAAAACCACCTTTCAAGATTCCCTTTTACAAAAAGTTCAATCTGCTTTAGAATAAAAAATAAATTCGTGCAATTGTGTAACTTGACGGGATCAGGTTGTTTATACACTTAGAGAACGGAGGCAAATATGGCTGAAGATTTTACACCACCTGTAATTGAAAAGGAACTTGGGGTTCTTTCTGAATCAAAGGCGGGATGGAAGCTTGAATTGAATTTTGTTTCGTGGGGCGGTCGTCCTGCAAAGTATGACATCCGTTCTTGGGATCCGGAACATAATAAAATGGGGAAGGGCGTTACCTTTACGAAGGCTGAACTGGCAGAACTTAAAAAACTGCTCAATTCCCTTGATTTGGACTAAAAGATAATCCTCAGAAAATGAGGCGTTGCTATATTTTAAAATATTGGAGTATAAGATGAAAAAGATTTTGGCAGCAGTTGTTCTTGCATCGGTTGTTTTGTCTGGAGTTTCGGCAAAGAAGAGCATTAAGGATACAATTGATCAGGTGAAGATTGGTCGCTTCAAGGAAGTGGAAATCGGTAGCAGTGCTTTCAGACTGGACAAGACTTTGGGTTCTGGTCTTGTTGCTACGGATTATTCGGTAAAGCTTTACAGTGATGACGGAAGCGTTGGAATCTATTACAAGACTGATCTTGCTTCAAAGGAATCCCTCCGTTTTGACAAGGATGCAAGAGATGCTCTCAGAAGTGCCTATGAACAGTACCTTGTGGATTATGAAGGAAAAAAGCTTAAGAAAAGCAAGAAATTTGTTGATGCCTATGGAGTTGCCAGGACAAAAATAGTATGGAAGATGCTCAGTGATTCAGCTACTGCACATCCAAAGGCTTATTTTGGATATTGTTTTGTAGGTAAATCTCCGTACTTCTGTATCAGAATCAAGCAGACAGAAGCCGAACAGAAGAAGGGTGACATCGTGGTTCGTCATTTGGGATTCATGATGTATTTTACTCGTGCTCAGCTCAAGGATCTTCTTGATTGTATGGATGAATCTGAAATTCAGAAGACATACAGTGCCGCAACTGCAGTTCTTGAATTGCCTGAAGATGATTATGAAGAGGCCGGCGGTGAATTCGAAGAAGATTACGTTGAAGAGGCTGATGAGAAGACTGATTCAAAAAAAGCCAGAAAATACAAGAAGGTAGAAGAAATCCAGCCTGAAGAAGATGTGGATGCCGATTATTCGGAAGCCAAATAGTTTGCCAGATTTCTTTGTGGTGATTACAAAGACTCCGATGTTTTTCGTCGGAGTTTTTTTTATGAAAAAAAATAAAAAAAAATGATAATTTCTTAAAATTACACTTGACTCATTTTTTATTATTTTATATATTCTTCGTCACCGTCGCACAAGACGGTGACGCAAAAGCAAAAGTTTGCG
>JAKSLX010000060.1 GCA_024400915.1 Treponema sp.
ATAGACTCTCGGAATCTCTAAGCCTTTATTTATGCGGCCCTTGAGATTCCTTTTTTATATTTTCTCCACCTTTTTCTCAAAAAGCACTTGACATTTGTCTCAAAAAATGCGGCGCTTCGCGCCTCTTGATTAACAAAGCATATTGTTCCGGCAGCGCCGGTATGTACTTTTTGATTGGAGGTGCGTTTCATTGAAACCTGTTAATTATGGCGGACATACCGCCTATCAGAACCACGTTCTGACTCAACTTCGTAAATACTATCCTGATGCTCCTAATTCCCTTCCTGCTTCTACCTGGCAGATTATCGATAAATTTTGGAATCTCGATTTATCTGGTGTAGATACTCTTATGCAGGACAGATATTCTTCCTTTGGTCCCCGACCAAGGCTTGCCTCTGACATGCTTAGGTCTATCCTTGTTTCCGTTGAGTTTAAGATCACTTCTTATACAAAACTTGCTTCTGACCTGAAAGAAAACTTTCTGCATGCTATTATTTCCGGCTTCTTACCTGGTGATACGCCTGGAGTCGGTACTTTTTATGACTTTCACAAAAGGCTATGGCTTTCTGACAAAAAACATTTATCAGATCCTGTTCATCCGCCAAAAATCAAACCTTCTAAACCAAAAGGTAATGAGCAGAAGGCTGCACCGGTTGGCAAGGTAACGGTGGAAGATCTGTTTAAACAGTTTCAGGACTCTCCTCCTGCAGATATGGCTCCCTGCAAAAGACTCTGGGATATTTTCCATTCCTTTTTCCTGCAGACTTCTGTTGAAAAAGAGCTTATTTCCCTTAAAAACCTTGCACTCGCCGGTGATGGTACACCCGTCTACACGTCGGCCCTCGAACGTAAGACCAGAACCTGTGACTGTCTCAGCAAAGGCATCCGCGACTGTACTTGCAATCGCATATATCATCAACCGGATTGCGACATTGGCTGGGATTCTCATCGTAACCGTTTTTTCGTTGGTTATGACCTCTATATGCTGACGGCTGCTGATTCGGTGAATGACCTTCCTGTTTTTCCTTTTTTGGGTCCTGCCTCTAGGCATGACTCTCATGGTTTCTTATATACCTGGTTCTCTATGAAACAGTTTTGGCCGGAAGCACATGTCACGAAACTCCTTCTTGATTCAGCTCATGATGCAATGCCTTATTATGCTTATTGCAAAAACAATGGCATCACACCTTTTATTGATCTGAACTGGAAATGTGGAAGACCTCCTGTGTACAAGGATGATATCTCTATCAATAGTGATGGCATTCCTTTATGTCCAAAAGGTTTTTCTATGAAACAGGCTGCCGTTGAACCCAAGAAAGGGCGAATCAAATATCGCTGTCCTAAGATGAATAAAAAAGGCGGCACACCTCATTGTACTTGCGAGGAACCTTGTTCTGATGCAAAGTATGGAAGAAATGTACATCTTGTTTTAAAGGATAATCCGAGGCTTTTTAATAATCCGCCAAGAGGTAGTCAAGAATGGAAACTGGAATATAATGCAAGAACATCTGCAGAACGCTGTAATAAGCGTGAGAAACTGGACTATAAATTAGAAGACGGCAGATACCGTTCATCTATGATGTGGTACTGCCGCCTCTTCG
>JAKSLX010000061.1 GCA_024400915.1 Treponema sp.
TCATTCAAACCTGTTACATTAATGTTGCGTGTTACTTTTGCATCATATGTACCGGCTTTCATGATATCAACAATATCAAGTCCTGTTACTTCTTTCACTGTCTCAATGGTCTGTGCAAGTACTGCCGGAACATAACCTCCAACATTTCCTACACCACCGTTTCCATTTCCGGAACCACCATCGATGATTGTAACCTTGTCGATATTTTCGAGAGGTTTTGCAATTGCTTCTGCCATCTGAGGAAGTGCTTTTACGATCATTTCAACCATAGCTGCCTGACCGTATTTCTTCATAGCTTCTGCCTTTTTCTCAAGAGCTTCTGCTTCTGCAATACCTTTTGCTTCAATAGCTGCAGCTTCAGCTTCACCGACTTTGCGAATACCTTCAGCTTCCTGTGCTTTTGCAAACAAGTCAGCCTCAGCCTGGATTTTTCTTGCTTCTGCTTCTTTTTCACGTTCGAATTTTTCTGCTTCCGCTTTACGCTGACGTTCGAAGAGTTCTGCTTCTGCTTTCTGCTGTCTTGCAAACTTCTCAGCTTCTGCTTTCTTTTTAATCTCAGCCTCTAATGTCTGTTCTGTTACTTCTACATTTTTACGTTTCAATTCGATTTCACGTTCCTGTTTAGCGATATTCGCATTAGCAGTTGTGATCTCAATTGTTTTACGCTGTTCCTGCTGCTGAATTTCATAAGCAGCGTCTGCTTCAGCCTGTTTTACATCGGATTCGAGTTTTAATTCAGCCTGACGGATACGAAGTTCGTTTCTCTTAGATGCAATTTCTGTTTCAGCTGCAACCTGAGCCTCATTTGCGAGACGTTTTGCTTCTGCTTCTGCGATTGCTACATCTTTGTCAGCCTGTGCTTTTGCAATGGATGCATCTTTCTGGATCTGAGACATGTTATCCTGACCAAGTGCAAGGATTAATCCTTTTTCATCCTCAATCTTCTGGATATTACAAGAAATAATCTCAATACCAAGAGCATTCATATCTTTCTGTGCTTTTTCCTGAACTTCATCACCGAATTTCTTACGGTCTGTATTGAGTTCTTTCAATTTAACAGTACCGATAATCTCACGCATGTTACCTTGTAAGGAATCTGTCAAAGCATAAATGATGCTCTTTTCATCCATGTTAAGGAAGTTCTTCATAGCGATACGGATACCTTCCGGATCAGTTTTTACTCTTACCTTTGCAACAGCATCAATATCTACACCGATGAAGTCAAGTGTTGGCACATATCCGTTGGTCTTGATATCAATACTAATCTGTTTCAAAACCAAAGTATCTTTTCTTTCTAAGAAAGGAAATTTAATTCCGGCTCTACCAATTAAAATTTTAGGTTCCTTTTTCCAACCTGAAATGATAAATGCCTTATCCGGCGGTGCCTTTACATAACCGCTTGCTACGATTGCCAAGAAACCGATTATGGCAAGAATCGCAATAATTACTACAATAGTTGTTCCCATAGTTTTCTCCCTCCACGTTTCAACTTATGTTATATGATAAGTAGATTATATAGTAACTTATGAAATTTATAAATCAATATTGCGGCAAAATAAACAGTTCTATTTCTCCTTTAGT
>JAKSLX010000062.1 GCA_024400915.1 Treponema sp.
TGAATTGTGAATTGTGAATTGTGAATTGTGAATTGTGAATTGTGAATTGTGAATTATCTTTGGCCATAATTGAGTAAAATACATAAATCTTCTATAATGTTGCATTATGAATAGAAGACTTATTACATCCGCTTTACCTTACGTAAACAATATTCCGCACCTTGGAAACCTTATCCAGATGCTTTCGGGCGATGTTTTTGCCCGTTTCTGCCGTTCACGCGGTTACGATACTCTTTATATCTGTGGTACTGACGAATACGGTACAGCTACAGAAACAAAAGCTCTTGAAGAAAACAAAACTCCTCGCGAACTTTGTGATTATTACTACGGTGAACACACAAAGATTTACGACTGGTTCCATATCAACTTTGATAAATTCGGACGTACATCAAACGACGAATGTACAGAAATCACACAGGCTCTTTTCAATGACCTGGACAAAGGCGGTTACATTACAGAAAAAACAAGCCGTCAGCTTTTCTGTCCAAAATGCCAGCGCTTCCTTGCTGACCGCTATGTAGACGGAACATGTCCAAAATGCGGTTCAACAAAAGCCCGCGGTGACCAGTGTGATGACTGTGGTTCACTTCTGGACCCTGTAGAACTTAAAGATCCTAAATGCCACACATGTGGTTCAACACCAGAAGTAAAAGAAACAAAACATCTTTACATTGACCTTCCAAAACTTTCACAGAACCTGGACACATGGATGGACAAGGCTTCAAAAGAAGGTAAATGGTCTGACAATGCCATCAACATTACAAAAGCATGGATCCGTGACGGACTTAATGAACGCGCAATTACCCGTGACCTTAAATGGGGAATTCCTGTTCCAAAAGCAGGATACGAAAATAAAGTTTTCTACGTTTGGTTCAATGCTCCAATCGGTTACATGTCTATTACAAAGCAGCTGGCAAATGAACTTGTAAAAGCCGGAAAACAGTCATTTGACTGGAAAAGCTGGTGGCTTCCTGAAGAAAGTGAAGAGGGAAAAGCTAAAGCTCCTGTTGATCTTTTCCAGTTCATCGGAAAAGACAATATTCCGTTCCACACTGTAATTTTCCCTTCAACACTTCTGGGATCTCCACACAACTGGACAAAACTTCATCATATGTCTTCAACAGAATACATGAACTACGAAAACGACAAGTTCAGTAAATCTCGCGGAGTTGGTGTATTCGGAACTGATGCCATTGAAACAGGAATCCCTGCAGATGCATGGCGCTTCTACATCTTCTACAACCGTCCTGAAAAACAGGACTTCCAGTTCATGTGGAAAGATTTCCAGGAAAAGCTGAACTCAGAACTTATCGGAAATCTTGGAAACCTGGTAAACCGCACACTGCTTTTCGTAAACAAATATTACGAAGGAAAAATCCCTGCAGCTCCAGTTGATGAAGAACTCTGGACTGAAGTTCGCGCAAAAGAAGCAAAAATCACTGAATATCTTGAATGGGCAGACCTTAAGGATGCATTCCGTGAAATGTTCACAATTGCTGACATCTGTAATAAAAAGTTCCAGGCTACAGAACCTTGGAAGACACGCACATCGGATCCTGCAGTTG
>JAKSLX010000063.1 GCA_024400915.1 Treponema sp.
GCCATGCAAAAATGTAAGGAAAGAAAGGAAAAAACCATGCAAGATTTAAAAGAATTAGCTGAAATTGCAGCCCAGATTAAGCAGGAAATCAAAGCAGGTGTGGAAGCACTTGAGGATTCCAAGGCTGTTTACGAATTTAAGAAAACTTTCTTAGATTCAAAGACCGGTAAAATCGGTCAGCTCATGAAAGAGATGAAAAATATCCCTGCTGAGAGCCGTGCAGACTTTGGTAAGGGAGTTAACGAACTGAAAGTATGGGCTAGCACATGCTTTGAGGAAATCGATAAAAAGATGAAAGAAAAAGAAGCAAAGCTTCGTTACGAGAGCGAGAAAATCGACGTAACAATGCCTGCTAAGAAACTTGAAACAGGTAAGCTTCATCCTGTAACACAGGTTAGAAACCAGTTGATTGATATCTTCGCAGCAATGGGATTTGAAGTGTTCGAAGGAAGTGAAATCGAGACAGATTTCTACAACTTCACAGCACTTAATACACCGGATGACCATCCGGCTCGTGATATGCAGGATACATTCTATCTTTCACCTGAATTTTTGCTTCGTACACAGACTAGTGCCGGACAGATTCACGTTATGGAAAAGACACAGCCACCGATCAAGATTTTATCTCCCGGTAAAGTATTCCGTTCTGATGATGATGCGACACATTCACCAATGTTCACACAGATGGAAGGTCTTGTAGTTGATAAAGGTATCTCCTTATCTGACTTAAAAGGAATGTTGGAAGTATTAGTACAGCGTATCTTTGGTGAAGGCACAACAACAAGACTTCGCCCTTCTTACTTCCCATTCACAGAGCCTTCTGTAGAAGTAGATGTAAGCTGTTTCGAATGTAAAGGTAAAGGATGTAAGCTTTGCAAAGGAACAGGTTGGATTGAGGTTCTCGGAGCAGGTGTTGTAAATAAGAAAGTACTTGAAAACTGTAACATCGATTCTGAAGTTTATGGCGGATTTGCATTTGGTATCGGTATCGAGCGTCTTGCAATGCTTAAATACGGCATGAACAATATCAAGCTTTTATACGAATCAGACCTTCGTGTATTAGAGCAGATTGATGACTAAGGAAAGGATCGGAGGTTGAGAAAATGTTAGTACCTTTAAGTTGGTTAAAAGATTATGTAGATATAGATGTAACACCTCAGGAATTAGAAGAAAAACTTTTCTCCTGTGGTTTCGAAGTAGAGGAACTTTACGAAGTAGGTAAAGATATTTCCGGCATTGTAGTTGGACTTGTAGAAGAATGCGAGCCAATTCCTGATACACATTTGAATGTATGTAAGGTGAATGTCGGCACAGGTGAATTATTACAGATTTGCTGTGGTGCAGACAATGTAAAAGCCGGCGGAAAATTCCCTGTAGCTTTGGTTGGTGCACAGGTTTATGCAACAGCAAAAGACCATGTAACAATCGAAGGCGTTATGACAATTAAAAAAGGTAAACTCAGAGGCTATGAATCTCAGGGTATGCTTTGCTCCGGAACAGAACTTGGTCTTTCTGAAGACATGTATCCGGGTGCAGGTTACAACGGACT
>JAKSLX010000064.1 GCA_024400915.1 Treponema sp.
TTCATCATCTTCGTCATCTCTGATTTCATAAGTAATTCTTTCACTGCTTACTTCATCAACCATTGGAAGGAAGAGGTGTTCTGTAATAACCTTCATTTTGTCCAAAGCACTTTCTGTTTCAAGATGTTCTGCGTAGTGATCCAGCATCATTTCTGATTTATGTCCTGAAATAGACATGATTACACGTTTGTCATGAATAAGGTCACTTACACGGCTGCACCACAAGTGTCTCCAGGCATGGAAACAGATTTTATCAGGTTCTGAATAACCGATGCATGCAAGGACCCGTCTAAGATACTTGAGCCAGTTCTTAGGATCTGTTGGCTGGGAAGGAAGAAGTCCAAAGAAAACAAATCCGCTTATACCTTCGTTGTAAGGATTAAGTGCGGCCTGTGCCATAAGCATATCCCTGAGTTTTGGAGTGATAGGAACTTCACGTTCTTCTCCGTTCTTACAGCATTTAAGTCCTTCATATTTGTTCCATGAATGGCGGACGTATAAGCGGTCTACACCGATATCTTCCATACGAAGACCTGCAATTTCTCCCTGTCGCATACCTGTATAGCAGGCGAGAAGGTTAGCAAGTTTTGCAGCATCGTTTTCCCATTCTGCATCAAAAACTGCAGAAACCTGTTCCATTGTAAGAACCTCGCGTTTCTTTGATTTCTGTGAACAGCGGATGATTCCATCAAAACAGTTTGTATGAATGATGTCATTGTTGAATGCCCAGCGCAGTGCGATTGTGACTGCATTAAGAATTCCGTTGATTGTTTTTGGAGCAAGCTTACTTACTTTTTCATCATCAAAAATGGCCTTAAGATCATTTCTTCTGATTTCACCAAGAAGCTTATTTTCCAGGTGTGGAGTCCAGTAATTACGGATGCGGGTAATCATATTGTCACAGTAATTACGCTGGATTGTCTGTCCCTGGCGAAGCTTTTCCTTTACATAGGATGAAGTGTCAAAATCCCAGAACTTATAGAGATACTCCATAGCGTTTTGAGATTCTTCTGAACTTGGAAGAACTGCAGATGCAATGATGTTTCTGTCCAGAAGGATTTTGATGATTTCATTTGATTCCTTGTCATCAAAATCCATCTTCCTCAAGTTGTTGAAAAAATTGATTTTTTCTGCAGAAACTTTTCTCTGATTCTTAGCTTCCTTGAGATTTCCATGTTCAGGCATAAGAAGACCGTTTTTATACCAGTCTAAAACCACAGCCTGAGCTTCTTTGCGAGTACGTTTACCTGTACTCTTTTGAATTGATTTTCCGGTTTCGGAAATAATGATTTGTGCGTAGTAAATTCCATTACTACGTTTAAAAATAGAATAGGACTCTGTCATGTCCGTACCTCTTAAAAATCAGATATTCTATCAGTTTCTGCATTTTTAATGCTACTGACAGTGCATCTGACAATTAGAATGTGAACACTCAAAGTCCTACTTGATTGGATTTTGTGGTGTGCTAAGTCCTTGTAACACAAGGATTTAACTTGATAGCGGGGGCAGGACT
>JAKSLX010000065.1 GCA_024400915.1 Treponema sp.
GAGACTGTAAAAAGTTTTGTGTAAATTCTGACAAAAAGCTCCTGAGCGTTGTACAATAACAATGTTCAGGAGTTTTTAATGGCAAAGAAAAATCAAGTATCGCCGGAAAAACAGGAACTCTTCAAGAAATTGATTAAAGAGTATGATTTGAAGACAGCCGCAGATTTGCAGAACATGATGAAAGAGATGTTTGCGCCGATGCTACAGAGCATGCTTGAAGGAGAGTTGGATGACCGGCTCGGATACGATAAGTATGAGCACACAGAAGAACCGAATCCTAACAGCAGGAACGGATACAGCAAAAAGACGGTTACCACATCCTGCGGAGATGTAGAGATAAACATCCCCCGAGACCGTAACGGAGATTATGAGCCACAGGTCGTAAAGAAGTATCAAAGGGATGTTTCTGACATAGAAGGCAAAGTAATTTCCATGTATGCCAAAGGAATGACCACAAGAGATATTTCCGGACATCTTAATGACATTTACGGCATTGAAGCATCCGCTGAGATGATAAGCAAAATCACGGACAGAATCTTGCCCGAAGCCCGGGCATGGCAAACAAGGCCGTTGGATTCAACATACATAGTCATGTTCATGGATGCCATTCACTATCATGTGAAAGAAGATAATATCGTTGTCAAAAAGGCAGTGTACATAGCAATCGGAATAAGAACCGACGGAACCAAGGATGTCCTTGGAATGTACATAGGCGGCAACGAGAGTGCAAAGTACTGGCTTGGCGTCTTGAATGATTTAAAGAACCGAGGGATGCAGGATGTTCTGATTACATGTGTAGACGGACTTACAGGGTTTGTGGATGCCATTACAACGGTGTTTCCTCAGACGGACGTTCAAAGATGCATCATTCACCAGATTCGGTCTTCCACAAAGTTTGTGACAACAAAAGATATCAAGCCGTTCATGAGAGATCTTAAGACAATCTACAAGGCTGCAAATCAGGAAGAAGCCTATGAAAACCTTTTGGGATTTGAGAACGCATGGGGCAAGCGTTATCCTGCCTGTGTTAAAAGCTGGAAAGACAATTGGAACGAACTTACATCTTTCTTTGCCTACCCCGTAGAACTCAGGAAACTTATTTACACGACAAATGCCATTGAGGGATTCAACAGACAGCTCAGAAAAGTCACAAAGAACAGAACCGTATTTCCGACAGATGATGCCCTTTTCAAGCTTCTGTATCTTGCCATGTTGGACATCACGGCCAAATGGGTCGGCAAGCCTTACAACTGGGCTTTGATTATGAGCCAGCTTCTGATCATGTATCCGGAAAGGCTGAAATTTGAAAACCTTGTTTAACTGAAAAAAAATGCCCCGGGAGCAGTCCGTCCAAATCTGTTGACAGATGTCTTCTCAGGGGTTTATTATCTGACTGACTGGACTCAGCAAGTAGTTTACCTGCTCCAGCAGTACATTTTTTCATTGTTGTTGTACTGCCAGAATCAAATGTCCACAAAACTTTTTACACTACC
>JAKSLX010000066.1 GCA_024400915.1 Treponema sp.
TTGGGCTATGGTGTGTATCAGGTGACTAAGGAAGAGGCTGAACGTTGTGTTTCAGATGCACTTGAGGTTGGTTACCGCTCAATTGATACGGCACAAAGTTACTTTAATGAAGAAGAAGTGGGGAACGCGATTGCAAAATCAGGCATTGCGCGCGGCGATATTTTCCTTACCACAAAAGTCTGGATTGAGCATTACGGCTACGAGGCGTGCAAGAAGTCGGTGGAAGAATCGCTTAAGAAACTCAAGACTGATTACATTGACCTCATGCTTCTTCATCAGCCTTTTGGTGATGCTTACGGTGCATGGCGCGCTCTTGAAGAATTTTATGAAAAAGGAATTTTAAAGGCAATCGGAATCTCCAACTTTTATGCCGACCGCATGGTGGAGTTTGCGTCCTTCAACCGCATAAAGCCAATGGTGAATCAGGTGGAATGTCATCCTTTGAATCAGCAGATAGAGGCAAAAAAATGGAATGACAAGTACGGTATTCAGCTTGAAGCCTGGGCCCCTTTTGGCGAGGGACGTGGTGGTCTTTTTGAAAATCCTGTGTTAAAAGAAATTGCTGCCGCACATGGAAAAACAACAGCTCAGGTTATGCTCCGCTGGCATCTGCAGAGAGGAATTGTGGTTATTCCAAAATCAACCCACAAGGAACGCATGTCAGAAAATCTGAATGTCTTTGATTTTACCCTCACTGCCGAAGAGATGGCAAAAATTACTGCTCTCGATACTGCAACAAGTTCTTTCTTCAGTCATCAGGATCCTGCAATGGTGGAATGGTTCGTAAAAATGGTTGAAGAGAGGAAGAAGCAGCAGGATTCTTCAAAAGAAAAGAAGGCATGGTAGAAAAGCGAAGAATAAATTATGACAAAAACAAAGCTTACAAAAATCATCGTCGACATTCTCATGTACACGGACTTCATTTTCTTGATGAGTCATGGAACTGTACGAAATTTGAGTATTCATGCTTACGCGGGAATGGCACTGTTTGCACTGTTTGTGGTTCATCATATTTTGAACGGATGGTTTTACAAGACGGTGACTAAGGGAAAATATAATGCTCAAAGACTTCTGCTGAGTACAACCGCCTGGGTTCTTATGGTACTTATGATTTTGATGGCAGCAAGTTCAGTTTTTTCAACAGGAGCAGTTTTTGAATGGTCATCCCTGCGATTTAATCAATTCTGGCGAACTGTTCACTTAATGAGTACAAGCTGGGGCTACATGGTCATGAGTTTCCATCTGGCATTGCATGTTCATTCTCCACTAAAAAAGCTGGATGGAAAAGTGCAGTCAAAAATTGGTAAGATTCTCCCATATATAATATATGTTCTTGTCATTCTTGCAGGATGTTTTGCCTTTTACAAAACACAGCTTTACTTCTATCTGTTTAACACTAGCAACTGGAAAATGGCCGCTCCTGATATTGTAATTTCCTATATTGAATATATTGGAATCACGGCAGCT
>JAKSLX010000067.1 GCA_024400915.1 Treponema sp.
GGAGACACAACATGGAAAGTATAATTTATGTAGGAATGGATGTCCACAAAGAATCTTATTCGCTCTGCTGCTATGACCCAAGAACAGACAGATATATGTACGAACACAAGATGAAGTCAACAACACAAAATGTTCTGAAGTATCTTGAAAATGTGAAGAAACAGTTAGGCGAAGTAACTTTTATTTGTGGTTATGAGGCCGGACCTACGGGATTTGGACTTTGCCGTGATTTGTTGAGAAAAGATATTGCATGTATTGTAATGGCACCTACATCTTTGAAACGTTCTGCAAACTACAAAGTAAAAAATGACAGAGTTGATGCGAAACTTCTGGCTAAAGATCTGTTCACACATGATTACAAGCAAGTTCATCTTTCAACGGAAAAAGAGGAATCAATCAAAGAGTTCTGTAGAATGAGAAGCAGTCTTGTTACTCAATTGAAAACAGCAAAGCAATTGCTTCTGGCTTTTTTGTTAAGACATGGCAAGCATTTTGACAAAGGAAGAAGCTGGACTACTGAACATAGAAAATGGCTTCAGACACTGACTTTTGACGAACCATATCTTCAAGAAGCATTTGATGAATATATGATAAGTGTAAACAATATTGAGGGGCGCTTAAAACGAATTGAAAGACGGCTTGAAGAAATCGCCTGTGATGATGCAATCGCAGAAAAGGTAAAAAAATTGCTTTGCTTTTGTGGCATAGATACAGTATCAGCGGTGTCTATAGTTTCTGAGGTCGGAGATTTCAACAGATTTGCCAGGGCTTGGGATTTTTCAAATTTCATAGGGCTGACGGTCGGAGAAAATTCTTCAGGTGATAGGTTTGGAAGGCTTGGAATTACAAAATCTGGCAACTCATATTTGCGAAGACTTCTGACAGAATGTGTAAAAAGCATAAAAAGATCTAACACAAAAGGGAAGAAATCACACAGGTTAAAGACCAGACAGGAAGGAAACGATCCAAAAGTGATTGAGTATGCTGACAAATGCAGATATCGGTTGAAGTCAAAAATGTTGCACCTGGAAAGTAAAGGAAAACACACAAATGTAGCTTCTACTGCAGTTGCAAGGGAAATGGCATGTTTTATCTGGGGAATGATGACTAATCACATTGCCTAGATTTAATATATAATTAAAAAAGTGAATAAAAACTGGAGAGGTTTGATTAAGCTTAGGAAAAGCATAAATCCTATTGAGAATAAAAAGCAGGCGACAAGGATTAGTTATCTTCGTAATCTCTAAAACGCGGCCTTCAGTAATGAAGAGCTATGCCTGACAACAGACAGAAAGAACTTTGGCGAATCCATTGACCTTATGGGGTGAAATCATTTCACTATCCAAGAATATAAGAGTGGTTAATTGCCGAATGATCTTTCCTGCTTTTTTTCTTGACAGGAGACACAACATATAAGA
>JAKSLX010000068.1 GCA_024400915.1 Treponema sp.
AGCCCGTATGTTGTCACTAGAACCGGATGTATGGCTTCCTTGGGATTATTGACCTCTTTAAAAATTCTTACGCGTCTCTCAATTTCGTCTTTCTCCTTTTTCCCCATGGCATACTCCCCGTCATAATATTTCATTTCACAGACATTGAGAATTCCATCTTTACGTTTGATGAGCAGATCAATCTGAGCTTTCTCGTCAGTGCCGCCAGTCCAGGAGAATACTTTGGTTGTAATCCCGGAAATTCCCAGGCCTTTTTCTATCTGTAGATGGTGATTAAGGCAAAGTTGTTCAAATGCAAGGCCGGCCCAAGTATCGTGAGTGCGCGTGTCTGTCTGATATTGCCAGAAAGGTTTGTCTGAAGTTCCATACTTCTTGATGTATTTGAAGTAGAATAGGGTGAATGGATCAATCAGTTGATACAAGCTCATTTTTGACGTTTTCCCGTATCCTTTATAACAGCGTACGAATTCACAGTCAACAAGATTCTTCATTATGGTTGAGAAATGCCCGTTGCTGTTAGCCTTGACGGCTTCAAGAAGTTCTCCTCTTGTAAGTCCCTTTTTCTTGCTGCTGAGTGCTTCAACAACCTTAATATATCCTTCGGACTGTGTGAATAGGGATGAATACAACGCATCAAATTCACCGTCAAGGGACCCTTTGTCGAGGAAAAACATCTCATCGACATTCTGAGCAAGGCTTTTACCCTTTTTGATCTGCTTCAAATAGTATGGAATGCCGCCCATTATCATATAACATTCAGTTATGGACTTGTCATCCATAACGATTCCACGGCTTCCCAGATACTCCTTACATTCCGCAAGGTTGAACGGATTCAGGTAAATTTTCTGCGTAACACGGTTATGCAGACCTCCCCGGTTTTTGAGTATCTTCTTGGTAATCCACGAAGTGGCGGATCCGCATACAATCAGAACTATATCCGGCTGAGTACATGCCCAGTCATTCCAAAAATGTTCAAGTGCAGTAATCAACTTACTCCCACGGGTATCCATCCATGGTAACTCATCAATGAAAATTACTCTTTTTCCAGTAGAAGCTTTCTTCTTTTCAAGCAAGGTGCGCAACTGTTCAAAGGCTTCAAGCCACGAACGGGGCTTGGAATATTTGCCTTCACCATACCTGTTCAAGGAAATCTTGAAATTAGCAAGTTGATCCGATTTCCCTTTTTGCGCCAGTCCCGTAAGTTTGAATGCATATTCGTCATTGAAATAGGCATTGACCAGAAAAGTCTTTCCGACTCGACGACGGCCATAAACCACAACGAATTCTGCTTCACGAGACTCCATTATAGAATCCAAGGTCTCGATCTGTTGTCTTCTTCCTACAAGAGTATCCGATAGTTCCATCTCCATATTTTTTGTAAATATAGCAAAAAATGCAGA
>JAKSLX010000069.1 GCA_024400915.1 Treponema sp.
CATCAGTAATATCAAGTTTTCCAAGCATTGTGTAACTCCAGCCGTTGTTGTCATAAAAGAAGCTGATGGCGTTTCCCTGATAAAGAACGATGTCGCCTGGAACTGTATCAATCTGGGAATTGTCAGTTGGAAGTTTTGTTCCGAACGTACCGACTTTTTCAAATCCGCCGTAGTCATCGGTTTTTACAGTTACATTCCCTTTTGCAAGAAGTTCAAGAAGAGCTTTTGTTGCAACATTATCAACCAGAGTTGCTGTTTTTGTTACGCCGTTTACAGTTACATTTATTGTTGTTCCCATAGTTTTTTCACCTGTAGTTTTTGATGGTTGAGCACATGCTGAGAATGAGAGAATACAGAATGTCAAAATTGTTAGAAGTGATTTTTTCATGTTATTACCTCTCAAAACGCTTCTGCAGAACTTAATTCAACAGCCAGTTTTGCAGCCAGCACCGCATTTTCAATAATCATATTCTTCTGGGTATCCATGCTTTCAGCACCCATCCGCAGTTTTACATAGTTCATCAGATATTCAGTTATTGCCTTTCCACGGACATTATCCTTTTTGCTGCACTCAATCGCTTCATCAATTACTTTATTCATCTGAACTGCATCAACGGCATATTCTTTAGAAATAGGATTCATAAGAATCATTCCGGTTCCAATTTTCAAACCATTTTTAATCTTGTACGCCTTTGCAACTTCACTAACTGAATCCATTTTACAAGGAAGTTTGATTCCACTTTCGATTGCCATGTAGGCAGGCATTTCATCTGTTCTGTAGCCCATGACAGGAACTGATTTTGTTTCAAGGTATTCCATAGTAAGGTTCAGATCCATAATTGATTTTGCACCGGAACAAACAACGATTACATTTCTGACTGCGATTTCTTCCAGGTCAGATGAAATATCCATTGTAATTTCGGCACCTCTATGAACACCGCCCATTCCACCGCCGGAAACAACAGAAATACCTGCAAGATCTGCAACAACCATTGTAGCAGCAAGCGTCATCACCCCATATTCACCTTTTGCAAGAATCAAAGGAATTTCCCGTCTTGAAGCCTTCGCCATAGTCCAGCGGCGTTTTCCATAATCATCCAGTTCTTCATCAGACATTCCCACCTTTATTTTGCCTTTCATTATGGAAATATAAGCAGGTATCGCTCCAGACGCACGAACTTCTTCACACACCTTTTTTGCAGTCTCAACATTCTCAGAATATGGAATTCCTGCAAAAGTTCCGCCAGTTTCAATCGCGACCACAGGCCTGTTATTTTGCAAAGCGTCAGAAACTTCCTTTGAATATTCAATATAGTGGTTCAATTTATCAACTCCTCACAACTCATATCACCATAAAAATCGTTCCTGCA
>JAKSLX010000007.1 GCA_024400915.1 Treponema sp.
CGTAATATCGGTATCAGTGCACACATCGACTCTGGTAAGACAACAACTTCAGAACGCATTTTGTTCTATTGTAACAAGATCCACCAGATCCACGAAGTTAAGGGTAAGGACGGTGTCGGCGCTGTAATGGATAACATGGAATTGGAACGCGAACGCGGTATCACAATTCAGTCAGCAGCAACACAGGTTCAGTGGAAGGACACAACAATCAACCTTATCGACACACCGGGTCACGTTGACTTTACAGTTGAAGTTGAACGCTCACTCCGCGTTCTCGATGGTGCTATCATGATTCTTTGTGCTGTTGCAGGTGTTCAGTCTCAGTCTATCACAGTTGACCGCCAGCTCAAGAGATACCATGTACCACGTATCGCTTTCGTTAACAAGTGTGACCGCCAGGGTGCAAATCCTGTACGTGTTTGCGGACAGATCCGCGAAAAGCTTGGTCTCAACGCATACATGATGGAACTTCCAATCGGTCTCGAAGACAAACTCCAGGGTGTTGTTGACCTCGTTCAGATGAAGGCTTACTACTTCGAAGGTAACGACGGTGTTGATGTTCGCGTTGCAGAAATCCCAGCTGACCTCGTTGAACAGGCTAAGGAAAAGCGCGTTGAACTCCTCGATGCAGTTTCTAACTTTGACGATGAACTCATGGAACTCCTCCTCGAAGGTGACTATGACAACGTTCCAGTAGACAAGATCAAGGCTGCTGTACGCAAGGGAACACTTGCAGAACAGTTCGTTGGTGTATTCTGTGGTTCAGCTCACATGAACAAGGGTATCCAGCCAGTTCTCGACGCTGTTCTTGACTACCTCCCTAACCCAACAGAAGTTCACAACTACGGTCTCGACCTCGACAAGAACGAAGAACAGGTTGAACTCTTCAACGTTGAAGACAAGCCATGTGTTGCTCTTGCATTCAAGCTCGATGACGGTCAGTTCGGACAGCTCACATACACACGTATCTACCAGGGTAAGATTTGTAAGGGTGATGAACTCTACAACGTTCGCCAGCGCAAGAAGTTCAAGGTTGGACGTCTCGTTCGCATGAACTCTGCTCAGATGGAAGATATCAACGAAGGTATGCCAGGTGACATCATCGCCCTCTTCGGTGTTGACTGTGCATCAGGTGATACATTCTGTGGTGGCGGACTCAACATTGCCATGACATCTATGTTCGTTCCAGAACCAGTTATCTCTCAGGCTATCACACCAGTTGACAAGTCTGCTGCAGCTAACATGTCTAAGGCTCTCAACCGCTTTACAAAGGAAGACCCAACATTCCAGACATACGTTGATCCAGAATCTAACCAGACAATCATCAAGGGTATGGGTGAACTTCACCTTGCCGTTTATGTTGAACGCATGAAGCGCGAATACAAGTGCGAAGTTACAGTTGCAGCTCCAGAAGTTGCATACCGCGAATCTATCTCTCAGAAGGCAGACTTCAACTTCACACACAAGAAGCAGACTGGTGGTTCAGGTCAGTACGGTCGTGTTGCTGGATTCATGGAACCATTCCAGGAAGAAGGAAAGGATTACGAATTCGTAGACGCAATCAAGGGTGGTGCTATTCCTAACGAATACATTCCATCTTGCGACAAGGGATTCAAGCGCGCTATGGAAAAGGGTTCCCTCATCGGTGCTCCAGTTGTAGGAGTTCGCTGTACAGTTAACGATGGTCAGTTCCACCCAGTTGACTCTTCAGATATCGCATTCCAGACAGCAGCTATCGGTGCTTTCCGCGAAGGTTATGCAAAGGCAAAACCATCAATCCTCGAACCAATCATGAAGGTTCAGCTTGCTGGTCCTACAGAATTCCAGGGTAACATGTTCGGTCTCATCAACCAGCGCCGCGGTGTTATCATCGATTCTACAGATGAACTTGGAACATCTACAGTTAACGCTGAAGTTCCACTTTCAGAAATGTTCGGATTCTCTACAATTCTCCGCTCTTCAACACAGGGTAAGGCAGAATTCACAATGGAATTCGAAAAGTACGGCAAGGTTCCAAACAACGTTGCTGACGAACTCATCAAGAAGTACCAGGAATCAAAGAAGGCTGGAAACTAATTCAGTCTGATTTATCCTGAATAATTCAAGATAACCAAAGGGCATTTTCTGTTAAAACAGGAAGTGCCCTTTTTTATTGCTTTTTATCAATAGTGTGCTAAAATTAAATTATAAGCTTAGTTTTAGCTACTAAAGGAGGATACAACTATGGCAAAGCAGGAACTTTTTGAACGCAGCCCTATCCGCGCATTTGATGCAGCAGCAAACGGTGGACTTAAGGCAGGCGAACTCGGACTTATCACAGCAAAGAAGGGACTTGGAAAGACTCCAGTACTCGTTCAGTTTGGTATGGACACATTGCTCAACGGCAAACAGCTTGTTCACGTATCATTTGATCAGCACTCAAACGAAAGCGTAAAATATTCTTATGACAACATCTACAATGAAATTGCAAAGAAGAAGACAATTTCGAATGCAGCAGATGTAAAGGAACAGATTTCACGCAATCGTACAATCCTTAACTTCAACCAGGACAACTTCAGCCTTGAAAAGGTTGTAAACACACTCAATGCCCTCAAGGCAGGTGGAATTGCAGTTGCTGGCGTAGTTATCGATGATGTTGACCTTTCAAAGTGTAAGGAAGCAGACATTCAGGCTGTTTCAAGCTATGCAAAGGCTACAAAGACAAAGATCTGGATCAGTTCTACAAATGCAGAAGATACACTTGAAGCTCAGGCTCCAAAGGCTCTTCTCTCTTACTTCTACGGTGTAGTTCACCTTGCATCAAAGGGTAAGGAAACATCAATGCAGATCCTCAAGATGGGCAAGGCAATAAACATTGAATCAACACTCAAGGTTGATACAAAAACCTGGCTCATTACAGCAAAATAATTCAGTCTGACTGAATGCATGGCAGGTGCTTATATAGGTGCCTGCCTTTTTTTTACCTTGAAAACTTTAGAAAATCTTTGAAACTCCTTGAATTTAATCACCCTTTCCTATAAAATATCGTTCCAGTATGAAGAAGGTAACAACAGGAAAGCATATTGAGAAACACAATCATTGTCTTGCTGGTACTTTCATTTATTTTATTTTGAATTTTAGCTGAATTCGTTTTTGCGGATTCAGCTTTTTTTTTAAGGGGTTACTAAAATGGCTAAGAGAACAGACATTAACAAAGTTCTTATCATTGGTTCAGGTCCTATCGTTATCGGTCAGGCCTGTGAATTCGATTATTCCGGAACACAAGCTTGCAAGGCCCTTCGTGAACAGGGATACAAAATCGTACTCGTAAACTCAAACCCAGCAACTATCATGACAGACCCTGTTATGGCAGATGCAACTTACATCGAACCACTTAATCTTGAACGACTTACACAGATCATCGAAAAGGAACGCCCAGACGCTCTCCTTCCAAACCTTGGTGGACAGACAGGTCTCAACCTTGCACAGGAACTCAACAAGGCTGGCGTCCTTGACAAGTACGGTGTAAAGGTTATCGGCGTAAACCTTGATGCCATTGAACGCGGTGAAGACCGTGAGATCTTTAAGGAAACAATGCAGAAGCTTGGCATCAAGACTCCAGCATCCGACATCTGTTATACAGTAGAAGAAGCTGAAAAGATTGCAACAACAATCGGTTTCCCAATTGTAGTCCGCCCTGCTTACACAATGGGTGGTGCCGGTGGTGGATTCTGCTACAATATGGAAGAACTTCGTACAATCGTAACAAACGGTCTCGACCTTTCCCTCACACACCAGTGTCTTATCGAACAGTCAATTCTCGGTTGGGAAGAGCTTGAGGTTGAAGTTGTTCGCGACGCAAAGAATCAGATGATTGCCATCTGTACAATTGAAAATATCGATGCAGTCGGAGTTCACACAGGTGACTCATTCTGCGCTGCCCCATTCATGACAATCGACAAGGAACTTGAAGACCGTCTTGTAAAGGACGCATTCAAGATCGTTGAATCAATCGGTGTTATCGGCGGTACAAACGTTCAGTTTGCACACAATCCAAAGACAGGCGAAGTTGTAATCATCGAAATCAACCCTCGTACATCACGCTCTTCTGCCCTTGCATCAAAGGCTACAGGTTTCCCTATCGCCCTCGTTTCAGCAAAGCTTGCCTCAGGCATGACATTGGATGAAATTCCATACTGGCGCGACGGAACTTTGGACAAGTACACAGCAGGTGGCGCTCCAGACGGAGACTATGTTGTTCTTAAGTTTGCACGCTGGGCATTCGAAAAGTTCCGTGGCGTAGAAGATTCCCTTGGAACACAGATGAAGGCCGTTGGTGAAGTTATGGCCATCGGTAAGACATTCAAGGAAACATTCCAGAAGGCAATCCGCGGTCTTGAAAACGGACGCGCAGGCCTTGGTTTTGCTAAGGACTTCAACAAAAAGTCTGCTGATGAACTCTGCGACATGCTTAAAGTTGCAAGTTCTGAACGCTGGTTCATCCTTTACGAAGCAATCCGCAAAGGTGTTTCTTTGAACAAGCTCAACGAACTTACATTCGTAAAGAAAGAATGGCTCCAGGAAATGGCAGAACTTGTTGCAACAGAAGAAAAGATGCTCCAGACACCAGGTCAGCTCCCTGCAGATGACCTTCTCATCCAGGCAAAGAAGGAAGGCTTCAGCGATAAGTACATTGCAAAAATCCTCGGTATCCGCGAAAAGGACGTTCGCAAGAAGAGAACAGAACTTGGCGTAAAGGAAGGATGGCTTGCAGTTCCAGTTTCTGGCGTAGAAAACGCAAACTACTACTATTCAACATACAATGATGTGGACAAGGCTCCTGCAACAGACAACAAGAAGAAAATCATGATCCTCGGTGGCGGTCCAAACAGAATCGGACAGGGAATTGAATTTGACTACTGTTGCTGTCACGCAGCCATGCAGCTTAAGGAAATGGGATACGAGACAATTCTCGTTAACTGCAACCCAGAAACAGTTTCTACAGACTACGACACATCAGACAAGCTTTATTTTGAACCAGTTACACTCGAAGATGTTCTCCAGATCTACGAAAAAGAAAAGCCAATGGGTGTCATCGTTCAGTTCGGTGGACAGACACCACTTAACATTGCCCGTGCCCTCAGCGATGAAGGCGTAAACATCCTCGGTACATCCATCGACTCAATCGACATCGCAGAAGACCGCGACCTCTTCCGCAAGATGATGGACAAGCTTGAAATCCCAATGCCAGAAAGTGCAATGGCAGTTAACTTTGAAGAAGCAAAGGCAGCAGCTGACAAGATCGGCTACCCTATCATGATCCGTCCTTCATTTGTTCTTGGTGGACGCGGTATGGAAGTAATCTACGACGAAAAGATGCTTTCTGAATACGTAGAAAAGGCAGTAGGCGTAACACCAGATCGTCCTCTCCTCATCGACCGCTTCCTCCACAACGCCCTTGAATGCGAATCAGACGCACTTTCAGACGGAAAGGAAGTTTACATTCCATCTGTAATGGAACACATTGAGCTTGCAGGAATCCATTCTGGTGACTCAGCATGTGTAATTCCACCAGTTGGAATCAGCAAGGACAATCTTGCAACAATCAAGGAATACACAACAAAGATCGCACAGAACCTTCATGTTTGCGGTTTGATGAACATGCAGTATGCAATCGAAGACGGAAAGGTATTCGTAATCGAAGCAAACCCACGCGCTTCCCGCACAGTTCCTCTTGTATCAAAAGTATGTAATACACAGATGGCTCGTCTTGCAACACGCCTTATGCTCGGTGAAACATTCAAGGACCTTAACCTTAAGGACAAGGTGATTCCACACCACGGTGCAAAGGAGGCCGTATTCCCATTCACAAAGTTCCCTAACGTTGACCCAGTTCTTGGACCAGAAATGCGTTCAACCGGTGAAGTTCTCGGACTTTCAGACAGCTTCCCACTTGCATACTTCAAGAGCCAGGAAGCTGCAGGAGCAGAACTTCCAGCAGCACCAAAGGCAGGCGAAAAGAAGAAGATTCTTGTTTCCCTCTCTGACAAGGTTGCACTTAAGGAACAGATCATCGAAGTTGGAAAGAAGCTTTCTTCCCTTGGATTTGAACTTATTGCTACAGAAGGTACAGCAAAGTACTTTGCAGAAAACGGAATCCCATGCGAAAAGGTAAACAAGATTGCAGAAGGCCGTCCTAACGTAATGGATGTAATCCTTAACAAGGAAGTATGCCTCTGCATCAATACACCTTCAGTTCGCCGCGGTGCAGTTGCTGACGAAGAAGCAATCCGTAAGGCAGCCCTCAAGTACAAGGTGCCATACATTACAACAATTGCAGCAGCCCGTGCCGCAGCCCTCGGTATAGAGGCAAGCAAGGAAGGAAAGGGCTTAGTTAAATCACTCCAGGAGTTTCATGCTGCTATTAAATAAAAAAATAGCCCGTCAAGAATTAATGTTTCTGCGAAGCAGAATGACCGCGGACTGCGGGCAAATTAATTCTTGAGACCACGCTTGCGTGGTCCGAATTCCACGCAGCAATTAAATAAGGCTGGGTAACACTCAATAGTCGCCTTGAAAAAGGCGGCTTTTTTTTATTGATGGCAATCTCTGCAACTTTAATTTTTTTTATTTTTTCTATATAATATATGCGTTTGAAATCATACATATAATTCCGTTCATCGGAATCACAGGAGATACACATGTCTGTAGAAGCATTGAAGAAAGACCCAAAATGGCAGGGTCGTCGTGGTCCAGTTGTCCTCGTTATCATGGACGGCGTTGGATATGGTAAATATGAAGAAGGTGATGCTGTCAAGGCTTCTAAAATGAAGTACCTGGACTGGTTTACAAACAACTGTCCACATACACAGCTTAAGGCTCACGGAACCGCTGTTGGACTTCCATCAGACGACGATATGGGTAACTCTGAAGTTGGACACAACGCAATCGGTTGTGGACGCGTTTTTGCTCAGGGGGCAAAACTTGTTGGAGAATCAATTACTTCTGGAAAAATGTTTGAAGGTGCAACTTGGAAGAAGCTTGTAAAGAATGTAAACGACAAAAACACAACATTCCACCTTATGGGTCTTGTTTCTGACGGTAACGTTCACTCACACATCGATCACCTTAAGGCAATGATCGCTCAGGCTCACAAGGAAGGCGTTAAGACTTTGCGCGTTCATGCCCTCCTCGACGGACGCGACGTTCCACCAACATCAGCACTTGAATACTTTGAACCACTTGAAAAATACCTTGCTGAATTCACAGATGTAGACTACCAGATTGCTTCTGGTGGTGGACGCATGTACATCACAATGGACCGCTACGGTGCAGACTGGTCTATGGTTGAACGCGGATGGCATGCACACGTTCTCGCAGACGGTCGCCAGTTTGCCTCAGCTACAGAAGCTATCAATACATACCGCAATGAAAACGCAGGACTCCTCGATCAGGATATGCACGAATTCGTTGTTGCAAAGGACGGAAAACCTGTTGGTCCAATCGTTGACGGCGACTCTGTAATCTTCTTCAACTTCCGTGGTGACCGTTCTTTGGAAATCACAGCTGCATTTGAAGAAGACAACTTCCCACACTTTGACCGCGTACGCCGCCCAGCAGTAGAATACGCAGGCATGATGGAATATGATGGCGACAACCACAAGCCAGCTCAGTTCCTCGTAAACCCACCATCAATCGACCGCACAATGGGTGAATACCTTACAAAGTCTGGCGTACACCTGATGGCAATTTCTGAAACACAGAAATACGGACATGTTACATACTTCTTCAACGGTAACCGTCCTGGAGAATTCGACAAGAACCTTGAAACATATGTAGAAGTTCCATCTGACGTAGTTCCATTCGAACAGCGCCCATGGATGAAGTGTGCAGAAATCACAGACAAAGTTATCGAAGCTATTGAATCTGGAAAGTATGACCACATCCGCCTCAACTACCCTAACGGTGACATGGTTGGACATACTGGTGTATTCAACGCCGTTTGCTGCTCTATGGAAGGAATGGACCTTCAGCTTGGTCGTCTTAAGGCTGCAATTGAAAAGGCAGGTGGAATCCTCTGTCTTACAGCTGACCACGGTAACTCAGACGACATGTACGAACACAAGAAGGACGGATCAGTAGCAAAGGATGCCGACGGCGAACCAAAGCCAAAGACATCACACTCTTTGAACCCAGTTCCAGGCATCATCTACGACCCAGAATACAAGGGCGAATATGAACTTGAACTCAACAGCGGTCTCGGAATCTCTTCATGGCCATCAACACTGATGCAGCTCATGGGCTTCGTTCCTCCAGCAGACTACGACAAGTCTATGATCAACCTCAAATAGATTTTGAAAACCGACAGCCACTACATGGCTGCGGTTTAAAATCAATCTATGCTCTGGATGCTTTGCACCAGAGAAATCTACTTCAAAGCCGACATTTGCTTCGCAGACTTCGGCTTAACATAGTGGGTGGAAAAACGCCCGTTCTCCTTTTGGAGGGCGGGTGTTTTTTTGAATTATTCTTCAAACCAATTCTCCACCATCAGGGAAAATTCTCTTTGAATCGGTTCAAAATGTTTTTTATTCCGTGTAACTACAATAAGATTATTAGCAATGGCGGTGGCAGCAATCTGCATGTCTAACATAGAAATCTGAGTTCCGTTTTTCTGCATACGTGCATAAATATCAGCCTGAACATGTGCACAGTGGGAATCATAAGGAATAATTGGAAAAATATTCTGAACGTAATCAAGAGCATATTTATTTAACTTGTACTTTCTTTTTCCTTCGGGTAAAACATTTATACCTTTCAATAATTCATACCATACAGAAGCTGAAATCACAGAAAAATCAGTATATGCTTCCATCTTTGTTATTACCTTTTCTGCAGGCAAAGGTTTAATTCCCTCAGAAACAATATTAGTATCAAGCAAATATATTTTTCTTAATCCCATGGGTTAACTCCTGAGAAAAAATTCTTCATGTCTTCTTTCCGTTGCTCCTCACGCAAGCGGTCCAATGTATTGCAATACTCATCTGCCTCTTCCTGGGTAAGCCCACCACATTCCGCCCTCCACTTTCTAACACTATCCATAAAACTTGGCCGGTGATTTTCTTCATATTCATTCTTCAGCTGGTTGTACAATTTCATGCTGATAATAACAGATGTAGCAACTCCGTGCTTTGTAATTTCCACAACTTCTCCCTGTTCCGCCATGGTCACATACTCACTGAACTTGGCTTTAATATCATAAAGTGGTGCCGTCATTTCCGCCTCCTGAATATAGTCATAATATAGTCATTTCTATTAAAATCATATGACTATTTAATAGTCATGTCAATATTTATTTCTTCTATACGGCCGTTCCCCGCTTACGCAGGTCGGCTGTTCCGCCCTTCCCTGACGGTCATTGAGGCTGCCTGAAAAAATAATTATGTAAGAATCAGCATAAATTAGAATAACACAACGTATTTTTGAAGGTGGTTTCGAGAGCCTCAACCACCGCAGTACATGCATCGCGGACAGCCTCAACTAAAGGGGCTCCATAGCCTAACGGGGGTATAAAACTTAACTACTCGTCATCAAATCTTTTAGCCACTAAATTTTACAAAGCTCCAGCAAATTCTCAATCCCAGATTCAAGCAAAGTTATATCTTCCCTCGTCAATTTTGAAACCAATTCATCAAGTTGATTTTTATCTATTGCAGTTATAAGCGGAACACATGCAACGCTGTCTTTGGGCAACCCTGTTTTTTCTTTTGGGAGAAACAAATTATCTTTATGTTCCGCCAAATCAACATTGCTTGATAAAGGAACTACAACTGTTGTGTATATTCTGCTGGCATTGTAATTATCGTTTTGAACAATAATTGCAGGATGCCTGTATCCCGCTTCACTTCCCTTCGGAACACCAAAATCCACCCACCAGATTTCACCACGAGTCATTTTTCAAAGCCTCGCACACAGCTTTTGAGCCAGCTTTAACAGACTTCACCTGTTCTTCCCTGGAGATTTTGTCATAGACAGCATTTATCTTTTCTACTTCAATAGGGTCAACATCAGCATCATAAGATTTATTTACTCTATTTGACGATATTTCCTGCTTCAATAATTTTATATATGCCATCACTGCCAAAATCTGAATTTCTGGCAAGCATTTTATTTCATTAATCGCTTTAATCTGCAAAACAGACGCTTCATTCCTGTTTTCAAAAGCCGCGCCGGGAGATGCAACACAAATGCCATCTTCCGTATTTTCAGAAAATTCAACATCTTTTTTTATCGGTCCTAATATCGTTGAATAGGAAACTTTGTATAGTCTACATAATTCCTTCACTATTTTCACAGAAGGTTCCACTACACCATTTTCGTACTTTATGTACATCTGCCTTGAAACCTTTAGATATTCAGCAAGATAACTTTGAGAATAATTGTTTAAAATCCTTAATTTTTTTAATGCCTCATGCATATAAATCAATATAGAAAACAAAGATCAGATTGTCAATTAAAATTCACCATGTCAATAAAATTTAACACAACTATTTGAGGCTGTTCCCCGCTTACGCAGGTCGGCTGTTCCGCCCTTCCCTGACGGTCATCCTCCGCACTCGTCGCTCTGCTCCTCCCTTGCGGTGGACTGCTTCGCAGGGGCTCCATAGCCTAACGGGGGGAAAATTAATGAATCAGCTTACTTCAGGATTTCAGAAATTTTCAAGAGATTCCGTCTGTTAGATTCGGACATATTGTGGAAATTATTAACAAGCATCTCTTCCGGAGAATTCGGAGTGGTATTTTTATTACCCGTAACAAGATATTCAACGGAAACACCAAGAACCGCAGCAATTTTTACTGCAGTCTCCACATTTGGAAGAACTCCTCTTTGATCGATATAAGAAAGGAATGTACTGTAACTGATACCAACCTGAGCTGCTATTTCTTTTCCCAATAATCCCTTGAATTCAATCTCTTCACGTAATCGGTCTTTAAAGTCCATTCCTAACAGTAACAAAATATTGATGAAAAAAAGTGGACAACTTCAATTTATTGAGTTACAATTTTAATTAACAACAAAATATTAATGTTACAACAACAACATCTAAATATTATGGAGGAATACAAATGAATGTTGTAAAAATTATTTTAAATGTGCTTTTAACCATTATCAGAATTCCATTCACCATCTGGTATGTAGTAATCGGATTATTGTTCAAAGTTTTATCAATAATTGAAAGTTTGATGGTTAAAACTGGAGAATTAAAGAAAACTTTCCTTGGTGGCATTTTTACTGCAATCCTGACTTTTGAATGGGCAAGTCTCGTAAAATTCTACCATTTTTACTGGTAATTTTATGTCAGCAAGTCTGACTTAAAATAAAACTGTCGTTGGCAGTTTATAAAAAATTATTCGCTTTAGAAATAAAGCAAATGGAGAAAAACTATGGCTTATACAAAACCACAGGTAATCGCACAGAACGCTTCATCAGGAAGCTACGCAGCAGGATGTCCAGCTGATAAGGCAAGCAGTGGCTCTGCACCAACTGGAACAATGACTTGGTGCAAATATTGTGACCGAGCACAATAAGTTACTACAGTGAAGAAATGGGGTCGATTTCAATTTTTGTGGTCGACTCTGTGATGTTTTATTTGAAGGATACAAAATGAGTAATGAGGAAGCTAAAAAACTTGAAGAATTTGAAGAAAATCGCAAACATGAAATTCCACAATGCGATGTAGAAAGTGGTAACTATTCAGAAATAAAATTAAACAATAAGGATACTGAAAACTTAAAAGATCTTTTAGGTTACATACTAAAACAGTTGAAGTAATATTACTTCACCCAAATAAATCCGAATGAGTTCCAGTTCTATACAAATAAAGCTGCAACTGAGAATCAACAACTTTATAAACAAGTAAGAAATCCGGATGAACATGACATTCACGATAGCCGGAATAATCTCCAGTTAGAGCATGGTCACGTTTTTCAGGTGGAAGAGACTGCTGATTTTTTAGAAGTTCAATTACTTTAAAAAGTTCTTCAACATCGCAATGTCGTTTGACTGCTTTTTTGTAATCTCTTTTAAACTGATTTGAATAGAAAACTTCAAGCATCCAACGAAGCCCTTAAATCTTCCATTGTAGAATAAGGTCCATTTAGTTCCTTCCCCTCTTCTGCAAGTGCAATTGTTCTTTTTGTAAGGTCATTTGGCTGCAAAGAAAGTTCAAAAGGAATCCGGTTTTCACGGACAGCGGTTTTTGCAAAAAGGTTTATTGCAACAGATACAGGAAGTCCAAGGTTTTCACAAAGAGACGAAAACTGTTTTTTTAATTCGGAATCCATCCGAACAGTGAACGCTGTTTGGTTCATACATGATACCTCTTAGGTATCAATATAAATTAAAACTAAGGAGAATTCAATAAAAAAAATGCTCTACCGACAGAAAAAAGACACTTATATTCGTAACTACGACGGAGCCGGTTACATCACATCAACAGGAATATGGAACGACAGAATGGTAAACGAAAGCGGCACAGTTTTTTTGTGCGCATTGTCCCGCGAGCCGCAGACTTTGGACGAACTTGCTGAAAAAATCATAAAGTCATTCGTTGGTGTTGATAAAGAAACAATCAAAAAGGATGCAGAAGAATTTTATGAAACTCTGATTGAAGACGGCTTCATCATCAAAGGCGAAACCAAAGAAGAGCTTGATGCCAAGGACACTGGCTTTACATACAATGCAATTCTCCCAAAAACTGAACGGGAAGATTTTACTCCAACCATTCAGCGTGCAGATTCTGATACCCAGGAATTTCTGGAAAAGCATTTTAAAGACAAACCTCATTTAACGTCATTCCAGATTGAGCTCACTTCAAAATGCAACGAGCGTTGTGTTCACTGCTACATTCCTCATGATTTGAAATTGTATGATATTACAGAAGAAATGTATTACAGCGTTCTTGAGCAGCTTTCAAAGATGGGAGTTCTTTCTGTAACATTGAGCGGCGGCGAACCAATGTGTCATCCAAACTTCAAGGAATTCTTGCGAGCTGCAAAGAAATACGACTTTTATGTAAACATTCTTTCTAACTTGACTTTGCTTGATGACGAGACAATTGAGATTATGAAAGAAGGAAATGTTTCTTCTGTTCAGGTTTCGCTCTATTCAATGATTCCGGAACATCACGATGCAATTACAACTGTTAAGGGAAGCTTTGAAAAAACAAAAAATTCAATTCTCAAACTTATTGAAAATGACTTACCTGTTCATGTTTCCTGCCCAACTATGAAAGGCAATAAGGATGATTATGGCGATGTAATGAAATGGTGTCATGAACACAAAATTCGTGCACAGACAGATTACATCATGATGGCTGAATTCAACCATGAAACTTCAAATCTTGCACACCGACTTTCAGTAGAAGAAGCAGGTGAAGTAATCAAACAGATTTCATTAGGTGATGAAGATTATCAGAAAGCAATCATGGCTCCAGACTTTGTTGAACGTTGCAACCAGAATTGCTTTAATCCGGAACGACGCCTTTGTGGAGTTGGAATTTCTAGTTGCTGTATGGTTGCCAACGGAAATGTATATCCCTGTCCAGGCTGGCAGGAAATGGTTTTAGGGAATCTTAAAGAAGATACACTGCAAAACATCTGGGACAACAGCGAAAAAATCAAATGGCTTCGCGGCTTAAAAATGAAGGATTTAGGAAACGGTGAATGCTGTAAATGCGACAAGGCCGCTTTCTGTGCTCCTTGTATGGTTCGCAATGCAAATGAAAGCCCTACTGGAAATCCTCTGGAAATCAACCGTCACTTCTGCGCAGTTGCTGCAAAGAATAAAGAGATAGTTTTAAAGTGGCGTGACGCGCAGCTTAAGAAAATTGAAAAATAACTATTACGGTGGTTGAGCTTGTCGAAACCACCTTTTTTTAGGAATTTTTAATTTTATGCACGACATACACACTCACATCGGTCAGTTTTACCAGACTTATTATGATTATCATGATGTATTCAAGGCACTCAAAAACAATGGAGTTGATGAAACAACCTTTGCTTACTTAACTCCATTGTTTACAGAATCTGCTCCTGCAATTGACTTTTATAAAGCCATGACAGAAGAAACAAAAGAGGCCGTTCAGTTTGCGAAAGAGATTGGATTGAAGACAAATCCCCTTTACTGGATTGATCCAATGGTTTTGTTTGGTGGAATAACATTGGAATCAATTATTAAGGATTTGGATTACAAAGGGCTTGTTGTTCATCCTTTTTTAAATGACTGGAATCCAAAAGATAAAAAACGTTCCAGTCTTTTAACAGAAGTTTTTGAATTTGCAAAAAAAGAAAAGTACGAATTTTTTTTTCATACAGGCTGTTCAGAAACTGACAATCCACTTAATTTTGAAAAATGGTTTAAGATCTTTCCAGAAGTAAAAGTTCACCTTGCTCACTGCAAAGATCCGGAGCCAATTATTAAGCTATTTTCAAAATATGAAAATCTTGTGGGAGACACAGCTTTCTGTCCGGAAGATTCATACAAAGCAATTTCTGATGCAGGCTTTAAAGACAGAATGTTCTTTGGAACAGATTTTCCTATTTCCCACTGGTACGAACATTACGGTGAAAAAGATTTCCCAACTGATGAAAAGACTTTAACCGAAAGTTATAAAAAAACTTTATATAAACAATACAAAATCTGATTAACACAATTAAACATTTATAGTGAAATTATCCAATCAAAAAAATTTAACTACTCTTCGGGCAAATTGTGTTCTATAATTAAATCATGAACACAATCCGCAATATTTGGGAAAATCCAGAGATTCAATCAGTAAACAGACTTCCTATGAGAAGTTCCCTTGTTCCATACGAAAGCAGTTCAAAGGCAGAAAAAGAAGTTGCCCTTGGACCTATTGCCTGTCCTTCTTCTTCAAGCAGTTTTTACAAAAGCCTTGATGGAGAATGGGATTTTGCTTTTTTTGATTCACCGCTAAAGACTCCAGGTGCAAAAACAAAATGGAACAAGATAAAAGTTCCTCTCTCATGGACCATGCAGGGATACAGCATCCCACACTACACCAATGTCCAGATGCCATTCGACTGTGTTCCACCTGCAGTTCCGGAAGAAAATCCAACAGGTTATTACCGACTTATTACAAAAGTTCCTGCAGCATGGAAAAACCGCAGAATAGTACTGCACATCGGAAGTGCTGAAAGCGTTGTAATTTTATACATAAACGGCAAGGAAGCAGGTATTTCAAAGGACACAAGGCTCCCGTGCGAATTTGAACTAAATGAATTCCTTACGCAAAATCAGTCTTCTGGAAAGGATGAATTTGAAATAATCATAAAAGTTGTCCGCTGGTCCGATGCAAGCTATGTGGAAGACCAGGATCAGTGGTGGTTCGGCGGAATACATAGAAGCGTTTTTTTATATTCTACAGAAAAGGTTTTCATTGCCGATGCAAAGACCCTTACAAAAGTTGAATGGAAGGATAGATCACGCACAGGAATTATTCCACTTGAAGTAACCTTGGGTTATTCTGAGTTCATGGGTTCAATCATAAAATCAAAGCAGTCTGACACCGATATAAAGAAATTCAAGATTGCCTACAAAATCTGCAAACTGGAAGGAACTCCTTTCAGGGGAACAGTCGGAAAGACAATAGAAAAAGGAACCCTTGATTGTTCCCTTGATGTCCGCAACACCCTGTGCAATGCATCAAAAGAAATCAGGATTAAAAACCCAAAGCTTTGGAGCAACGAAACTCCAGAACTTTACCTGATTACTGTTTCCCTCCACGATGAAAAGCGCCACATCGAATCAACATCTTTCACCTGCGGTTTTAAATCAGTAGAGATAAAAAACAGAAAACTTTTATTGAACAAAAAGAAAGTCTACATCCACGGAGTAAACCGACACGAACACAACGAGTACACGGCAAAAACCTTGACCACGGAAGAAATGGTTCAGGAAATAATTCTTTTAAAGAATTTCAATTTCAATGCGGTACGAACCTGCCACTACCCTGATGATGAACGGTGGTACGAACTATGCGACCGTTTTGGCATCTGGATTCTTGATGAAGCAAACATAGAAAACCACGGATATTACGATGTCATGAGCCGAAGCGAACAATGGCTTAACGCCTACATGCAGCGAACACAGAGAATGGTAAGGCGCGATAAGAACCATGCTTGCATTTTCGGCTGGTCCCTTGGAAACGAAAGCGGAAACGGACCTAACTTAATTGCTACAGGAAACTGGATCCGCGGATATGACAACACCCGTCTTGTACATTACGAAGGCTTTGTAAGACCTGAAATTCACCAGGGAGACTTTACCCTTGAAAGTCTTGGTTTTGGAAAACAACAGACGGATTTTATCGGTCCCATGTATCCAACCATAGAGCTCATTAAAGAATACGCAAAGACAAGGGAAGACTACAGACCTATAATCATGTGCGAATACAGCCACGCCATGGGTAACGCCAACGGAAGCCTTGCCGATTACTGGAAAGCAATAGAATCCACTCCAGGTCTACAAGGAGGCTTTATTTGGGACTGGGTTGACCAGGGAATTGCCGCAACATCTAAAGATGGAAAGAAATACTGGAAATACGGCGGAGATTTTGGGGACAGACCTTGCGACTATGACTTCTGCCTTAACGGTATTCTTTTTCCAGATAAGACTCCAAAGCCTGTCATGTATGAATGCAAGCGTCTTTTTGCACCCGTAAGAATCGAGCCGGTAGACCTAAAGAAAGGAATTTTTACCATTGAAAACAGATTTGACTTTTCAAAACTCAATTTGATTTCTTTTGAATGGAATCTTTCCCTTAACGGAAGGCTTGCAGCCAGCGGAAAACAAAAGCTTGAACCTATTGAAGCAGATGAAAAGCAGCTTGTTGCAATTCCTCTTGCATCGCTTTTTAAAGGCATCGCAAAGAAAAACGATGACATCCAGCTAAACGCTATATTCCGATGGAACAAAGATACATCCTTTGCAAAGAAAGGCGACATAGTTTCCATTGACCAGATTGAAATCCAGAAAGGAAAAGGCTTTGCAGATTTTGCAGACTTTGAAAGCAGCTGCGAAGACTATACAACCGTACTGGATTCCATCAAGGCAAACATTGTCCATGCCTATACAGAAAATGAATGCGTCAAGAATAAGGTTTCTACGATAAATGACATTCCAACCCCATGGGATTTTGCAAACAAGCCTACAAAGGAATGGATAAACAACGACCTTATGAACCATCAGGAAAAATTCGTAAAGGCATCCATAATCAAAAAAGACTGCGGCAAGTTTACAGATATCGAAATCAACCTTGAACTGTCAAAGAAAATCAGCGAATACCCAAGGGCTGGCATTACTCTGGAAATTCCAAGGGAGTATGATGAAATCATCTGGTACGGAAGAGGTCCCCACGAAAACTACAGCGACAGGAATTTCTCCGCTATAAAAGGATTCCACAGGGAAGAAATTGAAAGCATGGGAGTTCCTTATATTGTTCCACAAGAAAATGGTCTTAGGACCGAAACCAATTACATTGAACTTAATGCCGAAGGAAAAACATTGCACATCCAGAGCGATGAAGAATTCTCATTCAGCATTCTGCCCTACACCGTCCAGGAACTTTTCAGATGCAACCATACTTCCGAGCTTAAAGAAAGCAAGAAATGGATTTTAAGCATTGATGCAGCTCATCGCGGAGTTGGAACAGGAGCCTGCGGACCTGACACAAGGGACCAGTACAAAATAAAACCCGGCAAGTACAGGCTGCACCTCCGGGTCTGGTAATTTATTGAAATGCAATCGAAGTTTTCCACTATAACTTTTTGCATTTTTAAAATACGTTATCTTTGAAAGTATTCATTACGGATAGTACACAACATGTTATAAAAATACGAGAAGGAAGGTAGAGGATGGCAAAAACATTCGCAGGTCGGAACGATAGTTTCCTTGCCGACCTGCGCATGTAGCGACGCTAGCTAGCGGTTTTGACAGACTCGGACTGACTGGTAGTATTTTTATATTTGTTTTTGAATCCTGTACGTAATGAAATATTTTAGCTGAAAAGCATCCTGTCTGACAGGGTGCTACCTTCACCGCTAATGGTCTGGAACTTTGCAAGAAGATCCGCAACCTTAAGGTTTTTCTTTTCTTCTCCGCTTACATCGTATACGATATGTCCGTCAAGCATCATGATAAGGCGGTTGCCATACTGGATTGCATTGGACATGTTGTGGGTAACCATGAAAGTTGTAAGATTATCGCGTTCAACAAAATATTTTGTAAGTTCAAGAACCTTGTGTGCTGTCTTTGGGTCTAGGGCTGCAGTATGTTCATCAAGAAGAAGAACCTTTGGCTTCTGAAGTGTTGCCATAAGCAAAGTCAATGCCTGACGTTGACCACCAGAAAGAAGCCCTACCTTTGCGTTCATTCTGTTCTCAAGACCAAGCTCAAGCAATGAAAGCTGATCCTTGTAGAGTTTCTTTTCGGCAGAGGTAATTCCCCATTTAAGGCCACGACCCTTTCCACGTCTATAAGCCAAGGCAAGGTTCTCTTCTATTTCCATTGTAGCAGCAGTACCAAGCATTGGATCCTGAAATACACGACCAAGATATTTTGCACGCTGATGCTCTTTTACATTTGTAATGTCCTCACCGTCAAGCACGATTGATCCAGAGTCTGGCATGTAGACACCTGCAATGTGATTGAGCAAGGTTGATTTTCCAGCACCGTTTCCTCCGATGACAGTAACGAAATCACCATCATTAAGGGTAAGGCTGATATCTTTAAGTGCTTTCTTTTCTGTAATGGTTCCAGGATTAAAGGTCTTTGAAATATGACTGATTGTTAACATTTCTGTCCTCCCTTAGGCTGCCTTTGAAACGGCTTTTTTAATTCCAAACTTCTGCTTGATTACCGGTACAGAAAGAGCAATAGCAACGACAACTGCAGAAAGAAGCTTAAGGTCCTGAGTCTTCATTCCCATCTGAAGAACAATGGCAATGATTACACGGTAAATGATTGAACCGAAAACAACTCCAAGGAGACACCACCAGAAGCCAAATTTCTTTCCGAAAATAACTTCACCGATGATAATGGAAGCAAGACCAATAACGATTGTTCCAATACCCATGCTTACATCGCCGAACCTCTGCTGCTGCATTACCAAAGCACCACTCAAGGCAACAAGACCGTTTGCAATCATCAATGCAAGAATCTGCATACTGTCAGTGTTGATTCCCTGAGCACGGCTCATGGCACCGTTGTCACCTGTTGCACGTATAGCACTTCCAATTTCTGTTCCAAAGAACCAGTAAAGGATTGCAATGATTACTGCAGTATAAATGACTCCCACAATAAGACTTGCAATGGATGTTGCGCTTACTGGGAAAAGGTCACCAAGATTAAGGGCATTATTTACCCAATTGACCACAGTCTTATTTGCACGGGACAAAGGCTGATTAGGTCCACCAAGCACGTGAAGATTTATAGAATACAAGGCAAGCTGAACAAGAATACCTGCAAGAATTCCAGGGATTTTAAGTTTAGTCGTAAGGAAACCTGTAATAAGTCCTGCAAGTGAACCTGCAACGGTTGCAACAAGAACTGCAATAAGCGGATTTACACCGCTTACGATAAGAAGAGCACAGGTACATCCGCCAAGAGCAAAGCTGCCGTCTACTGTCATATCTGCAAAATCAAGAATCTTGAACGTAATGTAAACGCCAAGAGCCATTATTCCCCAAAGAATTCCCTGGGAAACAGCACCAAGCATGGCCCCAGAAAAAGGTACAATAAAATCCAAAAATGATTCAAACATAATGAACTATTATACCATGAAATCCCTCTGAGGTATAGGAAAAAACAGTAAACCATAACAAATTTTAAAAGTCCGAAATACTTGACACAGGCTAAAGTGTATGCAATAATACCACCATCAGCAATGGCGCTGGATACAGGAAATAACTGTCTCCAGCGCCTTTTTTTTTGCTTTTTTTTGTTTCAGGAGGTTACAAAATGAAAAAGAGCTTATCCTATCTTGAACCGATTCAGCCTTTCTTTGAATTGAAGACAAACAACTTTTACCAGGACTGTGTGGAATCACAGGGAAAATACTGGTTCTATAGTTTTTCAAGCAAAAATAAAGCAGCCTCTAATAATGTAACCTTTTTGCCAGACGGATGCACAAACCTTGTAATTGCTTGCGGTAAATATTTTGAAGCCCACATGGTTTTCAACACAGTGGAAGCAGTTTCCTTTGAAATGAAGCCTGAAACAGAATACTTTGCAATTCGTTTTGAACCTGGAGAAAATCCATTTTCCAAGGGTGATGAGATAAAAGCAAATGCAGGAAAAATCATTCCAGCAGAAACAGAATACCTTAAGGAAATCTATTTCCTCGTAACAAAGGAACCTTCTTTTGAACAGAGAATGACGGTAGCATCAGAATTCCTTCAGACAATCGAAACAAATTCTTCAACAAAAGAACTTTTCAAGCAGCTTCTAGACATCATCGTTTCAAAGAATGGCCTCATCAAGATCAGTCAGCTTGAAGATCTTGCAGGATATTCATCACGCTATATCAACCATCTTTTTGACATGAATGCCGGACTTAGCGCAAAGCAGTTCTGCAACATCATCAAGTTTCAACTTGTACTTGGAGAAATAAACAAGGGTCAGGGAAATTCCTTCTCAAAAATAGCAGCTGACTACAGGTTCTATGACCAGAGCCACTTCATTCACGAATTCAAAGCTTACACTGGAATGACTCCGAGTGATTACAGCGAAGCAATGAAGATTGCGGGATAAGACTTTTGGTATTAAAATATATTCCGATACAATCATGAAAACGAAAGTTTTTCTTTTTATCGGAATATGTTTATTTTTATCCTCCTGTGCAAGCAATAAAGTTCAGCCTGAAATAAAATGCGAAAAAGAATTAAAATTGCTTTTTGCAGGCGACATAATGGCCCACACGGAAATCACGGAAGGAAACTACGATTTTCTGCTTGCTGATGTTGAATTGCTCATAAAAAATTCCGATCTTTCCTTTGCAAATTTTGAATCCCCCATAAATGATGAACTTCCGCAATCCAGCTACCCCACTTTCAACTGTCATTCAGACTATGCGGACAAAATTATTTCATCAGGCTTCAATGTTTTCAGTCTTGCAAACAACCACACAAATGACCAGCATCTCCAAGGGATAAAATCAACAAAGAAATATTTCGATAAAAAAAAGGAAACTGGAATTTACTCTGCAGGACTAAAAGACTTTCCAGATGCTCCTGTAAACTTCACTTTAATAGAAAAAAATGACTTCAAAATTCTTTTTGCTGCAGTAACGGAAGTCCACAATTTCGCTACGGAATTTCAATGGTTTGATTATGTGGAACCTTCAGAAAATGCAAGAAAACAATTAGTTGAACAAATCCAATATGAAAGAACAAAATCAGAATGTGACCTGTTGATTCTTTCCTTCCACACAGCAGAGCCTGAATATGAGCGCAGCATTGCAGAAAACAGTAAAAACTTTTATTATTCTCTTATAAAATCAGGTGTAGATGTTCTTTGGATTAACCATCCCCATGTTTCAAAAGAATGGGAAACAATCCACACCAGAGACAACAAGCAGAAAATTATTTTTTATTCTGTCGGAAACACTGTCAGTTCACAGAGAAGAAAACCTGATTTTAAAAGGCCAAATTCTTCAAAAGAGTATACCGGAGACAGTTTTCTTTTCAGCGTAAAAATAAAAAAAACAGGCGACGAAATGATGGTCGGCACGCCCGAACCAACATTGATTACAACCTACATAAAAGACGGAAAAGATTTTGTCACTAAAAAACTTGATGACAATCTTATTCAATCACTGAAAGAAGAAGGCAATGAAAAATGGGCAAATTATCTTTCAGAAAGAAAAAAAACAATGAGTAAAATAAAGGGAAAAGATACATGGCAATAAACTACAAGGATCTTCCGGTTTATGCACAGAAAGAACGAATTCTTGAATCATTAAAAAACAATCAGGTTATTGTTGTTCAAAGTCCTACAGGTTCTGGTAAGACAACTCAGATTCCTGTAATACTTCACGAAGCCGGATATTCAGAAAACGGAGTCATAGCCGTTACACAACCAAGAAGAATCGCCGCATTAAGCGTAAGTGAATTCATTTCAAAGCAGCTCAAAACAAAATATCCTGGTCTTGTTGGCTACAAGATGCGTTTTGAGGACAAGACTGACATTACTACAAAAATTAAAATCATGACAGACGGAATCCTTTTGCAGGAAATGAAGCTTGATCCTTACATGTCAAAATACTCCGTAATCATGGTTGACGAGGCACATGAAAGAAGTCTTAACATTGACTTTGTACTCGGTCTTCTTAAAAGGGTTCTTGCTGTTCGCCATGACTTTAAGGTTATCGTAAGCTCTGCAACAATGAACGCAGAAAGTTTCAGCAATTACTTTGGCGGATGCCCTATTGTTACCATCGACACACAAACTTTCCCAGTAACAATGGTTTATGATCCTCCTGCACTTAAGACCACAACACTTTCTGTAGAAGGAACAGAGGCCCTTCTTTCAAAAATCGAAACGACCATAGACCGCGTCCTTGACAACAAGGGAACGGGAGACATTCTTGTTTTTCTTCCAGGTGAAAAAATCATAAAGGACTGCATGGAACGACTTTACAACAGTTCTTTCAGAAGCAAGATACATATAGTTCCATTATATGGAAGACTTCCAAAAGAAGAACAGGAAAAAGTTTTTGACAATGCACCGTTTGGAAAGAAAAAGGTTGTATTAAGCACGAACATTGCAGAAACATCAGTTACTATCAACGGAATTACTACGGTAATAGACAGCGGTCTGGCCAAACTGAATTTCTACAGCCCAAGAACCTTTACTTCGAGTCTTAACGAAACTCCTGTTAGCCGCGCCAGCTGCAACCAGAGAAGAGGTCGTGCAGGGCGAACCTGCGAAGGAACCTGCTACAGACTATACAGCCGCGAAGATTTTGATACCCGTCAGGAATATACAACAGAAGAAATCTACAGAACTGATTTGAGCGAAGTTGTTCTCCGCATGGCAGAACTTGGAATCACTGATTTTGAACAGTTTGACTTCATTTCTCCACCTGGCCGTGAAGGAATCATCGGTGCTATCAACACCTTGAATATGCTCCATGCCCTTGAAAACGACGGAACCTTATCACCAACAGGGAAACTCATGGTTGAATTCCCGTTGGAACCACGCGTGTCAAAAATACTTGTTGAAAGCATCATGAGGTATCCGGATGTTCTTGAAGACGTAATCATTGCGGCTGCTTTCCTTAGCACTCAGTCTCCATTTGTTCTTCCTGTTGGTGAAGAAATGGATGCACGAATGGCACACCACTCGTTCAGGGACATTCAGGGCGATTTTGTAACCTACGTAAAACTTTTCCGCACATACATGGATCAGCCAAACAAGGAAAAATTCTGCAAAAGAAATTATCTTGACGAACGCGTAATGGCTGAAATCGTAAACATCAAGGAACAGCTTGAAGAAATCATTTCAAAAAGGCTCCAGATGCCAATTACCGGTGGCGGAAGCATGGACAACTATCTTTGCTGCATTGCAAGCGGCATGATTCAGTTTGTGTGCGTTCGCGAAGGTCGTGAAAACTATAGGAGCCTTACTCAGGACCACATATCCATCCATCCTGGTTCTTCAATGTTTAAAACCTTCCCACTTTACATTGTTGCCGGTGAAATTGTCCGCACAAGCCGTATGTTTGCCATGAGTGTTTCTCCACTTACAAAGAAGCTTATGGAGCAGATTGATCCCAACCTTGAACACGAACTTGCAAAGGTTCGCGGTAACAAAGGAAAGAGCCTTACAGGCAACCTTGAATATTCAGGCACGACTTTCCGCGAAGAAAGCGAAAAGGAAGCAAAGAAAAACAAGAAGGATAAAAAATCAAAGAGGGAAATCGATTCAGAGAATGCCATTTCTCTTGGTGGAACACAATTTGAATTCAAGAAAATCAAGGGAAAGAAAACCGTACTTCTTCCTTGGACTGAATTCAAACCAGCCATCATCATGGAAAAAAATGAGAATCTTCTTGCACAGATTGCAGGTATGAAGGGAACCATTCTCATGAAAGGTGGATTCAAACTCCTTGACGGTGAAAAAATGGAAATCATCATGAAGGCTGCAAAGACACTTAACCTTGAGCCTATCGATGAAAAATCCTGGCCAAGAAAGATGAACATAAACATACATGAAGAGGGAGCTATTATTGAACTCATCAGAAACGTTGAATTCATCATGCGCGTAACCGTTGCAAAAAGTGCATCAAAGGAACACGGATTTATCTGTCTCTTTACTGACGGCAAGGGAACCTACTGGTTTAAGGTTTCAAGAGGTTTTGTAACTGCAATCAACGAAAGCATTTCTTCACTTGAAAAACTCATAGACGATGCAGAAAACAAAAATCTTGATGAAGTTCAGAAAGAAAAAGTCAACATGGTCTATCGTCTTCTCAACGGAATGTACGAATAACTGCAAAAAAAATATTGGAAAAACTTGAAAATTACACGATAAATTTCTAACTTATATCCATGTTAAAAAAGTTTTTCCATATTTTGCCTTTTTCACTGTTGTTTTTAATAGGCTGTAAAAGCCTGCCCTACGAAACCTCAACATTGCTGGATACAAGAGAAGACGAAACTTTTATATCAGTTTCATTTGATGCAAACAGCACCATGAAATTTCACACTCTGCATATTGAACTCTTAGAAACAGAATCAGCCGAAACCATCAACGCTCTTATCACAAACATAAGAAATTCCATGGATTCACCTGTAAAAATAAAGGCAATTCTTGAAAACGAAGAATCAGAACCCATTGCATATTCAGAAACTCTATCCATTGATCCCGACGACAGTGATTGTCTGCTTTTTCATTTTTCTCCAGGAACAGAGGAAGAGACCGTCGCCTCAATTACCCTTTTCATTCAGGGCAAACTTACCGACGGTTACATAAATTTTGAAAACATAAAGTTACTGAGGAATTAGTTATTCTTTTTCCTTGAGTACAGTAAGAACAACAGCTCTCTGGTCAAGTGGAATGGTTCCGTCAGCGTAAACCTTCAAAGGTTGCATTGAGTAAGTCTTTGTTTTTTCTTGATTTTCATCAACAGTGACTTTATAAACCCCATTGAGGAAAGAATTTTCACCCCTGGAAGAACGGAATTGAATCAAATTGTTTTCCTTGTTTTTATTCCAGAAGTAACTGCCCTCATCGGAAACATTGTCACCTGAAACCGTATATTTTCCTGAAGCAAATTTTATAATGTAGCCTTCTGAAGTTTTCCACGACTTGTTTTTTTCAAACTCTGAAGAAAGATCTGCATTTATTTTCTTAATCTTTAGGCTAGATTTAAAAAGGTTCTGCTTTGTTTTTTTATAGTCTCCATCCCAAACGGTACTCTCGCTGATTCTCATGCGGACATCATCCTGAATGCGGATGTGGATTTCTTCAGTTGATTTAAGGGAAATATCTACACGACGCTTCAAGTTTTCAATTTCCTGATTGATTGTTGAAAGGTACATTCCGTTTCTACGGATATTGCTGTGAGCCCATACGTAAACTTCTTCAGTATCATCCTTAAAGAAAATAATTTCTTTTGATCCGTAATTAAAGAAAAGATATCTTACTCCACTACCATCACTTTCATTCATGTACCATAAGCCTTCAAGAAAGTTTGCAAATGTGTCTACTGTACCATCCTGTATTTTTGCAAGTTCCTTTGCTGCAATTCTGCTGCCCGCAACACGTAGAGTTTTTGTCTTCACATACTTGTATTCATCAGCACTCCACTCATACTGAATCTGAAGCTGATCGGTACTTTTTTCATTTTCCATATCAGTTGTATAAACCCAGATAGGGAAACTTGAACCGTTTGCTTTTGACCTTTCATAGGCATCATAACGGTCCATCTGCTGAATGAATACAGTTCCATCTCCGCGAAGATCTGCTATTTTCCTAAGGCTGAACCTGTCATTCCAGTTGGAAATGTGATAGGCCTTCAGTATTGAATCTCCGTTCTCTGCAAAACCCTGATATACAAGAGCATTCTTATGGTCGCCACTTAAATCTATTCCAGTATATGAAAAGGTCTGAACCTGAATTATTTCCGTAGCAAGTTCAGCTTTTCTTTCATAGGCAGATGATTTCTGATTGTAAAGACCAACAATAAGGGTAATGTAGGGACTGTCCATGGTTCTGACGGCATTCACCTGATCATCAAAACCATCTCCGTCAAAATCCATGCTGACGATGCTCAAGAGGGTTTCATTACTATGCAAGGGTATGAGTGAAACAAGGGAAGAATCATCATCTTCAATGGAAACATCCTGAACTGAAGACTGCGATTCCACATTGGTTTTAGGAATGACTACAGAAGAAGAAACCACGGTCTCCTCTTCCCTGTATATATATCTTTTTGCAAGTAGCACAGTAATTACTGCGCAAGATGCAAGAATCAGCAAAGCAAGGGTAATTTTATTTTTCATTACCTTATTTTACTAATTCTTGCGTTGTCGCACAAGGCTAGGCTGAAAGGACATCCTTAAGAATTGCAAGCCCTGTATCAATGTCTTTTTTTGTAATGTTCAAAGGAGGAACAAAACGAAGGACATCATTGCCTGCAGTTGAGAAAAGAAGTCCCTTTGCAAGGCAAGCCTTTTCATATTCAACAGGATTTGATTTTACCTGAACTCCGATCACAAGTCCCATACCGCGAACTTCAACCACACAAGGAAGATTCCAGCTCTTTATGGTTTCACGGATATAGTTGCCCTTTTCATTTACAGAATCCATGAAACCAGGTTTTGTAAGTTCATCAAGAACAACATTAGCGGCACTACAAGCAAGAGGATTTCCGCCGAATGTAGACTGATGGTCACCTGCAGTAAACACATTACCCTTTCCACGCCACATACAGGCACCCATTGGAACACCACCAGCAATAGCCTTGGCAAGTGTTACAACTTCAGGTTCAACACCGTAGATGTCAGAGCACAAAAGGCTTCCGCATCTTCCCATACCAGTCTGAACTTCATCACAGATTACGATGGCACCTGCATCGCGGGCTGCCTTGGCACATGCCTTTACCCATTCCTTATCAAGCGGAAGAACTCCACCTTCGCACTGAACAGGTTCAAACATAACGGCAGCAGTTGTTTCATCAAAAGCAGTCTTGAGAGCTTCAAAATCATTTGGCTCAAGATACTTAAAGCCATCAACATAAGGACCAAAGCATTCAGGATGGAACTTGTCCTGTCCTGTAGCAGTAAGAGTTGTAAGAGGTCTACCGTGGAAAGATTTCTTCAATGTAACGATAGTCCTTCTTTTTTCACCGCCGTTTAGCCAGCCGTATTTTCTTGCAAGCTTGATGGCACATTCATTTGCTTCAGCACCTGAATTCCCAAAGAAGACCCCCTCAAATCCTGTAGCCTTCAAAAGCTTTGCGGCATATTCATTGCCGATATCACTTGTGAAGTAATTGCAGATATGGATCTGCTTCTTTGCCTGTTTTGCAACAGCCTTTACAAGGGGCTTATAGTTATGCCCAAGACAATTGACAGCAATACCAGCAAGAAAATCGACATATTTCTTGCCATTTACATCTGTAAGAATTGATCCCTGTCCTTTAACAAAAGTAACATCAAAGGAGCCATAATTATTCAATATCTGTTTGTTTCCCATAGTAATTTCCT
The DNA here is from genome assembly GCA_024400915.1 of Treponema sp. GTDB lineage: Bacteria > Spirochaetota > Spirochaetia > Treponematales > Treponemataceae > Treponema_D. The sequence goes on from JAKSLX010000007.1 coordinate 27,775, forward strand.
TTATAAAACGCCACGGATGGCTCATCATCCATTATTTTACGAGACTAAAAGCCTTTTTTTGAGCCATGGACGGCGCACATAAAAAAAAACAATTAGACCCGCGAGTTTCAATGCTTTTTTGCGAAGCAAAAAACAGACGCGGACGCGGCTGAATTGAAACTCGTTAGTTGAAAAAGCCACGGATGGCTCATCATCCATTATTCTACGAGACTAAAAGCCTTTTTTGCGCCATGGACGGCGCACATAAAAAAAACAATTAGACCCGCGAGTTTCAATGCTTTTTTGCGAAGCAAAAAACAGACGCGGACGCGGCTGAATTGAAACTCGTTAGTTGAAAAAGCCACGGATGGCTTTTTCAACTAATAAATCATTGTTCCTATACCACGGTCACTGAACATTTCAATCAGCAATGAATGTGGCACGCGACCGTCGATGATGTGGGTTCTTGGAACACCACCGTTACGAGCAAGAAGACAGCATTCAATTTTTGGAATCATACCACCAGAAATGATACCATCGTCAAAATATTTCTGCACATCGTTCAAATGAATTCGCTGGATAAGACTTGAAGGATCATTCATATCCTTCAACACACCAGGAACATTTGTAAGCTGAACAAACTTTTCTGCTTCAAGGGCAATGGCAATTTTTGCAGCTGCCGTATCAGCATTGATGTTGTACCTTACATTTTCTTCTGTTTCGCTCAAGGCGATTGTTGATACAACAGGGATTACACCTTCATTAAGGAGGCTGTTGATGATTTCAGGATTAATCTGTGTTACTTCACCAACAAAACCGCAGTCAACGCCGTCACCCTTATCAAGCTTCTTTGCACGGATGAGGCCACCGTCAGTACCGCTAAGGCCAACAGCCTTACCTCCCTGCTGAACCAACATGCCAACAATGCCCTTGTTGAGTTTTCCAGCAAGTACCATCTGTACGATTTCCATTGTTTCTTCATCTGTATAGCGAAGCCCATTTATAAACTTGGATTCCTTTCCAACCTTTTCAAGCATTGCGTTGATTTCAGGTCCACCACCGTGAACGAGAACAACCTTGATGCCGATTGTATTGAGAAGGACTATGTCTTCCATTACAAAGCGCTTGAGGTCTTCGTTGAGCATGGCATTTCCACCGTACTTAACAACTACTGTCTTTCCTACCCAATGCTTAAAATATGGCAAAGCCTGAACAAGAACGCTTGACCACTGATTGCTATCGAGAGGAGGGTTTACATTGCTATTCATTTCATTAATCATTTTCTTTTCCTTCATGTAACAATTCATAATTATTAATTCTTAATTATGAATTATTCAGCTTCTGTAATCTCCGTTGATCTTTACATAATCGTATGTAAGGTCACAACCCCAGGCTGTTCCTTCGGCATTTCCATCCTGAAGAACAACTTCAATTTCAACTGCTTCTTCTGCAAGAATTGCAGTCGCCTTATCTTCATCAAAAGAAAGCCCTACACCGTTGTGGACAACTTCAATTTTTCCGCCGCACTTGTCACAACCGCAAATCTGGAACTTTTCTTCTTCTGGAGTATCAAAATATCTTTTTGAACCCTTTCTGCTTGAGAAGTAAACGCAAGTTTTATCAGGATCAAATTCAAATCCACTGTACCCCATGGCGCACATGATTCTTCCGCAGTTTGCATCGCGACCGAACATGGCAGCCTTAACAAGGTTTGACTTGATGACATACTTTGCAAGACCGCGAGCTGTTTCAACATCCTTTGCACCTTTTACAGTACATTCAACAAGATGACTTGCTCCTTCGCCGTCAGCAGCAATCTTCATAGCCATCTGTGTATTGAGAACATTCAATGCCTTTAGGAATGCATCATAGTCAGGTCCTTCAGAAACGATTTCTGCATTTCCAGCAAGACCGTTTGCCATGATTGTAAGAGTATCGTTTGTAGAAGTATCGCCATCTACAGAAACACAGTTATAGGTACTCTTTACAGTTTCCTTAAGTGCCTTGTCCAGCATTGCAGAAGAAATTGCACAGTCAGTTGTAACAAATGAAAGCATTGTTCCCATATTGATGTGGATCATTCCACTTCCCTTGCACATGGCACCAATGTGAATTGTCTTTCCGCCGATTTCTGTTTCAACTGCACATTCCTTGTACTGAGTATCAGTTGTCATGATGGCAGTTCTTGCTTCCTTATGTCCTTCTACAGAAAGACCAGCCTTAAGCTTGTCAAAATTTTCTTCAATTTTTTCTACAGGAACATGCTGTCCAATGATACCTGTAGAGCATACAATTATATTCTCAGGAGCTATGCCAAGACCTTTGGCAGTAAAGTCGGCCATACGGAGTGCATTTTTATAGCCTTCTTCACCTGTACATGCATTGGCAAAACAAACATTACAGATTGCAGCCTGCATTTTTCCGCCAGCAATATTCTTCATCGTAAGCTTTACACATTCAGCCTTTACACGGTTGCTTGTAAAAATTCCTGCTGCATTGCACATAACTTCACTGTAAACAAGGGCAGTATCATTTGTAGTTCTTGAAGCCTTAAGACCGCAGTGAATTCCGTTTGCTGTAAATCCTTTTGGAGCACAAACTCCACCGTCAATAAAATGCATAAATATACACTCCTTTTGCATTATTTTGCATAAATATACCGCTTTATAAGTTTTTATTCAATAATATTTAACAAATTTACACTTTATTATATAATGCCTTTACTATGAAAAACATCGTTAACATTTTGATTCGTGCATTTTTGACCGGTATTGCCATCGGAATCGGTGGTGCTGTTTTTTTAAGTTGTGAAAGCAAAGTTGTAGGAGCCTTCCTTTTCGGAACTGGACTTTTCACAATCCTTACTTTCGGATTCTATCTTTACACAGGTAAAGTTGGATATATTGTTGAAAACAAGCCAAAATACATTGGTGAAGTTGCCCTCATCTGGCTCGGCAATTTGATTGGTACCTTCGTATTTGCAAGACTCCTTCTCCTTACACGCGTTGCAGGGATTTCAGCAAAGGCAGCAGCAATGTGTGAAGTAAAGATGAATGACAGCCTTGTGAGCCTTTTTGTACTTGCAATCTTCTGCGGTATGCTTATGTTCATAGCAGCAGACGGATATAAAAAAATCAGCCATGAAACAGGAAAGTGCCTTGCAATCTTCCTTCCTGTAATGGCATTCATCTTGAGCGGTTTCGAACACTGCGTTGCAAACATGTTCTATTTCAGCCTTGCAGATGCATGGACAGTAAAGAGCTTTGGATACCTTCTCGTAATGACTCTTGGCAATGCAGTTGGCGGAATGTTGATTCCTCTCTGCAGAAAAGCAATGGTTGAAAACCAGTAGATTCCAGCGGAATAAATCGTTAAAAAAAATTCAAGCATAAAAAAAGACCGTCTGAAACTTCAGGCGGTCTTCCTGTTTTAAAACCTTTTGGATTTAGAAAGCTGCAAGTGTTCTTTCAACACGGGCAACAGCACGATCCTTACCAAGAATCCAGATTGAACCGATAAGTGGAGGCGAAACCTTTGATCCTGTAACAGCCATGCGGACAGGCATCATGAAGTCACCAAGCTTGATTCCAAGTTCTTCTGCATATTTCTTTGCAAGTTCTTCAGCTGCTTCATGCTCCATTCCGAAGATTTCTGCAACATAATCCTTAGCCTTTACAAGAACTTCCTTTGTCTTTGCTTCGTCAAGCTTTTTAGGAATGATGTTTTCCTTTGCAGGAACAGCTGGTTCTGTAAAGAGGAAGTGAACCATTTCTGCTGCATCAGAAAGGAAGTGAAGTCTTTCCTTGATGAGTGGCATCAAAGCCATAAGCTGCTTCTTAACGTCTGCTGAAGACATATTCATTGAAGCATCAACACAAACTGGTTCACCGTCAGCACCAAGGGAAACGCCAGAGAATTCTGGACCAACCTTTGGCTTTGGCTGTGGATTGTCAGGGTTGATTTCAAGAGTAGCATCACCTGTACCTGTAATGAATGGAAGAACCCACTTGTAGAGTTCTTCATCTGTAAGGGCACGGATATACTGGCCGTTGTACCATTCAAGCTTTTTGTAGTCAAAAACAGCAGGAGCCTTGTTAAGGTGTTCAAGGCGGAACTTCTGGCCAAGTTCTTCAAGAGTGTACATGTCGCGTCCGTCGTCATAAGAACAGCCAAGGAGAGCAACATAGTTTACGATTGCCTGTGGAAGATAACCGCGGGCACGGAATTCATTCAATGATGTTGAACCGTGGCGCTTTGAAAGCTTCTTTCCGTCGCTACCGTTTACCATTGGAAGGTGGCAGAATTCAGGATGCTCCCATCCAAAAGAACGGTACATCTGAACGTGCAATGGAGTAGATGGAATCCATTCCTGTGCACGCATAACATGAGAAACCTTCATAAGGTGATCGTCAACGATGTTTGCAAGGTGATATGTAGGGAATCCATCACTCTTTAGCAAAACTGGATCTGGAGAAATGTCTTCATTGTTCCATTCGATGTCACCAAGAAGATGGTCTGCAAACTTTGTCTTTCCCTCAAGAGGTACCTTAAGGCGGATTACGTATGGCTTTCCTGCATCAAGATTTGCCTTTACTTCTTCTGGAGTAAGGTGACGGCAGTTACGGTCATAACCTGGAGCCATCTTGTTTTCTGTCTGAATCTTGCGGATGCGTTCTAGACGTTCTGCATCACAGAAACAATAGTATGCTTCACCGTTTTCAATGAGCTGCATTGCATATTTCTTGTAGAGTTCAAAGCGTTCTGACTGAACGTAAGGACCGTATTCACCACCCTTTGAACCGCCTTCATCCCAATCGATTCCAAGCCAGTCCATTGTATCGTAAAGGTTCTGAACATATTTTTCATCGAAACGTGTACGGTCTGTATCTTCAAGACGAAGAATGAATTTTCCCCCCTGTGAACGGGCATAAAGATAATTAAAAAGCGCAGTGCGCACACCACCAATGTGCTGCATTCCTGTCGGCGATGGAGCATATCGAACTCTAACTTCAGACATATAAAAACCTCATAAATAAAAATACAAGTAATATATAAACTACGAGACCTATCGCCGTAGCGACAGATAGTTGCGTCATTTTACTGTTTTATTGCTTTTTTTTCAATGATTAACTAAAATGGAAGAATGAGTTTGATTGAGTTAAAAAATATCTGCAAAAATTATCAGATGGATAAGGTTATCGTAAAGGCCGTTGACAATGCTTCCTTCAAGATTGAAAAGGGAGAATTCGCCGCCATATCAGGACCTTCAGGATCAGGAAAGTCTACCCTTCTCAACATGATTGGACTTATCGACCTGCCAACTGCTGGAACCCTTCTCCTTAACGGAAAGGACATCTATAAGGATACAAAACTTTCAATCAATACAAAGCTTGGCGTAAAACTGGACAATGAACTTACAGTCCTTCGCCGTCAGAATCTTGGTTTCATCTTCCAGACCTTCAATCTAATACCAGTACTCAATGTTCGTGAAAACATTGAGCTTCCACTCACATTGGGCTCAACAATCGCTACAGAAACAATGAATAAAAAGGAACTTTCCGAATGGATTGATTTTCTTGTAGATACAGTTGGACTTTCTGCATGGAAGTCACACAAGCCTTCAGAATTAAGCGGTGGACAAAGACAGCGCGTTGCCATTGCCCGTGCCCTCGTAACTAAGGCACCTGTAATTCTTGCCGACGAGCCAACTGCAAACCTTGACTCAAAAAACGGCGATCAGATTCTTGAGTTAATGAAGAAGTTAAACAAGGAGCTTGAAACAACCTTCGTCTTCTCTACCCACGACTCAAAAATCGTCGAAATGTCGGATCATGTAATCAAGATTTCAGACGGAAAGATCATATCGGCATAAGGGATCAAAAAGTCCCTTATGCTTTCCATTAATAATCAACAGTTAGCGTGAAATAAGAAGCAAGTCTTGCCTGATAGATTTCAGGATGTCTCAAGCTTCTGTAGTAGATTTCCATACCATTAACCCAGTCCAGATGCTTGAGGATATTTGTCTTTACAAGACCGATCTTAAACCAGCAGTTATCAAGGTAATTTCCATTCTGTGTGTATCTGTTGGAATCGTGTCTCCACTGGAAAATCAGCTTCAAATTTCGTTTAGGACCAACTTCCTTGATTCCCACATCTACGGCAACACGCTGAATATTCATATGGTCTTCGATTTTGTAAACGTTCTGGAATTCAGCATTATATCCCCATCGATCCCATGCTCTGTATGAACCGAGAGTAATGATTTCAGCTTCTGCATAAAAATCGTCCTTACCGCCAAAACGGAAAGTATTCTGCAGATAACAGTCGTAATTGAAAATGGTTTTCTTTGCTTCAAAACCAACGACATTGTTTATGCCGTAGGGATTTTTTTCAGAGATGGAGTTAACATCCTTGGCAGTACGGCGCCCATAAAAATTAAAGGAAGCCTGCCAGAAAGAAAATTCAAGGGAGCCTGCATAGGACAATTCATCAACCTTAGGAGGCTCTTCTTTACTGAAAACTAAGCCACTGTTCAAATTATAAAGGATTACACCTGTTGCGGTCATGAATGACAAAGGAAAAGAAAGAGAAGCAATAATGCTCGATGCGCTGTCCGCAACAATATTCGTTGTAAGTCGTTCTTCCTGAGAATAATCAGTAACATTATTGAAAATTCTTACATAGCCCCAGTTAAGGGTTTTCTTTCCTGCCGTAAAAAGGCAATAGGGACCTGCCATGTAATCGTAATAGAGGGTACTGTTTTCATAGTTTACCCATTGAATAGGGAAAAATGTTGTACACAGATTGCCGTGAATGGCAAAAGTCTCATCAGGCCTTGCAACAAAGGAAAGATTGTTTTCGTAGTCAAAATAACCTGCAGTCCATTTTCTTCTGTCTTCAAGATCTATGGTTCCATTGGCAATAGCCGCATTGTAAGCCGGGGAATCCTTGTAATACTTTTTTGTAGTATCCCCCAGCCTGCGACCATAAACCATACCCAGTTCGCTCTTCATTCTTCCGTAGAACTTGAAGTATGGTTCAAAGGATTTAACCTCCTCAACGTTCTGAGGAGCATTTATCTTATCATTTTCTTCCGCAGTAATATCCTCAACATCATCAAAGATGGCATCAAAATCATCATCTGCACCTGACACAAAACCATCATCAGCAGACTGTCCAAAACACAAGGACCCAATAAAGAATAATACTAACAGAAGACTTTTTTTCATTTTGCACTCATCATTTCCAGATACTGCTTTGTGTAAACAGTTGGAGCCTGTGGTGCAAAGGAAACATTTGTAACTGTAATCTGAGTTCTTTCATACTGAACCTTATCACCGATTTTAGTACCACGGAGGTTATCAGTAATAAGCATTTTAGAAGGTACATAAGTTTCTTTTTTACCTTCCGTCACAATCTGATATGAAGGAACTGCAGTAGTTCTCAAAAGCTGACCAGAAAGACTGTAATCTTCCTTTTTGCGCACAAGGCCATCATCTGTTACCCAGATTTTCAGCATCGGATAGTCAACTTTATCAGTTTTAGCCTTCAATGTAAATAAAGTACATGAAAACTTGCCTAGCTTTACGTCTTCAGTTTTCTCAATAGAATAATCCCTATAATAATGCTGAGGTGTAAAGTCCGAGTTGTTTGCATTTGTTCCCTGAAACTTATCCTTTGCACTTGTAAAGGTAAAGCGCTTATCCACTGGATCAAAGAACCAGATTGTATTGTCAAACTGAAGGTATCCCTTACCCTTTTCCTTTTCAGGTCCCTGAACAAGAATAACCCACTTGCCTTCGTCATCACGGCGATACATCAGGGCATCGGTATTGCTTTTACCCTGCCCAGGTTTTTCCTGAGTAATAGCATAATTAGCTTTAAAGTCCCTTCCGTAAAAGGCAGTCTGATCTTCCGCCTTCTTAAGAAGTTCTTCCTTTGACATGGCAAAAGAAAATACTGAAGTTATTGCTGCAATAGTTAATAAAATAATCTTTTTCATAAATAATAATCTCCCGAAAACAGTTCTATTCTGTCGTAGCCAAAGCCTGAACAGGTGTTATTTCCACTGCTTTTCTAATTGATAAAACAACAGCGGCCAAAGTAGTTACAAACACAAACAGCAAAACAGTCATTGTATTAGAAAACTCTAATCTTGGGGCTATAACGCCGTTGGTAAGGAAGACATCAAAAGCAGGAATGAAAGAAAGATTTATGCATCTGATGATTCCGCAAAGAATAAGGCTTAACAAAAGTCCTGCCACGCAACCTGCAAACATAAGGCAGCAAGTTTCTGAAAGAAGGATGCGATATACATTTACCCGGTTCATTCCGATTGCCTTGTAAATGCCTATTTCATTTATTCTCTTGAGAACGAGAACACGATAAGTACTTGAAACTCCTACGATGATGATTACAACAAGGGCAACAATAACAAGCATTGAAACCCAATTCATGGCATCAATTATAAGCTGAAGGTCTTCCATGGAAGATTCAATACTTACAAGACAGTTTGTCTCTTCTTCAAAGCCAGGACCGTAAAGAACTTCATAGAATTCTTCCTTGGTTTCAACCATTGGATACATATTGAGAACAGTACTCAAAGCCTTGTGGTATTCAGGCAGCTTTTTAGAAGAATAGGAACCGTCAGGGAAATAGACGCAGATTCTATTTGCATAATCAGGTTCATCCCTGTCAAATTCAACTACATAGTCAATATGAAAATAGACTGTATACATTCCGAAAATGCTTGAATCACGGAAAATTCCTTTAACCGTAAACGGTATTGTATCAATTCCATAGCCTGAATTATTCGTAACAAAAGTAACCTGATCGCCTGCATGAACGGAAAGCATTTTTGCAATAGGTTCGGAAAGAAGAATGTCATATTTATCTGACAAGTCCTTAGCAGAACCTTCGACAAAATTGAAGTTTTCAAAAAGAGGCTGTTCCTTATCAAACTCGATACCGATTACTTGACGGAATCTGGCTTCAGTTCCTTCATACAGAAAGAAAGAATCCTTTGCCCTCACAGTAATTCGTTTTGAAACCACTGCATTTTTAGGAAGAACAGACTCAATTTTCTTTACATATTCAGAAGCATGAAAATATTCAAGATAATCAAGTCCTCCTTGAACCTGAAAATCACCGCCATAATACATTTTGGCTTTTGTTGCCATGGCTGAAAGCATTCCGTCAACAACGAACATCAGGAAAAGAGAAATTGCAACGCCAAACATGCTTACAAGGAAAAGCGAAATGTACTGACGCCATTTTGAAAGAAGCGAACGAGCTGAAATCTTAAAGTAATACATCAACTTCCTCCCTGCATTGCCTTTACAGGACTTACCTTAAGGGCTGTATGAACCGGATAAATCCAGCCAACAATTCCGAGTATGAAAGAAAGAATCATTGATTCAACAATAGTCATGAAGGATACGGAAAATTCCAGGGTTTCATTGCCAAAAAGCTGGATAAGGAAAGAGTTTCCAAGATTAAGATGCAGAGAAGAAATGCAGGTGCTTGCTATGGCACCAATAATGCATCCGAGGATTCCTGCGGTTATGGTAAGCATAAAGGTTTCCGTCATGCATTCAGCCGAAACAAATTTTCTGGAAGCACCTTCAGCACGCATGGTTCCGATTTCCTGAGTTCTATTAAGGACATTAACTACGAGTGTATTGTTTATTACTATAAAACCAGCACACAGAACTACTATTACGCCAACATTGAAAATAAACCTTATCCAGAAAAGATACATTGCAGTACTTCCTGCGGCGCTTCTCCAGTTAACGGCCTGAACTGGCCACGAAGATTTTTTAAAATACCGGTTGAGCTCTGCTACGGTTTTCTTTATTTCATTTCTGTTCTTCAACTGAAGGATAAGAAAATTCCATGCAGTACTCTCGGTTTCTTCCGGCTGAATCACAACTGATTCCACTGCTTCTTTTTTTTCTTCAGTCTGAATTTCCTCTGCCTCAAAATCTTCTGCATCTTCAAAAAGGGAATCAAAATCATCATCCGTCAAAAGATCCTGATTATTTTCATCAATGATAATATTTTCAGAAGTATCCGTCATATCAAGAAGGGAGCGCATTGTAAAAGGATCAACAAGGATTATTGTATCAAGGGTTTCATTTTTGATTTCATAGTCATAGATGCAGGAAACTTTTGCAGCACGAATTCTGAAGGTCATTTTGTCTTCAACAAGAAACTGAAGTTCATCACCAGTCTTGACTCCATAACGTTCAGCCACCTGCTTGGAAAGGGCAATTCCTCGCTCTCCAGGATTATACGGAGTTCCTTCAAGCACTTTTATTGAAGTCATAAGCTTAAAATATTCTGAAGCTTCTACACCGAAAAGAGTTTCCAATTCTTTGTCGCTATCATCACTTTCTACCACTGCGCGACCGGAAATCTGAGGAACAAAACCGGAAACATCGGGATGATCCTTAACATAATTGACGATATCCATGTATGGAATGAGACGCGGGATTTCAGTAAGTTTTCCTGTTACCGGTGTTTCATCACCAAAGAGGCTCAAGGGAATTTTTGCATCAGGTCGAATGACAATGTCTCCCGTAAAGCTTTTGGAATAGACACTTTCAATACCATTTTCAGTACTGTCAAAAATCGAATTTACAAGAACCATCAGGGAGATGGCGAAAGCTATAAAGAGAATAATGACAAAAGAACTTTTTCGAGAAACTATGTTCTTGTACGCCAGATAGAACAACATAACTGTAATATTATAGTAAAAAAAAGGGGGATTTTGAAGTCCCCCTATACCTTAAATCTGGTTCAAAGCCGAAACAATGGCATCAACACCTGCTCGACCTACGCTTGTAGATTTTCCGACACCCCAGTATTCGTTACCATCTTCGCAGGTAAGCTGAACATAGGCTATGGCACTGGTGTTTGTTCCTGTTCCCACACTGTGTTCATGGAAGGCTGTAACGCTGAACTTTGGAGCAGGAGTTGTTCCAAGGGCAGCCGCAAAGGCATCGAGAGGACCATTACCCTTTTCGCCGATGATGAACTGCTGTCCCTTCCATACAACTACACCACGACAAAGGGTTGTTTCCTGATTTTCATCATCCTTCTTTGATTCAACGTGGGTCTCAGAAAGATCGAGAATCTGAAGGTTATCCCTCTTTCCGAACCACTGTTTTTCAAAGATATCATAGATTTCCTTTGTCTGAAGTTCACGCTGAGCTTTGTCTGCTTCAGCCTGAACAACTTTTCCAAGAGCCGGATGCATTGCCTTTGGAAGTATAAGACCGTAATCATTTTCAAGGATATAGGCAGCTCCACCCTTTCCAGACTGGCTGTTGATGCGGATGATACCTTCGTACTGACGGCCAATATCATGAGGATCAATGTAAAGGTAAGGAACATCCCAAAGAGCATCCTTTTCCATCTTTGTGCGGGCAGCCATACCCTTGCGGATAGCATCCTGATGGCTTCCAGAGAAGGCAGTGAAAACAAGTTCACCGACATATGGAGTACGAGGGAAAATTTCCATTCCTGTATATTCAGTATACTTTTCACCAATTCCCTGGATATCACGGAAATCAAGTTCAGGATCAATACCCTGTGCATACATATTGAGGGCAACATTAACGATGTCAAGATTTCCCGTTCTTTCACCGTTTCCAAAGAGGCAGCCTTCTGTTCTGTCGGCGCCGGCAAGCAATGCAAGTTCTGCGGAAGCAACGCCTGTACCGCGGTCATTATGACAGTGTGTTGAAATGATTACTGCTTCACGTTCAGAAATATGATCTGAGAAATATTCGATGGCATCTGCATAAACATTTGGAGTATAGCATTCTACAGTTGTAGGAAGGTTAAAAATAATTTTATTGTCTTTTGTTGCACCCCATTCCTTCATTACTGCATCACACACTTCAACAGCATAGTCGATTTCTGTATGGGAAAAGCTTTCCGGAGAATATTCAATGCGGATGTTCTTTCGTTCTTCTTCTGTAAGGCAAGACTTTATGCACTTGATGCCTTCAATGGCGATCTGCTTGATTTCTTCCTTTGACTTATTGAAAGTATATTTTCTCTGAGCTGGGCTTGTAGAATTATAAAGATGGAAAATGGCATGAGGAGCACCTTTGATTGCCTCAAGGGTTTTCTTTACGAGGGCTTCGCGTGCCTGACACAAAACCTGAACGGTAACATCATCAGGAATACGATTTTCATCAATGAGCCTGCGCATGAATTCAAATTCAGTGTCGCTTGCAGCAGGGAATCCTACTTCAATTTCCTTAAAGCCAACTTTTACAAGAAGATCAAAAAATGCAAGTTTTGTATCTACACCCATTGGATTTACAAGGGCCTGGTTTCCATCACGAAGATCAACAGAACACCAGATAGGTGCCTTAGTAATTTTTGCAGAAGGCCATCTGCGGCTCTGCATTTCAATGTCGCCAACACGACCGTACTTTGTACCTGGATTCATTACGCTCATTTTTAAACTCCTTGAAAATAAAAAAGACCTGATGCCGTTAAGCAACAGGTCTGTAATTTACATTGATAATATACAGTCACATGCTACCTTTCGGCATTCACTAGAGAAGAAAACAATAGTAGAAGTAGTGCTGTTAATTTCATTTATATCACTTTACCTTCAAACCGCATAAAAGTCAACAAATTATTTCTATGTCCTTAAACACTTGAAAAGCTTCTGAAGATTTGCCTCAAATTCATCAGTGGCATTGTGAAGTTTTTTAAGGAATCCATCTTCATCAATAGTACCAAGAACCGCTTCTTTCTCAGCCTCATTTCTATAGGTTACAGAACGGAAATAATCGGTAAAATCTTTTTCACGAACCTGAATGGAAGATTCCAGCATGTTGACTGAAACAAAGGCAACATCTGTAAGGAATTTATCAAAATCTGTCTTTGTAAAATACTCAATAGATTTTGAATAGAGCCATTCAATAATGTAAAGGGAGTAGCGGGCTTTGTAGCCTATGTAGTTAGCTTCACATTCATCATAGAACTTATGAACCTGATCCCAGTTATTGAATTCTCCCTGTTTTACCTTATGGAAAAGTTCCTGAATTTTTCCGTAAGGAATCACCTGTCCGCCGGCATTAACCCATTCAGTATAGAGAGGAATGTTTTTTATATTGGAAATATCCTCCAAAGTAAGGCTTTCACGATTATTGAGTAGAACATAGTTCATCAGGCTTTCAGCGGCAAAATATTTAAGAACTCTTCTGTATTCCCTGTAAGCCTGCGAAGGTTTATAAATCAGGGCACCGTATTTCTTCTGGCAGCGATCATCAGAAAGGAGAAATTTTGCTTCATACCCATTATGAAGGAAATCTTTGGCAACGACGCATACATCTTCGGCCTTGCAGTCTGAGATTTTTTTCCTGTAGCCATTGAGAAAATCCTCGGAAGGCATGTATTTAGTATATTTGAGGCATTCTTCCTTTGGCATTTTAAGATACCTGCCTGTAAGTTCTATAAGCCTGTCGATTGAAGAAACGATTTCCTGAACCGTATCAGGAGCAAGAGGATTTGTCTCTATATGCTGAACTATCTTGAATCTCTTGTCACGAGCCTTGAACTTATACTTGTTGCGGACAATGGCAAACATATTGTACAGGAACCAGTAGGCAGGAATAATGTGAATGGTATTATCCTCAATGCTTGGAGCTATCATTGAAAAAGGATATGTGATGTTGACTTCGTTTCTGTAAGTTCCTTTTGAAGCAAGAACGAAAGACGCAAAGCGACTGTCAAATTTAAAGTCAGAACAAAGGCCTGGCCAGAAGCCTCTTCCAGCAATCATCTCGCAGTCAGGGCTTCTTGAATTATGGTTTGAACCTATGGTTGCAGCACTTGCAATGTTGGACTGCCCCATAACAGTAGAAGCAATTAGGAATGAAGAATTGTGATGCTGTTCATGGAACGGAAAAATAAGATTATTCAACAGTTCGCAGCAAGAAACCGTTGAATTGTCACCGAGGACAGAATTCAAAAGTCTTGCGCCGTATTTAAGATGACAGTTTCTACCTATGACAAAACGAACAGCTACAGCCTGGTAGAAAACATGGCTTCCATATCCCATGATACCATTGACCATTTCAACACCTTCACCAATCTGGCTAGGTTCATCTTCGGATGAAAGTATTGTAATGTTCTTCAGTTTGAGAGCTCCCTTGATGTAGGCATAGGCACCTATCTTAACGTCCTTGATAACCAGGGAGTTCTTTACTACTGCATCGTTTTCGACAATGCCATAAGTATCAAGGCTTTTAGACTTTCCATATTCTGTAAGTTCGACAAAACACTGCATGAGTTTTTTGTCTTCGCGAAAACGGGACCACAGGTATGCATCTGCCGGAATTAGGTTTTCAAAAGGAAGAACCTGGCGATTACCATTTTCATTACCAACACCAATCCATATACGAGCTGATTCTGACTCCCCTTCCTTTATGAGGCCTTCACCGAATTTTGAATGTCTGGTACAGGACATCTCCTGAACGTTAAAGAGAATTACCCTGTCCCCAAGTCTGTAGTTAACAAGATATTTTACGTTATGAATGGCACAGTTATCGCCGGTTACTACATCACAAAGGCTTGATCTTGTAATACCCACAGGAAGATTAAGATCATGATATGCAAGGGAGCTGTCCGTAATATCACCAAGAATTACATAACCTGAAAAATCATTGTGTTTGAGCAGATCTGGATCAAAACAAGCGTTTTTTGAAGAAACAAATACATTTCTCCATGAAGGATCAGAAGAATGATTGCCGTTTGATTTCAGGACTGCAATTTCCTCGCTGGTAAGATTGCGTTTTCCTTCAAGAAGTTTTTTATCTATATCAAATTTTATTTTTTTTTCTACATTAGGTATTACTTTAGGCATAATAAGATTTTATCGGGAATTGGATAAAAAAGCAATTTTCAATAGAATGATGTCATGCCGTCAAGAAAAAAAATAATCGCATTTGCCGCAGCAATACTAATCCCTGCAATACTTTCAGCACAAAACAGACTGATTTCCATTGAAAACACAGGATTGTATCTGGACACTTTTACACTCAGGAATGGACTTACAGTTTTTGTAATTCCCGACAAGAACAGTGCCCTCGTGACAGCTGAACTCGTATGCAAGGCAGGTTTTTCCTCGCAAACACCATCAACCTGCGGATTTTTTTCCATGTATGCAAGGCTTTTTTCTGAATCGGCACAAAAAGAAGCTTCAAATCTTTTTGACCTGGTAAACCTTCAGTGTGAATGCAAATCCCAAAGTTCAAATTTCAGTGCAATATTGCCACCGGAAGAAACCCAGCACTACTTCAATGCACTGTCAGCTTGCCTTTCCAAACCTGATTTTGATGATAAAAAAATAAAGACCCTTTTTTCTCAGATGAAAAAAGAATCCGCAGATTACGCTTCGAGTACAACTGGATTCATAAACAGTTCAATAGATTCAAGAGTATTCACGGAAGAACCCTGGAAGCATGATTCTGGAATTTACCCAGCCCTTTTTTCTGATTTTTCCGTTTCACAGGCCAGAACAATTCTCAGCAATATTGGAATCAATTTCTACACGCCGGAAAACTGTGCATTATTTGTAAGCGGAAACATAGAGCCGGATCAAGTTCATGAAGCGGCAGAAAAGGCTTTTTCAACCTGGAAAAGAACAGGCAAAAAAACAGCATTCAATAATATTCCAGAAACGAATTCCACACCGAATGAAGGAAAAAAGTTTGTCCTCGTATCAGATGATTTTTCAAAGGACATGACCCAGATTATAGTTCAGTTTACGTCCCTTTCCATGACCGATTGTGATCTTCTTGCAGCTGCCATGAACAGGGATGATTCACTTTACAGGAACAATCTTCCAGCTGAAAATGCACTTTGCATAAGGGGTTCAGAATATCTTGCAGCTGCAAGTGCTCAGGTAAATGGACACAGCAGATTGATTCTTCAATCGTTAATGGAAGATCCACAATCGGCAAACATAATTTCAGGGCAGGCAGAAACTTTTGTAAGAATGGCAAAAGAAACGGCAAAACTTTCTCGCTCTGATTTCATAAAGGCTCAGAATGAAATATTATTCAAATTTAGATTAAAGACAGGAAACAGCCGCGCAATGGCAGAACTTCTTGCCTCCTATTGGCCTGATGCCGCATGGACTACCCCGGAAGAATTTTACGAAGGATTTCTAGACAGCATTTATAAAGTTCAGTTTAAAAATGAAAATGCCATTGCAGAATTAGTGGAAGCAGAAGAACCATTCATATTCCTTCTCGTAAACACTGATAAGTACAAGGCTCAGAAAAAGAATTTTGACGAAGCAGGATATATTAAAATTGACGGCAAAAACAGTTCCTGGTGGAAAGATGAAATGCTTTCAAAAAAAGCAAAGGCCGAAAAGAAACTTATATTGAAAGAAGATGTAGATGGAAAAACAAAAGTAGTCAAGGCAAAACCTGCTGAACACTTTTACGCAAACGCCCTTAAGACCATAAAGGAAAAAAATCTTAAAAACGGAATACCGGTTTCAGTAAAGACAAACAGAGGCTCTCAGACAATTTGTGTTTCCGTAGCCATCAAGGGTGGAATGACCGCTTCTCCGGTGAAGGAAAAAAATCTTCGCACAATACTTGTTGCAGCCCTTGCCAAGAACTCAGGACTTTATGGAACTAGGGCAGAAACAAAAGAGACTATATCCTATGTATCCTACGAAGTAATAAAAGAAAATTTTGAAGAATCTCTCCAGATGCTTACAAATGCCTTGATATATGGCGACATAAAACCAGTTCAGGCCGACAGGCTTTTTGCAGATGAAAATTACCGGATAATGATGGAAAACGCAGACCTTGGTTCCCAGATGAAGCGTAATGTTTTTGCATATCTATACAGGGATACAAAGCCAGGTCAAATGTACAGGGATTATGACAACAAGAACAATTCTGCTTCATACCAGTCCCTTTTAACTGGATATACAGAATTTCTGGATGCTTCCCTCTACTCCATTGTTGTCTGTGGTGATATTGAAGCCGACAAAGTTTTTGACACTGCAGAAAAAACCTTTGGAATTCTAAAAAATCAGAATGACAAAAAAGAAAACACAACAGATTTTCCAAAACCGGCCTGGAAAAACAAAGAACGCAGAGTTCAGCTGAGACATTTGTATTCATCAGACCTGCCGCCGGAACTTGCTCCAAAAGAATCTCCTCTCCTGATTCCAACAAAGGAATTCCTTGATCCAGTTCAAATTTATTTTGCGGCTCCCGAGAATCCAATGGACATTGAAAAGTTCAATGCACTGCTTATGGAAATCAGCAGCAGAATAGACAGGGACATAGAATCCTACTGTAAATCTTATAGAGCAACACCACTTATTCCAATAGGCTATATTCACGGAAACAAAATAAAGAAGACAGAAGAATTCATGAAGCTTTACAGAAAACACAGGCAGGAACTACTGGAAGAACTTGCAGATAAAAAGAAACGGACAAAAGCTTTAAGAACAATAAAAAGCCGATATGAAATTGACCTTCTTGAAAGAACAGCCACAAACGAAGGAACAGCTGAACTGATGCAGCAGAGCATCCTTAACGGAAATACGGGAAATTATCTTGCCTGCTACCTTGCCATTGAAAACACAAGCGCAAAAGATTTCTATGACATTCTGATCGCTTGTATTCCGGAAGAACCCCTGATGAAAGTTCATTCAGTTGACGGCAAATAAAAAAGTCCGCCTAAAAACAAGACGGACTTAAAAAACTTTTCAAAAATTTTATTCAGACATGTAATCGATCAAGGTAGTTACTTCAATACCTTCAAGAACTTTCCTGTAGTTAAGAAAAGGAAGTCCGATTACACCGAACACATCGGTTACTTTTGCGCCGCCCTGAGCCATAAGCTTGGCAGCAGCATTAAGAGTTCCGCCTGTTGCAATAAGATCATCGATCAAAAGAATATTCTGTCCTTTTTCAACATCTGCTGTATGAACTTCAATTTCTGCAGAACCGTATTCAAGGTCATATTTCTGTGAATAAGTCTTTGCAGGAAGCTTGCCCTTCTTACGGATAAGGATGAGGGGAATCCCCATCTTTTCTGCAAAGCAGGCTGCAAAAATGAAACCGCGGCTTTCAATACCGGCAACAGCATCAATTTTCTTGTCCTTGTAAATCTCGCACATGCGTTCGATGGTATACTTAAATTCTTCAGGATGGCGAAGAATTCCCGTAATGTCATAGAAAAGCACGCCCTTCTTTGGAAAGTCAGGTACGCGACCGATTACTTTATCAAGCTTGTCAAAATCTTTCTGTTCCATAATTTACCTCCGCAAAAGCTATTTTTCTATCTTTACATCTTTCCTTGACATTTCGATACGCTTTACACGAACCTCTTCAAGATAGGCTTTTGTTTCTTCTGCCTTGTCATTCTTGATGTATTCTTTAAGAACTTCCAGGGATTTTTCAAAGTTTTCAATATGCCCAACAAGTTCTGCCTTATTAGCAAGAAAAAGTTCTGTCCATAAAGGAGCATTTATCATTGCAATGCGTGTAAGGTCTTCAAAACTACCGCCGCCAAACTGAGTTACCTTTGCATCTTCAGCACTATTCACAAGAGCACTTGCTATGACATGACAAAGCTGAGATGTAAAGGCAATCTTATGATCGTGAACACGTCCATCGGTCTCAACAATCTGTGTAAAGCCCATCTCAGTTATAAGACGTTTGAACTGCTCTACGTTTTCCGCCTTGTTGGAAGCAAGAGGCATGAGGATGTAATTGTGGTTCTTGAAGAAGGCTGCGTTGCTTGCGGCATAGCCTTCCTTCTCTCCGCCGGCCATTGGGTGCCCCGGAATAAAGTCGTAGTTTTCGCTTTCGATTTCTGCAAGGCGGTCAAAAATTTCTGCCTTCACACCGTTTATGTCAGTAACAACTGAACCTTTCTTAAAAGCATTTTTATGTACTGCAAGGAAATCAACGGTCATGTGTGGATAAAAGCAGACAAAGACAAAATCACAGAGAGCAAGCATCTCGTCAACTTTATCAAGGGTGTAAAAATCATCAATGACACACTGGCTCTTTGCAAGTTCAAGGGCCGCTACATTTCTTGTGGAAGCATAAACCTTTCCAGTGGCTCCTCCGCTTGACAGGATGTTTTCGCGGATTGACTTTGCGATGGAACCACCCATAAGGCCAAGGCCCACAATTCCATATGTAAGTTCATTCAGTTTTTTCATAAGTTACATTGTCCTGTTTTCAACTGCGGCATACTTACCAAGCTTTGTCATCAATTCTTCAAACATAGCAGGATTAAGCTGCTGGGATGCATCACTCCAGGCCTTTTCAGGATTGCAGTGAACTTCAATTTCAAGACCGTCACAACCTGCAGCAACGGAAGCACAGGCAAGAGTTCCAACCATCCAGCGGATACCGGAAGCATGGCTTGGATCAAGAATAACCGGAAGATGGCTAACCTTGTGAAGGTATGGAACTGCGCTTACATCAAGACAGTTTCTTGTATATGGATCGTAGGTACGGATTCCACGTTCACAAAGGATTACATTTTCGTTTCCGTTGGCCATGATATATTCGGCAGACATAAGAAGTTCCTGGATTGTTCCGGAAAGTCCGCGTTTAAGAAGAACAGGCTTACCGAATCTTCCAAGTTCCTTGAGAAGGTCAAAGTTCTGGAAGTTGCGTGCACCAACCTGTATCAAATCAACATTATGGAAATTGCCTATTTCGCTGATAGCCATAAGTTCAGTACAGATAGGAAGCCCCGTTTCCTTCTTTGCAAGTTCAAGAAGACGAATGCCGTCCTTTCCCATACCCTGGAAACTGTATGGAGATGTACGAGGCTTGTAGGCTCCACCGCGAAGGATTCTTGCTCCAGCAGCCTTTACGGCACGGGCAGCATTCAAAATCTGCTCTTCACCTTCAACGGCGCAAGGACCTGCAATGACAGGAACGGTCTTTCCGTCACCAATAAGGCAAGAAGTAACACCTGACTGATTTGCTCCGATTTCAACGATTGTATTTTCAGGATGGAATTCGCGGCTTGCCATCTTGTATGGAGCAGATACGCGTTCTGCACTTTCAACAATGTCGTTGCTTAAAAAATCCCGTGGATCAAGTTTTGAAGTATCACCAAGAAGTCCAACGATAGTTTTTTCAACGCCTTTGACTACATGGCAGCCAAGCCCCTTTGATTTGATGTCGCTGATGAAATCTTCAATCTTAGACTCTCCGAATCCATTCTTCAAAATAACAATCATTTATATCTCCTCGCCGCCAACAAGACGACCACTAGTTCTCAAGAGCATTCTTAAGGTCTGCAATGAGATCATTTACATTTTCAACACCGACAGAAAGACGAATCATATCCGGGCTTACACCACAGTCAATGAGTTCCTGATCTGAAAGCTGGCGGTGTGTTGCACTGGCAGGATGAAGTACACATGTACGGCTGTCTGCAACATGTGTAGCAATCATACCAATTTTAAGCTTGCCCATAAAGTCCTCGGCAGCCTTTCTTCCGCCCTTTACTCCAAAGCTGATAACGCCACAGGTTCCCTTAGGCATGTATTTCTTTGCAAGTTCATAGTATTTGTCGCCTTCAAGTCCAGGATAATTAACCCATTCAACCTTTGGATGATTCTTAAGGAACTTTGCAATGGCCGTAGCATTTGCAACATGGCGTTCAACTCTCAATGGAAGTGATTCAAGTCCAAGGTTAAGGAAATATGCGTTCATAGGAGCCTGAATACATCCAAAGTCACGCATAAGCTGAGCCGTACATTTTGTAATGAAAGCCCCGGCCTGTCCGAATTTTTCAGCATAAGTGATTCCGTGGTAGCTTTCATCTGGAGTACAGAGCCCTGGGAACTTATCCTTGTGTGCCATCCAGTCGAATTTACCGCTGTCTACGATACATCCGCCTACAGTTGCATCATGTCCGTCCATATACTTTGTTGTCGAATGTGTTACGATGTCTGCTCCCCATTCAAAAGGACGGCAGTTTACAGGTGTCGCAAAAGTATTATCTACAACAAGAGGAACCCCGTGGCTATGTGCTGCCTTTGCAAATTTCTCAAGGTCAAAAATAACCAGGGAAGGATTTGCGATTGTTTCGCCAAAAACAGCCTTTGTGTTTGGCTTGAAAGCTGCATTGAGTTCTTCTTCAGTACATTCTGGGCTTACAAAAGTAAAGTCAATGCCCATCTTGCGCATTGTTACATTGAACAGATTGAATGTTCCGCCATAAATGGAAGAACAGGCAATGACATGGTCTCCTGCAGAAGCAATGTTGAAAATGGCAAAAAGGTTTGCGGCCTGACCTGAAGATGTAAGTATTGCTGCTGACCCACCTTCAAGGGCACAGATTTTCTTTGCAACATAGTCGTTTGTTGGGTTTGCAAGTCTTGTGTAGAAATAGCCTTCGGCTTCAAGGTCAAAGAGTTTTCCCATGTCCGCACTTGAATCATATTTGAAAGTTGTACTCTGGATGATTGGAATCATGCGTGATTCACCGTTCTTTGGTTCATATCCTGCGTGGATGCATTTTGTCTCGATTTCTGCCATTTTTGTACTCCTAAAATGAAAAATTGATGATTTTAAATATATACAATCAGTTGCCTGCAGTGTATTACTATATAACTATACGTCGCTATAGCTAAATTCTATAACCACATACAGAACTACTGGGCCACCACAAATTCCACCTGAAGTTCAGGAAGATTTATCCTGCTCACCTTGATTTTTACAGTCTGATTAAGTTCTACACCGCCTGGAACATCAAAGAAGGCTTCCTGAGCAAGTTCCGGAATGCAGAACTGAGGAAGTTTTCCTTCGGCAAGGGAAACACATACGGCATCCCCTGTCCATTCAGGATTCTGGAGAAGGTAAACAAGTGTCCAGTGAAGGTTGCTGTTGCGTTCGGATTTACGGGCAGCCATAGCACCAGCATCCCCTTCAGAAATGCGCATTAGCATGGTATCCTTGTCCAGCAACTTGCGCCCGTCAATAAAAGCCCTTAGCTGCTGATGGGAAATAAGGTCTCCGTAGCGGCGCAACGGGCTAGTAACCTGGCTATACATGTTGAGTCCAAGACCGCAGTGCATGCCCGGAGTAACTCCTACAGAACGCTTCCTCATGCATCTTCTTAACCTGAACTGACCTGCAAGGCCTTCAGGAATTTCATCCGGAATCTGAGGTTCTTCCTGGCTTACATAAGGAAACGGAATATTATTCTGGAAAGCAAATTTTGCAGCTCCTTCCCCAGCAAGAAGCATAAGTTCACGGATCATATCGTTGCTTTCATATTTTTCATCTTTTACAACCGAAACTTTCTTTGTTTCCTTATCCACGAAGACATGAACCTCAGGCATGGTAATCTGAACAGCACCAGCTTTGTTTCTCTTGTCCACATTTTTCCTTGCAATTTCAAAAAGAGGCTTGAGTTCAGGAGAATTCTTCAGTTCTTCAGCCTTTTTATAGGAAAGTCTTTTTACATCAACTACAGTTTTCATTACTGCACATTCAAGGACATTGGCATCGTCATCAAGAAGAAGACGGAAAGAAAGGGCATTGCTTTTTTCTTTCAAACCCAAAGCGTAATCTTCAAGGGCATCTTCACAGAGCATTCGTGCAGCACCTTCAGGAATGTACAGAGTTGCACCGCGTTCCCTTGCGGCTTTATCTATGGAAGAATCTGGAATTACCGTGCTTGCAGGGTCAGCAATGTGAACCCAGTAATATTTTCCATCATAGGCAACGGCATCGTCAGGATCTGCAGAATTTTCAGCATCAATGGCATAGCTCACCCCGGGCACTTCATAGCGCTCTTCCTGTGGAGGAGATGCAAGAGATTCCGAAGCACTCTTCATGGAAAGTCCCCATCGAATCGGATATGGGTTCCTTGTAATCTCCCAAACTCCTGTATCAAGCAAGAGCTTATGTGCCTTTTCTACGGTCTCCTTTATGCCTGCATCATGCATCGTACGGCTTTTATCTGTTTTACCAAGTGCAAGGGCTTCAACATCACCCATATAGATTGAATCTTCAGGAAGAAGGGTGTTGGATTTAAGGCGTTCAAGAAAAGCTGCCCGCAGTTCAGCTTCCTTCCCCTTTGCATCGGCTTTTTTTACAAGGGAATCTATTTCTTCCTGGGAACGTAGGGAAAAAACCAGTTTGCCGTTCATCTGTTCCTTAAGGTTCTGGTTGAACCACACTGTATTTTTAAGGGCACAGAACATTCCCCAGCTTTCATCGGCAGTCATTTTATCGTGAAAAAGAGAGACGAGTTCTTCAAATTCAAAGGAAGAACCTTTGGTTTCATCATCGGAAGCAAGGAGTTCATAACAGTCCTTTACCTGAAGTCCGATTTCATTTTTGTCTTCAAGATTATAGAGATTTTCTGCAAGGGGGCACTTTCCTTCCGCAAACGAAAGAACATTTACAAGGGAAGAACAAGGCCCTTCATGAAGGAGAATCACGTCCTTTTCGCGGACATTCTGTTCACCATACACTGCAGGCTTTGTTGAAGTTGCAGCAGCACTTCTGAACTTTACTGTATATTTTGCATTGTCCTGAACTGCAGTAATCACCGCAGCGGAATTCTTATAAATAACAACTGAATTAACTTTAAGCATAAAAATATTTTAATGGAAAAAAGCATAAAAAAAAAGCACCGCCAGAATTAACTGACGATGCCTTTCGGTGTCAAAAAATAGTATTGACTGAACTGCCTAAGCAGCCATCAACTTATTTCTTGATTTCTGAACCGATAGCTACCTTGTAACCAACTTCGCCTGTGATAGCGTTCTTGAGCCAAGGAGCTGAGATCTTGTCCTTTTCGCAGATGTTGATTTCCTTTGAAAGGTCTTCTGAATCCTTAACAAAGAACTTACATCTGTCCATAGCTGGAACGAAGTTTACAGTTTCACCAATCTTGAAGTCTCCCTTTGAAGATGCAAGAACGCGAGCAACTACACTCTGGTTCTTTGATGCAAGGAAGAGGTGTGTTTCAGCACCGAGAGGTTCCTTGTTAGAAACCTTCATCTGCATGTTGTTTTCAGATGCAGGAGCGTCTGTGTATGTAAGGTCTTCTGGGCGTACACCGAAGTATACTTCCTTTCCTACATATTCAGTGAGGTACTTCTGCTGTTCTGCTGTTGGAACGAGTGTGAATGTTCCTTCATCAACAACAACCTTGTCGCCTTCCTTCTTAACAGAAACTGTCATGAAGTTCATTGGAGGTGTTCCAATGAAGCCAGCAACGAACTTGTTGATTGGGTGGTTGTACAAGTAAAGTGGTTCACCGATCTGCTGAACGTGACCGTCCTTCATAACAACAATCTTTGTACCCATTGTCATAGCTTCGATCTGGTCGTGTGTAACGTAGATCATTGTAGCCTGGAGTCTCTGGTGCAAAGCTGAGATTTCACCACGCATTGAAACGCGGAGTTTAGCATCAAGGTTAGAAAGTGGTTCGTCGAACAAGAATACTTTAGGGTTACGAACGATTGCGCGTCCTACTGCAACACGCTGTCTCTGTCCACCGGAAAGTGCCTTTGGTTTGCGGTCGAGGTACTGAGTAAGTCCAAGGCTAACTGCTGCTTCATCAACACGACGCTGGATTTCTCCCTTGTCCATTTTACGGATCTTGAGACCGAAAGCCATGTTGTCATAAACTGTCATGTGTGGGTAAAGAGCATAGTTCTGGAATACCATGGCGATGTTTCTGTCCTTTGGTGGAACATCGTTCATAAGGTCTCCATCAATGAGGAGTTCACCTTCAGAAATTTCTTCCAAACCTGCGATCATACGGAGAGTTGTTGACTTTCCGCATCCAGATGGACCAACGAATACACAGAAATCGCGGTCTTCGATTACGATGTTGGCATTTTCAACAGCCTGTACGTTGCCGTCGTAAATCTTGCCAATACCTTTAAGTTCTACTTTTGCCATTTTAGGCCTCCCTAAGGGTTTATATTATAAGATCAATTATAAATTCAAAAATAGCAGAAGTCAAACGAATTCAAAGGTAAATTCAGAAGAATTATGTCCGAATTCTAAAGGAATTTTGCAGGAATTCGTTAAAAAACTACATTCCAAGGAGATTTCTTACAGGACTGTCCAGAAGCACGAAGAGAACAGTAAAGATCACAGCCGGAAGATAGTTTGCAGTCTTGATTTTCTTAAGTCCGATAAGGTTAATGCCTATCATGCAGATGAGAACACCGCCGCTACCAGTAAGTTCAGCAAGCATTACATCGGAAACATAAGGCTGAACCGCAACGCTCAGCAAAGTAAGGGCACCCTGATAAAGGAAAATTGCAATGGCACTGAAAGCAGTTCCTATGCCCATGGCAGCAGTAAAGGAAATTGCCATGAAGCCGTCAAGAATACTCTTTGTAAAAATGATGGAATAGTCCTTTTCAATACCAGCCTTGAAGGAACCGAGTATAGCCATGGCACCAACACAGAAAAGTACGCTGGCATTAAGGAAAGCATAAGCAAAATTCTTATTGACAGAAAGTTCAGTCTCCTGCCCTTCCGGCCTTTTCTTAGGAAGAAGGCGTTCAAGAAGTTTTCCCAGGGAAAGGATTTTGTCATCAAGGTCAATTATGGTACCTATAATACCTCCTGCAATAATTGCAAGAGTCAAAAAACAGACATTCTGATACTTGAAGGCCATCTGCATGCCGATTACAAGGGTAATGAATCCGGCCCCAGTCTGAATCACATCTTCCATTTTCTTGGACATGCGACCAGCAACTACAAGACCAATAAGGGATCCCAAAACAACGGCAGCACAATTGACAAAAACAGCAAGCATATAAACCTCGTCAAATTGATTTAAATAAAAAAAAGCAGTCACTTTTCAGCAACTGCTTTCGTGCGGAGAACCTGACTTGAACAGGCACAGCTCGCGCCACTAGCACCTCAAGCTAGCGTGTCTACCAATTCCACCATCCCCGCATCTGCGTTTCCGCAAATCGTGATTGTAATATATCAATTTGCAGGAATGATGTCAATAGCAATTTCAAGAAATTTCAAAAATTTTTGAAAATTTATTTTGCATTGGAAGTATCAAGGACTGCCGGGGTTTCTGAAGAAACAGGCTCCGCAGGTGCAGGTGCAGCACCAGAAACTGCATCTGTTTTTTCTGCAGGTGCAGCCTTTACAACAGTATTTCCGTCCATTTCAAGAATTTTCTTTGCCTTCTTTGCATTGGCATTCTTTTTCTTCTGGCCGAATTTATAGGTTCCTGGCTTGGAATCCTTTTCTTCGTCTTTCATTTCATCCTCTACGGCATCCTGGGCAATTTCTTCAACCTTTGCACGGCAAGAGGAATACCTTCCCTTTGACCACATATCGAGGCCTGTCCCCTGGGTTGCAACATCGGCACTATCGAGATATTCACCGCAGATTTCAGCAAATTCACTCCTGTCATACTTTGCAAATTCCTTTCCCAAGGCATATCTCAGATCCTTCTGATACTTTACATCGCTTTTAAGGGTTGAACGGGCAAGTTCAATGACTTCATTGGTTCCGGCATTATTTTCAGCAAGAAGGCATCCTGCAACCTTTGCCCTTGCCCCCACTCCAGTTTTTTTATCGTTCAAAAGACTTATCAGGTATTCATTGCCTTCGGAAGTATTCAGTTTGGCAATTACCCTGTAAGACTTTTCCTTTACGTTCTTAAGTTCATCTTTGTCCTTGCAGCGGAAAACAAGATAGGGAACAGCTTCTTTCATTTCACGCTTTTCCACGGCTTCTATTGCTTCTATTCTCACCTTGTACTGGGAATCCCTTAGGGCCTGTATGATGACTTTGTCAGCCTTTTCATCATTAAAATGAACGATTCCCTTTACCACATAACAACGTAAATTTGGATCAGTGGATTCAAAAAGATCAATAAGAATTTCTTCACCCTCAGGTTTCTCCATGGCTCCGATAGCTTCTGCGGCATACATGCGGACAAAACTGTTTTCATCTTCATTTTTTGCAATTTCAACAATCTTATCCCAGGTTTCAACGGCCTTGATTCTACCGAGAACCTTCATGAGTGCCTGTCGCTGCGGAACAGAAAGATCATCACGGTCAAGATAATCGGCAAGAAATTCGGCTTCTTCTTTTTCACCAAGCTCACCTAGGGCAGTAAGGGCACCGGTAAAATAATCATCTTCTTCCTTGTCAACAAGATCAACAAGACCAGGAACAGATTCCTTTATCTGTGCTTCTGAAACATACTTGAAGCAGCGGTCTACAGTTTCTTTTCTGGTATCATAAGGATCATTTATAACTTCACAGGCAAAATCCCCAAGGCATGGATCCTTGAGTTTTGTAAAGTACTCGATGATTTTATCCTTTACGGCAACATCTTTTGTTTCATAGAACAAATCATAAATCTGATCAACAAACCTGTGGTCTTCATTTTTAATAAGTTCATCAATAAGATTGCTTATCTGACTTTCAAGACCATACTTGAAAACAGCATTGCTTTCCTCTTCATAGTTTTCAGACTTATCGAGAAAATCATTTTTAGATTCATGCTTTGCAGGACGTTTTTTTGCAGCAACCCTTTTTTCCTTGGTATATTTATACCTTGCCTTTTCTTCCTTTTTTTCTTTGGATTCATTGTAGGCCTTGAGCACATAATCTTCTTCCGGTTCATCAGAATCTTCATCAAAAGAAGAAAACACATCTACCTCATCTTCAAGGCCGTCAAAAATCTCGGAAACAGAATCTGCAAGTATTTCCACAGACTCCTTAACTTCAGCAACGACAGTTTCAGCTTCCTGAGAAACCAAGACTGCCGATGAAAGCACTGTAAATGCAGTTATTGATGTCAGAAACTTATTCATGTATTACACCTCTCCAGAATGAAAATTTTCAAGAAAGTTTATTCTATATTCTTCAAACCTATCTTCGTTTATAGCAGCACGGATTTCATGAATCATGTTGTGAAGGAAATAAAGATTGTGGTAGCTTGCAAGCATTGAAGATAAAATTTCCTGTTCACGGAAAATGTGACGGAGGTATGCACGGGAATAGGTAGTACAAACCTTGCATTTGCATTCAGGATCTATGCAACCAAAATCGCGCTCATAGCGGGCCTGCTTAATTGATACCATGCCCTTCTTTGAAAAATAAAGTCCATGACGGGCAATGCGGGTCGGCTGAACACAGTCAAACATGTCAATGCCATTGGCAACGGCCTCAAGAATGTATTCAGGAGTACCGATTCCCATAACATAGCGAGGCTTGCTGCGGGAAAGAAACTGAACCGTATACTGTAGTTTTTCCTTGTAGACTTCTGCAGGTTCTCCTACACTCAATCCACCGATGGCAAGTCCGGGAGTATTCAGCGAATCAACAAACTGTGCGCTTTCTTTTCTTAAATCATCAAAGAAGTTTCCCTGAACGATTGGAAACAAAATACCCTTGTAACCGCTTTCCTGATGAATTGTCCATTCAGCAATGGCACGCTCTGCCCACTGGGAAGAAAGACGAAGTGCCCTTTCCGCTTCAGTGCGTTCAACTCCAAAACCAGAACAAACATCCAGCTGCATCTGAATGTCGCTGTTAAGTTTAACCTGCGTCTGAACAACATTTTCCGGAGTAAAGAAATGCTTACTGCCGTCTATATCGCTGCGGAATTCAATTCCTTCATTTTTGATTTTCCTTAGTTTTGAAAGGGACCATACCTGGAACCCACCGGAATCCGTAAGGAAATTTCTGTTCCATTTTGTAAATCCGTGGAGTCCACCTGCATCTTTCACAAGGTCAGCACCTGGACGAAGATACATGTGGTAAGTATTTGCAAGAATTATTTCAAACCCAATTTCTTCAAGGTCATCCTTGGTAAGGGCCTTTACAGTACCTTTTGTTCCTACCGGCATAAACACTGGAGTCTGAACATCACCATGAGGCAGATGCATTACACCAGTGCGGGCAAGAGAATCTTTGTTTACGTGATGAACTTCAAAAAAGTTTTCTATCATTTCCATATCCTAATCAAGTTTTTGCGTACTTCAACAATATGCTGCTTATTATAATGAACAGCATAACCGGAAACCATGCACCGAATAAAGGCGGAATGGTCTGGAATTTTGCCATGAGCATGGTAATCATCTGGGTAACGTAGAAAAGAACTACGGCCGTAATGCTCAAGGCAAGGCTGACAATAAGAACATTCTTCCTTGTTTTTCCGCTGAGGCCAATGGCAAGGAAAACAACGATAAAGACAACAAACGGAAAAGAAAATTTCTTATAGTAAACGGATTTTTCTTCTGCACTTGGGAGACCGGCTTTTTCAAGATGCTCTATGTATTCCCTGGCTTGTTTAGTATTTACTTCTTCTACAGAAATGGTATTGTTTCGAAAAGTTTCAGGAGGCTCCACAAAAAGATCAAGAAGCTCATTTTCAAGCTCTACCATTACTATACCTTCTTCAGACTTTTTATATTCCACAGGATTGGAAAGTTTCCATTTGTCATCACTCCAGGAAGCGTTGTCAGAATAGATCAATGCACGAAGATTCTTTTCATCATCGCGGATGATGAAGTAAACGGTATAAAGCCTTTTTACAGAATCATCATAGAAATCAGCCTTATAAATAATCTTGCCTTCATCAGACATAATGACGATTCTGTCATTGTTAAGGGACTTTTCTTTCTGAAGGACAGAATCCTGCATGTGGACTTTTTTTGTATAGGTTGGAACAACAACAAAATCTTCAAAAAAGAACATGACGAAACTCATTCCAACTGCAATGAAAAGAAGAGGAACGGTAAATCTGAAAAGGGAAATTCCCGAAGCAAAAATTGCAAGGAGTTCATTGCGGGCATAAAAATCGCTGAGCATGTAGGCCGTTGCAAAAAGCATGGCGATGGGAATGGAATACCACACAGTCTTTGGAACATAATAAAGCAGGATGAGCCCAACTTCTTTTGACGGAACTCCTTTGGAAATGTAATTCCACAGGTTCATGAAAAGATCTGTAAGGCAGAGAACGAGAACAAAGAAAAGAAGTGCACCCAAAAAAATCGGAAAAAAACTTCTCAGCATATACGAAATGATTTTCATTTTCTTCTAAGCCTCAAATAAAGAAGTATACCAAGGAAGCCAAGAACAAGGTTTGGAGTCCACATCATCCAGAAACCATTGTAACCGCCTTTTACGCCAAACATCTGCCCGATAATTGTTGCTGCCCAATATAGGACAGAAAGGATAATTCCAAAAATAAGCCCCAGGGTCTGACCATCCTTCCGTCCAAAAATCAATGACAACGGAAAGGCAAGAATGGCAAAAAATATGGATCCAAAAGGAATGGAGAATTTTTTATTGTATTCAAGCTTATAGGTGTTCTTTATTTTTGGAGAAACGGTATCGTCATTCCTAACGCTTTTAATTTTTTTCCTTAAGTCCCAGGAAGTCATTTCGCGGGGAGAAACACCGCCCGAAGAAGAAATGATGGAATCTTCAAAAATGCTCAGGGAAAGATTTTCGGACGACAGCGTATCATAGGAACCCGACTGAATATTCTTCATCATCATTACAATAGGATTTTTCATGTCCAATTTCATAAGGACACCATCCTGAGAGGATTTTCTGATTTCAGAATTTTTTGCAACGATTACCCTTGCATTACCGTCATTACCTGTATCAAAGAAAACCAGATCGCTTACCATGGTTCCGTTGACCTTGCCGATAACAAAAATGGAATCGTTCATTCTTTTTATGGACATGGATTCAAGTTCTATGGCCGGATTGGAGGTGATGATCTGCCTTCTCATTCTGTTATAATTGATGGTTCCAAGCGGAAGAAAATAGTCATTCATGATGAAGCTGAAAATGGAAATCAGCATACCCATAGCAAGAACCGACTTGAAAATAAGGCTGTATTTCTGTCCACTTGCTCTGAAAATCAGCAATTCATTATCAGTAACAAGGCGCCCTAGACACATTAGGAATCCTACCAAGGTTGCAAAAGGTGCAGACTGAGCAATAATTGCAGGAAGACAATAGGTAATGAGCTTTATTACAGAACCCAACGGAACCCTTTTCTTCAAGATGGTTTCAGCAAGAAGAAGAATCTGATTTACAAAGAATACAACAAAGAAGAATGTAAAGCAGACAACAAAATAAAGCAGAAGTTCTTTGGCAATGTATTTTACAAGGATGCCGGATCCCAAAGCATTCACCTTGAAATACTGACGGCTGAAAAAACGCATCAATGGGCGGCTATTTATTTTTTTTCCGAGAGCATAGCCCGCCCTGAACAAAAATCTTCTTGCCTTTATTTTTTTCAGATTCCTTGTTTTTCTTGCATATAGAATTTTCAAGAAAACATACTGCTTATATAGAAAAACACAGGTTGAATCTATTTTATTGAGGATACTTTCTATTTTTTTCCCTATAGAATGAAAAAAGTTTTGCATTTTAAAAAGGACTTTTAAACGCCTGTACTTCCAAAACCGCCGGAACCACGTTCAGTTTCAGAAATTGAATCAGACTGAAGGAAGTTCCCGATGGTAACCGGAGCAACAATAATCTGAGCAATTCTGTCACCACTGTTGATTTCAAAGTCTTCTTCTCCAAGATTGATGAGAATGACCTTGAGCTCTCCACGGTAATCGCTGTCAATTGTTCCCGGTGTATTCAAAACCGTTACGCCATTTTTTGCGGCAAGACCACTTCTTGGCCTTACCTGGATTTCATAACCTTGAGGAATTTCAAAAAAAAGGCCTGTAGGCAAAATTGCCCTCTTTCCAGGCTTAAGAATAACTTTTTCTTCAAGCAATGCGCACACATCAGCACCTGCAGCACCTGCAGTCTTATAGCAAGGAACAACAGCTCCCTTTGAAGCGATAATCTTTATATCTACTTTATTCATTTTTTCCTCCCATGATTTTCTTTCTGTCAAACATTGAAAGTTTTTGTCCGTAGACAACCGTTGTTCTTCTGGAAGAATCCACAAGACGGCGGACAAAAGAAATTATATCATCTTTAGTAATCATCCGTATAGACTCTATGAATTCTTCAGTTGTCATTAATTCAAAACCAAGAGAATAGAAATTCCAGAGTCTGCGCATAAGGAAAACGGAATTTGCATCGTTCATGATTTCAAGGCCAATTATGCGTTCCAGGGCAACATCTATTTCTTCCTGAGTAATCTCTTTTTCAATAAGACTGCAGGTTTCAGACACAAGGGCTTTGCTTGCACGAACCGCATTTTTTTTCTCGCATACAAGATAGGCAGCCCAAAGACCTGCATTTTCATAGGTTGTAAAAAAGCTTCCCACACTGTAACAAAGACCAAGTCGTTCCCTAAGCTCAAGGAAAAGCCTGCTGCTCATGCTGTCTCCAGTAATGGTATCAAAAATCAAGAGGGAAAGATAATCCCTGTATGAAAGAGTCCAGTCCAAAGGGAACAAAGCAAAAATCTGTTCCTGATTGAATTTTGCTTTTACAATATGACTACCATTACGCCAGTCAACTTTTTCAGGGAAATGACCATTTTTGTGAAATTCTACGGATTTTTTTTTCTGCTGTAGTCTTTCAAGACGTTCAACAAGCAATTTTTCATCAATTTTACCGGCTGCAATTACAACAAGTTCTCCGTGGACAAAATAATTTTCATACCAGGAAACCATTTGCTTGCGAGTAATATTTTCCACATCATCAACGGAACCCGTTATAGTTCTTGAAATATCCTGATCAGGCCAGATAAGTCGGGCAATTTCATCCATTGAAGAATCATCAGGATCATCTTCAACAGCATAGATTTCATTTTCTACGACTCCCTTTTCCTTCTCAAATTCTTCTTCGGGGAAAGTACAATTTTCCGACAAATCGCAGATTGTATCAAGGGCAATCTGAAAATTCTCTTTTTTCTCTACAGGAATTGAACAGTATACGCTAACATTTTCACGTTCAGTAAAAGCGTTGGTGACGCCTCCCATCCTGTCAAAAATACGGGAAATGTCTTTGTTTGATTTTGTATTTGTTCCCTTAAAGAGCATATGCTCAGTAAAATGGCTTATTCCGTATTCACCTTCTTTTTCATAACGGCTGCCGGTGGAAAAATAAAAACCGATGGTTGCAACCTTGGAAGCATTGTCCTCCTGAGTAATAAGGACAACATTGTTTTTCAGGACCTGTTTCTTAATCATGATGGGGGGATTATAGCATATTTTAAGGGAATAAAAAAATGGGGGCTGTCTAATATTGGACAGCCCCAGTAATACACTTCTAGAAAAGCATTACATTACAAATCTGTAGCTGAGAAGAAAGCTACACGGTGTGTTGAATTACCGTGCTCACTTGAAGTAGATTCAAAAGAATTCACAAGATAATAGACCTTGTTATTGTATTCAAATTTATATACCTTTCCATTTGACTTTGTATATTGACTTTCAAATTCATATTTTCCAATACTATAAGTTTCGGTTGTAGAAAGCTTCATTATGGAACCATCGCCACCAGCCAGACTCTTGCCATCAGTAGTATTTACACAGATATTATAATGACGTCCTAGAGTACCATCCCATACAACATAAATCTCACTAATGTCTGCTGATGTATCAGAACCTACATAGCGAACACCTTGGCTACCATTAATAAAAATAGCTGCAGTTTCCGTAAAAGCAGCAGGCCAAATATATTCCGAAACGGATCCAGAAACAGAGACTGTCGCACTATTGGTAAGGGAAGCTCCTGTTGTTACTGTTACTGTTGCAGCACTTCCCCAGGTTCCAGAATATTCTTTGCTTGGTTCAAAATTTGCAGCAGGAGCATTATTTACCTTTAATTTTGTAGCATTTTTTCCGTCTGTAAGATAAACAGCATTATTATCGCAAATTACAACATAGGTCGTGTCATTTGCCGAATAGGTATAATAACGAGTTTCAAGAGACTTTGCACTTATATAGGAGAAGGACGATGGATTACCCTGACCTTGTCCCTGACCCTGACTACCATTCTGGATTTCACGGATGCTAATTTGACTTTCCAATGTGGCACCAGTAGTAAGTTCAAAAACCTTTCCATCTTCAGATGTATAGGTATAGGTCTTATTTGGTTCAAAAGTCGAAGCCATACTACTATTTACATTAAGGGCAACTGATTTTTCTGGAGCATAGGTAATCATTACACGCCCACCAATACTCATAATTGTAATTGTCCCACCGGTACTATTTAGATAGCAATATGCAGTCCCCATTCCACCCATAGGAGCTGATGCGGTTGCCGAAATTTCTGCATTATATATATAAGTAATTCCGTTACCTTCATTTCCGTGCTCACCACCATGTTCACCACCATGCCCATGTTCATCACCTGCACCGCCTGTACCACCTGCACCTTGAGCTCCAGATTCACTTCCGGAACCGTTAGTATTATTACCGTCAGATGAACTGCTGCCATCGGAACAGGAAGTCAATGCCAACATTGACAAAATGCTACATAATGCAATTGATTTCAATAAAACTTTTGTTAGTTTTTTCATAATTCCTCCGAGTCTATCGTTTTATTGAAATAAATGTTAAATCACGAAATTCAAGGTGTCGAGAGCAATATATCCCTATTAAAACGGGAATTTTTTCCCGTTCCATTCTTTTTCGATATGTTATAATTCACCTATGAAAATAAATAATATGGTACTTAAAGTCATTAGGAAAATTCTTAGGATAGAATATATCCTTGTCTTTATAGCTACCCTATCCTTTGCCTTTACACTCCTTTTTAAGAATCTTGAATTAAAGAATTTCAACAATTTTTTAAGCAGACTGAATGAAATTTACAATAAAAAAACAGTAGACCATATTGGTCTTGAAAAACTTAAAAAAGATTTTAAGCAATTTACCTATTACAATGAAACACTGGATACAAACCTGCAGAATTTTATAGAAACGGTAAAAAAACAGGAAAATCTTACACCACCATATCTTTCAGTTTTAAAAGAAATGTACAGGAATCAACAGCAACTAATATTCGGATACGAATGTTTGATATACATTTCTTTTTTCATTGAACTGGTGGCTATCCTTGTCTTTTTTCAGAAAAACTCGATTCAAAAAAATGAATTGATTATTACCAGGGCAATCCATGAAAATCAGATTAACTTCTCACGAGAAATACATGATGGCGTAGCTCAAGATTTAGCGGCTTTAAAAATATGTCTTGACAACAACACCATAGAAAAAGCCCACTATTTTGCAGATCAGGCTTTCAACGAAATAAGATTTCTCATTGAAACAACACATCTAGACCTGACAAAAAATTTTCCCCAGATACTGAAAGAAACATTGTCAGCATTTGAAGTAAATTTTTCCATCAACACCGAATTCCTAAATGCATCAACAAACCTTGAACTATCGTCCAATTCAATAAAACTTGAGTTACTTAAAATATTGAATGAAGCCCTCAGCAATGTTGCAAGACACTCAAAAGCAACAAAAGTCACCCTGAAGATTACGGATTACTCCAGCGGAATAAGAATAATAATAAGTGACAACGGAATTGGAATTAACCAGACAATGTCATCTGACAAACAAATAAAGCACTATGGAATAGAAAACATAAAGGCACGGGTTAAATCCATACATGGAACAGTCGATTTCATTAACGAAGGAGGAACAAAAATTGCAATCACAATTAAAAATTCTGTTTCTTGATGACCATGCAGGACTACGAGACAGTCTTGGAACTTTTATAAGCACAAAAAACCCAAACATAAAATTTTTCTACGCGAGCAACAGTCAGGAAGCAAAAGAAATTCTTGAAGAAAATCAAGACATCTCGAATTCCATTATAGATATCAATCTTGATGGCTTCAACGGACTGGAACAAATATCTGCGTTTCGTGCTATAAGACCTAACCTCAATGTAATCATTTACACAATGTTCAACGATTACCTTCACATTGAACAGGCATTTCAAAAAAAGATCCAAGGGTACATAACAAAAGACGCAAGTGTAGAGGAAATAGAAAAGGCAATACTGTTTGTATCCGAAGGGAATCTGTATTTTAACAAAAATGCAAAACAACTGCTGCATACCCTGTTAAAGACAGATAATGAAAGCCGTGACAATCAAGATAAAACATCGACTTTACTTTTTGAAAACTACAAGTCACTGACAAAAAAAGAAAAAGAGGTTTTTGAACTTTTATCACAGCACAAGGATGTAATGGAAATTGCTTCCCTCTTGGGTAAATCAGGGAAAACCATATCCAATCAAACTTCATTAATCTATCAGAAGCTAGGTATTCACAATCGAATAGAATTACAAAAAGCCGCCAAAATACTGGGAGTCATTTTATAGATGAAAAACAAAATCATTTTAAGCGCCATATTTATTTCCCTAGGAATAACAGTCAACTTCATAGGCTTTAATGTAGCCAATTACATTATATTCCCGCTATACCTTGACTCTCTTTTGACCATTTCCGTTGTTGCCATCTGCGGATTTATTCCTGGGTTTATCTGTGCACTTGGATCGAACTTATTATTTTCAATAGTTTCTGAATCCTCTTTACTTTTTTCAATATGCCATATCAGTACAGTTTCATGCGCTTGGATTGTATTCAGCAGATTTAATAAGAAGAATCCTCACAAAAACTATACACTGGATTGTTTCCTTTGGATCGGAATATATGCGGCACTGACAAACGGATTTTTGGGCAATACCATCGCTGACTTTGTATATGCCGCAGATACAGGAAGACCTTCTGCAACCATAATGATCCAATGCCTTTATGGTGCCATTTCAAACCTTACCATTGCAAACACTTTCGGGGGAATATTAGAAAACATAGCAGACAAAATATTCAGCACCCTCATAAGTTATGCAGTCTACATTATCTTCATTAAAATAAAGCAGGACAACAAATAAAAAAACCGATTCTGAATTCATCAGAACCGGTTTATCAGCTTGTTTATAGAGCCATCTCTATGAAGCCATGGATGGCTTAGTTAGCTTCTACAGCATCAATGTAAGAGAGGTTGAGGCGTCCCATCTTGTCTACTTCAAGGAGCTTAACTGGAACAACCTGTCCTTCCTTAAGAACATCTGTTACCTTTTCTACGCGAGCGCGAGAAAGCTTAGAGATGTGGCAGAGACCTTCCTTACCTGGGAGGATTTCGATGAATGCACCGAAGTCCATGATGCGCTTAACAGTACCCTGGTAGATTGTACCTGGCTCTGGATCTTCGCAGATACCCTTAACGGCAGCCTTTGCAGCATCTGTTGCTGTACCTGTCTTACCATAGATTGTAACTGTTCCGTCATCTTCTGTATTGATTGTAACACCATACTGCTGACAGAGAGCCTTAACGTTCTTTCCGCCTGGTCCGATGAGGGCACCGATCTTGTCAACAGGAATCTTGAGGCTGTCGATCTTTGGTGCGTACTGGCTGATTGGCTGTGGCTTGTTGATGCACTTTTCCATGATGTCGAGGATGTGGTTACGTCCGTCCTTAGCCTGGGCAAGAGCCTTCTTCATGATTTCCATAGAAACACCAGCGATCTTGATGTCCATCTGGAAGCCAGTGATACCGTCGCGGGTACCTGCTACCTTGAAGTCCATGTCGCCAAGGTGATCTTCTTCACCGAGGATATCAGAAAGAATTGCATACTTTGTATACTTTTCGTCGCTTGTGATGAGA
The DNA here is from genome assembly GCA_024400915.1 of Treponema sp. Lineage (GTDB taxonomy): Bacteria > Spirochaetota > Spirochaetia > Treponematales > Treponemataceae > Treponema_D. The sequence goes on from JAKSLX010000007.1 coordinate 65,432, forward strand.
CCCATTGCAATACCTGCAACCATCTTCTTCATTGGAACACCAGCTGCAAGGAGTGAAAGACATCCACCACATGTAGAAGCCTGTGAAGATGAACCGTTTGATTCCATGATTTCAGAAACAACACGGATTGTGTATGGGAATTCTGCCTTTGAAGGAATCATTGGAGCAAGTGAGCGGCGTGCAAGGTTACCATGACCGATTTCGCGGCGGCCTGTTGTAAGCTTACCTGTTTCACCTACAGAATATGGTGGGAAGTTGTAGTGAAGGATGAAGTTTTCGCTTCTGTCGCCTTCAATATCATCATATACCTGTTCATCCATTGCTGTACCAAGAGTTGTAACAGCGAGGGACTGTGTTTCACCACGAGTAAAGAGTGCTGATCCGTGTGGACGTGGGAGAACGTTGATTTCGCAAGTGATTGGGCGGATCTGATCTGTTCCACGACCATCAATGCGCATGCCTGTTTCGAGGATGCTTGAGCGGAGGAGTTCGTACTGGATGTCATCAAAGAGTGCACCAAAGAGCTTTGCCTGCATTTCATCAGCAAGCTGGTCAGCATACTTTTCTGCAATCTGCTTCTTAACTTCCTTTACAGCTTCTGAACGAGCCATCTTTCCTTCTTTGAAACATGCAACCTTCATGAGAGGGAGAGCGTCTGCTTTGATGGCTTCCTTATTTTCAAGTTCAACATTAAGTGGAGCAAGAGGGAGCTTTTCCTTACCTGCAAGCTTAACGAGTTCTTCCTGGAGAAGACACATTTCTGTGATGAATCCCTGAGCCTTTTCAAGGGCACCGAGCATTACATCTTCTGAAACTTCATTTGCACCGCCTTCTACCATTGTAAAGCCGTCTTTTGTACCGGCAACAACGATTTCAAGCTGAACCTTTTCCATCTGTTCATATGTTGGGTTGATGACATACTGTCCGTCGAGGTAACCAACGCGGCAAGCTGCAACTGGACCATGGAAAGGAATGTCTGAAATAGAAACTGCAGCAGATGCTGCGAGAACTGCAAGAATGTCTGGTGTATTTACACCGTCGATTGAAACACAAGTTGGAACGATCTGAATTTCGCGTCCGAAAGCTGTTTCAAAAAGTGGGCGCATTGGGCGGTCGATAAGACGGCTTACGAGAATTTCCTTATCCTTTGGACGACCTTCCCTCTTTACGAATCCGCCAGGAATCTTACCAGCGGCATAGAATTTTTCGTTGTATTCAACTGTAACTGGAACGAAATCAAGTCCTTCTCTTACATCACTTGAACAACAAACTGTAGCGATAACTGATGTTCCGCCGATCTGAGCATAAACACAGCCGTTAGCCTGTTTACCGATTTTACCAGTCTCAAGAATAAGTTCCTGATCACCGATTTTTTTAGTTACTCTCTGTACCATAACTATTTCCTTGTTCTTTATTTTCTTTATGCCCGTTTCCAGACAAAGGACACTCCGTTTGAACAGCCGGAACACCCTGATAATTTCATAAAAATTTCAAGGCAGAAATACCATGGAAACCACAATACTCCTGCCTTGTCAGAAAACTTACTTACGAATTCCGAGTTCCTTGATGAGAGCGCGGTATCCTTCAAGATTTGAGTTCTGAAGGTACTTAAGAAGTCTTCTGCGAGCACCTACAGCCTTAAGAAGTCCGCGGGATGCTGTTGTATCCTTTGGGAATGACTTGCAGTGAGCTGTGAGCTGCTTGATGCGTTCTGTAAGAAGAGCAATCTGAACGTTTGTGTTACCTGTGTCTGATGCTGACTTGCCGAACTTTCCAACGATTGAAGATGTTGTTTCTTTTGTAAGTGCCATATACTTACTCCTATAAATATTTTTCTTTTGCCTAAGATTAGACCTGGGATAAAAGTGGCTCTTTGCATTCCAGGCAGAATCATGACAGCAAAAGTTTTATTGCTTCAAAAGAAGCAATTTAATTTTACTGATATATCATCTTTTGTAAAGGGCAAAATCAAAAGATAACGCCAAGCGCATTATCTGCATACTTCTGTGTCGGCAAAAGCAAGGAGATGCGGTTTTCTCCTATATTTATATCCGTATGAAGAGTGCTACCATCGGCAAAGGAAACTACAACTTTATAAGTTCCCTTTTCAGGAAGAACCTGATCATCTGATGCCAGAGTTTCAAATGTGGACAAATTTGCGCCGTCAGCTTTCTTTACAAACTTATGGCCTTTAAGGCTGAACTCAAATGGCCGGCCAAGCATTTCCTTTACCTCGGCAAAATTCCCCGCTGCAATATCTTTTTTTATGCGGCTTGAACTAACCTTAAGCCCCTGATACTCAACATATTCTGCCTGCTTAAGTACAAAGCCCATTTTGTCTGAAAGAACAGAGATCTGATCCATTGCAAAACTGCCTTTGTATCCGCATTTAAAATCATTACCTTCAGCAAGGAACTTGAGGCTGCATTTTTCAGAAAGGATTTCAAAAAAACTTTCACCGCTTAGCTTTGCAAAATCTTCGTCAAAATCAATTACCACAGCAAAATCAATGCCAATACTTTCAAAGAATTCCAGGCGCTGCCTGAGGGTAAAAATATTTCGTCTGTCATCACGGCTTATGCTTGAAGCAAAAGTAACTATACCGGAAACCCTTTCCTTTTCTGCAAGGACATAATTCACCAGTTCCTGATGCCCTTTATGAACAGCTTCAAAACTGCCGACAGTAATTGCACTTCCCTTTTTTTTCCATTGGACTGGAAATGCACCATCACAGAGTTCTTTCCAGCTGAAAACCTGCATATTCTTTTTTGCATGGGGAACAACAAAACCGTAATTCAGGCGGTCCCCGTTTTTTTTCATTATGCCGGCAAAAGCACCGTCTTTATAGAAGACGGCAATTTCATTCTGAACATAAAACTCTTTGTTGACCGGAAGATTTTCCATAAAATCAAACATTCTTGGAGAAAGAGGTCTGCCGTTGCTATAGTTTTTTTCTGCTTCGTTTTTTAGAATATCACAATTAAACCCGCAAAGAGCCGCAAGTTCTGGTGTAAAATCAAGGAATCGGCTTTTGATATCGGCAATTTTTTCGTCGCTGTCTTTTTCTCTTGGTTTCTTTTCCTTCCTTCTGCTGAAGATTTTTTCTTCGGCCTTTTCAAGAAGACTTTTATTTTCCTTTTCAAGGCGGATTTTCTTTTCGCTTTCCATCCCAGCAGCAATCGTAAATTCGCCAAGGGATTTATAACAGGCAGCATCTTCAAGCCGGAAAGGTCCTACCTGAGTTCTGCGTAATGCGCAAAGATGGGCACAACTTCCAAGTTCCAGAGCAATGTCTCGGGCAAGGGCACGTATATAGGTTCCCTTTGAGCAGGTAATCTTTAGTTTTGCATAGGTACAGCCGTCGACAGTCTTATTGTCAAAATAATCGTAAAGCTCAAGACCATAGATGAAAATCTGGCGGCTTTCAAGATTCACTTCCTTTCCTTCTCGGACAAGGTCACTTGCTCTTTTTCCGTCCACATGAAGTGCACTGAAGGCAGGAGGAGTCTGAAGTATGGCTCCCGTAAATTTTGGAAGGATTCCTTCAATCTGTTCTTTTGTAACAGGAGCAAGAACATTTATGACTTCTCCCGTAGGATCCAGTGTGTCCGTTTCTTTTCCAAAGCAGACGATTGCTTCATAGGATTTTGTAAAGCCAGTTACATGGGGAACAAGATGCGTAAGATGACCGCTCAGGACAACAAGAAGTCCATCAGCAAAACTGTCCAGAGTTCCTGTATGCCCCACTTTTTCCGTGCCAAGGGCATGCTTGATGCTCCAGAGAGAAGAAAAACTTGTAAGCCCGGATGACTTTGCATATAGCATGATTCCGGAAGGTGCGGCTTTAGATTTCATTGGGTAAAGTTTATAAGAATGACCTTATTTAAACAAGTGCCTTGGTCTGCCACCGCTTGCTTTTCCATCTTAAAAGCATAACAAGTCCACGGGTTGTTTCATCTGTTCCGATTGCAAGCCAGAAACCGATTAAGCCAAGACCCATTTTTAAACCAAGTATGTAGCTGAAAAGAACCATGATGCACCACATGGAGAAAATTCCGTATCCAACAGGGAAACCTACATCACCAGCTCCCTTAAGACCACCGATGGAAATAAGGTTGAGCGACCGGCCGAATTCTATGTAGCAGGAATACAAAAGCAACGAAGAAACATAACCGATGATTACAGGATCCTTTGTAAACATTGGAACAATAAATCCCTTTCCAAGATTAATGAGAACAATCAGAACCATGCTTGTCATAGTTCCACAGAACTGGTAGCGCCACAAGTTTCTGTAGGCAACATCAGCATTTCTTGAACCAACAAAATATCCTGTTTTAATCTGGGTTGCACTTCCAATTCCTATTGCAACGACAAATACAAAACGGCAGATGGTCTGGGTATAGACCTGAGCACTCATGGCGGCAGTTCCCAACGTAGTGATCATTGCCATGATGACAATCTGTGCAACATTATAGGATAGATTTTCTCCAGCCGTAGGAATTCCTATACTGAGAATTTTCTTGAAGTACGTTTTTTCAACAGAAAAAAGATTCTTAAAACTGAACTGAATTTCTTTTTTTCTTCTGATTACACAGGCAAGGTAAACACATGAAAAAAAGTTTCCTATTACAGAAGAAATGGCAACACCAGGAAGACCAAATACAGGAAGGCCAAACCACCCGTAAAGGGACAAGGCATTTCCTATAACATTTATGAGATTTGCAAGAATTGTTGCATAGAGGATCTGTTTAGTATAACCGTAGGCACGGACAACAGCACCCTGCATCAAATTAAAGGCAATAAAAATTGAACCAAATCCGCAGAAGATTACAAAATACTCATGGGCGTAACTGCGAACGCTTTCTTCAAGAGTATAGCAAGAAAGGAGATATCCTGTTCCAAAAATTACGGCAAGAGACATAATGATGGAAAAGGAAACAACCATGATGATGCTTGCTTTTGCAATGCCTCCTAATTCTTCGTTTGATTTTTTTGCTCCGATATACTGACTCAGAACAATCATTGTTCCGACACAAACAACATTGTAAAGGATGTTTATGAAAAAAGCATACTGGCTTGTCATTCCTACGGCAGCAACCGCTGCATTATCGTAGCTTGAAAGCATTATAGTATCTATTGAAGAAACAAGAATTCTAAAGCCCTGTTCAAGGCACAAAGGAAGCGCCAGGGCAAACATTGATATTGAACCTGGATTCTTTTTTTCGTCCATAATAACCCCGATGAAGGAAAATTATATGCTTTTAATGAAAAATTAAAAGGGGATGTCCAATAAGTATGATTTACGGTGGTTGAGCCTGTCGAAACCACCACTAATATCGTAGCAGTCATTTCGACAAGTTCAATGAGCGCTACGCTACATACTTTTGGGACATCCCCTTTTATTACAGATTTTTATTTTGCTTAAGATTCTGCATCAGCCTTGGCATCTGTATCGGCTTCTACAGTTTCATTCTGCGATTCACGCTCCTTTGACTCAGCCTCAAGAGCGTTAAGTTTCTGAACCATCTTATATCCTTCCTTCATACTAAAGTCAGCGATAAAAGTAAGTTTCGGAAACTTGTAGATTGTCAGTTTCTTTGCAATTGAACACTGGATGAATCCAGCGGCACTTTTCAAGCCTTCAACTCCACGGATAACTGACTGATCATCCATAAAAGAGGAAACAAAAACCTTTGCATAGGCAAGGTCTGCTGCAACCTCTACACGATTGACGGAAAGAAATTCATTTACGCGAGGATCCTTAATTTCATGTCTAAGAATCATGGTTGCAATTTCTTCCCTTAACTGTTCACCTAATCTTTGTAATCTGAACTGTCCCATTTATTTCCTGTTATTCTGCTGTTTCAGAAGTTGTAGCGGCCTTCTTTTCTGCCTCTGCCTGTTCTTCAGCAAGAGTCTTTCCAAGTGAACGCTTAACTTCGATGATTTCGAATGCTTCAATCTGATCGCCTACCTGGATGTCCTGCCAGTTTTCAAGACCGATACCACATTCAAATCCGTCCTTAACTTCCTTTGCATCATCCTTGAAACGCTTGAGGGAAGAAATCTTTCCTGTAAAGATAACAACACCGTCGCGGATAAGGTTTACGCTGCAAGTTCTCTTGATGAAACCTTCTGTAACGTAACAACCGGCAATAACGCCAACCTTTGGTACCTTGAATGTATTGCGTACTTCTGCTGTACCTGTTGTTTCCTCTTTTGTATCTGGAGAAAGCATACCTTCCATAGCCTGCTGAATTTCTTCAACACACTTGTAGATGATGTTGTACTTTCTGATTTCAACCTTTTCAAGGTCTGCAAGTTCCTTTGCCTTTGGTGTCGGACGAACATTGAAGGCGATGATGATTGCATTCTGGTCAGCAGCTGCAAGAGTAACATCGCTTTCGTTAATTGCACCGGCACTTGAGTGAATTACATTTACACGGATTTCCCTTGTAGTAAGTTTTTCCAAAGATGCCTTAAGTGCTTCTGCAGAACCCTGAAGGTCAGCCTTGATGATGACTTTGAGTTCCTTGACTTCACGACTTTCAAGTTCGCTGAACATGTTGTCCATTGTGATTTTCTTGACTGCCTTAGCAGCTTCAAATCTCTTGAGTTCCTGACGCTTAGCGGCAAATGCACGTGCATCCTTTTCGTTTTCAGTAACCTGAATTGGATCACCAGCATTAGGCATTGATTCAAGACCAAGAACTTCAACTGGCATTGAAGGAGTTGCTTCCTTAACCTTCTGTCCACGGTCATTAAAGAGGGCACGAACACGACCCGAGTAAATGCCAGCAACAATAGGATCACCAATGCGGAGAGTACCGCGTTCAACAACAACAGAAGCAACAACACCGCGTCCCTGATCTGTGCGTGATTCAATAACCTTTCCTTCTGCACGACAGTCATACTGTGCCTTAAGTTCAAGCATTTCTGCCTGAATGAGGATAGCATCAAGAAGGTCATCTATACCCTGGCGCTTGAGAGCTGAAATATTAACAAACTGAGTATCTCCACCCCATGCTTCTGGAGTAAGTCCAAGGTTTGAAAGCTGTGTCATTACGTTTTCCGGATTTGCATCAGGCTTATCGCACTTATTTACAGCAACGATGATAGGAACCTTTGCCTGCTTTGCATGGTCAATGGCTTCTTCTGTCTGAGGCATAACACCGTCATCTGCTGCAACAACAAGAACAACGATATCTGTAATCTGTGCACCGCGGGCGCGCATCATCGTAAAGGCTTCGTGACCTGGAGTATCAAGGAATGTAATGTCCTGTCCGTCCTTTGTGCGTACCTGGTAAGCACCAATCTTCTGTGTGATACCACCGGCTTCGCCAGCAGCAACATTTTCATCACGGATAGCATCGAGAGTCTTTGTCTTACCATGGTCAACATGTCCCATGACTGTAACTACAGGTGGACGAGGTCTTTCACCTTCAGAAGAACCTTCGTCACTTGCAATGACTGTTTCATCGTAAAGGCTTACAAGGTGAACCTTACAGTTGTATTCGTCTGCAAGAAGTGTGGCTGTATCTGAGTCGATGGACTGGTTGATTGTTACCATCATTCCCATGCCAAAAAGCTTGCTGATGATTTCGCTTGCCTTAAGGTTCATTTTCTTTGCAAGGTCAGAAACAGAAATTGTTTCCATAATATCAATTGTTTCTGGTACTACGCTTGCAGGAGTAACTTCATGCTTCTTGTTTCCGTAAAGTTCGTCTTCGTCAAAAAGCTCTTCCTTATCCTTGCGGTTGTATACCTGTTTCTTGCCCTTAAACTGTTTCTTTCCAGGTGTTCTTTCTGGAGCAGGAACTGCAGAAGGAGCTGCAAATCCACCGGAACGTCCTCCACCGAAACCTGTGCGAGGACCACCAAAACCAGAACCACGGTTAAATCCGCCGCTCTGTCCGTTTGGTCCGCGATTGAATCCACCCTGGCCACCCTGACCGCGGTTAAATCCACCCTGGCCATTTGGTCCGCGATTGTATCCGCCCTGACCATTAGGACCACGATTGTAACCACCCTGGCCACCATTATTATAGCCGCCACGGTTGTATCCACCTTGACCGCCATTGTTATTATATCCGCCGCGATTATTGTAACCGCCCTGACGTTCTCTGTTCTGATAACCTTCGCGAGCCTGAGCTCCAGTAAAGCCACCCTGACCGTTTGGTCCGCGATTGTAGCCGCCCTGACCGCGATTGTAACCGCCGTTATATCCGCCACGGTTGCCACCACTCAAATTTCCAGCCTTGACATTTGGTCTTGTGCTTGGGAATTCAAGAGTCTGAGCCTTTGGAGCTGCGGCTGGTGCAGATGCAGGAGATGCCTGCTGTACAGGTTTTTCTGCATTTGTTTCTGTAGAAGAAGATACTGGCTTTGTTTCTTCACTCTTTGCAGGAGCTTCGTTGTGCTTTTTCTGAACTACAACGCGCTTCTTCTGCTCTGGCTTTGCACCGTCAGCTGAACCTGAAGCAGAAGGTGCCTTTCTCTTGATGACAATCTTCTTCTTTGTTGGTTCTGCGGCCGGTTGGGCATCATTTGTCTTTGAATGCTTAATTAAAATAGCACCTGATTTTTTCTCTGATTCTTCTGCCATACTTTACTATTCCTACCTCTTCTCTACCTTACTCTTCTTCGAATGAGAATTCTGCACCACACTTTGGACACTTAGTCATGTCGAGTGTGATCTTCTCGCCGCATTCAGGACAGAAGTATTCTTCTTCTTCAGTTTCTTCTGCCACTTCCTGCTCTTCAACAGCTTCTTCTTCGAACTCAACGTATTCACCGATGATAGAGTTGATGGAATCAAGCTGGTCCTGTGTAACCCCTTCAATATTTTTCAGAGAACCATCATCGTAGGCAGTAATGAAGGCTTCAATGTCGTCATAACCTGCATTCTTGATGATTTCTGCAACTGCCATATCAACACCAGGAAGCTGAAGGATTGATGTAATTTCTTCATCTTCTGGACTTGTTGTATCAGCAAAGAGCTTTTCTGCATCAGCTCTGGCTGTATAGTTTTCTGTAAGGTCAAGTTCTGCGGCCTGAGATTCTGTCTTAACATCAACAATCCAGTCACAGAGTCTGTTTGCAAGACGAACGTTCTGTCCCTGCTTACCAATTGCAATCGAGAAGTTCTCGTCAGAAACGATGGCAAGAGCTTCACGCTTTTCTGAATCCTTGATGATTACCTGGAGAACTTCTGCTGGTGAAAGTGCATTCTTGATGAATACATGTGGATCTTCGTCATAGCGGAGAACATCAATCTTTTCACCTTCAAGTTCACGGATTACATTCTGAATACGAACACCCTTGAGACCAACACAGGCACCAACAGGATCAACATCCATCTTAGTAGAGGAAACTGCAATCTTTGTGCGGTATCCGGCTTCACGGGCAATGCTGTTAATTACTACGATTCCATCCTGAATTTCTGTAACTTCGCTTTCAAGAATATTGCGAACAAGGTTTTCGTCTGTACGGCTGAGAACAACCTGAACACCGTTGTTAGTCTTCTTAACTTCCTTAATAAGAGCCTTGATTCTGTCTGTCTTGTTTTCGTAAACTTCTCTTGGGCTCTGGTATTTCTTTGGAAGAACACCTTCAACTCTTCCACCAAGGTCAACAAAAATATTGTCCTTGTATGAACGCTGGAAATAACCGATGATTGTTTCTCCGATTTTTTCCTTGTATTCATCAATAAGTTTCTTGCTTGAATTTTCGTTAAGGTCCTTGTGTGCTTCCTGTTTTCCTACAGAAACTGCACCGCGCTGGAAATCAGTTTTTGGATCAAGGACGATGCGGAGAATGTCGCCGACTTCTGCACTTTCTGTAAGCTGCTTTGCTTCATCAAGTTCAATTTCGATAACAGGGTCATATACACCGTCAACAACTTCCTTTTCTGCATAAACATTAATCTGAGAAAGATCGTCTGAAATTTCAACAATACAGTTGTCATACTGCTTACCAAAACACTTCTGGTATGCAGCCGTAATCATCTTTGAAACTGTAGCCTTTACAGCTGTTTCATCAATACCCTTTTCTGCAGCCAGTGCACGGATAATATCTGCAATTGGTTCTGATTCATCTTTCTTTGTTTTCTTTGCCATTTTATAACTCCTGTCTTTTCAGTCTATTTATTTGGTTAGATATGAATGAATTTTGCTTTAGCAATTTCAGAATATTGGAAAGTCTTTTCAGTTTTATTTCCGCCTTCATCTTCTGAAACCAGCGTTACCGATTTTTCATCAGAACATTTGATTGTTCCCGATGACCATTCGCTGATGTTCTTGTCCCATACGCGAACTTCACGCCCCTGAAAGATTTCGAATTCAGCGGCATTCTTGATGTTGCGTTCGATTCCAGGGGAACAAACTTCCATGGCAATGTCATCTTCCGTCTTGTTCAGAAGTGCCATGAGTTTTGGTGCAAGGGCACGGTGGGCTTTTGAGCAGTCCGAAACCCCGACATCCTTTGAAGGATCACCTGAGGCAATGACTGCCGAAATTTTCGTAAGGATTTTCTGCGGAACAATCTGAAGTTCCACAAGTTTAAGACCTTCTGCCGCAACTACAGCAGAACATTCTTTGAAATAGGGAATACTGTTCAATGAAGTATATTCCAATTGATGCCTCTAAAATATAGATTACAAATAACGAAACACCAAAAAAAAAGAGCCTTTTTTGAGGGCTCATTCTTAAGGTTAATCACAATGTAACGAAAATATAACATTCTTATAGAAAGAATGTCAATAGGATGGGATATACTCCCATCCTAGGAGTTAATCTAAACCGAAAGCAATTCCTTTTCCTTAAGGGCAGGCTTTGTCCTTGGCTTTTTCAACTTGAGGGTGAGTTTTTCACCATCTGAATCAAGAACTATGGTCTTTTGACTATCCGCTTCTGTCAGTTCAGAATTTTCAAGAAGAAGAACAGCAAGAGGATCTTCAACCTGGCGCTGAATGAGGCGACGCATTGGACGGGCACCCATAGAAGGCTCATAACCATTATCAATAAGATAATCCCTGGCCTTTGGTTTTGCTTCAAGAACAATGTTCTTTTCTGCCAGGCGTCCCTGAAGTTCTCCAAGCTGAATGTTAAGGATGTTGCTAACCTCTTGACGTGAGAGCGCATTGAACACAACTACATCATCCACACGGTTCAGAAGTTCAGGAGACATAATGCGTTTGAGCTCTTCCATGGCGCTTGCCTTGATATCTTCATAAGGAAGAAGACCTTCCTTAACCGTAGAGAACCCCATGCGGCTGTCTGCTGTAATCTCTCTTGCACCGGCATTGCTTGTCATGATTACAAGGCAGCTGCGGAAAGAAACTGTATGGCCAAGGTTATCCTTCAACTCACCTTCTTCAAGCATCTGAAGGAGAAGATTGTAAATGTCGTGATGAGCCTTTTCAATTTCATCAAGGAGAACAACGGAATATGGATGCTGTCTGACTTGTTCAGTAAGGGCACCGCCTTCTTCGTACCCCACATATCCTGGAGGAGCTCCAACAAGGCGGGCTGCATTATGCTTTTCCATATAGTCGCTCATATCCACACGGATAAGGGCATCTTCAGTTCCAAAGAGGAATTTTGCAAGAGTCTTTGCAAGCTGAGTTTTACCAACTCCTGTAGGGCCAAGGAAAATAAAGGAACCCATAGGTCTGTGACCTGAAGAAACTCCGGCTCGATTTCTGCGGACAGCACTGCTTATGAGGCTTACAGCTTCATTCTGACCGATAACTTCCTTGTGGATTTCCTTTTCCATGCTGAGGAGCCTTGCAGACTTTCCGTCATCAAGTTTAGAAACATCAATTCCAGTCATTGAAGAAATGATTTTGCAGACATCATTTACAGTAACAACGCGATTTTTATTTCCGTCTGCAGACTTCCACTTTTTATTGAGGTCATCAATTTCCATGCGAAGGCTGTTTACCTTATCACGAATCCATGCTGCCTTTTCGTATTCCTGATTTGCAACAAGATCTCGCTTCTGGTCATTCAGTTTTGAATATTCCGCTTCAAGTCGTTCAAGATCTTCAGGGCGGGTATCTTCAAGAATCTTTTTTGCAGCTCCCGCTTCATCAAGAATATCAATGGCCTTGTCCGGAAGGAATCTCTCATTGATATACCTTTTTGAATATTTAACAATGAGGGGAATTACACCATCCTCATATTTTACGTGATGGTATTCTTCATAGTTAGCTTTAAGCCCAAGAAGAATTTCTTCGGTTTCCTTTTCAGAAGGTTCTTCCACACGAATCATCTGGAAACGGCGTACAAGGGCACTGTCCTTTTCAAAATACTTTCTGTATTCCTTTGTAGTCGTAGCACCGATTATCTGAAGTTCCGCACGGCTTAAAGCTGGCTTTATCATGTTGCCTGCATCAAGGCCACCTTCAGGTCCACCGGCACCTATAATTGTATGAAGTTCATCGATAAAAAGAATGATGTTCTTTGCTTCCTTGATTTCCTTCATCACCCTCTTGAGTCTTTCTTCAAATTCACCGCGGTATTTTGTACCAGCAACCATGGCAGCAAGATCAAGCTGAAGAACGCGTTTTGACAGAAGGTCAACGGGAACGGCACCCTTTTCAATTCTCTGGGCAAGGCCTTCAACGATGGCTGTCTTACCAACTCCAGGCTCACCAAGAAGAAGAGGATTATTTTTTGAACGGCGGCTCAAAATCTGAACAGCACGCTGAACTTCCTTGTCACGGCCAACAACAGGATCAAGCTTTCCTTCCTTTGCGGCTTCCGTAAGGTCACGGGAAAACTGTTCAAGAAGACTCTCGTTCTTTTTCTTTTTCTGCTGTGTACTTCCATCTGCCATAAAAGGAACAGCCTTTTCATTGATGAAATTGCCACCTTCAGAATCAAAATTTTCATTCATTGCGGAAGAAGGAATTTTTCTCTGAATCTCAGTTATGGATTTTTTTATCTGGTCAATTGAAATTCCTGCTTTCTTAAAATAAGCCCAAAGAAGGGAATGTTCTTCCGTAACTGCGGCAAGCACCATGTGTTCGGTTCCAACATAATTGTTTCCCATGGCCTTGGCAATGAAAGCACACTGCTTCAGGAATTTTGCAGTTCTTTCTGAATCAGGAATAGTCTTAAGTTCCTGATCCGGATACCTGTTGTTGAAATTCTGTTCAATGGCAAGCTGCATTGTAAGCACATTGATGCGGAGATTCTGGAGGACAATGTATCCAAGTCCATCAGCCGATTTAAGGAGAGCTAGAATGATGTGTTCTGGTTCAACTTCTTTGCTTCCCGAGTTGTAGGCTTCATCCTGTGCAAGGGCAACTAAAAGTCTGCGTGCTCTTGGTGAATAATTTTCATACATAACAAATTCGTTCCTTAAAGCTTTTCGATTCCTTCAAAAGATTCCTGGAGAATCAGGGCCCTCAGGCGTTCAATCTGCTTTGCCTTGTTATCCTGAATGTCTTTTTCAAATTTGAATTTTCCCGTATTCAGAACATACTCAAGGTGGCCTTCCTGAACCCTGTAAAGAAGAGCATGCAATTCAGTGCTTTCAATTCCGTTCAAAATGCCAAGATCCGCACCGAATTTCACTCCACTTATAATATCGACAGATTCCCTAAGGTTTATAAAGAAACTTGACTTTGCAAGAGCCAAAGACCTGTAGGTGTAATTTGCAATTTCAGTTACATGAGAAGAACGACATTTTTTTCTTGCGTTGACTTCGGCCTTCATAACTTCCTGAACGGCTACCCTCATGGAAGCAAGCTGCTCGATTTCCGTCCCTCCGGCACTGCTTTTGGTCGTAAGCCTATAGTAAGCTCCCAAGGCTGACCCCCGGCTTCCATATCCGCTTACATTGTCAAAACCACCTGAACCGTAACGGGCCCTAAGGTCAAAACCTTCTTCCGAAAGTTTCTGAGCAAGATTTCCTACTTCCTGAAGAAGTGAACAGGACGGAAGATGAAGGACAGCTGAAAGAGTAAGTCCGCTACCAGAGTTCAACACAAAATTTGTAAGGTATCCAAAATCATAACTTGCGGCATATTGAACATGTTTCTGAAGTTCACAGTCAACATCATATACGCTTCTTGTTGTGTCATCCAAAGCCAGGCCTGTTTTAAAAGAAGACATGACTACATGATCGTCCGTGTTAACCGTACAGGCAAGCCTTCCGTCATTGCGCATGATTATTCCGCCCTTAAGAATCTGGGTGCTTTCAAGGATGGAACGTTCGTGCATTATTTTTCTGCCCACATCATCAAGCTTCTCAAGGGAAACCGCCTGATACTCACCCGCATCTGGAAGAAAATTGAAGGCATCAAACATGATGGACTGGATTCGTGCAGCCTCAGATTCATGAAGCCTAGATGGGAAAGGAAAATTTGCAAGATTTCTTCTTAAAGTAGAACAGGAAGAAACCACTACATCCTGATTTATTCCGGCAGAAGTGTACCAGGCATCAGAAACAGCAGAATTGTTTTTTTTTGCCATTTTCTAATCCTCTTCCCTGTCGCAGTCAGAACCATCGGAAACAGCCTGACTTTCCAAGGCCTTGAGATAATCGCGGTACATGGCAGCTTTTTCGTAATCTTCCCTTTCAAGGGCATCATTCAGTTTATTCTGGAGAATTACCCTGTCATTCAATACAGAATGTATTGTGGAAAGGCGTGACGGCATGGAGCCTTTAAAGACTTCCTTTACCCCGTTGTTTTCCAGAGCCTGTCTTATTTCATTTTTAAAGATTGCATAGCATTCTGGACACCCTGTCTTTCCGGTTTTCCTTATGTCGCCAAGTTTTGTTCCGCAAACCGGACAAATCTTGTTTTCCCTTTCGGTGATTTTCTTTGAGACTTCTGAAAGTTCCTTAAAAAGATTTCCAATAGAAGATTCTATGCTTTTTGGATCAGGAGAAATTCCCCTGTCCACGGCACATTCCAGACATATATTGATTTTTCGGCGCTGACCAATTCCGGTCATCTGCTCCATGAAAATTACTGCTTCCCGTTCGTGGCAAAAGTCACAAATCATTGAATTCCCCTCATCTGTTTGCAAATAATATACAACATATTGAAGAAAAATTCAAAAATGAAGGATATTCCCAAGGAAAAACTCCGGGGTCTGTCCCCTCTGTCGCAAGTCATAAGTTACATTTAACAAAACGTTCTAATTTTTATTCAAAATCTCTATGACAGAGGATTTTCCGGCTTTAAGGGAAGGCAAAATCGACATGAGAACCGAAAGAATTATGGTGCAGGCAATGATGAGGACAATTTCTAACCATGGAATGACTACGGGGATTTCCTGAAGATAGAAGGCAGGATCAAGAAATTTCAACTGGCCGCCATGGAATATTCCCAACACAAAATTGACAATCCCTTCCAAATGTTTTATGAGAGGATTTATGAAAACCGAAACAAGGATGCCAAGAGGCACTCCTATAGCTATTCCAGTCAAACCTGTAAAAAGACCTGTCATTACAAAGGAAAGTGTAATTCCAGAAGAGGAAGCACCGGTACTTTTGAGAATTGCAATTTCCTTTCTTCTTTCCATCACAACCATTACTATTGCAGAACTTATGTTTATGCTGGCTGCAAGAATAATTGCAAGCATGATTACTATCAGAAGGGCTCTGGTTGATGCAAAATTTTCAAACTGGTCTGCATTGACGTTTTTCCAAGATTCAACGGAAAAATTCCTGCAGTCGGGATCAGAAAGCAATTTAATTCTTACGTCAGACAGAATGGAATCAAGTTCACTGGAAAAAGTCTGATTCGTTTCAAGGCCGATGAAATATTCAAGGGAACAATTCCTGAATGTTGTAAAAGCATTTTCAAGGGGAACAAAAACCCACAAGGCATCAAGCTCCTGATATCCACAGGAAACAATGCCGGTAACAGTAAAAATGGAAACTTTGGGAGCAAGATTCTGAGTACCGCTTTTAATCATAATGAGTTTTATTGAATCCCCGGCGTGAAGTCCAAGGGTTTCCGCAAGCTTCTTTCCTATGACGGCATTTCTTGTTCCGGACAAATCTCCCGTTCCCTCAACAAAATCAAAGAAAGAGGAAAAGTACTGGTTGTCGGTAAATATGTTTTTTTCAACGGCCCTTAAAGTCGCACCGCTTCTGAAAGAATTTCCGGCGGCAAGAGCCATACCCTGCACTTCCGGATAATTTTTCATTACACAGTCTAAACCGGAAAGACGGTCACCAAGCTGAAGGAATTTTTCTTCTGACTTTGCATATTCAGAACCGGAATCAACGGTAACCTGAATGTCACGGGAAGAAAGATTAATCATGCGGCCTGTAATTCCGGAAATCATTCCGTTGCTGACAGAAAGAACCGCAACGAGAGGGATAAGGCTTACGCCAATGCATATAACAGCACCGACTATGGATCTTTGTCCAGAACTTTTTTCAGTTCCCCGACTGTTTCTAGAGAGAAAAATTTTGATTGCATATAACAGGGAAGAAGCGAATGTCATTTTTTTTCTACCAAAGCTCCGCCTTCAATCGAATAGCAGACATCCCCTTTGGAAGCAAGGTTCATGTCGTGAGTTACAAGAACAAGAGTCTTTCCGTATTTTTCAGAAAGGGAAAATAACATGTCCCCAATAAGAACGGCATTTTCAGGATCAAGGTTTCCCGTAGGCTCATCTGCAAGAATAAGATCCGGATCATTTACAAGGCTTCTTGCAACTGCAACCCTCTGCCTTTCACCACCAGAAAGCTGGGAAGGAAGATGATCCTTTCTGTCTGAAAGTCCAACCTCATCAAGAAGAGACAAAGCCTTCTCCATTGCTTCTTTTTTTGGAACTCCTGCCATGTAGGACGGAAGAAAAATGTTTTCCACAGCAGTAAAATCCTTCAATAGATAATGAAACTGGAACACAAGACCAAGAACTTTTTTTCTGAACTCGGTGACCTGTTTTTCATTCATCCGACTTACATCCTGACCGTTTACAAGAACTGTCCCCTTCGTAACTGAATCAAGCCCGCCTATAATATTCAGTAGAGTTGATTTTCCGCTGCCGCTTTTACCAACAATCACGCATTTTTTACCACGTTCAAGATCCAGGGAAAGATCCTTTATGATTGTAAGCGTTTCACCGGAAGAAACATAGGTTTTCTCAATATTTTTAAGGCTTAAAATATTTCCGTCATTCATCTCTAAGAACCTCCGAAACCGTCATTTTAAGAATACTTCTGCCGGCCAGCCAGGAGGCCCCCATGGAAGAACACAAACCAAACAGGAAAATCAGACACACCTCTTGGGGAAACAATCTTGAAGGAATTCCTGCATAAACAGAAAACATGTAGTTTCCAGATATGGCCCCAAGTAAATTAAAGAGAACTGAAATTTTATTACTTGCGATTATTCCCAAAATCATTCCGGGAACAGCCCCAAAGGCACCGGTTTTAAAACCTTGAAAAAGAAAAATGCTTCTTACATGCTTTTTGTTTCCGCCAAAGGCAGAAAGAACGGCAATTTCCTGCTTTCGTTCATAAACGAGTTTTTTAAAGGAATTGTATATGTTGATGAAAACCACAACAAAAATAAGAAACACCAAAAGGAACAGAATATTTTTTTCAAGCCTCAGGACCCCAAAGAAACTCCTGTTGAATTCGCGCCAGCTGACAGCCGTAGCTCCGGCAAACTTTGAATGAATCTGCTCAATGACATTGCCGTCATCACGGACTGATTTCAGTTTTATACCATAAACCTGAGGCGTTTCTCTTCCAAAATTCTTTTCTCCTGCATCCCTGTTGATGAAGCAATATCCCGCATTTATGCCTGCATAGCCGCAGAAAAAAATTCCTTTCACCGTAAAAATCCTATTGGAGGAAAGAAGTGCATTATCAGAAGAACCACCAAGAGCCGCAATGTTTACCTTGCTTCCTTTTCTAAGCTTAAGGTTATATGCAATGGTATTCCCTACTACAATAGAATCAGGTTCTGCAAGATCAAATTTTCCTGAGATGATTTTAAGTTCCCGCTTAAAACCAGAATCATCCACCATTATGTTTTCAGGAACAGCCCTCACAATCGAAGCTGTCTGAGCTCCATTTTTTCCAGCCATAAGACCATGAACTTCTTTAAAGGGAACTACGTCAAAAACTTTTTTGTTTACCTTGCAGAAGTCCAGAAATTCCTTCTCCCGCTCAGATTCAATACCGGAAACCCGTATATGGTAAGAGGAAATTTCCATGATAGAATCCTTTGATGACATCTGAAATCCATTCATCACGGCCATAACAACAATAAGTGCCATTACACCAAAACAGACTCCTGCAGACGCAAGCCAGGAAGTAACTGCAGTCCTGCCCTTTCTGTCAACTTTAGAAAATCTCCCCGACACAAAAACAATCCATCTGAAGGCTTTCATATTCATCGATCTCCATATAGAAACAGATTTTCTTCCACCTTGGATCCGTCTACAAACTTGGATTTTACTTCAGCACCACCAGGGAAATAAAGGTATTCATACCAGCTATCTCCGTCCAGCTGCTGAATGTGTCTTCTTAATTTTCCATCCTCGTAGAATTTCAAATCAGGCTCATCAAAACCTTCACGATATTCAAATCTCTTTTCCGAAGTATATGTGACTACATCCTTCTGCCTGCCCGTAGATTCATTAAGCTTCTGCTCATAGAATTCTTCCTTATCTAGGGTAACCCGGTTTTCAATGTCGTAGTCAAAATATTCTATTTTGGAAAGGTTTTTCTTCTGTTTTTTTTCTTCTGTCTTTTCGTCTTTTGTTTCCGATACCAGATACAGGGAAACCTTTACTGGAAGTTTTTCTTCATTGAAAACCGTATCGGCAAAAGTATTTGCTTCAAAATCTTCTTCAGTCATGTAAATATTATCGTCTGCATAAAACCAGTTTTTCTTGTTCAGTATGACTGATTCTGAAACACTGCCTCTGTTTTTCCAGACAATATTTTCAATTATCCTGTATTCTGAGTCATACCTTATTCGGGAAACAGTATCACCATTGACAGAAACAACAGAAGACCTAAGACCTTCCCTATCCCCGATGGAAAAAATTTCTTCACCGAATTCAAAATGCTTAAGATGATTATGAATATCCCTCAGATAAACTTCAACCGTATTTTCCGTTTTCTGAATGCTTTCAATTTCATTTTCCCCGTCACCGTCAACAAAGACCAATTCTTCAGCAGAACTGTACTGGGACTCATCGAGGGAAAGGAATTTTACAAGCTCAAGTCGTTTTTCAACTTCCTGGGGACTGGAGGTAAGGTTCTTTTTAATAAGTTCAGAATACCTCTGCTGCCTTTCATTAAGAATAGGAAAGAGAAGATAAAGACTCAATGCAGCAGAAACAATATCCATTTTTATCTGCCTAAAAATTCATCCACATATTTATCAGAGTCAAAGCTGGCAATATTTTCGTAATGCTCACCGGTACACACGAACAATGCAGGAATTCCAAGTTCACGACAGATGGTTACAACTCCACCACCCTTTGCAGTTGAATCGTATTTTGTAAGTATAAGGGCATCAACACCGACAGCTTCATTGAAAACTTCCGCCTGGCGAACAGCATTCTGTCCTGTAGTAGCATCTATTACAAGAATTTTTTTATAACAGCCTTCGTCAGCCTTTGAACGGCATATCCTGTCGATTTTCTTCAATTCATTTACAAGGTTTTCCTTATTGTGAAGGCGACCGGCAGTATCAGCAAGAACAAGTCCCCCACCGGCAGAACGGCAGGCGTCGGCAGCATCATAAACAACTGCGGAAGGATCACTGCCCATCTGATGCTTTACAACACGGATTCCGAGTTTTTCACCATGCATAGAAATCTGATCTACTGCAGCAGCACGGAAAGTATCGGATGCGGCCATAACAACATTAATTCCTCTGCCCCTAAAAAGATTGGCCATCTTTGCAACGGAAGTTGTTTTTCCAACACCGTTAACTCCAAGAATCATCCACACATTAACCTTGCCGTCTTCCGGATTGAAAGAAACTGATTTTACCTGTGAAAGAATCAGTTCCTTCAGAAGTGCTGAAATCTTTTCCTGGTCGGAAATCTTTTCTTCCCTGCATCTTGCTTCAAGCTCATCAACTATCTGAACAGCATTTTTTGCACCGACATCCCCCTCAATGAGGGCATCAGTAAGATCTTCAAAAAATTCTTCCGACTCTGCTTTTTTTGAACCAAAGAGGCTTTTAAATTTTTCTGCAAATGAAAGTTTCATTTTGTATCTCCAGGAACTGCATTTTCTGCCGTAGATTCTTCCGATGTTGCATCTTCAGCAACCGTTTCTATATTTTCATCTTTATCTGGCACATTTTCAATAACAGGCGCCATTTTTGCAGCACGTTTTTCCGCTTTCCTCAATTCATAGTTGGAGGCCTTGTGTGCATTGGCAGGAAGGACGGAATTTGCCGCAATCAAATAGCGCACAAGTTCAATCACAAAGAAACCCGTACAGACGGCAGTAACGCAAAGGCTCACATTTCTTGCATCTTTGAGCCTGTAAATTTCATCAAGATCCTTCATCGACCGGCTGTTAAAAGCATAGACAGCAGAGTTGTACTGTCCTGTATAATAAAGGGTAAAAGGCATTGAAAGAAGAAGAAGCGTATAAGCCCTGTAAGTCCAGATTCTTCGCCTGTCTATATAGGAAGCATGATCCATGGCTTTCCCGTTGACGGCAAGAACCGCATCATTCCTAAGAATATTTTCCGGAACATAGTAAAAGAAACTTGCACTTTCACCGCTCTTGTCTTTTCTATCAGCCATAAAATGACCTATGACAGGTTCTCCTGTTGAAGTAAATTTTCCATAGAAATTGTCGGAAAAAATTTCTCCTGCAAATTTTCCGTCGGCATAGATTTTTCCTTCTTCTGGTTTTACAAGGGCTACAGAAACATTGGTTTTGGTCTGTTCCTTCATATCAGCCTGAATCAGGAATTTGTCAGCACCGGTAAACTCATAGGTTATCATTCTCGTGTAATAGTCCTGGCATTCAACTTTTACAGTATGGTTACCGGCATCAAGTTTGAGCACAGGAGGAATTTTTTCAAAGAAAATTCCATCAACTGTCACATGAGTTTTATCAATAATTTCTGCAGGCTGTACTTCAAAATAAATTTCTACGGGCATTCTGTTGGTAATCTTTGGACAGAAGTAAGCTGCAATATTGGTTACAACGTTTCCGCAGTTCCTGACTTTTCCAACTTCCGTAATCGTTCCAAGTCTTTCCCTTCCAGGATACAAATAGAGGGAACATGTAACTGAAAAATATTCGCCGTAAACTGTCAGGGAACCATCTATAAGTCCATTGATCTTTGCTCCTACAATTTCTTTTTCAAAGGACCTGCTTTCAAGTCCGTTCGTAAGATAAGAAGTTCCTGGAACATAAAGCTGGGAAGAATCATTTTTATATAGAGTAATTCTTTCGTCTGCAGTTTCAGGCAAAAGGTTTTCTTTTTTTGTAACGAAAAGATTTGTAAATGGATTGAAGAAAAGTGAAAAATCGGATTCAGCTTTAACCTTGCCGTTTTCTTTTTCCATCAATTCATTATATTCGGATTTGATCTGTTCAGTTCTATTAAGGTTGTCTTCTATTTTTTCTTCGATTTCCTTTATTACTTTCTGTTGATTCCTGATGGCTTTATCAAGTTTCTTTTTGTTATCCGTGGTCAATACAAGGGAATCCCTTTTTTTGTATTCTTTGGAAAGCTGAAGAAAAAGCGACTGGCGTTCAACAAGATAGGATTCAAGTGTCCTGTTCATCATTTCCTTGCTGGAAGTCTTCCGGACAAGTCCTTCTGAAATCTGCTCCAGCAGGAGTTGGGGTATTAGGGATGAAAGTTCTTCTTCCGAAACGTCTCTTTTCTTTTTCTGCGCAAATTCAAACTTCTTTGCGGCAAGAACCCAGTCTTCGGCAAAGGAATTTGAGAACACAGTAAAAATCGCAAACAGGCAAAGGAAGACTTTTTTATTCAAGTTCTTCAGTTTACTCCATGTCATCCATATCATCGTCATCTGGAGTAACAGAAAGACCCTTCCACTTTGCAGAAAGGAATTCATCAAGGAATGGATCGATGTTTCCGTCCATAACATCGTGAATATTTCCGATCTTAAGCTTTGTGCGGTGATCGTTTACCATTGTATACGGCTGGAAAACATAGGAACGAATCTGGCTGCCAAAAGAAATATCCTTCTTTTCACCGGCAAATTTAGAATTTTCCTTTTCTTTCTGATCCTTATAGTATTCGTAAAGTCTTGAACGGAGAATACTCATGGCAGTTGCACGATTCATAAGCTGAGAACGCTCACTGTCGCAGGCAACAACAATGCCAGTCGGAATGTGAGTAAAGCGAACTGCAGATTCAGTTTTGTTGACGTGCTGACCACCCTTTCCGCCGGAACGGTATGTATCAACGCGCAGATCTTTCTGTTCAATGTTAACTTCAATGCTGTCGTCGAGAACCGGGAAAACATATACGGATGCAAACGATGTATGGCGGCGTGCATTGGCATCAAAAGGAGAAATACGGACAAGACGATGAACTCCAGCTTCACCCTTTGTATAGCCGTAGACATAGTCACCGGAAATCCTCATATTGATTGACTTGAGTCCGCCTTCCGCTTCTTCCTGTGAAACAATTTCAATCTTATACCCGTGGCGTTCTGCCCACCTCTGATACATTCTTGAAAGCATGAAAGTCCAGTCACAGGCTTCAGTTCCACCGGCACCTGCATGAACGGAAAGGAAGCAGTCGTTCTTATCTACTTCATCGCTCAAGAGATTAAGGATACTGTAGTGTTCGTAGTCTTTGTTTGCAGCTTCATACATTTCCTTAAGTTCTGCTTCAAGAGCCTGATCATTTTCTTCAAGTGCCATCTGGTACATGGTTTCAATGTCGTCAATATCTGCAACAAGCTTCTGCCAAGGTTCAATTCTTCCCTTGAGGAGCTTAATGTCATTCATGATTTTTGTTGCCTTCACATTGTCATCCCAAAAACCGGGGGCGTTGGAAAGTGCTTCTTTTTCCGCTATTTTCTTATTTATATCATCTACATCAAGACGGCCCCATACAGAAAGGATTCCTTCCTTGAGCTGCGAAATGGGTTCCTGAAAATCTTCTACCATAATATTTATCCTTAAATCTGATTTTTACTTTTTCTGAACGTTTGGTGAACCAGAAAACTGACACTTGCGCCATTTTTTCTGCTTCATCTCAGTAATGACAAAAAGCCCGTTTACAGGGAACTGATAGAGCCTTATCTTATCATAGTAATCGGTTACGCGATCCAAATCCTTCTTAAGGTTTGAAAGTTCATCTTCGCGCACCTTCATGTTTTCCCAGCATGACCTTTGGATTTTCGTAAAGCCATAGCGGGTCAGAATATCAACGAGAAATTTTCCGCTGTCAAGGCTGCCAGGTTCAATCATTACAGAAACAAACATATCTAACAGAATAATTGAAACACAATCTATTGTCAAACAGACTTGAAAATACCATCAATTTAGTAGAAAATATATTCTATGAAAAACAGATTCTGTGTAAAAATTCTCGCATTGTCATTTATGCTCTCGGCATCAGCAGCCTTTGCTCAGTCAACAAAATCAGTAATTACTGGAATCAAGGCTGAATCAACTTCTGAAAATTCAATCACCGTTACATGGGCTTCACCGGCAGACATTTCTACGGTTTCTGCACTCCTCGTCTACAGGGCAACAAAACCCTTTACAGGTTTTTCCCAGATTGAAAAGCTCGAACCGATAGCAGTCCTCAGATCCAACGAACTATCCTACACAGACATCCTGAGGACTTCTCAGGTATATTATTATGCGGTTGTATCTGCATTAGGCTCAAAAAACTCATCAGAAAGCGAACTGTATTTTGATGAAGAAACAGACATGCAGGACGAATATTCACCCGATGATCCTGTTTTGAGAACTGTCCTTCCGGGTGTAAATGCCACAGTTCAGGGAGCAAGGGCAAGCAAGCAGAAAAAGGTAAAATCATCCATAAAAACAGCAGCCAAAGCTGAAAGAACCTATGAAAACGGTGCAATGAGAGAAACTCCCCTTCCGTACATTGATGTTTTGGACGAGCTTCCTGCCCATGAACCAAAGATTTCCGCAGAATCAAAGAACAAGGCAAAAACCCTCATAAGGAAAAACACAAAGCAGAAACCAGAGCCTCTTCCAATCCATATATTTGAAGAAGACCTTGTTAGTCCTGCAGGCGGAGATGATTACCTTCTTTTTGAAATACTCAAGACCTATTTCATCAAAAAGCAGTATTCTGAATCCATTACCCAGCTAAGAAAATTCCTTGCACAGAACAGGACTAAATCAGTAGCAGACAGGGCAAGCTTCTATCTTGGAGAATCCTACTATTATACAGGAAATTTTCCTTCAGCATTGACTAGATTCCTTGCGCTGGAAGAAACTTATCCGGAACTGAGCCGTCAGTGGATTGACAGCACTTTGGATCAGCTTAACTAGGTACAACCAAAAACACACTACTTTTTTTTCTCATTTTCATGATAATTTTACAAAGTTATAATTTTTTTTGTATTTTATGAATTAGCATTGATATATATTCAGAGACAGAGATTGTTTTTCAAAAGAAACTAAAAGGGGTTCCTATGAAAATGAAACGAAGAAATTTCTCTGTTCTCACAATTGCATTATCATTGCTTCTTTGGGGATGTTCCGATCAGTCCAGTATGTTCAGTTGGACAAATTACGGAAATGTTACTCCACCATGGAAGGATGAAGAACTTAGGAAAATTACAAAGGAGACTATTATGGATCTTGGAACAGGATGGAATCTTGGAAATACTCTTGATGCGCACAATGCCGATTCTTTTGACAATGAACCTGCAGATACAGAAACAAGCTGGGGTCAGCCTGCAACAACGAGGGAAATGATAAAGGGCCTTGCCAACAGCGGAATAAAGACAGTCCGCCTCCCTGTCAGCTGGGCTCCACACATCAACACAGACTATGAAATCAATGCAGATTGGATGAAACGCGTAAAGACCATTGTCGACTGGTGCATCGAAGAAAAGATGTATGTAATACTCAACATACACCACGACAACTACATCAATGACAACATGGTTTATGCTTTCCAGGGCTTTTACCCAACGGAAAAAGGAAAAGACAAATCCCTCGAATATGTTGAAAAAGTCTGGAGACAGGTTTCAGAAGCCTTCAAGGATGAAAAATACGACAAAGTCATCTTTGAAACACTTAATGAACCTCGCCTTAGGGGGCATGAACATGAATGGAATGCTGACTTCGGCTGTGCAAAGTGTCAGGAAGCAATCAGGGTTATAAATGAACTTAACCAGAAGGCAGTAGACACAATCCGCAATGTAGACGGAACAAACAAAGATCGCCTTATCATGGTTCCAGCTTATGTTGCTTCTCCATACGCCGCATGGAACAATTCATTCAAGTTCCCAGTTGACCCTGCAGGAAAAGGAAAAATCGCAATTTCCGTACACATGTATACCCCATACAATTTTGCAATGAACTGCGGAGACGGAGGTTACAACCACTTCTCAATCCAGACCAGAGATGAACTTGACTATCACTTCAACATGCTCAAGTCCAACTTCATTGACAAGGGATACCCTGTAATCATCGGGGAATACGGTGCAACAAACAAGGGAAACAAGGAAGACCGCCTGATATGGTTTGAATACTATCTTAAGGAATCTGCCTCAAGAGGCATTGTTTCCATTCTTTGGGACAACGGCACTGAAGACAACAAGGAAAATCCTGCAGAATCTTTTGGTTTCTTCAACAGAAAAACCTGCCAGTGGTTTGATCAGGACATAAGAAACGTAATTATGGGTGCTGCCATGGAAGGGGCAAAAAAACACACCACTTCCAACTGATTTGTAATTTCATGAAAAATGTGATATACTCATAGAACTATGGCAAAACCAAAGACAGAATTTTTAGTAAACCAGACAATCGTTTACCCAAGCCAGGGAGTTGGTAAAGTAGTCGATGTATTCAAGAGAGAATTCAAAGGCGAAATGGTATACCACTACAAAATCTACATCGAAGTTTCTGACATGACAGTTACTGTTCCTGTAGACAATGCAAAGCTCCTTGGAATTCGTGCAATTGTTTCAAAAGCAGAAGCCAAGAAGGCTTTGGATTCCATCAGCGATGACTACGAGCCACCAACATCTGACTGGAAGCTTCGTTACCAGCAGAACCTTGACCTTCTTAAGAAAGGTACTATCGGTGACATTGCAGCAATCGTACGCTGTCTTTACCACCGTTCAAAGGTTAAGGAGCTTCCAATTCTTGAACGCAAGCTCTATGAAAACGCCAAGACACTTCTTGAAAATGAAATAGCAGAAGCATACGGAATTTCAGCAACTGAAGTTGAAACAATGCTCCATGCAAAACTTGAGCCTCTCGGACTTAAGATTGAAAAGAAGCCGGTATACAATGATGAAGACGAAGACGAAGATGAGTTCGAAGAAGACACATCAACATCTTCAAAAGACAACGATGACGACGACGAGGATTAATCCTTGAAATCCCTTTCACTTGTTCTTGCAGCCGCAGGTTCTTCCACAAGGATGGGCCTGGGCAAGAAAAAAGAATATCTTGAAATGGCAGGCGGTACAGTTCTTTCCTGTGCCGCCCGCATTTTTTTAGAGGCAGCAGATTTTTCCACAATAGTTATTGCAATTCCAAAGGATGGCAAGGAAGATGCAGAAAAAGCTCTTTTTGCTGACTTAAAAGTCAAGGAACTTCTTGCAGGAAAAAAACTTAAATTTATTGAGGGTGGCAATACCAGACAGGCATCCGTATACAAAGCAATAGAGTCAATCCCGGGAAAGGACTCCATTGTCCTCATTCATGATGCAGCCCGGCCTTTTGTTTCAAAAGAAATAATTCAAGGTGTAATCAAGGCTGCAGAAAAGCATGGAGCCGCAGCTCCAGGAATCCCGCCCGTAGATACTCAGAAAGAATTGTCTGCCGATGGAACCATAAAAAGGCATCTTGTAAGAAAAAACCTCTGCGCAATTCAGACACCTCAGGCCTTTGAGCTTCCACTCCTTCTCCGTTGCCATGAAAAGGCAGCAGAAACTGATTTTGAATACACCGACGACACGGAAATTTGGGACAGCTATCCTGAAATTACTGGTAACAAAAAAGTATTTGTAGTTGAAGGAAGTAAAGACAATAAAAAAATTACTTTCGTTCAGGACATACCGGGGAAAAATATAATGACAAAAATAGGAATAGGTACTGACCTTCATCGCCTTAAAGAAGGAAGAAAATTTTACCTTGGAGGAATTGAAATTCCTTCTGAAAAAGGAGAAGACGGTCATTCAGACGGCGATGTACTTCTTCATGCAATCAGCGATGCTCTCCTTGGAGCTGCAGGCCTTGGAGATATAGGTTCATACTTTCCACCGGAAGATCCAGAATGGAAGGATGCAGATTCCAAAGACCTGCTGAAAAAAATCTGGTCAGACATCCGCAATGCAGGCTGGCAGCTTAATAACCTTGACTGCGTAGTGGAGACGGAAAAACCAAAATTCCTTCCATGGCGCGAAAAAGTAATTGAATCAATCGCAAAAGTTCTTGAAGTCACAAAAGAACAGATCTTTGTAAAGGCCAAGACAAACGAAAAGCAGGACTCCGTAGGAGCCGGAAATGCAATCAAAGCCTACTGCGTCTGCCTTCTTGAAAGGAAATAATGCTTTTTCTGCTCCTATTCATCAGTACCAACTTCAAGAATAAGGGAAACCATATTTTCCTCAATATTCAGGCTCTTTGCGATTTCAGCATTTGTCCAGCCCTTAGCCTTAAGGGAAACAATGTTGCTTCTAAGCTGAGGAGAAAGGGAATTGTTGGAATTCGATTTTCCCCTCTTGCTTCCACTTTCCTTTGATGCGATGGAATGAAGAAGATCAAGCTGCTTTTCTCCGTCGGAATAAAGTTTCTGAAGTCTCTGTTCTGTGGCAACAATGCCTTCCTTGGATTCCTTGATTTCAGAAATATGGTCATCTACATCTCTGATAATGTCTTTCAATGAATTAACCTTATCGACAGCTTCACCGATGATTTCCCCATTCTTAAGGAGTTCATCCATATCCTTCTTGAGCTTTTCCATTTTCTCAGGAATGTCGGCAAAATCATTCGAATAATTGTTAAGGCGATCTTCAAGAGCCGAGATGTTTTCAAAAGACTGATCCACAGCTTCTGCTACACGGTCAACAGTATCGCTTTTCTTTTCAATGCGATCGAATTTATTTTCCATCTGAGCCATAGATTCCGTGTACTTGCGGACATCAGCCTGAATGTTGATGAAGTCGTCATTAATCTTCTGGATTTCCTGGATTTTTGCATCCATTCCGCTTGAAAGATTAAGGAGGGTATCAACCTTGTATTCAACGCTTTCAAGGCGAGACTTATCGGCACTGTAAGCATTGAGTTTCTGATTTACATCATCACTAAGATGTTCAAGCTGCCTGATCTGGGTTCCAAGTTCATTGAGTTTTGAATCAAAGTTCTTAACCGAAGAAATCTTCTTTTCAAGGTCATCAATGGAATCTGCAAGCTGTCTCTTGAGAGTTTCTGCCCTGTCAAAGGCAGATGATTCAGCAAGGAACTGGGCTATACTCTTTTTTATTTCATCAACCTTCATCTGAAGATTGTTTGTCTCATCATTAAGGCGTTCTGTTGCACCCTGATAAGCCTGCTTGTATTCTTCTGCCCTTTCAGTAAAATTCTTCTTAAGATCCTTGATTTTAAGCTCGGCATTCTTGGTTTGCTCTTCAGTATAACCCTTTACCTGATTGAAGAAAGAATTATACATGGTTTCGAATTCATCAATGTGCTTCTTGCTGTCATTGTCAAAAGAACTTAAGATGTCTCCTGCCCT
Organism: Treponema sp.; assembly: GCA_024400915.1. Lineage (GTDB taxonomy): Bacteria > Spirochaetota > Spirochaetia > Treponematales > Treponemataceae > Treponema_D. The sequence goes on from JAKSLX010000007.1 coordinate 94,347, forward strand.
TTTTGCAGCTGCAGAGAAGTCAGTCTGAAGTTCCTGAATTTTCTGCTCGTTGGTATCTGCAAGAGTCTTGAGCTGATCATCAATCTGCTGATAGTAATCGTCATACTGTCCCTTAAGACGAGTTTTCCACTGGGAGAATTCCTGAACGGCAGCATCAATTGTAGCCGACTGAGTATCCTGCTTTGAAGTAAGAATCTCTTTAAGCTCTGTAATCTTTGCATTGAGTTCCCTTTCTGTCCTTTCAAGGGTTTCGTTCATGCGGTTCTTGTATTCATCAGATTCAGTTTTGATTTCACCGTCAACACCTTCAATGGCCTTTTTGATTTCAGCACGGTACTGCTCGATGAATTCGTGAATTCTCTGGTTAACGGAATTGATCTGTTCCTGAATGGTTGTCTGTCCTGCAAGAAGAGCAGTCTGGAATTTCTTTTCCTGTTCCTGAGTTTTCTTCTGAAGTTCAATAATGCGCTTTGAAAGTTCTTCTTCATACTGTCTTTCAAGGCCGGTTCTCTTTTCTTCATATTCAGCCGTAAAGTTTTCAAACTGGGCATCAAAAGTATTTTTCCATGATGCAAGCTTTGAACTCACATCATCTTCACGCTTTGCAATGTCTGCAAGGAATGAATCTTCAAACACCTTGACTTTGTTGCTGAGCCTTGCTGCAGAATCTTTCTTGATTTCGTCAAGGGAAGTCTGTACAGTTTCAAGTTCCGCCTTAACTTTGCTGAATTTTGAACTGAGTTCAGTTTCAAAATCTGACTGAAGTTTTTGCTGTGTCTCGGTAAATTTTTCAAAATCACCAACAACTTTCTTCTGGCTCTGATCCATGAGTTTTCTCAAGGCAGACTCAAGCTTGTCTACATCGGCACCGGCAGAATTAAGCTTTTTGAAACGGTAATCCATTTCCTTCTTGTATTCGTCAAGGGTATTGTCAAGTTCTGCAAGATACTTTGTCTGTCTTGCATCGCATTCAGCGGCAATGTCACGGGAAGCACCGATTAGTTTTGCATCCATTTCAGCAAGGCGTGCATTAAGTTCTGCCGAGAATCCATCGAGTTTTTCCCTGTGGTCTGCAGTTTCAGAAACAATGCGTTCAGTAATTGAATTTGACTGTTCCTGAATTGACTGGAACTTGCTCTGAATTTCATTTAAGGCAGTTGAAATGTTTTCGTTGTAGTTTTTGGCCTGTTCATCAAGTTCGCCGAGTGTAGACTTTACATCACTGTGCATCTGATCTACGCGGTCCTGAACATCTCTCTTGTACTTGTCAAGGTTTGCTGTACTGAGGGTACTGAATTTTTCGTAGGCAGCATTTTCTTCCTGCTCAGCTTTTTCAAGGATAGTATTGAACATGCCGTCGTAACGTTCTTTAAGTGTATCGGACTGCTTGTCCACTGATTCCTGAAGAGCCGCAAGTTTTTCAGCATTTGCCTTTGCATCCATATTTACGGAATCAACTGCACTCTTTGCATTCTGAACTGCATCGTAAACCTTACCCTGAACATCGGAAATTGTATCGCGCATTTCAGAAACAAGTCTGTCTGCAGCCTCGGAGAACTGCCCCTTAACCTTATTGATTTCGTCTTCAGCATCTTTTCTTACAGAATCAGTTTCTGAAGAAAGGCTTTCCTTCATCTCATCAACAAGTCTGATTGCCTGTGCCTTCACTTCATCAGCTTTGTCATTTATTTCAGATTCAAGAGACGCTGTTCTTTCAGCAAGGGAAGCAGCATTGTCGTCAATAAGTTTCTCCAAATCACGGCTTCTGTTTTCCAGGGCTTCCTTAAGGCTCTTTGTCTGATCTTCAATTCTTGAAGTATATTCGGAAGTAGTAATCTTGTACTGCTCCATTGCTCCGTGAGTCTGATTTTCAACATTGTTTACAAGTTCAGCAAGCTTGCTTTCAATTTCTCCTGTTCTTTCGCGGAGCTGGCGTTCAAGATTTTCAGTTCTCTCGGCAAGTTCGTTCCTTAAAGTATCAGTACGGTCTTCAATATCCTGTGTGTAGGATGAAGTTGTTTCACGATACTTTTCAACGGCCTGAGCTGTCTGTTCCCTAACATCTTCCGTAAGAGTATTGAGTTTCTTTCTTACATCATCTTCAAGGCTATCAGTCCTGTTCTTGATTTCTGTAGAAATAGAGAGGGCACGGTTGTTGAGTTCTTCAAGCTTTCTGCGGATCATGGTATCAACAGCATCAGCCTTATCGGTAAAGTTTGTATTGAGGGCTGTTGTCTTCTGCTTGATTTCAGTTTCAATCTTGTTTATTGAAGTTTCAAGACTTGAATTTGCAGCCGCAGTTTTCTGCTTGAGTTTGTCGGCAAGCTCGTCAAAGTTCTTGTCGATATCCTGATCAACGGATGCAATTTTCTGCTTGAGCTTTGCATCAAGATTTGCAGACTTTTCATTGAAGAGGGAAATGAGTTTCTGAGACTTTTCCTTCATTTCAGACTCTGCACCATCAGTACTTGCTTCAAGGCTTTCCTTAAGACTCTTTGCCTTCAAATCATAGGCACTTTCAAGCTCACGGTTCTTGTCATCGAACATGTGAATTACTGATGTTGAAGTATCATTGAATTTCTGGTTCATTTCCAGAATTTTATCTTCATAGTTCTTTGAGATTTCCTTCAGGCGGCTGTCAATGGAACCAACCATATCACCATACTTATCTTCAAGATCCTTGCTAAGGCTATCAGTCTTTACAACAAAATCATTTTCAAGATTCTTTGTCTTGTCATGGAACAGGGCATCAAGGGCTTCTGTTTTCTGAGAAAGGGCTGCATCAAGGGCTTCTACACGGGCAGCAAGTTTTTCTTCAAAGTCGCTTGTATTCGTGTCGAGGGCAGTATTGATTTTTTCTGTTCTTTCGCGAACTGCATTTTCAAAGGCTGCTGTTTTTTCCTCAAAGGCAGCCGAACGTTCAGTAAAAATCCTGTCAAAGTTATCTGTTTTTACATTGAAGTCAGCGCTCATAGCATCAAACTTTGCAGAAAGAGTTCTTTCAAGGCTGTCGGCACGATCAGTATATCCGGCGTCAATGCTGGAAATTCCAGTGTCGATTTTTTCATTTATCTGTGCAATACGGGAATCAACGGATTCTTCAACGGCTGAAAGACCATCATCAAACCTGGCATTAAGGGTAGAAATTCTTTCGTCAATATTTTCTTCCATGCCTTCAAGACCGCCGTCAATCTTTGAATTGAGGGCTTCTATGCGACTTGCAATTCTTTCTTCAATACCGGAAGTACTGTTTTCAAGGTTGCTCTTGAATTCCGCAATGGCAGAATCACACTTTTCGCGAATCTCATAAGTATTGTTGTCAAGGTCAGAACGGATGTCGCCGATTTTTTCTGCAATTTCATTGGAAAGGGAATCAGTTGTTTCCTTTACCTGTGCTGCAAGTTCGTCAACTTTCTCAGAAAGATTTCCTTCTATGCTACCAATTCTTGTTTCAACATCATTATCCATATCCGCGATCTTGAGTTCAATCTTGTTTTTAAGAGAATCAGTCGCAGTATCAAGAACGGAATCAAAGTTTTCAGAGCGTTCTTTAAGGTCTTCCTCAAGAGAAGAAATTTTCTTTTCCCAGTTGTCGGACAGAACATTCGTGCGGGCATCAAGCATCTGCTGCATATTGTCCGTTCTTTCCTTGAATTTTGTTTCAATACCTGAACTGTATTCCTTGAAGGATTCCGCAAGTTCCCTTGATTTTTCATTGAGGGCCTTCTGAGTCTCTTCGATCTTTGAATCAATCATGGCTGTCATCTGCTTAGCCTGAGCATTGATTTCATTGAGGCATTCGTCAATTCTGTTCTGAGATTCCTGGCGAAGGTTACTGAAGGATTCATCTTCAAGTTTCTTTGCATTTTCAATGGCTGCAGAATAGGCATTGCGGATATCATCCTCGATTTTGTTCATGATGGCTTCATTCTGCTTTCTTGAACGTTCGGTAGTACTTTCCACTTCCTTAGCCCTTTCTTCAAATGCTTTAAGGAGATCTTCACCGATAGTCTTAAGCTGTTCGGCATTTTTTGAAGAGAACTGCTTTACAAGTTCCCCTACTTTGGATTCAAGGATTTCAGCGGCTTTCTGCTGTTTGTTAAGGCGGGCATTTACCTTGTCAATAAGAACTGCCTCATTCTTTACGGAAGCAAGGTTCTGTTCAACTGCAGCCGTCATTTCCATAAGGTTTTTTATTACATTGTCATAGGCCTGAATTTTTGACTGAATGTTTTCAACGGCCCTTACAGGATCTTCAAAACTTTCTGTGGTATTCTTGCATTCCTTGATCTGATCTTCCATCCTGTTAATGGCAGCTTCAGTTTCAATTTTCTTTGTTTCAAGTTCATTGATTATAAGGTTCTGGGATTCTTTCTGATGGTTGAAATATTCGTCAAATTCCTTTCTGCGTGTATCCGCATATCTTTTGACTTTCTCCATCTGGCTTTCGTTCTTATCAAGCTGACGAACAATAATGGAAGCCACTACAGATAATATTACAGAGATAACAATACCAATGATAATCACTTTTTATTCCCACCCAATTTGATTATTCTTTTTTATATGCCTGTTTGTTTATTCTAGCACGATTTTCTGTAACTGACGATAATTTTTAAATGATATGTCAGCTTCAGGAAGCTTTATGTTAAACAGTTTCTTAAACCCCTTAAGAATGTAGGCTGATTTCATGCCGGCATTTTTTGCGCCAAGAACATCATACCTGATGCTGTTTCCAACATAAAGTATTTTATCTGCAGGAACTCCTAGTTTGCGCTCAAGAATTCCAAACGGATAGATGGAAGGCTTTAAAGCACCGGATTCCTCAGAACCAATGCAGACGTCACACAGGTCGCGGATTCCCCAGATATCCCCTTTCTGTTCCGGAGGAAAGTCCGACAATATACCGATCTTGAGACCTGCATCTTTCATTGCCTTTATGCATTCGTAGGCATGAGGATATGGCTTTACTTTCTTAAAGAATTTTTTGAGGCCGTCATAACATATTTCATTGATTATTTCTTTTGCACGAGGACTTTTGATTTTAGATACTTCTGCAAGCATGCGTGCCTGGTACTCATAGAAATCCGCAAGAGGCGCGGTCCTATGCATGATGTGCCGGGTCTTATTGAAGTGAATATAGAGCTTGAAATTCTTGAGAACATGCAGCGGCATGCGGATGAACAGTTTCCACGAAGGATAGAGTGTTCCGTCAATATCAAATGCCACTGCCTGTATATCCTTGTACATTCCTCTATTATAGTAGGAAAATCACTTAATCTCAAGGGAATAGTTGAATACAGCCTTTGCAGGCTTTCCTGAAGCATCATCAGAGAACTGCCATGTCTTAATCTGCTCCTTTATTTCCCTCTGGATTTGAGCAGGAATGGAAGAACTTGGTGATATCTCGATATCACTGAAAGGAACCGATCCGTCAGCCTTGACTATAAATGAAATCGTAACATTTCTGGTGCTATCGATGAGCTTTGCATTTTCCTCAGAAATCAGGATTGAAGGATTCTTTGGATTCAAAAGCTGTCTTGCACTTCCGTCCGACATCTGCATGGAAACAACACCGTTATTTCTTGAAGCCGCAATGCTGGTCTTGCTCTTTATGCCTTCTGCAACCGTAGAAGAGAATACAGTGTTCTTTATATCGCTCAGGGCATCTTTTGTTGCATTTGAAACGGAATTGTCCGTTGCGTTGTTTGACGAAGAGCTTGAAGAAGCACCGGAAGCCTGCTTGTTTTCCGCACTGGCAGAACTTCCGCTAAGGGAACTTTTGGCTACGGCAACATTCTTAGTGACGGAAGATTCCTTAGTCTGCACTGGAGTTTCATCGGCAAAAAGGCTTTCGTCAAATTCAACCTTTTTCTTTTTAGCAGATTTGTTTTCCGCCATAAGATCATCCACGCTCTTTTTAAGCTTAGGTTCTTCAACCTTCTGGTTAGAACTGTCAGCAACTGCCTTCTTTTTTGCAGGTTCAGGCTTTTTTTCGGCTTTTTCTACTTTCTTATCGGCCTTCCTTTCCTGTTTTTTAGGTTCCGGTTTTGGGTCCGGTTTTTTTTCCTGAACTTCCTGATTTTTCTTAGCTTTTACAGGCTCACTTTTTTTGGTTGTGGCAGCTTTTTCCTTAACCACAGGAACACTATCAAGGCGTATAGCAAGTTCCTGGTATTTTACCTTTGGCTTAATGCGGATAGCAAGGCAAAGAATTACAAGAAAGAGAACAAATGCTGCTGTTACCTGTAGGGCAAACCTTCTGCCCTTTTCTTCTATGTCGTTTAGATTCAGACTCATTTTTTTCCTGTAGTTCTCAGGCTTACGGCACTAAAACCGCTGAACCTGATTACATCAAAGAGGGCTACAATCTTACCGTTTGTTACATTTGTGTCGGCCTGAATGGAAACAGGGAATTCATTTCGGGGTCTGTCCCCTGTGTCAAATTCCTTGAGGAGTTTTTCCAGTTCCTTCATTGAAACCTTGTCGTCATTGAACCAAAGATTACCGTCTTCCTTTACAGTAATGGTAATGCTGCTGGTTTCCACCCCCTGAGAAGTTGAACTTTCCGGCAGATTAACATTGATTGCAGGCAGAATGGAAAAAGTAGTAGAAACAAGAAAAAAGAGGATGAGCTGGAAAATAACATCAAGCATTGGCGACAGGTCTACGCCACCAACGCCACCATTACTTCTTCTTGATGAAACCTTCATTTAAAGCTCCTTTCCCGTAAGGCGGAACATTACCCTTGTAACTGTAAGTTCCATGCTCTTGATACTGTGGTTTACCTGGGAATTAAAATAGCTATGGAAAATGATGGCAGGAATGGCTACCACAAGACCAGCAACTGTAGTAACGAGGGCTTCACCGATGGATGAAGCAAGCAAAGCAGGATCTCCCATAGTTCCACCGTTACCAAGTACACCGAAAGCCTTAATATTTCCCGTAACTGTACCCAAAAGTCCAAGAAGGGTTGCTACATTTGAAATTGTACCAAGGGCAGAGAGAAGATGTTCGAAACGAGGAACAGCAAGATCCATTTTTGTCTGAACATATTCCTTAAGGTCTTCTTCCTTTAGTCCCCTGCAGTTGATGGCATCCTTTACTACAGATGCACATGGAGTTCCTGCATTATTGCAGAGGTTTTCCGCAACCGTATAGTCACCTTTTGCAAGTACTGCATCAATATCATCAGAGAAAGTTTCTTCCCTTTTTTTTACAGTGAAAAAATAATGAAGTCTTTCGGCTACAATGAAAACCACAAGGAGACCACATGCAATGATTGGAATCATAAGGATTCCACCGTTCTTTAATATCTGAAACATAATTTACCTCTTTACACTCTATTATTAAAAGAAAAATCTAGACAGGAAGGTTACACTTCCAGCCCTAACAAGATATCCAGATTCCACATATTCCCTGTCTTTTCTTGAGAACAACTTGATGACATCGTCCATTTCAAGGGAAAGCCTCATGGCCTTCTTGATGTTTACATAAATGTTACCACGAAGATTAGGGCACTTGTCACTTTTGGAGTCTACAGATTCAATTACGCCTGCAGAAAAGCCCCATCTTTCAAGTTCATCATCATAGGCAATGGAACCTTCGATGGAGTGCCTGTATTCATTTGAAGGAACATGCCACCAGTGGGCTCTCCATCCACCACGCAAAGTAAAGATATCATATTTGATACTGATACCGTTGTCTGTTGTAACCTGGGTTCTTTCTTCCGACTTGAATCCAAACACACCACAACCCTTCTTTGTTGAATAGTCAGCTTCCCATGCATAGTTGTCAAAGGCAGACTTCTTGAATTCAATGCCGCTGTTTACCGTAATGACATCAAACAAAGGAATGACTATCTTGGAATTTACGAACCAGTCGGAAATTTCTTTTGTAAGGGTTGTCATCTGTGCAAATTTATATTTTCTTTCAAGAACTGAGAATTCATCATGTCTTGTTTCAAGCCCCCCGTTAACGCCGATTACGAGCTTGCGTCCAGTTGACAATGGTGCCCTTACTTCCGCACCGGTGCTGAACGAAGGAACAATTGTTCTTCCTTCGCCAATTTCAGTTCCACCGGCAATTCCACCGCGAGCAAAAGCAGTTACAATGTCGCTTTCATAGCCTGTAAAAAGAGTGCCGTCTACACGGAAAAGATCATCATTGTAAGCATCATCATGCTTTCCAAGGAAAGATTCAATCTGGAAATTGCATTCAAGACCTGCAGAAAATCCCTGGCTGTACCATGAAAAAACAAAACCCGGGTCAGTGTAGAAAACATTGATGTTTCTTTCCTGCTTAAGGAAGTCACCGTCATTTATTATTCCAGCATATCTGTTGTACCAGTAGGCATTTGTTTCCGAGCTGAATTCAAAACCGGAATCGCCAAAGAAATGATCAAACAGGAAAACGCCAGAAACTTTCTGGGAATTCATGTCATAGAAATAATCGTTCAATCCCTGAAGTCCAGTTCCTACCCTGTCATATCTTCCGCCAAATGTAAATTCAGAATCTGCAGCATGGAAAGTTTTTTCCGCATAAAGTTTTGTACCATTGTCAAAGTAACCGTCTGCAGCAGTGTGCTTTCCATATCCGTTTCTGCTGAAATGAGAGAATTCAATTCTGAAAGGATCTGTATTTGAAGACTTGTATACGGAAAATTCCCCGATAAAATCTCCTGGGAAACCACCGCCAACAAGACCCTGTGCATAGACGTTCTTATTATCACCGCTAAAGAAATCTGCTTCTGGTTCTGCACCGTCATCTTCATAGGTAATGCGTTCGCCAGGAAGCTTAGGCATGATGTTCTTTTCTTCTCCGGCAGAAGGAACAACTTTTGAAAAATCCGGAACGGCATCTCTGCCTGCAACTACAGTATCACCGGATACAGTTGTTGTCATTTCCGGAAGCTGAATTTTTTCTTCATCATTGCTCTGTGAGAAGGCAAAGGAAGCACAACAGGCAAACATTACAAACAATAATTTTTTCATATACTACCTTTTTATCAATTCACGAACACTCTTTGCATATTCAGTGTTCGGATAGAGTTCAATAAGATTTTCGGCAACGCTTTTGGCATCACCTTTTTTCCCGGCCGTATCAAAAGCTTCGGCAGCACCGTAAAGGGCACGGGAAGCCAAGATTTCTTTATTAGCCATGCGGGCATATTTTGCAGCCGCAAGGAACAGTTCTGCAGAAGAAAGATATTCACGATCATGACGTTCTGACTCTGCAAGGATGATTCCGTTTTTTGCGGCATAGGCACATTCAGCTTCCACATTGGATTTCTTTATCTGTTCGGAATAGATTTTTTCTGCAATTGCAACTGCTTCATCAGAATATTTTTCCTTATTCCAAATAAACTCTGCAAGCTCCGTTCCTGCAATACGGCCATCCACCGACTTATGTTTTCCCAGGGATTCATATTTTTTCTTCAGCATTGTTTCAGGATCATTTCCAGAATCCACCATAAGGGAAAGATTTTCCTCTTCCTTTTTAGCTTCTTTTTTCTGATCTTCATTCAATGCAGAGGCAAGCATTTTTTTACAGCTTTCCATTGCTTTTGAATAATTACCTGCGTCCCTGTACAACTGAACAAGATTTCTTGAAGCTACATAGGCATAAGTAGACTTTGGATATTCCACAAGCAGAAGTTCGTATGAAAGGATTGCGCCTCTTGAATTCCCTGTTTTACGCTGGCAGTCTGCAGAATAAAAGATGGCACTCTCATAGAAATTTCCCTTTGGGAAAGATTTTTTGTATTCATCAAAGCGGGTAATTGCAGTCTGATACTTTTCATTCGAATAGTAAAGTTCTGCCCTGCGGTAGGCACTTTCTTCCGCATATTTTGAAGAAGGATACTTCGCGTATATTTCATTGAAATATCTATCGCTTTCATTAATTTTCCCGGCACGGGCATAAAGCAAGGCTGACTCATACCTGCAGAAAATTCCGAACTCAGAAGATTCCTTTAGATACGGGCTTAAAACTGCAATAGCACGGTCAAGGTCCCCGGAATCTGCATAAATCGATGAAGTAAGCAGCGTTGCATTCTCACGCTCCGTACTGTTTCTTGCAAGGTTTATGGCAAGGGAAGACTGGTTCAATGCCCTTTTGAAATCTTCCGAAGCTATCAATGAATTCGCACATATGATCGCTGCATTGTAACAGAGGGCGTGTCCTTTGTAATTCACACTGAATTTTTCCAGAGTATCAGATGCTGACGGCTTTCCAAGTTTATACTGACAGTAACCAAGATAGAAAACAGCATATTCCCTATTCACCTTTGCATTGGTTCTCAAGTATTCGCCAAAAAGATATTCGGCATCCTTCCACTGCTTGAGGTTGAAAGACGAAAGGGCTGCAATATATTTTCCGTCACTGGTATCAGACTTCAACCCCATATCCTTACTTGCAGAAAGATATCCGCAAGAAAAAAGAACTTTTGCATAATCAGCCTTTTCCTCTCCATTCAAGTTCAGCAGGCTGTAGATTTTTATTGCCGTCTCTTCCCTGCCAGACAAAGCATAGCACCTGGCAAGAATCTTTTGCTTTCCATCGTAAAAAGGCTCATCCTTTTTGAAAGATACTTTTCCATTCTCAAGAACGTTTTCTGCCTCGGAAATTTTTCCGCAGTTAAGAAGTCCCATGGCATAATAATAGGCAGACTTGCGGCGAAGGTTTACATCGTCGGAAGAAGTAATTTTGTCATAGGCATTTTTTCCGTGATTATGGCAATTTGTCCAATCGCCTATGGACGCATACTGTTCGGCAAAAGCTGCTTCATAGTCTGCATAAAGTTCATTGCTATCATCAACTGTCCCAACAAGTTCAAGGGTATTGCCTTTAAGCCTTGCACGGTAAAGGGAAATCAAGGAAGCATATTTTTTCTTCTGGTCATATTTTTCAGCTTTATTGAAATAGGTTGAGGCATTTTCATAGTCGCCGTTTTCAAAACAATCGGTGGCTACGCGGGTCCAGAATTCAGCAAGCAGATCTGGATCTGCAGCAAACATATCCGAAATGGCTTCGAACACAGATGCAGAACTTTTTCCGGTTTGCTTTTCATAGGGACCTGAAATTCTGTATGCAGTTCTGAAAGCTTCTGTGGAAACAGATTCATCAGTGCTTGAAAGAGCCTTTATACAGCAGGCCCAGGCATTTTTATAGTCCCCTGTTTTTTCATAGGCAGTTGAGGCAAGCAAGGAAAGCTCGGCATATAGATTTGAAAGAGGCTGTCCTTTCATTTCCGGAGTTTTTTTGTAAAGGGAAATCAGGGAAGAATATTTATTTTCTTCAAGATAGCTTTCAAAAAGCATTACAAAAGAATCGGAATATGCAGCAACCGGATAACTGTCTCCCCTTGAAATTACGGATTCAAAAACGGGAATAGACTTATTGTAGTCTTCAGAAATGAAATAGGTTTTACCAGCATAGAAGAGAGCCATGTTGTAGTAGTGCTCTGACTTCTTTGAAATCTTTTTGGAGCTCGAAATTTCACAGCACCTGTAAAAGGCTTCTACGGCTTCCTTATTTTTATTCATTGCCAGACGAGTTCTTCCCAGCCAATAGAAGGAAAGAACCTGAACGTCAACATCATCGCTATCACAAGCCCTTGAAAGAACAGGCTCAGCATCACTATACCTGCCAAGGGAACATAAACTTTCCCCTTTGTAAAGCAAGGCTTTGTGATAATAAATTGAATCGGGATAATTTGAAACAAGTTTGTCTGCATGTTCTATTACGGAAGGATATGCAGCACCAGAATAAGCCGTAACGATTTCTGAAAATATCCAGGAATCTCCGGTAGCTGAATCTGCAGGAGCCGCAAAGCAAAAAAAGGATGCAAGCACCAATGCAGAAACAGTCGCTATTGATTTTTTCATATTATTTTTTTTCATAAGGGAAGAATGCCTCTGTTGCTTTTACTCTCTCAAGATGAACATAAGCACCGCTGTATTTTTCAAGGAATTTTTCCATTGTAATTTCTTCGCCCTGTTCAAATATGAAACAGCCGAATTTTCCGTTTCTGTCAAAGTAAGGGAAGAAAACAATACAGTTATTGAATACAAGGTCATCCGCTTTTATGGCAGAGCCCTGTCTTATGGCACCAAGATAGAACCATTCAGGTTCTGTAACCGCAAGGACATAGAGCATGGACTTTAAATGATCTGCTGAATATCCAGTATTTTTTATGTATCCAGTTGAATTTACTGTCTTACCGTCGGTAATTTCTGATGAAAAATAATTGTAGTTTACATCAAGGCCAGCAGACCGGAAATCTTCATTTCTGCTGGAACGGATTGCATGAGCTTCAGTAGCCAAATTTCTACACCAGTCAAGGGTGAAAGTAAGGTTCCATTCCTGAGACATTACACCATTTTTTCCTACAGGCTTAAACTCAAGGGTTGGAACTGTAAGCTGCTGAACGGAAGTACCGTAACCACGGTATGGTTCAACAATGCCGTCAATAATCCACTTAAGGAAACCTGCACCGGAAAGGAAATGCTTATCCTTTATTTCTTCTACAGGAACAAAATTTCCTTCCTCGTCAGTCACAACAATGTCTTTCCCGGTAAAGATTGATTTCAGCTTGCCGTGTTCATCATAGCAGGCATCATCCAGAAAGCGGAAGGAATCAAGGTTATCCCTAATGGTTCCTGCCATGACAAGAGTATTGGTATACTGATTTTTCAGGACCGTAACCTTATCCCAAGGAAGGGATTTCTTAGTCCAGTTTTTAACATCCTGAAATGAAGCCGTATAAAGTCTTGCAAAAGGAACCCCAACAAGAACAGAACGGGCTGCATAGGAACCGCAGATAATAAGGTCAGCATAGGTCTTGTTTCCTTCAGGCCTGAACTGCAAATACACATCAGAATCCTGATTGAAAAAATACTGAATACGAAGCGGCATTCCCTTGTTCTTACTGCGGTAAAGAATCCAGCTTCCGGCAGCACCCTTCGGATAAACTGCAGCACGAACGGTCCTTACGCTGTCACCGTTTATCATGTTAATGTCGATTTCTGAACGGGGAGCAACAACAACACAGAATTCATTATCATCTTCTTCAAGACGGATCTGGTATGTAATGCCCACCCTGTTGTCCTTGAACTGCTCCTTGTAATCCCTGAGAGTATCAAGGCCAGGAGTGAGCCAGGAGTCAACTATTGTCCGCCTGATTTCTGCTGAATCAGGAATATCGTAGCTATTGTAGTCTGCAAAAGCAAAACATGCCGCTGCAAGCAAAATAATTTTTGAAAAAATCTTTTTCATGATCATACTGTTTTATAAAACAACTTCCTCCCAAAGAAGTTTCAACGCAAATCCAAATTAATGGTTATGCGAAAATATCAATTACTTGCCGGAGCATCCTTCATTTCAACAGGTTCCGGGTCAACAAACTGAGCAGCACCTTCTGCAAGCTGAATTTCAGGCTTTACAACAGACTTGTCAGGTCCATGAACCATTCCGTCGGCTTCTTCATCAGGATGCTTTCCAACAGGAGCGTTTGAAAGCAGGAGCTTAAGGCGGTTGAGCTGGTTGACTTCACTTGAACCCGGGTCATAATCGACTGCCGAAATATTTGCTTCAGGGTATCTGCGGCGAAGTTCCTTGATCATACCCTTGCCGGTAACATGATTTGGAAGACAGGCAAAAGGCTGAACGCAGGCAATGGAAGGACATCCACTGTGAATAAGTTCAACCATTTCTGCAGTAAGGAACCAGCCTTCACCCGTAATGTTTCCAAGCTGAACGATGTCATCAACTCCCTTCATCATGTCGTAGATGAGGTGTGGAGGTTCAAAACGATGGCTCTTTTTAAGCTGCTTCTTCATGTAGGCACGGAAAGTTTCAAGGAACCAGATAAGGATTCTGGAATTCTTTTCCGATTCCTTAGGGAATGCAAGGCTCTTGTGCTTAAAGATTCCGTCACTGAAAGTATAGAAGAAGAAGTCCATAAGGTCAGGCATTACGCATTCAGCACCTTCCCTTTCAATTACATTGACAATATCATTGTTTGCTGTAGGATGGAATTTTACGAGGATTTCTCCTACAACACCTACCCTTGGCTTCTTTACAGGAAGAAGAGGAAGTCTGTCAAAGTCACGGATGATACCCTTAACAAGTCTCTTGAACTTCAGGTGGGAAATTGATTTCATTCCAAGTTCACACTTTGCGTTCCATTTTTCATAGAGAGCATTGGCACTTCCAGGAACCTTTTCATAAGGACGGGTTCTGTAGAGAACACGCATCAAAAGATCGCCAAGAACAAGAGCCCTCATGGCGCGGATCAAAAGGCCTGGGGTAATCTTGAAACCTGGATTACTTTCAAAGCCCTGGGCACTCAGTGAAATTACAGGAACCTGTGAAAGTCCTGCATCTACAAGGGCACGGCGAATGAAGCCGATGTAATTTGTAGCACGGCAGCCACCACCCGTCTGAGTTACAATAAGGCTAGTCTTATTGACGTCATACTTTCCGCTCTGAAGAGCCGCAATCATCTGCCCCGCAACAAGAATAGAAGGATAACAGGCATCGTTGTTAACATACTTGAGTCCTGTTTCAATTGCCATCGGATCAACGGCATCAAGAACCACAAAGTTGTATCCGGAACATCTGAAAGCCTGCTGAACGAGCTTGAAATGAATAGGACTCATCTGAGGTGCAAGGATTGTATGCTTGTACTTCATTTCCTTTGTGAATACCTGTCGCTTGAAGGCGGCTGACTTAACCGTAAGCTTAGTCCTGTTTCTTTCGCGGGCACGAACAGCTGCAATGAGAGAACGGATGCGGATACGAACGGCACCAAGGTTTGAACCTTCGTCAATCTTTATGAGGGTATACATGCGACTCTTTGACTTCATGATTTCGTCAACCTGATCTGCAGTAACGGCATCAAGACCGCAACCGAAAGATGTAAGCTGAACCAGTTCCATGTTTGCCATGCCGCTTACGAATACGCCTGCACGATAAAGTCTGTTATGATATGACCACTGGTCAATGATGCGCAGAGGCCTTTCAATTGAACCAAGATGAGCAACAGAATCTTCCGTAAATACTGCCATTCCAAGACCGTTGATCATCTCAGGAATTCCATGGTTGATTTCTGGATCAAGGTGATATGGGCGACCTGCAAGAACGATACCATTGCCACCGCGAGTGATTGTCTCTTCGAGTGCTTCCTCACCCTTTTCCTGAACTTCCTTCTTGAACTTTTCCTGTTCTGCCCAAGCAGCTTCCACAGCATCTGTAATCTGTTTCTTTGTGAGTTTAGGGAATTTCTTTGTCATCTCTTCAAAGAGACGAACAGCAAGACGGTCCTTGTCATAAATAGGAAGGAACGGATTCATGAAGAAAATTGAATCATCTTGTCTCAAGCGATCCACATTGTTGCGTAGAACTTCAGGATAGCTTGTAACGATAGGACAGTTGTAGTGGTTTCCAGCTCCAGGATCTTCCTGCTTTTCATAAGGAACACAAGGATAGAAAATGAATTTTATTCCCTGCTGAAGAAGGCTTTCCACATGTCCGTGGGAAATCTTTCCTGGGTAACAAACTGATTCTGAAGGAATTGTTTCGAGACCCTTTTCGTAGATTGCACGGCTTGAACGAGGAGAAAGCTTTACGCGGAATCCAAGCTTTGTAAAGAAAGTAAACCAAAGCGGATAGTTTTCGTACATATTTAGGACACGAGGAATACCAACATCTCCCATAGGAGCATCCTCTGCCTTGAGAGGTACATAGCTGAAAAGCCTCTTGTACTTCCATTCAAAAAGGTTTGGAAGCTTTTCGTTGTCTTCGTCTGCACCCTTTGTATTTGCCTTGTTGCTTGCGTCCACAAGCTTTGATTTTTCTGCAGGAGATTCTTCAATGTCTGCACCGCGTTCACAACGGTTACCTGTAATGAACTTGCGGCGTTCCTCACCAGCAATGAATGTATTGATAGTAAGGAGACAGTTGTTAGAACATTTTCCGCAGCGCTTGAGTTCAAGTTCAACCTTGAAGTTTTCAAGCTGATCAACTGTAGCAATGTTTGACTTGACGAACTTTGGCGTCTGGTCTGGATCATCTGGCTTTGGACGGCGAAGGTCTTCCCACTGGTCCTGAGCAATGAGGGCACTACCATAGGCACCCATGAGACCTGCAACATCAGGCCTGTATACATTTACACCGGCAATCTTTTCAAAGGCACGGAGAACGGCGTCGTTGAAGAATGTACCACCCTGAACTACAACCTTTGTACCGATTTCACTTGCACGGCGAAGCTTAATTACCTTGAAAAGCGCATTCTTGATAACTGAATATGAAAGACCGGCAGAAATATCTGCAACTTCAGCCCCTTCCTTTTGTGCCTGCTTAACACGGCTGTTCATGAATACCGTACAGCGGGTACCAAGGTCTACAGGCTTTTTTGCCATAAGGGCAATCTTTGAGAATTCCTGAACGCTCATACCCATTGTGCGGGCAAAGTTATCAAGGAAGGAACCACAACCTGCAGAACAAGCTTCGTTAAGCTGAATGCTTACGATTGCACCGTCCTTCATGCGCAGGCACTTCATGTCCTGACCACCGATATCAAGAAGGAATTCTACGCCAGGAACAAAGAAATCTGCGGCACGATAGTGGGTGATTGTTTCAACTTCACCTGCATCTACGCCAAGGGCTGCCTGGAACAATGCTTCTCCGTAACCTGTAGAAACGGCACGGGCGATGTAGCATTTTTCAGGAAGAATTGAATAAAGTTTCTTAAGAACCTTTACGGCAAGATCAACAGGATTTCCGGCATTTACATCATAGAAACGCCAGAGAATTCTTCCCTGGGTATCTGTAAGGACAGCCTTTGTAGTTGTGGAACCTGCATCAAGACCAAGGAAAACAGGTCCTTCAGTCTTGTCTAGTTCACCTACAAGAGCCTTTTCAGTTGAGTGTCTCTGATTGAATTCATCAAGTTCTGCCTGTGATGTGAACAGAGGCTCAAGACGCTGAACCTCCTGCATTTCAGCACCTACAAGATTTGTAAGGCTTGCACGGAATTCCTTTATTGTAGGGAAAACTGCAGGTGTATCTTCACCCTTAGCATTTACCCATTTGATTTCCCTTTCTGCAGAATATGCAGCTCCAGAAGCAACAAAAAGCTGACTGTTTTCTGGAACAATCTGTTCATCATCCTTAAGTTTAAGGGTAACTACGAAGCGTTCGCGAAGCTGATCCAAAAAGTGCAATGGACCACCAAGGAAAGCAACATGTCCACGGATTGGCTTTCCGCAGGCAAGACCTGAGATTGTCTGTGAAACTACAGCCTGGAAAATAGATGCGGCAATATCTTCACGACGTGCACCTTCGTTGATGAGCGGCTGAACGTCTGTCTTTGCAAAAACACCACAGCGGGCGGCAATAGGATAGATGGTTGTTGCACCGCGGGCAAGTTCGTTGAGTCCAGATGCATCTGTTTCAAGCAAAGCTGCCATCTGGTCGATGAAGGCACCCGTACCGCCAGCACAGGTTCCGTTCATGCGCTGTTCTACTCCGCCTTTAAAATATGTTATCTTGGCATCTTCACCACCAAGTTCGATAACGACATCAGTCTGAGGAATGATTTTGCGCACTGCAGTTGTAGCGGCAACAACTTCCTGAATGAAAGGAATATTAAGCCACTGGGAAACGGAGAGTCCTCCAGATCCTGTAACTTTTACGCTTATAGTCTGATTTTCTTTTTCCGGGAAAAGTCCTTCCAGTGTATCAAAAGCTTTATTTACGACTGCAATGATTGTATTGCGGATGTCTGCACGATGGCGTTCATAGGCTCCATAAAGGAGTTCATCATTGTCACCTAAAGCTACAACCTTTACGGTCGTGGATCCAACGTCGATACCCATACGGATAGGTTTTACAACAGGTTTAAGTGATGTGATGTTTCCAAGTGAATTATTTTCCATACAATATTCCTATTTTTACAATTATATAGGTAAAAATATCTATTTTCAATGGTTTTAGGGGGCTGTCCCTGACGAAAGCATTTGCTTTATAGATGCCCAAACTCCCCTAACTTTCGTCACACGAATTGCAGGGCAATTCGTGAAGCATTATTTAGGGGTCTGTCCCTGACGAAAGCATTTGTTTTCGTTGCCGCCGCCACCTCCTTAACTTTCGTCACACGAATTACGTTGCAATTCGTGACAGCGGAGATAGAATTCACTTAAAAATTGCTTTTTTTCCGTTTTATCTCTATACTGAACGACATGGCGGAAAACAACGACTTCCTTACGACCCAGATAATCACCTACATAGGAAACAAACGCATCCTCATCGGGTACATTCAGAAGGAAATTGAACTTATAAAGGAAAAGCTCAACAAGAAAAAACTTGTAACTGCCGACCTTTTTTCCGGAAGCGGTGTCGTTGCCCGCATGCTAAAACAGCATTCTTCCCTCGTAATCGCCAATGACCTTGAAAACTACAGCAGAATCCTCAACTCCTGCTATCTATTCAACAGGCGCGAATTTGATGCCGACAGGTATTTTGATCTGAGAAATGCACTGGAAAAAGAGTTTTTTGAGGTAAAAACCCCTGGAATAATTTGCGAAAACTATGCCCCAAAGGACACAAACGACATAAAGGCAGGGGAAAGAGCCTTTTACACCCGCGAAAACGCCGAAAGGATCGACACATACAGAAAATTGATAGACAAAGTAGATGAAGAATACAGGAATTTCTTCCTTGCCCCGCTTTTAACAGAAGCAAGCATTCATGTAAACACAAGCGGAGTCTTCAAAGGCTTCTACAAGGACAAAAAGACCGGAATCGGTTGCTTTGGCGGCACAGGAAAAAACGCCCTCACCCGAATCATGGGTCAGGTTGAACTTCCAGTGCCTGTTTTCAGCAACTATTCGAGCAAAATGCAGCTTTTTCAGCAGGATACGGTGGAACTTTCTGCAGAACTAAAGAAAATCGACATTGCATACCTTGATCCGCCGTACAACCAGCACCCTTACGGCAGCAATTACTTCATGCTGAACCTCATTGCGGACAATTCAATTCCAGACGTTAAGCTCAGCAAAGTCTCTGGCATCCCCTGCAACTGGAACAGGTCAAAATTCAACAAAAAAGCCTATGCATTGGATTCAATGGATAAAATCATCGCAAATCTCGATGCAAAATATACCATAATCTCTTATAACAGCGAAGGTTTCATTGAATTTGACGAAATGAAGAGCATGCTAAAAAAATACGGCAAGGTAAAGACCGTAGAAATCCAATACAACACCTTCCGTGGCAGCCGAAACCTTAAAAACCGTGACATCCACGTAAACGAATTCCTGTTTGTGCTGGAAAAATGAAAAAGGGGGACAGACCACTGCGAGAGTTTTTGTCCATGGTATTATTGCCGTCTACCCTCTTACTACTCATCTAAAATATACTATACACTACTACACAAGCTAATTATGAACAAGGAATTCTACGCGCCTATTGAATACGGCATTTTTTGTATAACCTTCACCTGCATGAGAATCAACTCGATGGTTGCAGCCGTTTTCAATAAGATAATTGGCAATTGTTTCTGCGCGGCCTCTTGCAAGTTCCTTTTCTTCTTCTGTCCAGAACTCAGAACGACTGTCAGGATTTATGTAACCGAATACTGAAACAATCATACCCGCAATTCTTTCATCTGTCGTAAGGACTTCAATGAGTGTATCAAGAGATTTTTTATTTTGATCGCTGATTATAAGCCCTGTTGTGTTAGCTTCAAAAGTAAGAGGTGGAATTGCAATTGTGTAAGTACCATCCGGATGGTGAATGAGCGCTGCGTGACCTGTTTTTGCAGCCATTTCAGTAACAGCAATGTCAAGTTCAACTTCTGCTTCTTCTTCAACCTCTTCAAGATTTCCAATTTTTCCTTCAAGCTGAGTAAGTTTAGCTTCTGCGGCAGCAAGAGATTCTTCCGAATCAACAAATTGAATTTCTTCAATTATTTTCTCAACTTCTTTTTCATATCCCTTATATTTTTTTGCCAGCTTTTTAAGATTATTTTCTTCTGCATCTTCTGCAAGGCTGGCAAAATCTATCCTCAACTTTTCTGCCCTTTCACTTAATCCGTCTTTCTTTACAGTCATCTCTGGAGTCAGCTGAATATGCTTTACTTCCAAAGGCTCTGACTTCTGCAAAGATTTATTTGACTCAACTGGGACTCCATGACCTCTATCTGCAAATTTATACAAAACTCCCAATCTGAATCCTATATAATGAACTGAAGATCCTGATTCAGGACTAAGCGAATAAGTTGGTGTAAATTCAAACTCAAGGTTTCCATTCAGCATTTCGGGATGAGAAAATCTGACTCCAGCTCCTAACTGTAAAATCTGATCCACATAAACACTTTCTACATATTTTGCACCAACACCAGAGGCCTTAGGGAAATTAAATACAAGACCATAATCAATTTCTGGAACAATGGAAAACATATTCCAAGGAAGTGGAATTCTTGTATAGGCACCTAGCGTGTATCTCATAGTGAAAAGGGAATCTATGCTTGTGCCTTTCATGATTCCGCCATCGAAAGTCATTCTGAAGCTGGCTCCAAAATTTTCCAGGAGTCCATGAATTACAGTATTTTGACTGAACAAAGGCAAAGGAATACCTGCTTCAAAAGAAGTTCCACCACCAATGCTAGAAAAAACAAATTCACTTAATTCTCCTGCCGCCGGCTCAAAATTGAAGAAGGCCCCTGCCCTCATATCGTTTATAAAACCAAGATACTTTTCATTGTTTTCAGTATCTGCGGCATTTACATCCTGTGCTTCCTGAGCAAAAACCAATCCAAGAGAAATTGAAAATGTAATAATCAATGCTAAAATCTTTTTCATAATTGCCTCAACAACTAGTAACTCATCTGTGCTTTCATAGAAGGATAGTTTGCCTTTTCCGTATTCCACTGATTTTCATAAGGAGTGAATTCAACAATGTATCCGTAAACAGAACCGTAATCTGCTGCATAGTCATTCCACTTACCAGAACTAAGGAAGTGCATACACTGTTCAGATTTTCCACTACAGCTGTCATTTGGTTCTCCACCGTCCCAGTTTGTGTATTCGGCTTTTTGTGTAGCTTTATATGTAGCTCTACCGGAATTCTGAATCTGTGCAGTTCCAGTAGTTATGGTTGAATCTCCAACATACACAATTGAAGTAGCAGAAGCAGGAGCTTTCGCAAGCTTCAGTTGTTTTTTAACAGGATCATAAGATACGACCTGTACAGAACCGAGTTTTTTCCAGCTTGAGCTGTAATAATTAACAGTTTTACCTGCAAGACTTGAAACATCCTTAGTTGCATTTAAGTAATAGTTACCGTCTTTAGTAGAATAAGAACAGCTTGAATAAAATCCGCTCTTAGCAGTTGTTCCTGATACAGTTGAAATAGTTCCATCTGTATATACAGTTCCGGCTTCTGGTCCTGACTGCCACTTAAAGGCTGTATCAAGAGTTACGAAAGGTACAGGAGCAACTTCTTCTGTATCAAAAACATCTCTTCCATCAAGACGGGCACCACCTGTCCAGCACTGCCATTTTTTTTGTGTTATTCGGCTGAAGATGTAATTGTTTTCAACTTCAGAAGTAATGTTAATGAGATATCCTGTCATTCCGTTGAATACCTGCTGCTTTGCCTGATTGTAAGCATCATGCCATTTAATTGAACCACTAGGAAGTTTTATACCAAGATAAAAGCTTCCGTCAAAATAGTTGAATCGTTCAGCTGTATATTTATCCTGCATAGCTTTAATCTGTTCGTAAGGAACTGCTTCAAGATTAAGAGTAATTTCGATTTCTTTGTTTGGAGAATCCTTGATGAAACGGATTGTCCTTAAGAATTCAGTAGCTCTTGCAGGTGTAATCATATTTTCCTGCGAGAACATGTGGAGATATATATAATTGGTACTTGCTTTAAGAGTTTCTGAATAAGATGCAGGTCCTGCCTGTCCAAGATTCAAGGTTGAAAGAGGGTCTCCATTTTCTTTTTTCATTGCCGTATCTTTAAGCTGGAACTTACCGTTCTTTACAGAAATTGAGAATACTGAACATTTTTCGTTGATTGATGCAGTGCTTCCAAGTCTGAATTCCATTGGGATTGTATTAGCAGCGTCATACCATTCAATTACATCAAGGCCTCCGTCCTGTGCTTCCTCTACAGAAGGCAGATGAATTGGAGAAGGATCTTTAAGATAGATGATGATTTTATCAATTCCTTTTTCTGTAATATTAGAAAAACCAAGCCCAAGTTCTTTCTTTGTATCCTGCTTGATACATGTAAACTTTGAAGTCTGTGCATAAGCCGCATTCTGAATGTATGCAACCTTGTGAGTCTTTTCATTTCTGTTGAACTCATGACGTGTTTCAAGGGTGATATGATAGTCACCGCTCATCTGATCATTGATGTTAACCCACTCGTTTGTAAGGGAAGGCAGATCAACACCAACATCAACACCATTACCGATTACAGTATTTTTTCCGCTGATGTTTACAGTAGATGTATTCTGTGCATCACAGCCAAGACCAGTCATTGAAGCGAGTTTTCCGCCCTGAACTGTATAAGTAAAGTTTGAAGCTGGTTTTGTTCCGTCTGCATTTTCTGCCTTTAATCTATATCCAGTAAAGTCTGTTGTAGATGGATTATAGGAACCGCTTACCTTAAGATCATTTGAATCAACTATACCATTACTGTTGTAGTCAATGTAAATATTTGTTTCACCTCTACCGTATGCTTCATCACTCCATTTGATGATGAGGGAATAACCGCAGGCAAATACGGAAGGTGCTACCTTGAAGTTTCCAGGAATTTCAGGATGTTCTTCTACCCAATCTGATGGCTGAGTAACATCTACACCTTTTTTCCAGACAGGTGTAAGTGTAATTTCACCGGACATACCTTTTGGAATGTCGGCATATACTTTGGAAAGGTTATTTTTATCCTGCCATCCGTCAAGCACCCAACCTTCTTCTGCAAGATATTTCACATCGCTATATTTTGGAAGCTCTGCACCAGTCAATGCAGTATAAGAAGCTGGAGCAGTATATCCGGTCCTGAATTCATAAGAACCAGATAAATAATGGATAGCATATGTAACGGCTTTTACCCCGCTGACTTCAATTGTATCTGAAGCTGGAACAGGAAGTTTCAAAACATTTTCATCCTGGAAATCAGTTGTTCCCGATTCTGCAGGAGTAACAGGTACGCCATCGATTTTTACTCCTTCGCCATTTCCAGTAAAACCTTCTTCGTAGCTAACATTTACTACAAGATTTCCGCCGGAAGGAACAAGATATTCGTAATTTCCGTCATCATTTTTTTCATGCTTACCAGTTGAATCTACAGGAACTGGAATTCCACCGCCTTCAACTGGTGTATAATGGAGTCCTGCATCGCCTGGCAAAGTTACTGTAATAAAGTTGATTTCATTCTTATTCTTATCACTTCCAACAACAAAATCGAGTCCTGTGTCTATATCCTTAAAAGTTTCAGGATTGTCTTTGTCACGCATAATAATATCGTATTCACCGTCAGCAACAAATCCCGTAAAGTTTCCGTTGCCATCGTCAGTGAGAACATATTCATTTCCTTCTTTATCTTTAAGGACAATTTCTTTTCCAGGGAATGCACCAGGTACACCATCTTTTTTCAGAGGAAAACTGACAGCATAGGTTCTGAGTTTTTCGATGTAGATTTTACTTTCTGCTACAGCACCGCCAATAACTTCAACAGCTTCAAGT
Source organism: Treponema sp. (assembly GCA_024400915.1). Lineage (GTDB taxonomy): Bacteria > Spirochaetota > Spirochaetia > Treponematales > Treponemataceae > Treponema_D. Next base: position 118,109 of record JAKSLX010000007.1, read on the forward strand.
CTGCTGGAAATAATTTTTTCTGCACTGTCGAGAATTCTAATGTAGACAAAAACATCTTTGCCGCTTGAAAGGTCATTATAATTGAGAATGAACCGTTTGAATCCATTGTATTCCGGAGAATCTCCAAAGGTTTTAATAGACTGAGCATGATCCAGAGTCGGTGTAAAAGGATCGTCTAACGATGTAATACAGGTTTCGACTTTTGCCACAGATGGATCATCAGGAAAATCAACTGTAATTCTTGCAGAACCTGCAAAACCCGGTTCCGGAATCATTACAAAATTAACATGCCTATAGCCTTCTGCAAGATTAATAGGATCAGAAGTTCCTATCATAACAGCATTATCGCCGTCATATGCCTTTAACTGGAAAGTATACTCTTTTGGAGAAATTTCAGTTCCAGAATAGATTGCTTTATAATCCAGTTTTCCGTTATTAAGTGGATTGAAATCTCCATCCCCTTCTTTTGCAAGAAGATCGTAGTTGTAAGAATTAAAATCTATGCTGGCATAAGCCTTTCTTGTACCGGAAACTTCTTCAGGAGTTATACAGTTAAAATATACTTTTACTCTTTCAGCGGGAGGTACTATTATTAGATTTTCTTCAGGCTGACTTTCCAAAAACTGACATCCAGAAAAAACAGTCATAAGTCCAAAAAGACCTGCAATGTATTTTGCAATATTTTTCATAGTAGCCTCCTATTATTCTCCAGTTACAGTCACAATTTCTGTTTTTGTGTAAACTTTACCATTGTGTTTTGCAACAACGGTAATTTCATAATCTTTTTTGTAACAGTCTGAAAGTGTAAGAACCTTACCGGTCTCTGATACAGAAGCATTATTTACAGTCCAGCTATAAGTCCAGACACCTGCACCTTCCGGAGTGCCAACATTTGCAACAATTTCCGTTCCGTTGACAGAACATGAAAGTGTAATATCTGGTGTATCAATTTCAAGTCCACCACTGGCTTTTGAATACCAGACTGCATAATAATCTTTTGGTGCCGATTCTGTGAATGAAGGAACTATATCAACACGGTCTGCAAGAGTCTTAGAAGGATCTGTTACCCATCCGCGGAAGATAAAATGTGTACGAATAGGATTTGCTGGAGGTGTAAAGTCTGTTCTGTATTTACCAGTTCTTGTTACAGTTTCTCCACTTCCTTTATCAGTACCATACCAGTCTGCATTTGGGTCATCGCCTGCATTCAAGTGGAATCTGATAGCGTATGTTTTTCTGAGATATGTAACAATTACTTCTGCTTTTCCGTCAGCTTTAATAGTTCTATCATCTGTATATTTGTACTCTACAGTTGGAGTTTCAAATCCGGTTACTGGATCATGGAAGTAAACCATTTGATTACCAAGCTTACCTTTCTTTGTTACAGAACCTTCCAGCATCTCACCAGAGAATCCATCCCGTTCATTTGGAACAAGGAGTTTGTAACCGCTTCCGTCTGCTTTCTTATCCATGCTTTCTGCCCAGTGAATAACCTTATATAAGCCGTTGTTCTGAGTCCAGCGGGCAGCATAAATTGAGTTTTCTGCAGGGAATGTAGCAGGCAATTCTGTCGCAGCAGGCATATTGGTTCCTACATGCCATTCTTTAAAATCAAAGTCAGTTGCTAATGAAGAACCGTCATTTTCTGCGTTTTCATCAAGAACAGGAGACTGTGGACGGAAGTTTGCTGGATATCCCAGAGGAGTTCCAAATTTTCCTTCCAGAATGATTTCGTCAGTGAAGTGTCCGTTTCCGTCAGTAAACTTTCCGCCATTAGCTTTAAGGGCAAATT
>JAKSLX010000070.1 GCA_024400915.1 Treponema sp.
CAATCTGCATATTGCGACCTTTTATAAGGCGTCACAAGGCGCCAGAGTTAAAAATTTCACTAGAAATTTATAAAAGTCTTGAGAAAACGAACAAAAATTATTGAAAAAACGATGCTTTTTGGAGTTCATCAGGACCTTTCAGCATGTATTTTTTCAAAATCCTCACGGATATGTTTAACTTCTGCAATCAGCTGTTCCTTGCTCGGCATGTAAAGTTTGAACTCACTTGCTAGAATTGTCTCGTTATCTTCGGGCAAGGTCATCTTCACGACAGTATCGTTCTTTTCGGAGCAAAGAAGAATACCAATCGTCTTACGTTCGTCGGGCAACTTTTCCATACGGTCAAAATAGTTCACATACATCTGCAACTGTCCCAAATCCTGGTGGGTCACCTTTTCCGTCTTGATTTCTACAACCACAAAGCAACGCAACAAGCGGTTATAAAGAACAAGATCCACAAAGAATTCGTCATCTTCAAGGAGAATTCTTCTTTGCCTTGCGATAAAGGCAAAACCGTTTCCAAGTTCCAACAAGAAACGCTGCAGGTGATTGATGATGGCTGTTTCAAGATCCCTCTCGTAATATTCAGGGTTTCGTTCCAAACCCAGGAATTCCAAGACCATGGGATCCTTGATAACTTCCTGAGGTGTTTCTGGAATACGTTGCTTGCGAGCCACAGCCAAGACCTTTTCCTTGTCGGAACTCATCAAGAGACGTTCATAAAGCTGAGAATGAATCTGGCGTTCTAGTTCACGGCTGGTCCAGGCGTTATTGATCGTTTCCAGTTCATAATATTCACGTTTTTCAGGATCATCAATCTTAATCAAATCTCGATATTGCGTCCAGTTCAATTGCGAACGCACTGCGTTCGCAATTGGATACAGGGTATAAAAACGCCTGCACATTTCCAACTGACGCACAGAAAATCCGCTGCCAAACTCCGGTTCCAGCTCCTTGGAAAGGTTTTTCAAGAGAAACGAACCATAATCAGCCCGTTTCTTGCCTTTCTGTTCCTCTACTTGAATGCGCCGCCCGATGTTCCAATACATTTGAACGCGGCAAAAATCTACGCTACGGACAGCATTCCTACGAGATTGCTCAATGATTCCGCGAATATCAAGAACAAAGTTCTTGTTAATAGTTTCAACACTTTTCTTTGTCATAAAGACCTCCTGCAATTAGGCATAGTTCAACACAGTTGTGCCATCGAATTTTCGACTTTTTCCTCAAAAGTTGCCATAGTTTTATCCAGGCGGGAACGCCCCCGCAATAGCGCAAGGCGTTTTCGCCCTACATACTATAACACGTTTTGAACGAGGAAATGTTGCATGATTTTATGTAAAATAATTGTAAAAA
>JAKSLX010000071.1 GCA_024400915.1 Treponema sp.
GGCTTGGAATGATGCCAGGAAACGTTTATGCAAATATACGCCGTCCTCTCATTTCGACAAAGAACTTTTCGAACATCATTCCATTAAGTTCTGCATGGCAGGGAATGCTGTACAACGACTTTACGGAAGAAACCTGTGGAAGTTCAGTTCCATTGTGCACATGTTCTACAAGTTACGGAACACCGTTCTTTTTGAACCTCAATGTCCGTGATGTAGGACACACATTCGTATTCGGTCCGACTGGTGCCGGTAAGTCTACCCTTCTCGCCCTGCTTATGGCCTCGGCCACAAAATACAAGGATGCAAACATCATCTGTATTGATAAGCAGCTTTCAAGCCGTGCCTTTATGGTAGGTGGAGGCGGAATCTATGTAGAACCAGGAAAGGATGCCGTTGCATTCCAGCCGCTTTCGGAATTGAAAGGTCCAGATGAATGTACCCAGGCTGAATATACAGAAAGCCTAATGTGGTGCCAGCAGTTCATTGAAGGATTACTGTCTCAGCAGAACATTGAGACAACTCCAGAAATGAGCAAGGTAATTTCAGAAACTCTCCGTTTGATTTCTCAGAAAGAACCAGACAGAAGAACTCTGACAACTTTCCAGCAGTATGCAACCTATTCAGATCCAAAGAACGGTTCCAACACAATCCGTATCGGTCTTGACCCATACTGTGCAGGAGGCCAGTTCGGTTCGATTTTTGATGCTGACGAAACAAACCTTCCGCTTTCAAAACTCGTAACAATTGAAATGGGAAGTTTGATGAGACTTTCAGAAAAGGCAGTTGCCCCTGCCCTTATGTACATCTTCCGTTACCTTGAAAAGTTATGGAACGTACCGACAGGACAGAAACAGCCGCTGACTTTCCTTTTCCTTGATGAAGCATGGCTTTATCTTCAGCATCCGATTTTCGCAGGATTCCTTCAGGAATGGCTCAGAACTTTGCGTAAGAAAAAGGTGTTCTGCATCTTTGCAACTCAGGAAGTTGCTGCCGCTGCAAAATCAAGTTTGAGTGACACCATCGCCCAGCAGTGTTTGACCAAAATCTACCTTGCTGATGAAAGTGCAACTTCACCTGGTCTTGTAGACAGTTACAGATACTTTGGCCTTACAGATTCTGAAATTCTGGCATTGAGCAACGCAACAATGAAAAAGGATTACTACTTCAAGAACCCAAACGGCTGCCGAATGTTCACATTGGACTTGGATCCGTTCCAGCTTGCCTTGATTTCTCCAGACCATGAAATGCTGGACAGAATCGAAGCAGAAAAAGGCAGAAACACAATGGAACCTCTGG
>JAKSLX010000072.1 GCA_024400915.1 Treponema sp.
GTTGTTTTTCTTCATTCCAGTTACCTCTTTTCCTTGAAATTTTGTATTTTGCTGTTAGTTATCAAAATTCACTTTTGATAACTAACAAAATTAAAAGGGAGCCTTTCGGCTCCCTCATAATCCCATGATATTCATCCAACCCGGAGTGAAGAACTCCTTTGTTTTTGTTAAACATGCTTCCATTTCCTCCTTGTTGTAGTCATGTACGATTGGTTCAACGATTGCTGTAACAAAGGCACTTAAAAATACGTGCATCTCCTTCTCACTGACGGAAATCACCGGAAATCCTTGCTCTGATAGAAAGGCAAGGACCTCCATCATCTGCACTTGCTGTTCATTAACAAGCTTGTGAAGGAAATTTTCATAATGGCTTCCGCTGCTTTTGCAGAGAAGAAGCTTCATTTCCTCAGGATAAGAAAGTGCCAGATCGTGAAAGATTTGGATTTCACCCGAGTCGAACATACTTTGCAGTTCAGAACCCTGCCGCATTGCTGCGTAAGATTCCCGTGTATGCTGCTCAAAACGCCGGTTCATATCTGCGAAGAGCGGCTGCAAAAGCTGTCCGAGTAAATCTTCCTTATCCTTGCAGTGACGGTATAGACCGGCACTGGTCATTCCTGCCCCCTGTGCAATTTCCCGTATGGATGCCGCTTCAAATCCCTGTGACAGGAATTCCTTTTTGGCAGATTCCAGAACTCTTTTGTGACTGGCTGTTTTATCTCTTGGCATAATAAAGGTCTCTTTTAGCTGACGGAATCAAGTTTCTTCGCAAGCATCTTTTCAGCCAGTACAGCACCAAGATATCCCGCCGCAAACACAGCTACAAAAAGAATTACTAGGCCTGCAGGAGTTGCCAAGCTGTTCAGTCCATCCGCATAGGCAGTAGAATTCATTTCTTCGCTTGCGTGGGCAAGATATTCCACCTTATAAAACCACATCGGCAAAATGCTTGCGGTGAAAATTGCGGAAAATCCGCAGTACCCCTTGCAGATCCCCTTCATTGTGTTACGGCCGCTCACTGCAAGGATGCCCTCGCCCAGCACACCTGCTGCCAGCATAACAATCACATTGAGAGGCTTCCATATTTCTCCAACAGCGAAACTGACCAGAACAAATACGATGGACGTCAAGAACATCTGACCGGGAATTTGGTTTTTACCAAGCAAATATACCATAGGGAAAGCACATAGAAGTGAAGCAGGAACTCCGATGCCAACCCAGAATACAGGTCCGATAAACCCGAAAAATGCGCAGGCAA
>JAKSLX010000073.1 GCA_024400915.1 Treponema sp.
AAAGATTCACAGAAAAACTCAACATAATTCCTGAAAGAATCTATGTTGAAAAACACATCTATCCTGTATATGCCTGCAGAAACTGTGAAGGAAGCGGAGATGAAGATCATCCAGTTTTTCGACAGGCTCCTGCTCCAAAGAATATCATTCAGCAGGGGATCGCAACTCCAGGGCTTTTGAGCTACATTTTCATAAACAAATACTGCAACCACATGCCGTATTACAGACAGTCCAAGAACTTTGAAAGAAAAGGAATTGATCTTTCAAGGGCAACGATGGACAAATGGCAGCTTGAAGTTTATGAGAAGCTAAAGCCATTGGAAAGGATAATGCTTGAGCATGTAAAGACCGGAAAAGTCCTGAATATGGATGAGACCACGACACAGATTCTGCATTACGAAAATGGGAATACCAGTCGAAAGAAATCCTATATCTGGCTTGCACATGGCGGACCAAAAGATAAACCGCTGGCAATATACAGATATTTTGAAAGCCGCAGTCCTCAATACATCCGGCCGTTCATAAACGGTTTTAAAGGATACCTGCAGACAGATGAATATCCAGGTTATGAAGCTGCTTTAAAAGAACACAAGATTCTCCATCCAAAAGACAAGATTGTCCATGTAGCTTGCGCAGCTCACATCCGCAGAAAGTTTTATGATGCATTGCTCAACGGAAAATCAAAGAACTCAGCTATTGCCCTTAAATACATCCAGAAAATGTATTATGAAGAAAATCGTTTGAGAGAGCAGAATCTCTCTGACTCAGAGTTCATAAAAAAACGAAAGGAAATAATCAAACCGATTATGGATGAATTCTATAACTGGATGACTGAAATACAGCCTACAGTTCCAGAAACTTTCAAATTTGGAAAAGCCCTTGATTATGCTATTAAAGCCTGGCCTCATCTTATGAACTATCTTGATTGTCCTGAAATCTATTTGGATAATTCAATCGCAGAACGCTCAATCCGTCCGTATGTTTTATCAAGAAAGAATTTCTTATTCTGTGGTTCAGAAGACGGCGCACGCTCAACTTGTTTGTTGTTTTCTTTAATAGAATCTGCTATAATTAATGATATCAATCCTGAAGAATATCTTTCTTCAATCTTTGAACTGGCCGCAGACACAACTGACTGGACAGATTCAAAATGGTCTGAACTTCTTCCTTGGAATATCAAATTGATCAAAAAATCTGATGTTTCAACGGTTCTAATAGCCTAAAAGGGCGAAAAATTGACGCTTACA
>JAKSLX010000074.1 GCA_024400915.1 Treponema sp.
ATCCAATTCTATATATAGTAACAACCGTTCTATTTCTATATAATAACCCCTGTTAAGATATTATCTTTCAGGGGTTTTATTATGGCTAAAATACAGATGAAAAACGCCATTGCCGAACTTGACGGCGATGAAATGACTCGCGTTCTTTGGCAGCTTATCAAAGACAAGCTGATTCTTCCTTTCGTTGATCTGAAAACAGAATACTACGACCTTGGTTTGAAAAACCGCGACAACACAGACGACAAAGTAACTTACGAAAGTGCTGCTGCAATCAAACGTCTTGGCGTTGGTGTAAAATGTGCAACTATCACATCTAACCAGGCACGCGTTGAAGAATACAACCTTAAACAGCTCACCCCTTCTCCAAACGGAATCATCCGTGCAGAACTTGACGGAACAGTTTTCCGCGAGCCAATTTTCGTAAAGAACGTTCACGGAACAGTTTCATGCTGGGAAAAACCAATCGTTCTTGGACGTCACGCATACGGAGACATTTACAAGAACACAGAAATCAAAACTCCTTGTGCCGGAAAAGCTGAACTCGTTTTCACAGGTGAAGACGGAACAGAAATCCGTAAGCTTATCAAAGACATGCCGGGACCTGGAATCATTCAGGGAATCCACAACCTGGACAAATCAATTGAAAGCTTTGCACGCTGCTGTCTGACTTATGCTCTGGACCGCAAGATTTCAGTATGGTTCGGTGCAAAAGACACAATCTCAAAAACATACGACGGAAACTTCAAGGCTATTTTCCAGAGAATTTACGACGAAGAATTTAAAGCAAAATTCGAAGAAGCAGGAATCGAATACTTCTACACACTCATTGATGATGCAGTAGCACGCGTTATGAGGTCTGAAGGCGGATTCATGTGGGCAACAAAGAACTACGACGGCGACGTTATGTCAGACATGATTGCTTCTGCCTGTGGCTCACTTGCAATGATGACTTCCGTACTCGTAAGCCCAGACGGAAACTTCGAATACGAAGCTTCACACGGTACAGTTCAGAAACACTACTACCGCTACCTGAAAGGTGAAAAAACTTCTACAAACCCTGTAGCTACAATCTTCGCCTGGACAGGTGCCCTTGCAAAACGCGGTGAACTGGACGGAACTCCGGAACTGGTTGAATTTGCAAAGAAACTTGAAAAAGC
>JAKSLX010000075.1 GCA_024400915.1 Treponema sp.
GAGCTTTTGTTGCAACATTATCAACCAGTGTTGCTGTTTTTGTTACGCCGTTTACTGTGACGTTTATTGTTGTTCCCATAGTTTTTTCACCTGTAGATTTTGATGATTGTGCACATGCTGAAAATGAGAGAATGCAGAATGCTAAGATTGTTAGAAGTGATTTTTTCATGTTACTTACCTCTCAAAGCGTTTCTGCAGAATTTAATTCAACAGCCAGCTTTGCAGCCAGCACCGCGTTTTCAATAATCATATTTTTCTGAGCATCCATACTTTCTGAACCCATGTGCTGCTTTACATATTTCATCAGATATTCTGTAATTGCCTTTCCGCGAACATTATCCTTTTTGCTGCACTCAATCGCTTCATCAATCACTTTATTCATCTGGACTGCATCTACAGCATATTCTTTAGAAATAGGATTCATGAGAATCATGCCTGTTTCAATGTTCAAATCATTTTTGATTTTGTAAGCCTTTGCGACTTCGCTAACTGAATCCATTTTGCAGGGAAGTTTGATTCCGCTTTCAATTGCCATGTAGGCAGGCATTTCATCTGTTTTGTACCCCATGACAGGAACTGATTTTGTTTCAAGATATTCCATTGTAAGGTTCAAGTCCAGAATCGATTTTGCACCGGAACACACAACAATTACATTTCTGACTGCAATTTCTTCAAGATCTGATGAAATATCCATTGTAATTTCAGCTCCGCGATGAACACCGCCCATTCCACCGCCGGATACAACTGGAATACCTGCAAGATCTGCAACAACCATTGTAGCTGCAAGCGTCATTACTCCATATTCACCTTTTGCAAGAATCAGAGGAATTTCCCGTCTTGAAGCTTTTGCCATTGTTCCGCGGCGTTTTCCATAATCATCAATCTCATCATCAGACATTCCAACTTTGATTTTTCCTTTCATTATGGAAATATATGCAGGAACTGCACCGGTTAATCGAATTTCTTCACTCACCTTTTTTGCAGTCTCAACGTTTTCAGGGTACGGAATGCCGGCAAAAGTCCCGCCAGTTTCAATTGCAACAACGGGCCGTTTGTTCTGCAAAGCGTCCATTACTTCTTTTGAATATTCAATGTATTGGTTCAAATTTGTAAGTGCCATTTCTTACATCTCAATATTTTTGACATACAAG
>JAKSLX010000076.1 GCA_024400915.1 Treponema sp.
CCAGCGTTTCCCATAAATTCGAATGATTTCCTCTTCTGAGAGGGATGTATCTGTGCATATGAAAGCAAGCCAATCTTTTCGATTCAGCTTATTTCTTACGCATACGATTTTTGCGGGTATCGGATTCTCTTTTCCTACCATTACTTCAACAGAAAGAAGATATTTTGAACGACCACGACGTTTCTTATTTCTGGCATAGATTTCTTTGATATTGAGCTGTTCTTCGTTGTAAGTATATTTGATACGACTACTTTTCTTAATCATTGCAATCACATCCATTCCCATAGATTTGATTGCGGTTACCTGTGCCGGATTAGCAAACCAGGAATCGAAAAGAACGTATTCTGCTGATAGTCCTGCTGATACAGCTGCGTTAAGAAGCGTCAGCATTGCCTCAGGAGCTTTTGTCTGTGCAAGCTTACGACGTTTTCCTGCAAGTGTTCTTTTATCAAAAGACTTCACAGGACCAATGATATTTGATTCCTTAGAAGATGCAAGCAGACAACTGTTCACTGGAATTAATGTATTTCCATCACTCCAGCTTAAAGTAAGCATTCGGAATCCTTTTTTGAAGTTCATTCCGGTATGATCAAAGACTTTTGAACCAAGCTCAGTCTTCTTACAACTGGTACGATTGAAAAGACTGTCATCAATGATAAATACATTCTTTCTGGAATCTGAAGTAAGATCTTTGATGTCATTGTTAACGATCTCGGCAGCCAGCATAGATGTAAATCGAAGCCAGTTTGTCTTAGTGGAATTCAGGAAACGATAAAACGTATTTTTAGAGAAATCTTCTTTGAAAGATCCAGTACGCTGTTGCATATACATACTTCTTCCAGTGAAGATGTTACCAAGTTTGTACTTTAACAGAGAAACCGCAGAAACACCTTTCTCTTTCGTTCCGTTACACTGCTTCAGCAGTTTTCCCACATGGTGTTTTGCAAAAAATTTCTGAACACAATCAAGTAAAGCATTCTCTTTGGAATTGTTCTGTGATACAATGGACATGGCATAAATCTCCTTTGTTAAAATGGTTTCTGGACAATTCCATTATACCAAACGGAACGTATTTATGCCTTTTTTATTGGCTGAAATATTGAATTATCAAGGTTCAGCACACCTTATTGGTGTGGGAAGTTT
>JAKSLX010000077.1 GCA_024400915.1 Treponema sp.
TGGAGCAAAAACAGAACTACTGCAGAAGATGAAGCAAAAAAGTACTGTAATGAACTGGTCAAAGCAGGATACATGCCTGTATGTCCGGTTCTTTCTTTTAGTGGGATTTTTGATCCCGGAGATCCCGATGCAGCCAAGAAATTAAGGGAAATGTCCATTGATGATTTGAAAAGAGCCAGAATTCTGGTGGTGTGTGGTGATAAGAGAAATCCTGATGTTATGGAAGATGTTTCCATTGCAAAGGGAGCAAAGGTTCCCTGCACTACACTGAAAGGAATCACGGACTTAATTGAGATTTAAGGAGGTGAGCGACTTTGCAAGAGGAAGTTGAAAAGCAGGCGTGTAATCTGGTGGTTACAGTAGCCAAGCTTACAGTTCAGGAACTCATGAAAAAGCTGAATGAATATGTTGCTGAGAAGAAAGCTGATAAAGCTGCTATTCGAAGAGCAAAGATGCTTGAACCCAAGCATGGCAAACAGTCAGTCAAGGAACTGATTGGCCAGGGACAGGGCGTACAGAGCATTGATATTGAAAAGGCCGGACTCAAGGATTTCCAGAGAATTGCGAATAAGTATGGTGTTGATTTTGCAGTTGTAAAGGATAAAGCTGCAGAGCCGCCCGTGTACAATGTTTTCTTCAAAGGAAAGGATCTTGCTGCGATAGAAAACATGATGAAGGAATTTACAGCAAAGCAGCTAAAAAAGGAAAAGCAGGGTGAGAGGCCGAGTGTACTTGAAAAACTGAAGAAGTTTAAGGAAATCGTTGCAAAGCAGCCTCGCAAGGACAAAGAAAAGAAGAAGGAGCAGGCACGATGAGTCAGAAGAATATTAAGAAGCTCCTTATCCTAAATATTCCATATTTTTTGGTAGGAGCATTTGCAACAAACTTAGGAGAGGCATGGAGATTTGCGGTCGGCAGTAATATGTCGGAAAAGGTGCAGAGCCTTGTTTTGGACGGGGCTTTTGGTAAGGCCTTTGCAAATCCAATGCCTTCTTTATTTCCAACAGATATCCTGGTAGGTATCGCATGTGGGGCCGCACTCAGACTGGCTGTATATATCAAAGGCAAGAATGCCAAGAAGTACAGACACAACGAAGAGTACGG
>JAKSLX010000078.1 GCA_024400915.1 Treponema sp.
AACTGTTATGACGGAATCATTAAACCTTCCACAAAGTCAAAGAAACGTGAAATCTTGACCATGGAAGAAACAAGAGCCTTGTTCAATGCAGAATGGGAAAACCCAACCGCAAAACTTGCTTGCTTGATCGCTTGCTATACGGGAATGCGTTCAGGAGAGATTCAGGCCTTGAGAATGCAAGACATTGGAGAAGACAGAATTTACATCCGCCATTCATGGAATCAGTATGAAGGACTTAAATGCCCTAAGAACGGAGAAGAACGAGAAATCAAAATTCCGCAGAAGCTGAGAGACATGATTGTTTATCAGGCCAGCTTCAACCCATACAACGAAGGAATGTCGGGATTTATCTTCTTCAATGCAGAAAGACCTGATAAGCCAATGGACGGCAAAGTCTGGGTTAAATACATGAGAAGGACTTTAGCATCCATCGGACACAAAGACCCTAAGTCTATTTGTTTCCACAGTTTCCGCCATGAATGGTGCACAAACACACTTACAGAAATCGGAGACAAACGAGTTTGTATGGTAGGTTCAGGACACAAAAGCGATGAAATCTTTGAACACTATGCAGACCACATTCAGAAGGAAAAGGCCTTAGACAGACTTGCAGACACTTCTGAAAAACTTTTCGGAGACCTGATTGATGGTGTAGCAGATGATGTTGAATACACAGTATCAGAAACAACCATTATCGAGCCTATAGCAATTGAGGACAAAACAAAGACTTGTTAAGTCTTAAAAATATTCGATTAAGCAACTGAGAGGAGCACAACATGAAAAAAATCGAAAACGAAGAAATCTGGTTACAGAAGGAAGTGATTGAATACCTGAGAGTAGCACCATCTTCCTTCTTTGCTTGCGAACGTTACAAATGGCTAAAGGACAAAGCCATTAAAGACGGAAGCAGAAGAAAGTATAAGAAATCTGATGTTCTGGCATTCGTTGAACGCTTACAGAAATCAGCATAACAACCCTAGAGGAGAAAAAGCAAATGAATATCAAAGAAACAATTAAGTCGGCCTTAAACACAGTTAAGGAAACAACACAGAAACTTGCAGAAAAGAGAAACCTGAAAATCAAGGACATTGT
>JAKSLX010000079.1 GCA_024400915.1 Treponema sp.
GCCCAATTCCCTTATTTTAATAAGGGCGCACTTCTATACCTCCAAAGGAGGTACGTGCGTTGCTGCCCGAGCAGCAGGTTTGCGTTCGCTTACGCTCCGGATTATAAGCTCCACTTTCCATCGGCACGCAGTTGGAAAGTCTGGAGCTTATTTTGTTGCAAAAATTTATTTTTCAAAAGGAGAACCACTATGGAAGAAAACAAAAACTTACAAAGCCTTCGCCAGAGACTTGAGAAGGCACAAAAGGAATTGGAGCAGGCAAAGCACCAGCTTCAAAGAAAACAGAATCTCATGGAGAAGGAGGAAAAAAGAATCCGCCGTGATCGTACTCATAGGCTTATTGTTCGTGGTGCTGATACGGAATACTTCTTTCCTGAAACCAAAGATTTCACAGAAGAGGAATTCAGAGAATTCCTTAGCAAGCTGAAAGGAGGTGAAAATTAATGGCTTTATATCATTTTCATGTCGAACCAGTATCAAGAGCTGATGGACGAAGCGCTGTTGCGTGTGCAGCATATCGTTCCGGCGAAAAGCTTGTTGATGAATACTATGGCACCATCCAAGATTACACCAGAAAGCAAGGTGTACTTCACTCTGAAATCTCATTACCAGAAAATGCACCGACACGTTTTGCAGACCGTGAAACCCTTTGGAATGAATTGGAGCAGATTGAAAAACATCCCAAGGCTCAGCTTATGTATTCCTTCGACTTTGCTTTGCAAAATGAATTTTCTTATGAAGAAAATCTTGCACTTGCCAGAAGCTTCATTCAGAAAAATTTTGTTGATGAGGGTATGATTTGCGACTGGGCTATTCATAACCCAGACAAGGGTGAGAACGGAATTCCTAATCCCCATGTGCATGTGCTTGTACCAATCAGGCCGCTTACACCTGATGGTGCTTGGGGCAATAAACAGCATCGAGAATATTTATATGATGAGAATGGTGATCCCATTTTAGATGAGGATGGAAAACACAAATTCAATGCTGTTGCTGAAACTGATTGGGGCACTCCAGAAAAGCTTCTTGAATGGAGAAAGAACTGGGCTGATGCAGTAAATGCTA
>JAKSLX010000008.1 GCA_024400915.1 Treponema sp.
TTGAATAAGATTTACTAAAACTTCAACATCCTTTTCTTCTACTATTCTGATTACCATTTTTTCAAATTCCGCTAAATTCCTGTTGATTTAAATAATCAACTGCATAATTTTAACATAGAAAGTCTGATTTTCACCACTTGGTTTGACGCTTACTATTCTTCCGGGAAAATCCCCATCTGCTTCTTAAACGCTTTGCATAAGTGGCTTTGGTCAAAAAAACCGACTGCAACGGCAACATCAGATGCTTTCATTCCAAGCCTGAGCAGCTCGCATTACTGTAAACAGAAAACTCTTATTTCTCAGCACGCATCTCACGAATCATTTCATCCAGTATTTCTGCTGCACTTCTTACCATTTCCGGGCAGAAAGTCCTGAACAAATTCTTTTCTTGAATGACCTTCATGTTTTCATCCTTACTCAAATCGTATCCAAGCAGTTCACGGCACACAACGCTTCCGTTTTTTTCTTTAAAGCGTTTCATAAAATCTTTCGAAATTCCATAGGCCTTTCTTTTGCACTCCAAATCATTGCTGTCACAATGTCCGTAAAGAAGCCCCAACACCATAAGCGCACCTGAAACGGCTCCACACATTTCACCGTTTCTTGCACCGCCGCCAAAACAGGTTGCAAGCCGCAATGCTGTCTTTTCATCCATTCCATGTTCCGTGGCAAATGCCGTAAAAACTCCCTGGGAACAGTTAAAGTTGCTGCTAAAATATTTCACTGCTTTTTCTGCATGTGTCATAATCGTCATCTCCATAAAATCTAGTTTTCTTCAAGAATTCTGAGGCCTTCCATAATGTCCTGTCCCAAGATTTCCTGAGTCTTTGAAAATTCATATTTGGCATGAAGCCGTTCCTGCAATTTCAGGAATTCTTTCTTGCCGTATTTTCTGATGTAAAGTGCCTGGGCCTTTGCCGCATTTGCGCCGTCACATTCAGGAGTATAAAATCCCTTGGTGCAGGATTCAATTTCCGGACATTCCCAGCAGCCGTCAAAACCATTTTCCTTGCAGCATTTTGTGTTGGGGCAGATTCCATCCGGTGAACAGGTTGCAAAAGAACAGGTGTTGTATTCCGTCCTGCATGAACCGCACCACTGGGAAAGGAAACAGTGGTTGCATGAGAAACCGCAGTATGCAATTGGATCGACTCCTTTGCGTGCTCTTTTGCAGAGTTCGTTCTTTATGCGGCGCATGGCTTCAACGTGCATGATGTGGTGCCGCGAGAAAGGCATTTTAACAAGTCCCTTCACGTCCTTGCCGCACCAGTAGTCAATGAGCCAGACTGCGTTCTCATCGCCGCTCACGCATTTTGATTCCATCAATTTCTTCTTGAAATCATCGCCGAATTTTTTCTTCAGGTCACTGTATTCAAGATTCAGCAGAATCTGGTTCGTGGACTCAAGGACTGCTTTGGCATAGTTGTACAATTCCAGCCGGTTCAGTTTCTTTGAGAACTCCGCAATTTCTTCTCCGGAAAGTTCATTTCCCGTAGTGATGACCGGGGTGTTTGTTTTTTCAGCATAGCCTTCACTAAAAAGAATCTGCTGGTCGCACTCCAACATTTCGTGAGCCACAATGTCTTCGATTCTGAAAATATGCCAGATTGAATAGCTCAAGGTTTTGCTGTGGTAACCATCTGCATTTGCAAAGGGCATCTGGTAAAATGCTTCTTTTGGGAACGTATTTACAATCTGCGTAATCTGACTGAAGACATCATTCCTCAGTTCAATGAGCAGCTCAACTGCTTCTTTGAATGTTTCCTTTTTGTTGAGCAGCGCCTGCATCCTTTTGTTTTTCTCAGACCATTCTTTGTCCATAAAATTAACCTCTGAGATTTTCCAATGCTTCTTTGTTGTTTCCGATAATCATTTTGACTTTCCCGCAAGTCATCAATTCGCCGCAGTTTCCGCAGGTTTCAAATTTCTTTGACAAACCGCACTGACGGATTTCACACATTGAATCACAGAAAGGACTCTTGACACCCTCAACACGACACCCGGCACAGTTAATCATTTCAGGCGTGATTTCCACATGATTCAGTTCTGTCCATTCTGCTGCAACTTTTTTTCTAAGTTCATTGTCATTATTCAAAGTCGCAATACGGGCCTCACATTTTTCACAATCCAGACCACAGTAAGCAATAAATTCTTTCATTCTATTCTTCTCCTCTTGAAATTAAATAATTATGTATTCTTTGCTCGATGCCATTACTGTAAAGATCCTCTATGAATAGAAGAAAGTATAGAAATCGTATTCACCTGTTTTCCAACCGTTCGCCTCATAAAATCTCTCACCTCATTTTCACTTTGATTTTCAACACCATAAAATTTTCTGTATTTCATCACGATTTTTGTGACATTTTCCAAATCATTTATGTCAGCTGTTTTTATCATTTTTCTCTCCAGAGTTTTTGAACAAAAATTAAAAATAGTGTTCCATCAGGCGGTCCACCCATTCCGGAACTGTGGCATCTTTTTTGTCATACACCGGATAGTATGGTTTTATGTCCAGCACCATTGTTCCGTCAATTGCATCCAGGCCTTTCACGGTCAAAGTTTTTTCATCGACTGACACAATTTCTACTGAAGTCATTCCAATTCTATTCGGCCTGTCTTTTCCCCTCTGAGAAAATATGCCCACCAAAGGCATGTCGTCCCTGTTCTGGGGGTGGCGCTGCAGATGCTTTTCCTTTTCGTAGACAGCTTTGTCTAAATAATAGATGACCGTAGCATGGGAAAAATCTGCAAGACCTTCCAAGCCGGAATAATAATCTTCCAGCAATTCGATGGTCGATACATCCTGACCCCAGGATACATCCTTTTTGTTTTCAACATTGTTCCGTACATAGCCGATGGGCTGCATGATTATTTCTTTCATTGTTTAGATTGCTCCCTGTTCTTCCTATAGCATTTCTTTTTTACGGCAAAAATAAATTGCCTCAAGGTATGGTTCAATCTGAACAAAAGACATTCCCATAAGTGAAAGATAAATTTCTCCCGTTTCTTTTGCGGCAGGATTGTTTTCCGTCAGCAGAACGTAGGTTCGTGCCACATCGTATTCCTTTGGGCCAAGACAGACATTCATGAAGTCAATCAGGTAAAATTTATTTTCTGGTGTCCGGATAATGTTTCCCGGATGCAGATCACCATGACAGATATTTTTTCCATCAGGCAAGTGGTCAGCTTTTTCAAATCCAAAATAGCGAAGGTAATCCTTGTAGGAAATTCCGTTTTTGGATTCTGAAGACAAAAGTTCCTTCTGAAGTTTAGACAGGTTTTCAATTATTCTTGCAGCAAGATTTTTGTCTTCCGGATTCTTAAGGAATTCAGACATTAAATCCACACCAGTAATTTTTTCAAAGACGATTCCATGGCGGCCATCGTGTTCAATGATTTCGTATGCCTTTGGTGTATTAATGGAAGTCGTGTTCATCAATAATGTGTTTTCGAATTCCCTTTTGATGCTATCCAAAGGATATCCGTCCTTGAACAGCTTGCAGACTTTTCCTTCATCATATTCAAAAACTTCTGCCGTATTTCCAGTTGCCATTAATTTCATTTTTTCTTTTCCTTTGTTCATTTTCTGTCACTGTCATTCGTATTCAATTCTGAACCGACATTCAGTTCCGTCGGAAAGAACATTCTTAATGCATTTTACAGATCCTTTTCTGCGTAGGGCTTGTTCCATGAACCTATTTCAATGAGGTTGCCTTCAGGGTCGGCGATGTAGCAGGTACGCTGTCCCCATGGTTCAAGTTCAGGTTCCAGTACGGGAGTCGCGCCATTCTTTACGGCCTTTTCAAATGCGGAGTCCACTTCCTCGAAAGTGTCTACATAAAGTGCCATTTCGGAATGACCGTTCAGTCCCTTTACATAATCATACCTTCTGCCCGTCATTTTTTCAAAATCTTTTCTTCCGTAGAGCAGAAACAAAGTTCCGTCTTTTACAAGATAGACATTGGTCGTGTTTTCATCTTCCTTGATTTCAAAACCAAGAACATCTCTGTAAAATCTGATCATCTTTGCCATGTCCTCAACAAGCAATCCGAATCCATCTAAATGCATATACACCTCATATTTCCTTAAGTTCGTTTCCAAGCTTTCTGAGTTCCGCAACGGACACTTCAATCGTTTCTTCTTTTGAAGCTAGTTGGACGATTTTTAAAAGTCGTTCGTAGCAATCAGCAGGTTTCATCTTGAATCCGGCAATTGCTTTTTCCGTGCGCTTTCGGCTTGGAAAGTAGCAGCCGTTTTTTGCGTAAAGGGCCTGCAGAAAGTGGTCAAGGAATTCTTCCACAACCTGATGATAGAACAGAACTTCATGACGCAGTTCGGCACGTCCAAGGTCTTCTTCGTCGATCATCTTCCAGCATTCGGATTCGTACCATTTTTTGAACAAAGATTCCGGATGTGATTTTACAAGAGCCACAATCTTTGACCATGTTTCATTTCTTTCAAAAAGAATGTTGATGGACTCGATGCTTGCAAGGCGTCCAATGGGATAGAAGCGTCCTTCCTTTTCAAGATGTTTTCCGTCGAGGACTTCTTCAAGGTAGCCCTGCATTTCTTCAACCGTAAAATACATGGGCATCACGTCGATTCCACCGCACATGAAAATGTCGCCGTATCCCCAGATTCCGCCACCGCATACTTCCATCTGAAGGCTTTCATATTCTGCGGAAAACTTTCTGTACATTTCTTCCCGTTCAGTTTTCGAAGGAACATCTGTACAAAGCACGAACATGTCGATGTCGCTTTTACCCGGAATCAGCGGCGCGTTCATGTCGCCTGTCTGAGCGATTCCCAGAATCCTTTCATCGGCCGAAAGAAATTCCACAAGTCTATTTTTAAAATCATTTGCGTTCATTTTTTTTATTCCACCACAAAATCAGTCCATTCAACTTTGCTGAACTGCATCACGTCCTTTGATTTTTCCATTCCGATTTTTTCATAAAAAGGAACAGCATTGTCATTGGCAATCAGATACACTGCAATGTCCTTTTCTCCTCCGGCAATTTCATGTGCCATTTTCATCAGCGTGCGGCCAATGCCTTGTTTTTCGTAAGCCCGGTCCACGCCTAGGTCGGTCACATAAAGCCAGTAGGCAAAATCCGTAAGGCCGAACAGAATGCCGACAATTTTTTCTCCGTCTCTTGCAACAAGACTGATTGAAACATTTTTTACAAGCCGTTCAATGCGTTCCCGGAATCTTTCCTTTGGATACTGCGAACCCAAGTCGGTGCGCTTTAGAAAATCAATGTAGGAATCGGCACTAAGCCTTTCTTTGCTATAGGTAATCATTTCTATTTTCTCCTAAACCGTGATTTCTATCTGGTTGCCTTCCGGATCAAGGATGCAGCTTTCGTAGTAGCCGTCACCTGTTGTTCTTGGGCCGCTTGCAACCTGGAATCCGTCCGCTCTTAATCTTTCCGTCAGTGAATCAACTTTTTCCTTTGAGCCCACGCTGAATGCAAGATGAATGAATCCTGACATCCGCATCTGTTTTTCTTCATCGCAGATCTCAGGATGATTCATAAGCTCCAATCTCGCACCATCTTCAAAAGTCAGAAAATATGAGCGGAATTTTTTTGACTCATTGTAATATCCGTCATTTGATCTGGCGCCGAAATATTCCATGAAAAAATTTCTGGCTCGTTCAAGATTCTTTACATACATTGCAACGTGTTCGATTTTCATTTTACATTCCTGCTCACTGTGCAAAACGCAGAAGATATCCATCCGGATCCTGAATAAGAAATTCCTTCTGGATAATTTCATTGTTTCCTTCGCGGTAGCAGCTTGTTTCCATGTCGGCAAACAATTTTATGTCCGCCGCTTTTACACGATTGTAGACCGCTTCCACATCTGAAACACCGATTTCAAAATTTATTCCGCGGCCAAAAGGATATTCAAGTTTTCCTGTATTCCAATAGCCGTTGATTTGTTCCAGCATGATCTGGTTTCCTTCGTATGAAACAAAAATAAATTTTTTCTCAGGTCGTTCATATTCGATTTTAAATCCCAGCACGTCGCAGTAAAAATGTCTTGTCTTTTCAATGTCCGTAACGGACAGTTCCGGTATCAGTGAATTGAATTTCATTATAGTTCTCCATTAATTGTTTAATTGTTCTATTCCTTTTGAAGGAACATATTCATTCCGCAGCCTTCGTGGTCATTTGGACGGCTGACAAATCCAAACTGCTCGTAAAAACTTTCACGTCCCTTTGCGGCAAGCAAAAGCATTTTAACTTTCCAACCTGGTTGCATTCTTGATTTGACTTCTTCAATTGCGTGTTCCACAAGTTTCTTTCCGATTCCATGTCCGCGGAATTTTTCGTCCACAATGACATCGGCAAGGTAGGCCGTGTATCCGCCGTCCCAGAGGATTCTGTAAATGCCTACAGTTTTTCCGTCCATAAGGCATGAAAAGCATATGCTGTTTTTCAAGAGCTCCTCCACCTGTTCATGATGCAGATCACCCCAGCCAACACTGTGGCGGAATTTCTTGTAGATTTCAATTTCAATTGTGTTTATGAATTCAAAGTTTCCCATCATTCTGTGCCTCTCTGGTCTCAATGTGTCCGCATGTCCGATGAAACTTCGTAGACTGCATATTCGTGGTCGAATCTATACCCGAGTTTTTCCGCAAGATGAACTGAAGTAAGGTTCTGTGCATCCCAGCTTGGATAGAGGTTTTCATCAAGGCAATTCAAGATCAGTCGTGCGCAGGCTGCGGTGGCAAGGTTTTTCTTCCGTTCGTCAGGCATGGTGTCGACTTCAATTTCAATTCCTTCCCTGTACCTTGTGTATGATGAAGCTCCTGCCGCGATTATTCCATCCTTTAAAATCACAACTCCGCGTCCCATTGCAAGAAACTTTTCTTTTGTCCCAAATGAAGAAACAAAGTCAGCCGTTACAGGATCCAAAAGGCATCTGTCATAAAGGTCGCCGTCAATTTTTCTTATCTCGCATCCGGCAGGGAGAAGTGCCACCATTTTCTCAAGATGGGCCCTGTCAAAAACCGTATCCTTTCTGATTGCATAGCGTGTGTTTTTCTTTGCGTCCGGAAAACATTTTTCGATGAGGGAACTCCATCCGTCGTTCTGGGGTGTCATGATGATGAATCCTTCCGGCTTGTTCCGTACAAGTTCTTCATCCGGAACTCCAGCAAAAAATTCAAAGCATCCGACAAAGGCCGCCGCAGATTCTGGGTTTTCAACATCTGTTACAAAAACCTTTCCCATGACCTGCTGAAGGCATGAGTAAATCAAGGTTTCTTTCCATCCTGCAAAAAGGGATTTTACTTTTTTGCTGATTTCATTAAGTTCGTATACCATTGCCAGTCTCCTTTTTTATCACCAGATTTCTAATGTTGC
The DNA here is from genome assembly GCA_024400915.1 of Treponema sp. Classification (GTDB taxonomy): domain Bacteria; phylum Spirochaetota; class Spirochaetia; order Treponematales; family Treponemataceae; genus Treponema_D. The sequence goes on from JAKSLX010000008.1 coordinate 7,380, forward strand.
TGTTCCGCCGGATTTTTTTCAATAAATCCGTTCTTTAATAATTATATATGGAAGAAAATATAGAATTTGCAGTTTTGAGTAAACGTTTGATAGATGTTTATTCTGCCTTGTTTATGGGGAATTTTGCCATTTTTGGATTGGGAAATGGAATAACACCGCGGATGATTTTAGATTGGCGGCAGCGGTTACATGGAAAAATCCTTGATGTGCCATTAATTAAGTTTGACGATATAAACAAATTATGCTAGATTTAAATAAAGGAAATGACTAAGCAATTGGTCATCTCCGCTTTAGTACGAAATAGCTGTCCAAATGCGTTGAAAACTATTGGGCGGCTATTGTTTTTCACTCATCTTTGGGGGAAAGTTGAGCAAGTTTCTTGATTAATGATGAGTTTTGTTTGTAGATGCGGATTTCTTCATCGGTAAGCTGAGGTGCTGAATTCTGCGGTGAAGGTATAACGAAATTAGTTTTTATAAAAAGTATTTCTTTTCAAATATCCTCCAAAGCACCAGCCTTCAGTATGTTTCTTTATAGGATTTCCGTTTCGGTCTATTGCTCCATTGCAGGTTCGTACTTTTACCCAGCGGGAAAAAATTCCATCTATGATTTCATAATCACTTACACCAGTTGTTTGTTCCAGAAGAGAACCTTTCTGAATGCTGATTATTGTACTGCTGTCCAGACTAGGTCCGTATCTCATACGAATGTTTTCTGTTGGTTCTGTATATGCAAAACTTTCGTAATCAAAAGGAAATGCAATTTTGTCGCAGGGGATACATTTGGCTTTACTTTTACTGGCCCATTCGATTACGCTGTAAGCGTCTTTATCAGTAATGATTGTTGTATTTGTTTCTATACCTTTATCCCATTCTGAAGCATCAATGCTTGAAGGAAGATAAATGTATTTTACATTTGAGCGTAAATATTGATACGGACTTATATATTTAATTCCTGGTTCAAGATAAACAAAATTTGCAGTCAGGCCTTCAAGTCCACCATTAGTGAATGGTGAATCATCTTTCCATCCAATAACATTGGGAATATAAACATAATCAACTTCAACATTATATAAAGCATAGGGACTCATATATTTTATGTCGCTTGGTATTCCTATGCCGCGGTTAGCCTCTCTTACTGGGTGATGCCATACTAAATTCCAGCTATTTTTTTCTTTCATATAAAGTGAATAATGTTCGATCCGGAAATATTCATTTTTATGAGATACATCTATCTCACGGAGATTTGGTTTATTATGAAAAATGGAATATCCTGATTCGCCACCAATATGTTTCATGGTTGATGGAATTACAATTTTTTCAACATTCTGAAAGGACTCGGAAAAATCCATCTGATCACACCAGGTTTCCATTCCTTCACTGAAAATGATTGTCTTGCAATTTTCATTTCCAGCCGGATGGTAGACTTGAGATTGTACAACTTTCTGGTTGTTGTAATATGCCGGAATTTCAAGAGTGCTTCCAATCGTTCCAAAATCTGTTATCCAATAGCCATCTTCATGCAATTCAAACTTCATTAAATTTTGTGCTGAAAGACGGACAACAAAAATAAATGTGGACAATAAAACGATAAGGAAACTTTTCTTCATATAATCAGTATAAATAAAAACTTTATGTATTGCAAAACGTATAATTGGCGGACTCTTCCCATTTTCGTCAAAAAAGAGTCATAATATGCCGATAATAAACGCATAGGAATATATTATGACAAAACAGGTTAAACAGGTTATTTTCTGGGTGGGCGCCCTTGTTATCGGTGCCATCCTTGGGTCACTGCATGTTGGTGCAGTAGACAATGTTTGCGATTTCGTGGCTACAGTTTTCACAAGACTTTTCAAGTTCACAGCCGTTCCAGCAATCGCAGTTTCAGTTCTTACAACTCTTGCAACCCTTGGAAGCAACAGGGAAACAGCAAGAATCTTCAGAAGAACAATCATGTACACATTGCTTACAACAATTGCTGCTTCTACGATTGCGGCAATTCTGTTCTTCATCATCAAGCCTGAAGTAATTGCAGCTGCTGCATACGAAGGTTCGGCTGGAGCAGAAAAAGTTCAGAGCATGAGTTCTTCTTCTTTCCTTGGTTATTTTACAAATGCAATTCCAGACAACATCATCTATCCGTTTGTTTCCGGAAATGTCCTTTCAATCCTCATAGTTTCTTTTGCATTCGGTTTTGCAATTTCAATGATGGCAGAATCAGAAAAGAAGACAGCAATCCTTAATGTAACACTCGGTTTCCAGGAACTGGTATTCAAGGTAATCGGCTGGATCATCACAATCCTTCCAATCGGTATCATCGCTTTCACAGCTCAGCTTGTTAAGGAAATGAGCGCAGACATCGCAATGGAATCAATCGGAAAGTACACAGCAGTTGTTCTCAGCGGCAACCTCATCCAGTTCTTCATCGTGCTTTCGGTATTCCTCCTTATCCGCGGAATCAACCCTGTAAAGCATTTCAAGAACATGATTCCTGCAATCCTTACAGCACTCTTTACAAAGTCTTCTGCTGCAACTCTCCCAGTTACAATGGACTGCGTGGAAAATCGCGTAAAGTGCGACAAGAAATTTTCACGCTTCATCCTTCCAATGTGTACTACAATCAACATGAACGGCTGTGCAGCCTTCATCCTCGTTACATCACTTTTCGTAATGAAGAACGGCGGCGTCGACCTCAACCTCTTCACAGTAGTTGCATGGATCTTGATTTCCGTAATCAGCGCTGTTGGAAATGCAGGCGTTCCAATGGGATGCTTCTTCCTTACACTTTCACTTATGGCAGGAAAGGGAATGCCAATCGGAGTAATGGGAGTAATCCTTCCAATCTACGCAGTGATCGACATGATCGAGACAGCAGTAAACATCTACTCTGACTCCTGCGTATGTGCAATGACAAACAAGGATCTTAAGGATCTTGCAGACTAAAAATTAAATTCCGATAAAAACTGAAGGCTGTCCGATAGAATAACAAGTCATTCCGAATTAGATTCGGAATCTGTGTATGGTTTTCAACATGGATGCTGAAGCAAGTTCAGCATGACGAATCTATCAGGCAGCTTTTTTATTTAAAACTTCATCCGGTCAGTGCTGCAGGTACCTGTAGTTTCATCAATCGTAATCAGATTGATGGTATTGTTGTTTGCGTAGGATGAAGTAACTTCCTCATACATTGAACCATAATCGTAACTTGAATTCCTGTGAGCATGTCCTTCGAGCATTAGCTTGGCATTGTTCTCTGCAACAAGGGTAAGAATTTTTGCGCATTCCAGGGAATCATGGAAGCTTACAAGCAAAACTCCGTCTGAGTAAACTGGACAGTGGGTAAGAATTATTTTTGGCTTGCTGTTGGCTTTAAGCTTTCTTTCAAGGTCATTAAGTTGATGCCTACCTAAAGATCCGTTTGCAGAATCAAGAAAGAAAAATTCAAATCCCTGTGTAGAAGGATCATTTGCAAAATCAAAACAGTAGCTGTAGAAATGAGGATACATGTAGGTCAGATAATAATCCTGTCCGTTGTTGTAGATGTCGTGGTTTCCAATGACAGAATAGATTTTAAAATCGTTGATCCTATCCTTGCCGTTTCTGGCGAGTTCTTTAACTTTTTTAGTCCATTCAACATATTCTTTGAATTCGGCTTCTCTGCCTGAATCGGAAGAATCACCAAGGTTGATGATGAACTGAGGGCGTCTGGATGCATCGTCACTATTAAGCTGATTTTCAAACCATCGAAAAAAAGCCTCGTCGTCATGGGTGTAACGGTCAGCACCAATATGCAAATCTGTAACAATCAGAAAACTGTATTTGCTCAGTCCGTTTGTTCCTGAAGGCAAGTGGGAGTCATCAAGTCTGGTTATGGAATGAACGCGGTCTTCAACATTCTGATCGGTAAAGGCCAAAGGAAACATTCCAAATTTACATGAGGAAAAGATAATGCCGAGGGATGCAAAAAAAATGATCAGAGTCTTTTTCATAGGTATAACCTTATTCCGCATTTAAACTGGTCTCCGTCAAGGAAAACTTTGGATATGAACATGTCGCAGCAATATAACTGATAGGATGCCTGCAACCGTAATCTGTTGTCGAAGGTATAGGCTACGCCAAGAGTATATAAAGGAGAAGGGAAAAGATAGTACCTGTATTCGTCATGGGTTGAGAATATGAAAAAGGCCTCAAAGCTTTCCGAAAACTTCTTGTCGAATTCAATGTCGGCGGTAAAAGATGTGTTGTCAAGCCACTGGTTCAGAACCTTCAGTTTCTGTTCCTTGATGGCAAAACCAATGGAAAACTTCAGGTACCAGTCGTGTTCTCCCGTGTACTTAAGGAATGGTTCAAAAAGAATATCGTTTTCAATGCACCATCTACCGTAATCAAGATAGTGGTAGCTTAATTTGTTGCCAAAACTGAACCTGGAATTTTCCGGATCAAGTACTTCAGGCCAAAAATCAATGGCAGCAGTGAACTCTTCCGTCTCGTCTCCAAGTCGGATACTTGAAAAGGTATTCCATTCGCCGGCAAAAGAAAAATTGTTGCCGTAGGAAATAGAAGCAAAATCACTTTCTGCTTCAGTACCAAGATCTCCGTTTGAATAAAAAGAAATCTCCAGATACTGGCTGTTGAGGCAAAATGAATTTTCGGAAAATGCAGCCTGTGGTGTTAGAAGCAGTGCCAACGAAAAAAAAACACAGGAGGCAAGGTAGCGCCAATGTGACTTTTTACAGTTTTGCAAATGGAATCCTGTAGATGCTTCCGCAGTTGCGGCATACGATTTCAAGAGGATCAGGACCGGAAGATTTTAATTCTTCAATCTGATTTGGACCAAGAGATTTAAGGTGTTCGATATAATAGTCTTCGCAGCAAGGGCAGTCGTATTTGATATTGCGGCGTACTGCAATCTGCGGCTTGAATTCGCGGAAGAGGCCGTAAACGATGTCGTTGATGTTTCCTTTTTCTTCAAACCATTTGCCAAGGGAAGGACATGCGCTGAAGGCATTTTCAACTCTTGTTATCAATTCTTCGTCTGCCTTAAAGTCTGGTGTAGAAGAAGTTTCGGCACCTACTTTTTTTGTACCGCCAGTTTCAGGAAGTACCTGGATGAACATTCCGCCCGCACCTTTAACGCGGCCTTTTGTGTCCATGAAAATGCTTGTGCTGAAAGCAGTGTTGATTTGTTCAGACTGGTTGAAGTACCAGGCAAGATCCTTTGTGATGTTTTTGTAAAGTGTTTCAACTGAACTTACCTGTGGACTTTTGTCTCCAGGATGAGCCTTTGTTATTGTCATTGTTCCATTACCAAGAAACGGTGCAAGATCCCAGCTTTCAAGAGGCTTGTCGATTGGAATGTGGTCTTCAAGAAGATAGCCGCGGACATAGCCAGTGCTGTCGGCTTCCACGCTGAATCCCTTTGCAGGACCGTCGCATTCGTAGCGCCATGAAATATGTTCCATGCCTTTCATTGTAGGCATCATGAGGGCAGCACACAGAGAAGCCTGTCCAAGAACCATGGTTTCAAGAATACCTGTCTTATGCTGTGCCCGCATCTGGTTAACGAAATTTGTACCGTGGAAAAGTGCCCCGCGGATTCTTCCGTCTGCCATAACAAAAACAGCCATCTCATCTTTTTCAATGGAATTAAGATGTTCCAAAAGTTCTTTGTCTTCTATCTGTGCTTTGATCATGCACTAAATATACTAAATTTGCCCGTTTGTTGCCATAAAGGAATGAGGAAAATTTTGAAGTGGAATGACTTCTCCTCGCGCAGGTTAACCTTTGTGAGCTTTCTTATGAATGCCATGATATTGCTTTCATCCATGAGATTGTGTGCTGTGGAGGTCTGTCCCCATTGTCCTAGTTCTTTTAACTTTTCAAAGCCAAACTGAATATATTTCATATCATTTGGAATTTTAACGTAAACAGAGTTTATACACACTACGGTTGGCGACCTTCCAAGAATTGCAGTTCTTCTGTTCGATTTAGAATCACTTCAAGAAGTTCTTTCTCTTTTTTAGAAAACTCAATATCTGTATCCTTTGTATAACATGGGGCATACCATGAAAAGTGAGAGAACAGTTCCTTTAAATCCTTGCTTTTAAATGAATAGCCGTTAATTGCATAAAGTGCGTTTCTCATTATGCGTAATTCTGGCAGCTGCATATACTGGATTTTATCTATATAAAGTGTATCGTAGTATTCTCTTAACAGTGAATAAACAGAGAATGCTAAGCCGTAATGGAGAAACTGTCTTCCTTCATTATAAAAATAGTCTTCACATTTAACAGTTTCAAATTTGTCAATGTCCGTTTTGGCACGGCGATGATCAGAATAAGTATGGATTAAACCATCAGAAGTTTTTTGACATTTCAGATTTTCCGCTTCATAAATTGAATCATCATTGTGCTGGATAGTTAAACGGGTATGATTGTCGTTTATTTCATATTTGTACAAGAACCAGTATTTAGGCTCATCTAAAAGTTCAAAAGAAATAGAATTTTCTTCTTCATGAACTAAAATATTGGAAGAGATGTAAATATCGTTGTCTAGAATGCAGACTCCATATTCATCTTCAGGAAAAGAAGAGAAGTGAGCAACGTAGTAAAGACCATTGTCATATATTGCGCGGATTTCAGTTACTACTTTACCATCCTCATGGGTTTCAACATGTTTCCAGCAATTGTAACCGAAGAAATTGTAAATACGGTCAGCAAATGCAGCTGATGACAAAGAAAAGATTGCGGCTAAAATAAAAATAAACTTTTTCATAATATTTTTTAATATTGTCATTTTTTACATTCCCAATCAATAGTAATAAACCACCAGTTATGTGTTTGATAACCATTCATTTCTACAAAAGAACAGACAAAAAGCATTTCTTCAGCTCAGCAATTACCCCCTCCCCGGAATCTGATTAAAACTGCGCTTTTGAATATAGAAATCCCACCGATTTTTAACTATAATATTTGCCTATGGATAACGAAAAAATTAAGGAAATGCTTCTTGATATTGAGCCTTCGGAACTGGAATTTACTGTAATCATGACGGGAAAGGACAGCAAGAGGGTCAACGGACTTTATAAGTCTGACACAAGAGAAATCCTTCTTCACAATAAAAACTTTAAGACAGACAATGAATTGATTTACACTGCAATTCATGAATATACACATCACCTTACCAACGAGCAGGATATCATTGCCAACGGTGGCAAGGAACCTCCACATTGTTCAAAGAGCCACACAAATGCTTTCTGGGCAAAGTTCCATGCACTTCTTGAAATTGCAGAACAGAAGGGATACTACAAGCTGGACATGGCCCTTTCTCCTGAACTCGAGGCCCTTACAAAGGAAATCAAGGAAAAGTACATCGGTCCAAACGGCCAGATAATGATTGAACTTGGACGCACTTTGATTAAGGCACAGGCTCTCTGCGAACAGGCAAACATCCGCTACGAAGATTACATTGACCGTGTCCTTCAGATTCCGCGTACTACAGTCAAGACTGCAAAGAAAGTCGGAATGCTTCCTGATGAAGATGCTGAGCTTGGCTACGACAACATGAAGATTGTTGCCGGAATTAAAAAGCCTGATGAAAAAGCAAAGGCAGTTGAGGCAATCAAGAGTGGAAAGAGCCCTGACAGCGTAATTGCCATGATGAAGAAGAAAGCCAAGGAAGTTGATCCTAAGGAAAAACTTGAAAAAGAGCGCGCACGCCTTACAAGAACTATCAGTGAACTTACACAGCGTCTTGAATACGTGGAGGAAAGTCTTGCAAGCCTTTAAGAAATTTGTTGTTGCCGGTGTTGCTGCATTGGCATCGTCTCTTTTTGCACAGTCTTCTTTTGGTGGTTTCGGTTCTGTTACAGCGCCTTCCATGCCAACTGTAAGTTCTCCAACAATCGGCAGCGGTTTCTATGTTCCGACGTTCCAGAACCAGGGGGTTAATTCCGGCAAGAGAAAGGATTCTAAGTCTGAAAGCAATGACATCCTTAACAAGACTGAAGAAAAGAAGAGCGAAACTGCAAAGAAGCTTCCTTCGACCCTTACTGCAAGTGAGATTTCTGCATTGAGCAGCATGGGCCTTTTGGGAAACATTACAGGCTCTGCGTTGCCAGGCAGCATCTATACTACACAGACAACTTCAGAAACAAAAGAAATACTTGAGAAGGTTCTTACAGAAATAGAAGAAATCAAGAAGAACACAAAGGAAATTCCTGCTGCAAAACCAGTTACCATCGTTGCTTCTGCTCCGGTAGTTTCAAGCAACAACCTTTCTTCTGCTGCTGAAAAAGCTTCATCAAGAATCCTAAGGTTCAGCGTGAACAACTACGATATTCTCAAGACTTGCGGTAAGATTTACATTTCAGACATTCAGCACGACGGTTCCTTTCTCGTTACCGGTGACAGGCGCTATATGAGCGACGGCAAGCAAAGGACTGAAACCTTCCACATGCTTTTTAAGAATTCTGCAGGGGAGCACAGCGCGGTCAATTACAATGCTGCGGCAAGCGTTACCCAGGATTACCTTAACGAATATTCTTTCCTTTATCAGCTTGCAAAGCGTCCTCAGCTCACGGCAATGCGCACTGGAAATCTTATTACCATGCGTACAGACGACAAAGACTGGAAGCTGGAACTCCTGATCGATCTTGGTGAAAAAAGGGACTAGAATGAACGCAAAACTTTCCGAAGGACTTAAAAAACTTTCATTGGAATTTTCAGAGGAGCAGATTGGGCAGCTTGAGACTTACTGCCGCTGCGTAATGGAATTCAACAAGACCTACAATCTTATGAAGGCAGACAACGAGGATGAGCTTTATGTGAACCATGTCCTTGATTCCCTGGCAGCAGCCCCTTATCTTGTAAATCTCATCAAGGACGGAACAAAAGTCGGTGACATAGGAAGCGGTGGAGGATGCCCAGGTATTCCTCTTGCAGTTGCTTTTCCGAATGCAGATTTTACTCTGGTGGAAAGAATGGAAAAACGATGCGCCTTTCTTGAGAATGCAGTCAAGGCTATGAACCTTAAGAATGTGAAAATCCTTTGCAAGCAGGTTGACCTTGTGGATCCTGAACTTTTTGAAGTCGAAGTTTTCCGTGCCTTCCATCCATTCGACAAGAAAATCTCAAAGTGGCTTTTGAAGATGCTTAAGAAAGGCGGAATACTCGCAGCCTACAAAGCAAGAGAAGAAAAGATAGTTGCCGAAATGGAAGAAGTAAAATTCATCATTCCAGAATACAAAAGAATAAAGCTTACAGTTCCTTTCCTTGAAGACCATGAGCGTAACCTTGTGGTTGTAAAGAAGTAACGAAAAATCTCAGGATAGAATCCAGAGTAAAATTCTAATGTCATTTTTTAGTTGCGATTTTCCAGTCTGGAGATATAATTTTTAAGTAACCTTAAATTCAAATTTGGAAATGACATATGAAAGACTCAAAGTTAAAGACAATCATTCCGTGGGGAGATTCAGAAATCCAAAGGTATCTTTACTGTCCAAAGGATGAAGCTCACTATGTAATTCTAAATGACGGTTCATGGCAATTCGTAGATGACGGAATGGTAAAAATGTACGGCCAAAATTACGGATTAAAGGACACGTCGGTAATTTTTAATTACACAATGATTGTTCAAAATCCAGAAAAGAGCTGTAAACTGGAAAAGGAAGAAGGGTTTTATGAACTTTATCTTGCCAGAAATCTTTTGGGATGGGATGAAGTAAATATTCACTATTATGATCATTCTGTAGTTCCATGGGATCAAAACGACCGTATTTATGTTGAACTTCTTGGTGCAAATCTGGATCCTGAAACCTGTAGAAAAAAATACAAAGAATTAATTCATTCATTGCTGAGTGAACCATTTAAATATAATTCTGATCATGTTGCAAGATACTATTTAAACCTTAGGACAGGCGAAGCCTACGTTTTACTTTCCGGTGGTGCATGGCAGTTTCTGGAACTTAACGATGATACGGGTGTTCATTTTATCAGCGAATACGGAATTAATTATTTCTATGATGAAGAAGAAAGTGTCATGGATATGGATATTTTCTGTTCAAGGGAAAGTGAATTTGACCAGTGGAAATTTGTGGAGTCTGGTGATGATGACGATGGGTTTGCTCTATATGAATTTCAGGATTTTTTTGGCAAAGGTGAAACCTATGTATCCTATAACTCCAGAAAGAAGGATTGTTCTCTTGATTCCATGTTCTTTGACATAAAAGATTTTGAAATAAGTCCGGAACAGGCCAGGGCGTTTTTTGGTTATGATTTATATAATAGAGGTGAATTTGCAATTTCAAAGGAAGCTTTGAATTCAAAAAATGAAGAAGGGGAATTCTATAAAAATAAATTTGGTCTTGCTAAAGTATCCGTTCTTTTTGCTTTAGTTGTTCTTATGGTGGCTGGATTTTATTATCTCACATTGAAGATAATTCCGGATGTATTCGACAAGGATCAGATGATTTTCTTTAGCGGAATCTGGGGCCTGATTCTTTTGTGTTTTATATTTCCTTTTCTTGCAGCAAAAAATCAATACATAGAAATAAGCAGAAAGAGCCTGTTGTATTCAAATATGTTTGGTAAAAAAACGGAATATGAATACAAAGAAATTCTTGGAATAGCACATGGGAAGTCCAACGGAAAAACCGGATCATACATCATGATTTTTCCAAAGGAAAAGAAAAGCAGGTTAATCACTTTATATGAAAAGCAATACAAAAAATTTCAACAGATAGATGAAATACTGACAAACAATCTGGATGAAATTTCCTTCAATGATTATTTTGAATACTGCTCAATGTCAGACTAAATCGTGATCTGCTTCAAAATCTTTGTAAGGTCATTCTTCTCGATAAGGTCGATCGGGCGGCCTTCAATGTACTTGCGGGCTTCTTCCGTAAAGGTTCCAGCGCTGATACAGAAACCGCGTGCAGCCTTTACATCGCTCATGTGCCCATGGAATTCGCGCACATAGATTTCGCCTGTAGCACCTGTTGTTCTAAAGAAGCGGAACAAGGCGACATCTTCCCATTTTGAAGAATAGATTTCTGCAAGAATATCTGTATATAGAACATCTACATCAATGCTCTGAATCTTGATTGTAGAGTTCTTGTACTTTGTCATGATGAACTTGCGGCACAATGTAACAAAGTCGCTCGAGTTTGCGGAAATGTAAATCTGAAGGTTTGAGTTCTGGCTGAGTTCCTGATAGCGGCTGATGAGAGTATTAACATCCTTGTAGTTTGCATTTTTTGCACGGATGGATTTGCACATCATGAGACCTTTCTGAATCATATTTTTCTCAAAGTAGCAGCGGGCAAGATTGTATTCAAGTTCAATCTTAATTTCCGGTGGAGTTGATTCGTGTTTCAGCCCGATTTCAAAATCCTGGATTGCCGAATTTGAATCGGAAATTTTTGCGTGGTACTGGCCTGCCTGAAGACAAGAGCGTGGACCATAAACCGGGTCTGCCCTAAGATGCATGAATACCTTGATGGCTTTTTCAGGATGGCCTTCATTGGACATGGCATCTGCCATATTGAAAAGGGCTTCCTTGTTTCCCGGATCTTCGTCCAGAGCTTTCTTAAAGCAGGGGAGACTGTCGCGGTATTTTTTTGCTTTGTAATAGCAAAGCCCAAGCTGCATGTAGATTTCCGAGGCGTCCGGTTTTGCAAGGAGAGCTTTCTTATAAAGCGGAATGGCCTTGTCAAACTGATCAAGCTTAGTCATTGCCTGGCCAAGATAATAGTTAGGTTCAAAGGCAACGCTGTTCATCTTTGTTGCGTTGATGAGGCTCTGGGTTGCTTCCGGAAGTTTTTCAAGTTTAAGGGCAGTAATACCCTGGCGAAGGAATGAGGTGTAAAGATCGATAGTTCCGTCTTTGTTTGCAAGGGCGAGTTTTACAAGATCACTATAAACGGTGAAAGCCTTGTCCCACAGCTGGCTTTCAAAATAGATTTCACCAAGCGGGATGAGGCCGAGAGGGTCGTGAGGATTTTTTGCAAGGCGTTTGTTTGCTTCCTTAATGATCTGTGCCTTGTTCTTTGCGCCGCCGCCTTTCTTTGGGTCTTTCTTTCCCATGAAAAAAGTGAGGACGGCACAAAGAGCAATCATGATAACTGCTGCTATTAAAAATGACATAACCTATACCTTTAATAAAAAACTTACCTTTTCTATTATCGGCAGAAATTTAGTTTTTCTTCAGTTCAGCAACGAATTCAGCGATTTTATCCAGGGCAATCTTGATCTTGTCTACGGCTGTTGCGTAACAGCAGCGGATGTGTCCTTCGCCACCTGCACCGAATACGCTTCCTGGAACTACTGCAACATTGTATTTCTGGAAGAGCTGCGTTGCAAATTCTTCTGATGTAAGTCCTGTTGAAGAAATGTCAGGGAACATGTAGAAGGCACCTGTTGGCTCTGGAACTGGAAGTCCCATGTCGCAGAAAGCCTTGTACATAAGGTTGCGGCGCTGCTGGTAGCTTACGCGCATCTTTTCAACTTCGTCCCAGCTGTTGCGGAGTCCTTCTGCTGCTGCATACTGGCTGAAAATTGGAGCACAGATTGTGTTGTATCCGTGGAGCTTTACAACCTGACCAAGAAGTTCTGCAGGAGCTGCGATATATCCAATGCGCCATCCTGTCATTGCGAATGACTTTGAAAATCCGTTGAGGATGATCGTGTAGTCTTTCATTCCAGGGAAAGAACCGATGGAAACATGTTCGCTGCCGTCGTATGCAAGTTCGCAGTAGATTTCATCGCTGATAACCCAGATCTGGTGCTTCTTAACAACTTCCGCAATCTTTTCAAGTTCATCGCGGGGAATCATTGTTCCTGTCGGGTTGTTTGGAGAACAGATCATCACTGCTTTTGTTTTTGGAGTAATGAGTTCTTCAATCTGTTTTGCAGTAGGGTAGTAGCCGTTAACGCTTGTGTCGAGGGGAATAGCCTTTACCTGGCAGAGTTCTGCAAGCGGAACATAGTTTACATAGCAAGGCTGTGCAATGATGATTTCGTCGCCCGGGTTCAGGATTGCACGGAGAACTGCATCAACGCCTTCCGAAGCACCAACAGTAATCAAAACTTCATTCTGTGGATTGTAGTGAAGGTCGTAGCGGCTCATGTACTTTGCGATTTCTTCGCGGAGTTCGATGAGACCCCAGTTTGAAGTGTAGCTTGTGTGTCCCTTTTCAAGGTGATAGAAAGCTTCGTCACGGATGCACCATGGAGTAGGGAAGTCCGGTTCACCGACTGAAAGGGAAATTACATCATCATGTCCGATGAGCATTTCAAAGAACTTACGGATTCCACTAGGTGGAGTCTTTTCCATAAGCGAGCTGAATTTATCTGGTCTTGTATTCATTATTTTTATAATCCTTTAAGTAGAAATGTATTTTGTAAAGCTATGATCCAAGTCGCAGTTTTTGCGACTTGGATAGACGAATTTCAAAAGTTTACTTTTGGAATTCGTCCTTTAACTAGAGAATGCTTCTCTGTTGTCTCTGTCATCGTCTACATATACGATGTCGTTTTCCTTGTATATCTGCATCAGGAAGTGTGTTCTTGTACCGCGCACACCCTGAAGTGTAGCAAGTTTCCTTGCAACAAAGTTAAAGATGTCCTGGTTGTTGTCGCCTTCAACAACTACCTTAAGGTCATAATTGTCTGCACTCATAAGGTAGAGGGACTTTACCTGAGGGAATCTGTAGATCCTGTCTGCAATTCCGTCAAAGCCGTGTTCCCTTTCAGGCTGAACCGAAAGTTCTATTTCGGCGCGTACCTTCTGTTTCGCGGACGCATCCTTGGCTGGGTTAATTATGGTCGCGTACTTCATGATGATGCCGTCTTTTTCAAGCTTGCTCATGATAGATTTTACTTCTTCCACAGACTTTTTTGTCATTGCGGAAATGTCTTCAACGCTGATTCTTGCGTTGTCGCGAAGGAGATTCAAGATTTCTTCTGAACTGTCCATAATATTACCTCTATTAAATGATGCCTTTTGTTGAAGGGATTTCACCGCCACGCCTTGGGTCGATTTCCGTTGCGCTTCTGATGGCACGGGCCGCTGCCTTGAAAAGGCCTTCCATCTTGTGGTGGTCGCTTCTTCCGCGGATTGTATCAAGGTGAATGTTGCACTTTGCACCGTTTGCAAATCCCTGCCAGAAGTCTTCGAAGCAGTCTGTCTGGAAGCTGCTTTCCTTTCCTTCGTTGATGGAAACAAGAGGGATGTTTGTAAGCTGTGCGTTGCATACGCAGAATGGGCGTCCGCCAAAGTCTACGGCAGCCTGAAGAAGGCTTTCGTCCATTGGATAGATGAAGCAGCCTGTGCGGTTGATTCCTGCGCAGTCGCCAAGGGCCTTTGCAAAAAGCTGTCCAAGGGCAATGCCTGTATCCTCGATAAGGTGGTGCTGGTCAACTTCAAGGTCTCCCTTGATTTCGCCGTCCAGGTCAAACATTCCGTGCTTGCAGAAAGAGTTCAGCATGTGGTGGAAGAATCCGATTGGGTTCCTTACGGTACATTTACCGCTGCCGTCAAGATTCAATTTGAGCTTGATCTGAGTTTCCTTAGTGTTGCGTTCGATTTCTGCAATGCGTGCCATAGTTTTCCCCTATTGTGACAGAATTTAACAAATTTTCGGCATAAATGAAAGGGATTTAAAGGAAATAAAAAAACCGCCCTAAAAAGGACGGTCTTTCGCGTAAGCGTAGCGCCACGGATGGCGCGTCATCGGTTAAGCAATGCAGTGGCCAGAGGTTTGAGAATCAAACCTCTGCATGAAAAATTGACAGGAGGTCAATTTTTCATGCCATTACCTTGCGGAGCTCGTATTCAACGATGTCTGTTGCACCGAGAGACTTGAGCTTTGGAAGAAGGTTTGGAACATCTTTCTTCTGAACTGCAATCTTTACAGCATAGCCGTTTCCACCAAAGAGAGGGCTTACAGTTGGGCTCTTCATTGAAGGAGTTCCCTTAACGAGGGCTTCAAACTTGTCTTCTGCAACGTTCATTTCGAGCATAACCTTTGAGCGGGCATTCATAACTGCTTCAAAGAGCATGCGGAGTTCCATGATCTTCTGCTTCTTTTCTGGATCTTCCATTGCCTTTTTTGAAGCGTACATTCTTGTAGAAGATGTCATCAAAGTATCAACGATCTTGAGGCGGTTTGCCTTGAGGGAAGAACCTGTTGAAGTGTTGTCGATGAGGATCTGTGCTTCTGAATCTTCACTGTCGCGAACGAAGCCTTCTGAAGTTCCCCATGTGCGGAATACTGTTCCGTTGATGTTCTTTTCTTCAATGTATTTCTTTGTGAGGTTCTGATATTCAGTTGCTATTGTAACTGGCTTCTTGAGAAGTGAATTGTAGTCAACGCTTTCTGGAACTGCAGCAACAATGCGGACAGGATCAAAACCAAAGTCCATGATTTCTACAACATCGTCTTCCACGCCGTTTTCATAGACCCAGTCCTTTCCGCTGAATCCAACATCTGCCTTTTCGCCTGCAAGAAGTGCACTTACAATCTGTGGCTTTACAACCTGGAATGCCAAGTCTTCCTGGTTTGTAACAGGGAAATAAGTTCTGTCTGGAAGATGAATTGAAATTCCAACATCGCTCAAGAGTTCATAAACTGATTCGTAAATGCGGCCTTTTGCCAGCAAAATCTTTAATTTTTCCATAGTTCCCTAATAATATAGAAAACTTTCTATAGTTTCAATTATTGCAGGTGTTTAAAAGTAAAAATTGAAATTTTGGAATTGTCACATTATAATTTTAAGATACGGGGGATATAGAATTGAGCGAACAGACAAATGCCATTGCTGCAGGACGCAAGACTTTTTTCATTCAGCCTGACACTTCTCTTCTTCCTGAAAATTTCTGTGAAGAATACCTCATTGACGGTTTTGAAGCATATTTTATTGGAAAAATTCCAAACTTCTCCCTGGAAAATTACATCGACTATCTTTACGAATCTTTCAATGATCTGATTCTTTTCTTCAATATAGATTCTCCTCCACCAAATGGAGAGACTTGGTCCCAGTTCATCAGAAAAATCAATTCCAAGTATGAAGGCAAGGTTCTTATCGGAGTTTTGTTTACAAAAAGGCAGAACAAAGATGAAAAACCAGTCATAGAGAAGGTCTATCTTTTTGACATCGGCATCATGTGCGGGTGCATTCAGCTTGAATACCAGAAGAGAAATAATTTCGGCATCATCGAAAAGGTTCTGTATGCAAATCAGGCCATGGGTCGCCGCAAGCAGGTACGCGCCCTATGCAACAAGAACAGTACCTTTGATTTTGTTTTCAATAAGAATTCCTACAAAGGGCAGCTGCAGGACATTTCCCTGAGTCATTTTTCGTTTGTGCTTCCACACGGAATGCTGGAAATCCCTTTGTACGAAAGAATCGACGGAATCCAGATGACCATCAAGGGCTCCCATGTAAGGACCAGTGCCGTTCTTTTTATGAACCGCCCTGTGAACAATGGCGCTGATGATCTTTTTGTTTTCATGTTCATCCAATCATCTGGAGCCCAGGGACTTGAACCTGTTGCAATGCAGGCGATTCTTCCAAAAATTTATGAAATGCTCTATGAAAACTGCATGACTCTCCTTAAGGATAAAATTGCAACTGACCAGGAACAGTACAAGCAGGATTGGGCAAAGACAAGGCGCGATTTTGAGTGATCCCATCCGGCTTGAATCAAAATGACAGTTTTCAATTCATATGCCTTTTATAAAGTCGATTATTATGATAGACTCTTGAAAATTATTTGAGAGGTCCATATGTTAACAGGAAGGCATGTTATTGAGCCAACTAATCTGTCAGTCGCTGAAATCGATGAGATTTGTTCATTGGCAGAACAGATGATTGTTGATCCTAAATCTTTTCAAGATGTGTGTCGCGGGAAAATTCTTGCGACACTTTTTTTTGAGCCAAGCACAAGAACAAGGCTTTCTTTTGAAGCTGCCATGCTTCATTTAGGCGGAACCGTAGAAGGTTTTGCTGATGCAAATGTTACAAGCGGTACAAAGGGAGAGACCCTTGCAGATACAATCCGCGTAGTAAGTTCCTATGTTGATGTAATCGCAATGCGCACACCAAAGGAAGGAGCTGCCCTCCTTGCTTCCCAGTACAGTCCTGTTCCAGTGATTAACGCAGGCGACGGTGGTCACAGCCATCCGACACAGACACTTACAGACCTTTTGACAATCCGTGCCCTTCAGGGTGGATTCGAAGGACATACAATCGGTTTCTGTGGTGACCTTAAGTTTGGACGCACAGTTCATTCCCTTACACAGGCAATGAGCCGCTACAAGAACAATAAGTTTGTTTTCATCAGCCCAGAAGAGCTCAAGGTTCCAGAGTACATCACAGAAGATCTCCTTAAGCCAGCAGGAATCGAATTCACTACTGCGGAAAGACTTGAAGATGTCATCGGCGATCTTGATATCCTTTACATGACACGCGTTCAGAAGGAAAGGTTCTTCAACGAGCAGGATTATATCCGCCTTAAGGACAGCTACATCCTTGACCGCGAAAAGATGAAGATGGCAAAGAAAGACATGATCGTTCTCCATCCGCTTCCACGCGTAAATGAAATCGCACCAGAAGTGGACGACGATCCAAGAGCCGCATACTTCAAGCAGGTAAAATATGGAATGTATGCCCGTATGTCACTCATCGCAAAAGTTACAGGAGCACTGTAAAAATATTGAAATTGGGCTCCAGCGATGTTCATTCATCCTAAATGGCGGGCCCCAGCGACGGCAGTAAGGGTAATGGAAACCTCCCGCTTCACTTATTAGTGACGCTGTGATCTTGTGGCGGGTCCCTCCTTACCCTTTCTGCCTGCGTCCCACCCACCATCTATTCGCAGGTAACATCGCTTTCGCCCAATGTCAGTGCTTATATATTCCTGCAACTATATTTAATAGAAGATTAGAGAGGTAATAAATGCTTAATGTAGATACAATTAAAAACGGACTGGTGATCGACCATATTCAGGCGGGACTTGGCTGGCGTGTTTTCAACTGGCTTGGATTGGACAAGGCAAGCTTTGCGACTGCCCTCATCATGAATGCTTCTTCAGGTAAAAGCGGAAAGAAGGACATCATCAAGATCGACAACATCATCAACATCGATTACAGCATTCTTGGCTTCATCGATTCAAACATCACTGTGAATGTTATCCAGGATTCAAAGATTGCCCGCAAGATCAAGATGGAGCTTCCTCCAAAGGTAGAAGGTGTAATCAAGTGCAAGAATCCACGCTGCATCACGGTTACTGAAACCTATGTAACACCACAGTTCCGCCTTACAAATCCTTCAAAGAAAGAATACCGCTGCGTTTACTGCGATGATCTTTACAAGAGGGGATAAGGTCATAAACTCACATTTAATTGCTTTCGTTGCCGGAAGCAATCCAAGTGTCATCATCGCCGTGGTAGTAAATGAGCTCTGGAAAATTCTTTCCGCAGGATGCACATTTTGCTTCGGTTTCTGAAGTCTGGCTGTAGCAGAAAGGGCAGTAGAAAACACCGTCTACCCCTGCAGCTACGGCCAGAGTTTTGTCCTTGAGTATCTTGAAATTAAAGCCGTCTTTAGTATTAACAAGTTCCATTGTCTGCTCCCTGCACAATATATAAATAAATATTCAACTCTAATATAAATGTGTTCCCCTCTAAAATTCAACCATAGCATTTTTGACTGAATAAAAATATAATCATCTATATGAACAATACAATTCTCATTTACAACGCCCGCCTTGTTGATGAAACAATGGACAAGAAGGGATTTGCCGTAATCATTAAAGACGGAAAAATCGATTGTTTTCCAGGCAAGCAGACCGTAAAGGAAATGCTCCGTGATGAAAATCCAAAGATAGAAAAAATCGATGCAAAGGGTGCAGTACTCATGCCATCTTTCATCGATACCCACGCACACTTCCGTGATCCAGGCCTTACACAGAAAGAAGACATCATCACTGGAAGTAAGGCTGCCGCAAAGGGTGGCTTTGGTACCGTTGTCCTCATGCCGAATACAAATCCAGTCTGCTCAAGTCAGGCAATGGCAAAGGAAAACAACGACAAGGCAAAGAAAGCGGGTTTCTGCAATGTAATCCAGTCGGTTTCGATTACAAAGGATTTTGACGGAAAGACAATTTCTCATCTTGATAAGCTTGATCCAAAAGTTGTTCCTGTAATTACAGAAGACGGCAAGGAAGTCATGGACAGCGCCTTGATGCTTGAAGCCATGAAAAAAGCCGCCGCAAAAAAAATCATCGTAAGCTGCCATTGCGAAGATCCTTTCCTTGCAGCATCTGCCAGACCTTTGAGAATGGAAGCCCTTAAGATAAAATCCAAGGATCCAAAGAAAGCGGCTGCCTTGCTTAATCAGGCTGATGAGATTCTTGCCTGTGCAGAAGATTCGGCAACAGACAGAAACCTTCGCCTTGCAAAGACTGCAGGATGCCACATCCATCTTTGCCATGTAAGTACTGCCCACTGTGTAAACTCTGCGGAGCTTGCGGCAAAGGACGGCGTAAATGTTACCTATGAGATTACACCACACCACATCTGGTTTGAAAGCGGAAAGGCTCCTGTAATTTTCAACATCGTTAATCCACCACTCAGAAAAAAGGATGACCGACTTGAATTGATTCAGGCCCTCAAGAAGGGAAAGGCATTCTGCATTGGAACAGACCATGCGCCTCATACGGCCGAGGACAAGAAAAACGGTGCTCCAGGGTTCAGCGGAATTGAATCTGCCTTTGCAGTCTGCAACACGGTTCTCTGCAAGGAAAACAAGGTTTCGCTAAAGCAGCTTTCAAAACTCATGAGCGCAAATCCTGCCAGACTTCTTGGGCTTAAAAACAAAGGCTTGCTTGTGGAAGGCTATGATGCAGACCTTGTTCTTGTTGATGTAGACAAGAAGTGGACTGTTAGCGGTGCTGACTTTGTAAGCAAGGGAAAATTCACTCCACTTGAAGGGAAGAAGGTTACAGGAAAAATCCTCAAGACCTTCCTTGCAGGTAAATTGGTTTACGAGGAGACTAACTAAAACATGAACTATTCAAATATTTTTGTGATCCTGTTTCTTGCAGGAACTTTCTATGATTTTTTCATCAACCAGCTTTTGGAATTCATCGACTGGTCTTTCCGCAAAAAGCACGGAACGGAAGTTCCAAAGGAGCTTGAAGGCCATGTTGATTCAGAAAAACTGAAGCAGGTTTGCGCCTACGAAGATGCAAAGTATTTCTTCTGGATTCCCAAAAATGTTGTGAATCTTGCAATTTCCCTGGCACTCGTTTTGAGTGGCTTTTATGTTTTTGTTTTCAATCTTTCATGGAACTGGACAAATAATGTTTACCTTACAATCCTTCTTTTTGTTTTCCTTTCAAGCATTCCTTCAACAGTGCTCATGATTCCCTTTAATCTTTACCGCGAATTCAAGATCGAAAAGAAATTCGGTTTTTCGAACATGACATTAAAGATGTACATTCTGGACAGCATAA
The DNA here is from genome assembly GCA_024400915.1 of Treponema sp. GTDB lineage: Bacteria > Spirochaetota > Spirochaetia > Treponematales > Treponemataceae > Treponema_D. The sequence continues at coordinate 27,902 of JAKSLX010000008.1, forward strand.
AGGAAACTTTTGTTTCCCTTCTTATTGCTGTTCCACTCATTCTTGCAGCCGTTGCCTTCATCGGGCATTTTGAAAAGCTCTGGTGGCTTTACTTTGGTCTTGTCTATCTTGCAATCGCCTTGGGTTTAAGCTATGTGTATCCAATCTGGATCGCACCTCTTTTCAACAAATTTGTTCCTCTTGAAGACGGAGAACTTAAGACCAAGATCGAAGTGCTTTTTGAAAAGACAGGTTTCAAAACAAGCGGAATTTTCACAATGGATGCTTCAAAACGGAGCAACCACAGCAATGCATATTTTACGGGCTTTGGAAAAAACAAGCGCATCGTTCTTTATGACACCCTCGTTAATCAACTTACAACGGAAGAAGTTGTTGCAGTCCTTGCACACGAACTTGGACACTGCAAGCATCACCACATTACAAAAAAGATGCTGATTACTGTACCGATGATTTTCATTTCCCTTTTTGCATTGAGCGTACTGATCAAGATTGATTCCCTTTACACCGGATTTGGCTTTGATCCTGAAAGAGGTTTTGCCGCCCTCAAGTTTGTAGGCATGTTCCTTCTTGGACTTTCTTTCGGCGGATTCAGCAGCATCATTTCATTGGTTTCAAACGCATCAAGCCGCCGTGACGAATTCCAGGCAGACAGATATTCCAGAGATATGTGCGGCAGCGGAACTCCTTTGTCTACAGCCCTCATCAAGCTCAACAAGGAAAATCTTTCGGAAATTGTTCCGCCAAAAATCTATTCGGTGTTCAACTACAGCCACCCACCGCTATTGGAAAGAATCCGTGCTGTTGATGGTCTTAAAGATTAGAAGGCAATTGCAGTAAAAAGCGGCAGGCTTTTTTATTCGCAGATTTCATCAAAAGGTTTCCGTGGGCGTGGTTTGGGATTTTCATCAGGCCAGCCCACATTTATGAAACCTGCAATCAGATTTTCAGTTTTTAAAACTTCCTTAAGCTCAGGATAGGCGTAAAAATGTGCTCCTATCCACAAGGTTCCAAGACCAATTGAATTTGCTTCAAGAAGAAGGTTTTCAATTGCGGCTCCAACCGACATCATGTCTATGAGCTGTGTCATGTGCTGGTCGACTGACATGGTTTCCCCAAGATTTTTTCCGCGTGTGCAAAGGACTGCAATGATTACAGGTGCTGCCTTCATAAGGCGTAGAGTATGGGTTGCAAATGGGAATTCCTTTGTGCAGTCTTCAAGGAATTTATCGTCGCCTTTTTCTCGTTCAAGTCCTTTTTCAAAAGCTGCGATTATTTCTGCTTTTCTTTCACCCAGGAGGATGATGAATTTCCAAGGCTGAACATTGTGGCCGGAAGGAGCAAGGCGGGCTGCCTCGATTATGTCCTTAAGCAATTCATCGGGAACATCTTTCTCAAGGTATTTTCTGATGGAACGCCTGTTTTCAATTTCTTTCAGCATGAAGTCTCCTTGAGGATATGCATCATCCCATTCAATGGATGAACCTCATATCCTGAAATCAGCTCTTCTTGGAAAGGAAAAGCAATGAAACTCCAAACAGGATTACGATATAGGCTATGACGGCAACTAGAATTGCTGTGGTTCCAAAAAGGCCTACGAATACATAGTTTGCCATTACGAACAGATATCTTACGGCACTGTAGATGAACAGAGTCAATGTTCCAAGTACTGGAATAAGGAGAACCCAGCGGAAGCGGAACAGCTGCTTTGGATTGTCGATTCTGTAGCTCCATCCAAGGCAAGCGCAGAAAATCAGCATGATGAAAATGATGAACGGATATGTAATGCGCTGAACCAGATTTTCCGTAAACACTTCTTTTGAGAAACCGTATTCAACAGCGTCTGGAAGGAATCTGTTGAGAGCGAGGAGTGTCATGTTCTCTGCTCCCGAAGAAGCCTGGTTGATCAGATGGAAATCAGAATAAGGCATAGGAAGGATCATTGTTGTTGAGCGAGGTGCACTCTTAAAATATGTCATCTCTGGAGTTCCTCGTGCTCCGGAAAGATCCCTCATCTTAAGGTTGGAAATGATTTCTGCTGAGAGTCCGGTCCTGCTGAAGGTGTATTCAGGGCGGGAAATAATTCCCTCTGTTGAACGATCCACCGACTGCAATGTGATTACTGGAATGCTCTTCCATTTTTTATTGATGCCAAGAATGTCATGATATTTTGAGTCAAACTCTGAAACAGGCTGTGCCGTAACTTTTGCATAGGGAACATTGAAGGAATACCTGAAATCTCCGTTGGCGTCGTAGTGAATTACATTGAGGTTTTCGAGGTAGCGTACAAGTCCTCCATCACGTTTGATGTCCATTGTCTTTCCAATGTAGAAAACATTTTTTGTTCCGTTAGGGTAGTCAAGGCTAAAGTAAATGTTGCTGCTGTCGGCAAGTTCCTTCATGTTTTCCGTTTCATCAATGAAGAAGTACTTGTTTTCAACATCTTCCTTGGCAAGTTCAAAGAATCTCTTTACATCAGGATCCTTGCAGTGCTCGATGTCAGAATCTGCAAGTCCAAGGAAAATGTAATAGGCCTTCAGGGTATCGCCGCTGGTAAAGGCTCTGTAGCCTTCCCTCTTTGTCCTGTAGTATTCCCTTTCTTCCGAATTGTCGAATTCCACCGGAAGGTTAAGCTGCTTCCACGCATAGTTTGCAGCTTCCGTTGCGGCAGAAAGATTTGTGTTTGTTCCATCGCAGGCATCTACAGCAAGCTGTGCCCAATAGTGTGCGTTGAACCATTCCTTTTTCGATGCAGCTTCACGGGACATGTCCAGAAGCTGAAGAATTGTGTACCCGACGTTTTTTTCATGGATGGGTTTTACAACACGATTTTCCCTATCGATTATTTTGTTGTAGATTTCCCTGTCATGTTCAAGGTCAACTTCATCCTGAACAATCTTGAGCATTGAAAGTGCTTCCTGGCTTTTAGGTGCAATTTCAACAGCCCTCTTTGCAAATTGAAGTGCAATGTAAGGGTGTCCCTGCACAAGAAGTTTGTTTGTTGTTTCAATTGTTTCTGCAAGTTCTGCCGGAGCTTTTTCCAGCCTGCTAAGCTTTTTCTTGAAGGAAGAAACAAAAACTTCTTCATTAAGGGAAAGGATGAATACAAGAACAATGGAAATGATAAAGATTACTCTGAAGCGGTCAAACATTCCCTGTGTAAATCTCTTGCGGCTTATGCTGTCCGACTTTTTCCATGTAACGGCACAGGCAACTGAAAATCCACTTAAAACGATTGGCGGGAGAAGGGTAAGGAATCCTAAAGTTGTTGCCGTAATCTTGTAGGTCCCTTCCATTCCCTGAATGAGAGGTGGCAACTTGAGGAAGGCATATACGCAGCCCATGATAATCAGGTAGGTTAGGAGGGCATAAATTGAAAGTATGATAATCGGTTTTTTCATTAGTCATCGTCTCCGTAAACTGAAGCAGCGTGAACTTCATCTTCCCTGTTTCTGGAAGTAAAAATCAGACCGAGAACAATGAAGGCTGCAGCAAGGACAACATTTATAAGGAACAAAAGGAAATTGGAATTGTTAGGTGCAAATTTGAAAATTGAATTTATTCTTTCTGTCAAAAAATACAGCTTGCCGTATGAAAGCATGTTTACGTTGAGGCAGATGATTCCGATTGAAATTGAAAGGATGGAAACAACATTGATGAACCTCCACTTGGAAAATCCGCGCATGAAAACCAGCGAGGCAAGTACAAGACTCAAGGATGAAAAGAGAAGCCATTCGATTTTTTTGCCGGAGCAGGCGAATGTAACTACACCGATGTATCTGTTTATTCCCTTGATGGCAAGTTTCGTGATTGCAGGAATATCAATGGAAGATTGAATGAGGGAATCTGTAAATGTAGATGTTGTATCGGCAAGTTCAATGTCCTTGAAAGTGAAGACATTGTCCGAAATGCCTCTTTTGTCTATGCAAACTCCGGAAGCAATATTTTCTTCGTCAACAGACGAATAGTAGAAAACATATCTGTCGGTTACATTTCTGAAATAACCGGTAGAAAGAGGTTCCCTTTTAATTACATAGGAAGATTTAGAAGCCTTCTGAATTCCTTTCTTGATTACGAAAGGCTGAACGAAAATCCAGGTTGCCATGAAAAGTACAGAAAAAATCATGAGGGCAACTGTAGAAATTTCTTTGTTTCTGATTGAATAGAAGGCAACAAAAGCAGCGCTCAAGGCAAAAACAAATGGCAGCGTAAGGAAAAATCCCTGTATGAAAAATGAAAGGTTGAAGGCTGCAAATCCCTGTCCTGCCACAAGAGTGGAGCACATGTTGAATATCATGTAGAGAATTGCGCCACCAATGCTTATGGAAAGCAGTGTAAGAAGGTGGGCGACAATTACTTTTATAGTAGATAATAGAATAGACTTCATTGAAAAAAGCATAACACGCATAGTGAAAAAATTCAAATTTATGGTATACTTAGACCATGTCCAAAACGATTCTTATTGCAGGAAAAAACATGCCTGAAGCAAGCAATTTCACTGATGGAATTGCATTTTCGGGGAGAAATATCATAGTTTCAGGAAACATTGCCGACTCTGAAGAGACCAAGAGACTTACTATTGCCGAGCGCAAGGCAAATCAGGCTGCCTACGAAGAAGAAAAGGCACAGGAAGCAAAAAGCGGAATGTGCACCATCGAGTGGAACAAGTCATCTCCTTTGTCTGCAAGATCCCTTGTTCTCCAGACATCCACTATTTTTGGAAGAATGGACGAGGCGGTTCTTTATTTTGATGAGGAATGGTATGCATCAAAGGCAGAAAAGATGGATTCCGAGGAAATTGTCCGTGGCTGCGACGATATGATTGCAGGTTACCAGTATCTTGCCCTTGAAGTTCTGAATGCATTCCAGAGGAGGGAAACTTCCGAAGGAAAAGGCAGGCTTGTTTTCCTTTTAAAAGAAACTCCAAACAGAATCGATGTTTTAAAAAATCCTGCCGTTAAGGACGGTTTGAGCCCAATAGCATCTCCTTTGGTTGCCGCAGGAGCCGCAGCCTTTGCTTCTTTTGCAGAAAACATTGCCGCCGTTTGCAGTGACTCCATCTTTGTTGATGTGATCATTGTCCGCGGTGACAGTTCCATGGAAGGTTTCCGCCGCGACGACGAGACTGGAAGATGGCTTTCTTCTTACCTTGATGCCTATGTTTCGCCAGATTCAACAGACAGAAAGGATGTTTCCTGGGTAAGGCCTGGCGAAAAACCTAAAGTAGAAAGCGGGCATAAGAAATTCGGATTGTTCAGAAGATAACAAAGGGAGTTAAGTGAAGTCATGGAGTGGAATTTTGTCACAGAAAGTCTGGTTAAACTTCTTCTTGCTGTCCTATGTGGATTTTTGCTTGGTCTTGAGCGAAAGAGCCACAATCATGCTGTAGGACTCAAGACCCTTGTCCTTATCTGTGTTTCTTCCGCTCTGCTTTCATTGCTTTCTTCCTTCATGGCTACAAATGAAGTTTTTGCTCCAATCGGAAGAGGAGACCCTACAAGAATTGCTTCCGGCGTAATAAGCGGCATAGGTTTCCTTGGTGGTGGAGCCATCATGAAGACAGGACTTAACATCCGGGGACTTACTTCCGCAGCAGTAATCTGGACTTCCGCTTCCATGGGGCTTGCAATCGGTGCGGGTCTTTACATTCAGGTCGGTGTTTCACTTTTCCTTGTACTTGTTCTTCTTGTTGGACTTGAAAGGATAGAGGCAAAATGGTTTCCTGCTGCAAAAAGCAAGACAGTGCACCTTTGCTATGAGGGCGATAATCTTGACCTTAAGAAGATCAGGGAAACTATAGAAAAACACGGCCTTATCATCAGTGACATGAACATGAGCCGTGTAATCGTTTCCAAGCAGACATTCCTTCACTACACGGTAAAATCTCCGGCCGGCACAATCTACACGCCACTCATCGAGCATCTGAAGGAACTTGGCAAACTGTGCGAATTTTCCATTACGGACTGATATTTAATATGGTTGGTGCTATGAAATTTCATATTTACGGAAAAAAAATTCATTTTGCCTTATTCACAGGATTGTTCCTGACTCTGCTGTTTGCAGGCTGTTCAATGGCACATGACGAAAATTTGGAGGATACGCTTCCAGATAGTGTAGAATATATTGAGCTTACAGACTCCACAGTTTCTCTTTCTGACATAATGGGAAAAAAAATCTACCTGGTAACTGTAAATACTTCATCACAAAAAGGTGAATCACAAAGATATGTCACTGAGTTTGATAATTCATATAACCTGCGGCGAATTAAGGCAGAATCACCGAAACAATTGCTGTCTGAAAGGGAATTTGAAAATCTGTTTTATGATCAGCAGGATTTATGCATACCTGCAAGAATTGATCCGCAGATACATGTGGATTTGCAGAGCGAATTTCAATGTACCCGTTCAACAGATGATGACTCTGATACTTTTGAACTGCACGCTCCAATTGACTATCAGATTGGAGATACTAGGGAAATGTATGTTGGAACTGGGGCGGATCCAAATTACACAGAAGAAGCTGTGGCTACGTTAGTTTACAAAAGTGACATCTGCAATGTTTGGGTTTGTAATGATTATCTTGCGGAGAATGAACCTGCCGGCGGAAACAAGGTGGATGCTTCTATATGTGAAAAGCTTGCCACTGTTCTTGAACAGGCTATTGTTCTTGAAAGAAATATTTTTGGAAATGAATCTGATTATCTTGGTTTGAGGATTTCCTCTGAATATCCAATGACAGAATGCAGTCCTACTGGTACAAGAATCAATCTTTTGCTTTACGATATTTCAAGCGATTATACTGAATCTCAGACTAGTGGAACATTGGGATTTTTTACTCCTGGAGATTATTTTCCATGGAAAACAACTTACAACGGAACTTCACATTCCAATGGTGGAAAATTTCTTCACGTTGATTCGGGCTTTGCAAATAATTTTCCGGGATCTACACAATCAACTGTAGTTCATGAATTTCAGCACATGATTCACAACGGAATGTTCAGGGCAAAAGGAAAGATTTCTGAAACCTGGTATGACGAAATGTGTTCAATGCTTGCCGAAGATCTTTTGCAGAAAAAATTAGGGCTTGCCGATAAAGACGTTGGAAAAGTTAGATTCAAACACTTAATGGTCTCTTACAGGACTTTCCCGTTTTTCAAATGGGACAATTCAGATTCAAATGCCTCTGCTAAGAGTTATGCAAATGCTTATGGACTTGGTTGTATTATATCAAAAAAATATGGTGGACCAGACTTTATTTATGAGCTTACACATAACGCTGCCAGTGGAACACTTGAAGGATTTCTTGAAGTGGTAAAAAGCCATGATCCTTTTGCCACAAAAGAATCTATCCTGCAGGACATAGCAGTAGAAATGGTAACAGGGCAGTATTCGAACCGTAACGTGGTTTCGACCGATCATGTCATGGACGATTATACATATCCAATGACAGCTTTTGATCTTCTGAACTTTGACTGGGTAAGTAGTGGAAAACAGTATAAAGGACCGCATTATAAGTCAGTTTACAATAATCCAAAAGATGCTAATGCAAATCCAATTGTTCTGGAACCGAATCAGTTTACCATAGCTTATTTGGGAACTTCCTCTTATGATGATCTTGTTTTAGAATTTAACGGAATGGTATCAGCTGACATAAAAGAATACATTCTGGTTGTTGATTGACAGGTAACGAGGGATAGATTTATGAAAAAATTGATTTTTTGCAGCCTTGCAATTTTAATGTTTTTTTCGTTTTCACTGACAGGGATGTCAAATCCAGGCTTGCAAAAAAAAATTAAAACCATTACGGGCTCTCCGGTTTATTTAGGTAATGCGCCCTTTGAAAAGCTTGCCATAAAAGTTGCCCCAAAAGATGGCAATCCTGAAGTTTACCTGCAGATTGAATTTCCAGAAGACTCAGAGCTGACAGAAAAGGAAATTTCGGCACTTCAAGGTTATAAAGTTAAATTTTTTGGATACATAGAAAATAGACCTGGTGTATATACAAACCAGATATTTATATTAACCGGGTATAAAAAGTAAAATGAATTTTACTTTAATTTGAGTTGAACCCTTGTTTTCTTTAATCCCCTCAATATTAAGTCCACATTTATTGTAGATATCTATAATTCCATATATAATAGTTCCTTATGATAAATGCCGAGAATCCGCTTATAGTTCAGTCTGACAGGACGCTTCTGCTTGATGTTCATGCACCAAGGGCAGAAGAGTGCCGCAACGCATTGATTCCTTTTGCTGAACTTATCCGTTCTCCTGAACACCTTCATACATACCAGATTTCTCCACTTTCGCTTTGGAATGCCGCAAGTGCAGGTTTTACGGGCGCACAGGCTTTGGAAACTTTAAGGGAATTTTCACGTTATGAAATTCCTCAGGCTGTGGGAGTATGGATTTCCGAGACTGCGGAAAAATTCGGCAAGCTTCGTCTTGTGGAAGCTCCAAAAGAAAAAAATGAAAACGGTCAGGAAGAAGAATTCCTTTATCTGGTCTCAACTTCTCCTTTCGTTTTCAAGCAGATAGAAGCAAACCCTTATGCAAGAAAACAGCTGGTTCCATGCGATTATGTTGCACCGGAAAATGCAAGCGTTGAACTTACGGAAGACGAAAAGAAATTCTGTTTCTGCCTTTTGCTTGTTGACCGCGGAACAGTAAAACAGAACCTCTTGAAGCTTGGATGGCCTGTTAAGGATGATGTTCCTCTTGTTGACGGAGCTTCCCTTGAAATAAACCTTAGGGAAACAACTGCTGCAGGAAAGCCTTTTGAAATTCGCGGATATCAGAAGGAAGGTGCTGCAGCTCTCGTTGGCGACAAGGGGCCTGGCACTGGTTTTGGAACCATCGTTCTTCCTTGTGGTGCAGGCAAGACAATCGTCGGCATGACCATCATGTCCATGCTCAAGACAAACACGTTGATTGTCACTACAAACATTACGGCAGTCCATCAGTGGATTGATGAGCTTCTGGACAAGACGGACCTTACAAAGGAACAGATTTCAGAATACACGGGGGAATCAAAGACAATTTCTCCTGTAACTGTTGCAACATATCAGATCCTTACCTGGAGACCAGAAAAGACAGGTCCTTATCCTCATTTTGACCTTTTCAGAAAGAACAACTGGGGCCTCATAATCTATGACGAGGTCCATATGCTGCCAGCTCCAGTATTCCGTGTTGCGGCAGAAATCCAGGCTGTGCGTCGTGTAGGCCTTACTGCGACTCTGGTACGCGAAGACGGCTGCGAAGGAAATGTCTTCTCTCTTGTTGGTCCTAAGCGCTACGATGTTCCGTGGAAAGAGCTTGAAAAAGCCAAATGGATTGCAACTGCAGAATGTGTTGAGGTTCGCTTTGGCCTCCCGATGGACCGTGAAATTGAATATGCAGTTGCCGCAACCCGCGAAAAGCACCGCATAGCAAGTGAAAATCCACTCAAGGTTCAGATCGTAAAGGAACTGGTTGAAAAATATCCAGAAGACAAGATCCTTGTTATAGGGCAATTCCTTTCCCAGCTGGATGAACTTTCAAAGGAACTAGGTGCGCCGATCATTACGGGAAAGACAAAGAATGCCGAACGCGACAAGATATACGCCGATTTCCGTGCAGGCAACATACATGTCCTTGTTGTAAGCAAGGTTGCAAATTTTGCCATCGACCTTCCGGATGCAAGCATTGCCATTCAGGTAAGCGGAACTTTCGGAAGCCGTCAGGAAGAGGCCCAGAGACTTGGAAGAATTCTCCGTCCAAAAGAGAGGACTTCAAGATTCTTTACCTTGATCACAAAAAATTCTGTGGAAGAAGATTTCGGCACAAACCGCCAGAAGTTCCTTGCGGAACAGGGGTACAGCTACAGGATCATCAGATACAACGACAAGAGCAGCTTTGACGAACTGGACGAGCCATTGGCGCTTGAAGGATGTGGATTGTGAAGCTAGATCCAAAAGTAGAGCGCATAATTGAATGGCGCGAAAGTTTTACTTCTCTTCCCGACGATTATTTCTTTGATGTAATCCACATGTACCTTGGGGAAATAAAAACGCCGTACAATAAGCCAAAGCTTGTGGAAGAACTTTCCGTAATCCTCCGCAAAAAGGAAAACAGGGAAACCCTCATAGCATATCTTGATGAAACCGACGTAAGGATTTTGACTGCGGTCCGTTTTATTCCGGATGTGGACATCGTAAAGCTTGAAAAGTTTTTTGTTCCGGCCATGAGTCGGGGTGATCTCTACGAAGAAATTGCTTCCCTTGAAGAACGCCTCATAATCTACAATCGCGAGAATAAAATCACCGGTAAAAAAACAATTGCCTTGAATCCGCATCTGGAAGAGGAACTTGAAAAAATCCTTCAGCTTGGAAACCTCATTGCGGAAGAACCTAAACCAGAGGAAGAAGAAATTCCATCCGGAATAAAATTGACTCCACAGCTGATGGCCGTTTTTATTGCCTATGTTCTTTCCCATCCGGAATTCTGCAAGGCCAACGGTGAGCTCAAAAAGAAAACTGATACTGACCTTAAGGAAATATGTGGAATTGAATCCACCGAGATTTTCAAAAGGCTTTTCATGGGCATGAGGAATCTGGTGCTTCTCCGCGAGACCAGTGATGGCAAAGGTTGGGAAGTTGAATGGAAGAGGATGGAAGCTTTCTGTGCACTTCCTTTCAAAAGCCAGGTTGTATATCTTTGCGTTGCAGGAGCCGGGACCTTTACCAGGCGCGCCCTTGTTTCCAATGCATCTTTCTTTGCCGGAACCCTTGATTTTGCACGGGGAAAATATTTTACAAAGGAAAAGCTTTTTGCTGTTGCTTTCCTCATAAAGGAAAAAAACGGTGATGAAGATTTCAGTACAAGAAGATTTTCAAGGATTCTTTCGGGATTCAATTCAGAAGAACAGAACGAAAACCTTGGTTCGGCAATGATTGAATCCATGATTGACAGTGCCATTGCCTTTGGCCTCATGTCGGTCAGGGGAACAACTGATAAAGGCAGTGAGCTTGTATTTGCGGAAACTGAGGGCTATCAGGAAAACTTCTCTTCAGAAAAAAAACTTCTGAGCGTGGATACCGGCTATACCGTTACGATTCTTCCAGGCCTTTCAACTCAAGAATTTTTGCCTCTTGTAAGATTCCTTGATGCAGTTGGATGTGATGTTACTAGTAATTTTGAAATAAACAGGCAGTCTGTAATCCGTGGTTTTGACCTTGGATATACAAAGGAAATGATGGAAGAGATTCTTTCAAAATATTCTTCTTTCCCTTTGCCACAGAACCTTAGGGTTTCTCTTGAGGAATGGTCTCTATCATACAATTCTGCTGCCCTCTATAAAGGCTATGTACTTACCCTTTCTGAAGAAAACATTTTCAGGGCGGAAAATAATCCGGTTTTCAGCAGGCACATTCGCAAAGTTCTGGCACCGGGTGTTTATCTTCTTGATTTTTCAAATGATGCTGAAGTTCAGGATGTAATGAAAAAATCCGGAATAGACGTAAATGGAAAAATAAAAGGAGTTCATAGGGAAGAAGAAGTTCAGGGACTTCCGCCAGCCAAGGCAACTCCGGTTTCTCTAGAAGAAAGTAGTAACGGAAAATTTTCTATTGATGAAAGAACTCGCCTTGGACTTTTGGAAAGATTTAAATCTGCCCTTGAAGAGATTGAAACTACAAGTGACCAGAAAGATGGTTTGCTTGACAGGATTGCGCGCAGAATTATTATTGAAGAAGATCAGCTGCGCCCTTCCAGTGTTCGCTTTGAATTGATGGAAGCTTTCGGCATGAATTTTACAGGCAAGGTTCATGTTCTTGAAAGTGCCATCCAGAAAAATTCCCTTGTGGAAATTGAACTGACCGGCAAGGAAGAAAAGATTCTTGGCATACCGAAAGGTATTGTGAAAAACATTGATGTTCCGGTTGTTTTCCTTTCCATTGAAGATAAGGATACAAAAGAATTTTCGGATGTTGAAATTGAAATTGCAAAAATTTCCCGCGTAAGGAAAATCAGGAATGCACTTTCCCTGCGCAGGACAAAATAAAAAGATACGGAGTACAGAATGGAACGACCAAAGATCTGTCTTACTTTGACAGGAACAACAATCAGGGAAAACCTTGAGACCCTGGACAAATACAGGGACAAAATTGACATGGCAGAACTTCGCGTTGACTACCTCAACTCGGATGAACGCCTTTATGTACGCCGTTTCCCGTCACTCATTGATGTACCCTGCATCCTTACAATCCGCAGGCAGATAGACGGTGGTAAATTCATCGAAGGAGAAGCTGCCCGCACAGTTCTCTTTGCCCGCGCCCTTTCCTTTGCTGATGAAGACAAGTCGCGCAACTTTGCCTATGTAGATTTTGAAGAAGACTTTCACATTCCGAGTCTTGAAGATGCAACCCTTGCTTTTGACACAAAGGTTATCAGGAGTTTCCATGACATGCATAATCCGGTTTCTGATGTAATCGGCCGCCTTAAGAAAATGACAACATCGGGATTTGAAATTCCAAAAATTGCCTTCATGCCTCACAGTCTTGATGATGTTACAAATCTTTTCAGGGAAGCTTCAAAACTCCGTGATAACAACCATATTCTTCTTGCAATGGGTCCTATGGGTATCCCTTCAAGAATTTTGGGTGCTAAACTCAAGAACTTTTTGACCTATACTTCTTCTCCTGAGTCTATCGGAAATACAGCCAACCTTGCTCATCTTGATGCAGTTAAACTCAATGAACTTTACAGAATGAAGACCATCAATGAAAATACAAAAATTTTTGGAATTACAGGATGGCCTTTGTCGGGAACTTCAAGTCCGGAACTTCACAATACCGGCTATACACGCCACAATATGAATTCCGTTTACATCCCTTTCCCTGCAGAAGATTTTGACCAGGCAATGAGTTTTGCAGAGACCGTTGGCGTTCAGGGATTTTCTATTACTGTTCCGCACAAGGAAGCGGTTCTTGAAAAGGCAAGCTTCATTTCTCCGGAAGTTCTGGACATCGGTGCAAGCAACACCATGGTTTTGAACGAAGGAAAATGGTCTTGCTACAACACTGATGCAGACGGATTTGCCCGTTCCCTTCTTGAATTTACGGAACTCAAAAACCTTAAGCACAAGAAGGTCGCCATCATCGGTGCAGGAGGAGCTGCAAAGGCAATTGCATACGCAGTTCACAAGGCAGGAGCAAAAGCCTGTGTATTCAACCGCACCCTTGGAAAGGCAAAGGCTCTCGCAGAAAAATATGATTTTGAATATGGTCCCCTTTCTCCGGAAGCAGGAAAGCTTTTGAGGAAATATTCGGACATAATCATACAGACAACTTCAAAGGGAATGCACTGCAAGGAAAGTGCCAATGCAGAAAATGATCCAATCTATTTCTATGAATTTTCTGGAAAGGAAATTCTCTTTGACATCGTCTACATGCCGGAAGTTACACCGGTGATGGCTCGTGCAAAGGCTGCCGGCTGCCATGTTTGCAACGGATATTACATGCTTCGTTACCAGGGGTACAAGCAGTTTGAATTATTTACAGGAGATGAATACTAATGGGTATTTCAAAGGATGAACAGAAAGTGCTTGCTGCTACAACAGCAGTGGACACATTGATTGCTGAAGGAAAAATTTTCAGCAGAATGAAGATCGGTCTTGGAACAGGATCAACTGCAATGCCTGCAGTTAAGCGCCTTTCAGAACGCATTGCCGACGGAACACTCAAGGACGTTAAGGCTGTCGTAACAAGTTTCCAGACACAGCTTGCCTGCGAAGAATACGGTATTCCAGTTTACACTCTCAACGACAAGGCAATCGAAGGACACCTTGACCTTGCAATCGACGGTGCAGACGAAATTGACCAGAAGAACAACCTCATCAAGGGCGGCGGTGCAGCTCACCTCCGTGAAAAGATCGTTGAATACAATGCAGGTTTCCTTGCAATCGTAGCAGACGGCTCAAAGGATGTTGATACACTCGGAACAAAATTTCCTCTTCCTGTGGAGATCATCGCCGATGCCCGTGTTCCTGTAATCAAAGCCCTTGAAAAACTCGGTGCAACATGTACAGTACGCGAAGGCGTAAAAAAAGCAGGGCCTGTAATCACAGACAACGGTAACATGATCGTTGACTGCGTATGGAAGTCTCCAGTAGACCCTGCTGAAATGGAAGATAAGATTGATGCAATCACAGGCGTTGTTGAATGTGGTTTCTTCACAAAGAACAAGCCTGTTGCATTCATCGCAAAAGAAGATGGTTCTGTAGTTCGCCGTTAGACCGTAGAAGGCAGAACATTCTTAAGGTCCAGCTTTCCATCTCCGGAGAGCTGGGCTGCATATTCCTTTCCTTCGTAAATCACTGAGATGTCTTTCCAGAAGTCAGTTCCAGGTTCCGTGTAAAGTATGGCACCTGCAAATTTTCCTTCCTTCCATTCAATGTCGGCAATAATGTTTCCCATGAGTTGAACTTTCTTGAGGGTACCGTTCTTCCAGTTTTCAGGAACAGATTCAAGAAGCGAAAGTTCAACCCTGTCTCCGTTCATCCTGCACTTCAGTATGGAATCTTTTGCACTGCAAAGCCATGCGTCAAAGTTTTCGGTGTCAGAAATTTTTTCTGCAGTTTCCGTATATTCTGGTGCATTTATTTTTGCAGAGGCATTTGAAAGTTCAAAGGCAAATGTGTCCGTAGATTTTCCAAGGTACTTCATTGCACGCAGGGTAAGCGCAAACACTTCTTTTACTGCAGCTGCGTATTCATCAGATCGTTCTGCAATGTGGAAATTTTTGCCTTCCGAGTTTTCTCGTCCGCTGGTAAAGGCAGGGGAAAGAATCAGGTGCTTCTTTTCGTCTGCAGGAACAAGGGTATTCAGGAAGAACAGGGATGCCGACTTAAGGAATTTGAAATACTTTTTAAGGGTTTTCCTGTCCATCGAATATTCGTAGTATTCAATAAGCGATTTAGTAAAGCTAAGGGTTCCCAAAGGAGAATATGACGACGCAAGATCGGTTCCACATGGTGCTGCGTCTCCCCAGATGTCTGTTGAACCGTGGCACACGAAACCTTCAGCTCCGTACATCAATTCGGCAGTTGCTTTCCCATGCCTGTATAGTCTCTTTGCAAATTTCAAGAGAGTCCTGTTGAGTTTTGAAAATCCCGTCATGCCGGCCGCATGCCTGTAGATTGAATTGTCCATCAGGTTGAACCTTTCACCCTCATTTTCTGT
This sequence comes from Treponema sp., assembly GCA_024400915.1. Taxonomy (GTDB): domain Bacteria; phylum Spirochaetota; class Spirochaetia; order Treponematales; family Treponemataceae; genus Treponema_D. The sequence continues at coordinate 43,116 of JAKSLX010000008.1, forward strand.
CCAGAGTCCCTTCTTGATTTTTGGAAGGGTTCCCTGTGGATGAAGGTCGCAAAGAAGTTTGTATTTTGCATATTCCCAATCCAAGTCTTCCTTTCCGCCGATTGAAAGAATTGCCTGGGTATTCCATGATGTCCAGTCTGCAATGTGGTCTGCCTTAAGGTTCTGATATGAAGTGCCGGAAGCAAAACAGATTCTCTTTAAGGCAAGGTCAGCGCATTTTGAAGCTGCTGCAAGAGGTTTTTTGTGAACGTCTCCTTGCTTTGACCTGAAGTGTCCGCGCCTGTACCCCGTTTCAACATCAATATAAAGGGTAACATCGTCTGATTTTTCAACTACTAGATATTCACCTCTTACTGCAACAGTTCCGCCAGAAGCCACTGCCGTCATCATGATGCACGAAGGAAATCCGTTTACATCAAGGACAGAAACGGTATCGTTGGTAAGCGCATATTTTTTTGCACATTCCGGTTTTACGATTGATGCACGAAGGTAGATACTTTTTGCTACGCTTGAAGAAATGTGGTACACAAGAACATTTCCGCTGCCGGTTGCAAAGCATTCCCTGATATAGGTAATGGAACTGTCTGCCGAACTTCTTGAAAAATCCTTCTGTCCTGAAATTGAAGATTCAACTGAAAATTCAGAGGATACGATTCCCGTTTCAAAATCTATTTCCCTTTTGTAGGAATCGTATTTTTCAAAGCTTCCTCTCTTGCTGTGCTCTGCATCATAAAAGTCAATGTGGATTTCTCCTGAAGGACAGTAGTGAGCCTGTTCTGCCGGAGTTCCGCTGAGGCATTCAAGAACATGTTCTTCTGCTTCTACATAGCGGTCCTGTGAAACAAGGGTGCGTATTTCTTTCAGTGCACCTCGGCTGTGAGAATTGATTCTGTTATAGTAAGCCTTTGACCAAAGGGATTCTTCATTAAGCTTTAGAATTTCATGGACTGGATTTCCGTAGACCTTTGCCCCAATCCTTCCGTTTGCAACTGGAAATGCATCCTTGAAATTTTCTGCAGGCGATTTGTATGTAAGTTTGCTCATACAAAGGATTTTACCACACTTTAAGGCAACTGTCATAGAAAGTGGCGAAAGACTCTTTATGCAGCTTAAGATGTATATCAGTAATTATTTTTCAACTTTGAGCACATCCACCAGATGACTGCCGGCTCCCAAAAGTTCCGGGCGTTCTGCGTTGACCATCTGGTACTGTACAAAGCGGCTGAAGGTTTCTTCACTCATAGCATTAAGCTCACGCCTCATGTAGTCGGAAGGACCGTCGGGAGAGAATACCTTCATTCGCTTGAGCCCTGCAAGGCGGTTTAACCTTTCAACATCTTCGAGCCTTACATATTCATATAATTCTTCTTCAGAAGGGCGTACATGGAAGGTGTCGTCTATGTGACCCGTTTTAAAAATCTCGTTTATTCTTTCTTCCCGGAAACAGTAGGTTATTACGCTGTAGTCGTTCATTACATAGGCCGCAAGGATTATTCCCCCAGGTTTTGTAATTCTCTTTACTTCGCAGAATGCCTTAAGCCTGTCTTCGTCGCTGTGCAGGTGATAGAGTGGACCAAAGAAAATTGTTAGGTCAAAGGTGTTGTCTGGTAAAAAGGAAAGGTCACGGGCATCACCAGGCCAGCACTTTACCTTTGCATGTTTGCTTTCAAGGATTTCAAGATTGTGTTTTACAAGTTCCACGGCAGTTACATCATAGCCTTCGTTGGCAAGGGCAACACTGTAGCGGCCAGTTCCGGCGCCGATGTCTGCAATTTTAAATTCGTCCTTGCATTCAGGAAGATAGTCATGGATGTATTTCATGGACACAAGGTATTCCACCATTCCGTGGCGAGTTGTCAGGCGGTGGTCTTCCTTGTGCTTGTTGTAGTATTTTTCGATGGGGGTCATAGGATTATTTCTTCAGGGCGTTCTGCGTCTTCTTGTTCCAGAACCAGGTCCCGATGATGATGGCAATTCCGCCCGTAATCATGAGGAAACAGAGAATCTGTCCTGTACTGATGTTCAAAAGGGAAGTGTTTGTGTAAAGGGCAGTGCTTCCGTCGGCAGAAATTCTGTAGCCTATGTCTGCATCCGGTTCGCGGAAATATTCGATTACAAAACGGACAAGACCGTAGCCTACTGTGTAGCATCCGCCAAGGAAACCGTCATGTCTTTTTACCTTGCGCAGGTTCCATAAAACCACAAAGAGGAAAATTCCTTCAAAGAAAGCTTCGTAGAGCTGGCTTGGATGGCGCGGAAGGTTTACAAGCTTGCCGTTCAGTTCCATACCTATGGAGCCTGCAAATTCCTTTACCCATTCAAGGCTTGATGAAAAATGTTCTGCTCTTGGGAAAATCATGCCCCAAGGCATTGTTGTGATTCTTCCGTAGAGTTCACCGTTGAGGAAATTTCCAAGGCGACCGAAAGTGTATCCCAAGGGAATTGCAACAACCATTGCATCGATCCATTTCCATACAGGCTGCCTGTGGATCCTGCACCAGACGATCATTCCAATTAGTCCGCCGATGAATCCACCGTGGTAGCTCATTCCTGCAAGCCCCGTAAATCTTTTTGTCACCGTGTCAAAAGGCCAGAAGATGAGCCATGGCTTTTTCCAGTATAGTCCGCTTGTATCATATACGAGCGTAGAAAAAACGCGTGCTCCAATAAGAAGGAATACAATACCGCAGGAAATGAAACTGAATATGTCATCTTCAGTTGCTTTTTTCCCCGGTGTATCAAGGGCTCCTTCCTTAAGAAGTTTTTTCAGTACAAAGAAGGCGCCGGTAAATGCAAAGATATACATGAGTCCATACCAGCGGATTAAGCCGAGCAGTGGAACTCCAGGAAATACTTCAGGTTTAATGAATGAAGGGTAGTTGATGTATAGAAAATTCATACTTTAAAACCCTGTGCTGCTGCTTCAAGAAGTTTTTTCTTAAGCAGATTATTTTCGTTTTTAAGAGCTGTAAGCTCGTACTGTTGCTGTCTTAAAGTTTCTGCAAGTTCACCAGGTGTAAGGGCGCCTGTTCCTGCAAGTTCTTCTATGTAAGCCATCTTCTGTCCAAAATCGTCCGTGGCTTCTTCAGTTGCAATTTCAAAAGAAGTATCTGCGGCCTGAGTCATGTCGTAATCCGAATCAAACTTCAATGTTTCGGACTGAATGATTTTTTCTGCGATGCGGAAAATTGCCTGCCCGATGATTGACTGCGGCTTGTATACGATTACAGGGAGTCTTGAAGCAAGGGCCTTGTCCTGAAGTGTATCGCGGTAAACTACGCCAAGGTGTTCCAGGTCCAGGTCCAGGTACTGCTGACATGAACGGCGGATTCTGTGGGCGCGCTCTGCATCCTTTGGATCATCAATCATGTTGAGTACAAGGCGTGGATGGAATTCCTTCATCCTGCGCTTGAAAAGTTCCGTCGCTTCCGGATCTTCCTTTTCAAGAATTTCTATAAGCTTTGGAATGTAAAGGCGCTGAAGGGAAGCCGAATCCTTTTTGAGCGTTTCAAGGTAGTTGTAAGCCGGAGAGCCTTTCTTGAAAGTGTTGTACATCATGCGGAACACAACATTCTTTAGGAAAAGATAGCCGTTTAAAGTTGCAGTAACAGTAGGGGCAGTTACAACAATTCCCTGAGGGGAAAGAAGGAACATGTCCAGGATTGTAAGGTGAGTTCCGGCACCAAGGTCAAGAATAAGGTAGTCGTAGCTGTTTTCCATCTTGTTGAAGCTCTTTATGAGTTCGTTCTTCTGGCTTACCTTGAGTGAAGTGAGTCCTGGAATTTCTGAATCGCCCGCAATGAACGATACATTCATGTAGTCTGTCTGGTGGATTATGTCTTCAAATTTTGACTGGCCCGTAAAAAAAGTTCCGATTCCTTCCTTTGCACCGGGATGACCCAATACAAGGTGAAGGTTTGAAGCTCCAAGGTCGAGGTCAACCAATAAAACTCTCTTTCCTGCCTGACCGAGTGCAATGGCAAGATTGGCACTCAGAAGACTTTTGCCTACGCCGCCTTTTCCGCTGGCTACTGGTATTATCTGCATGCTACGAGTTTACCATAAAATACCCTATCAAGCAATTCTGATTGTAAATTCCACCAAAACCATCTAGAATGGAAGAACCCTGCTAAAACGCAACTTTTGTTTTCAAAGGGTTCCTGCAAGTTTAAAATAAGGATCCAGAGGTTATCACAAAAATGAAGATCATCAGAAAATATTTGGTCATAGCTGTAAATACACTTTTTCTTTCTATTTTTGCATCCCAGTGTTTTGCTCAGTCCCAGTCGGCTACGGCTGACAAGTCACAGAACAGCAAGTATCTGGGAATAATCAACCAGCTCTACTATTTCATCCAGCAGAACTATGTTGAGGAAGTGGATCCACAGATTCTTTATGAAGGTGCCCTCCGTGGAATGCTTCAGGCTCTGGATGATCCTTACTCCGTTTACATGGACAAGTCTGAATGGCGCAACATTTCCGATACTACGCAGGGAAGCTTTGGCGGCGTTGGACTTTCCATCACAAAGCCTTCAACCACTACAAAGGACAAGCCTGCCTATGTAGAAGTAGTTCAGCCTATAGATGACACTCCGGGTGCAAGGGCCGGTATTCAGCCTGGTGACTTCATCATCGCCATCAATGGTGTTGATACAAGCACAATCACAATGGATGAAGTTCTCGGAATGCTTCGCGGAACCGTCGGTGAAAGCGTTACTGTAACCATCAGACGCAAGACCGTTGAATTTGACCGCGTTCTTGTCCGTGCCCTCATTGAAAATCCAACCGTAAAATTCGGCATGATCGGCAACATCGGCTACATTCGCCTTTCGGAATTCTCAACAAATACGGCAACTCACGTTCAGGAAGCAATCGATTCCTTCAAGAAGGAAAAGAAACTTGCCGGCATCATCATGGACCTTAGAAACAATGGTGGTGGACTTCTTTCTACTGCCGTGGAAATTGCAGACAAATTCATAGACAGCGGAGTTATCGTTCAGACCAAGAGCAGAATCGACTACGAGAATTCCGTTTACCATGCCAATGCCAGCAAAACTGTGGTAAAAGACATTCCTGTTGTAGTCCTTATAAACAGAGCTTCCGCCAGTGCCAGTGAAATTCTTTCCGGGGCTCTAAAGGATACACGCACAGCATACCTTGTTGGCGAAAAAAGCTACGGAAAGGGAAGCGTTCAGATTCCGAGCGGACTTGTAAACAAGGACGGATTTAAAATCACCGTTGCCCGCTATTATTCTCCTCTTGATGTAAATATCGATAAGCGCGGCATCAGGCCTGACCTGGAAGTCCTTTATCCGGAATTCAGCGATGACCAGAAAAAGGAATGGGAGCGCCTTGAAAAGGACAATGTGATTTCAGCCTATGTGGAAGCCCATCCTGACATGACGGAAGCTCAGATTGCGACCTATGCAAAGCAGCTTAAGAAAACATACAACCTTGAAGAATCGTTCCTCCGCAAAATCATCCGCAATGAAGTATATAGAACAAAGCCGGCACTTCTCTATGACCTTGACTACGACATTCAGCTTAACGCTGCCATCAAGGTAATCAATGACGGCAATTACAGCAAACTCATGAAGGATACAAAGACCCTTAAGGATCAGCTTGCAGAGGATGAAGCTGCCAAGAAAGAAGAATGAGGCAGTTCGTAGCAGATGACGGCCTTGAAAAAGGCTGCCTTTATGTTGAAGGGAAAAAATTCCGCTATTTGAATTCCGTCCTCAGGGTAGAAGAAGGGGACATGATTGATGTCCGTCTTCCAGGCGGAATCCTTCAGCCCATGACCATTGCAAAGATTGACCGCAGCGCAAAGAAAATCACCATTCAGGTTGCCGGAGATGAAGTTGCGGAAGATGCCTTTGGGGTTCATGCAAGGGCCGCAGCAAAGGAGCTTTTCCCCTACGAAATCTGGCTCTTTCAGTTTGCTGCAAAACCGCCAAAGATGGACCTTATCATTCGCCAGGCAGTTGAATGTGGTGTTGCAAAAATAATTCCCGTAGAAGGTGTTTTCTGTCAGAAAGGAAACATAGAATCTGCAAGGAAAAAATCGGGCGGAGGTGATGACCGCTGGCAGCGTATAGTTACTGAAGCAAGGGAGCAGAGCGGTTCGCCGGTTGAAACGGAAATACTTCCCTGCGTTACAGTGGAGGAAGCCTGTGCCATGGCAGAATCCCTGGGAGAAGAAAAGTCAGCCGTAGTTCTGTACGAACGCTCCGACGAGACTGTTTCCGTTAAGGAAGCTCTGGAAAATTGTTCCGGAGCAAAAAAGGTTCTTCTTGCAGTAGGGGCAGAAGGCGGAATATCGCCGGAAGAAATAGGCCTGCTAAAGAAATCCGGCTTTTATGCCGTCCATATAAAGACAAACATCCTTCGCTGTGAGACTGCAGCCCTTTATGGTGTTGCTGCGGTTCAGACTGTGATGGATAGGGAAGAATAGACGAAACTGCCGCAGACAGGTGGTTTTTCAGGAGAATAAAATGGCTGTTCAGCGTATAGAAATTCTTGGTGTGCCTGTTGATGTATGCCAGAGACCGGAACTTGAAGAAAAAATCCTTGAGCTTATGGAAAAGGATGGACCGGCTCAAATCATATTCCTTTCAATCTGGGACCTTCTGAAGGCACGCGGAAAAAATGAATATGCTGAATGCGTAAAGAATGCGGACTTGATTCTCCCAGTTTCAAAAAGCATCCTCAAGGGGGCAAGATTCCTTAAAAAAACTGTGCCAGTCCGCTACAATCCTTTTGATGCAACAATCAGTATTCTAGGTCTTCTTGAAAACCGCTACAAGTCTTTCTACATGTTCGGCGGAAGAAAAAAGGCCCTTGTTGAAGCAGAAAAGAACGTAAAGAAAACTTTCAGGACTCTTCGTGTGGTCGGTCGCTATGTAGGCTATTACAAGGCACAGGCAGAAGAGGGAATAATTGAAGCCATCAGGAAATCAAGCCCATCCCTTGTACTTTTGAGTGAAGGCGTAAAAAACAGGGAACTTTGGCCATACCTGAACCGCGACAAATTCACTACCAGCATTTTCATGTACTATCGTGATGCAGTGGGAATCTTTGGCCGCAGAATTAAAAGGGTAAATCCGAGAACCTTTGAAAAGGGTCATGAAATCTGGGGCGAAGTCATCAGGAATCCTCTCAAAATATTTTTGCTTTTCCCATACAGCTGGTATATAATTTCCCTTGTCTGGAACCGTCTTTTCAAAAAGGAAGACTAATAAAAAAAGTTTGTGAAAAGAAATCTTCTACTCATTTCCGACAGCCGAGAGTTATACTGGTTCTGCTCAAGGAAACTTTCGGGGCGATGTGAGGTTCTTCATTCCAGATTGAACGATTACCGGTGCATCCTGCGATTTACCGAAGCACATTCTGTTTTCTGTGTTCTTCTGGACACTTCCCTCATCGATTCCAATTCAGCACATGATGTAAGGACTTTTGTGGCAGAGACGCTTGACTGCCCTTTCTTTACAATTGATTCCCAGGAAAACAAGATTCCATCGGAAGTGGATTCCCTCTGTTCCGGTTTTGAATCCGACGGAGCACAGCTTGTTGAATCCCCAAGAATTTCTTTTGACAAACACGGTAAAAAGAATTATCTGCTCCAGCTTGAAAAATTTGCCTCGCTGGAAGAACCAGTTCTGCTCCTTGGTGAAAGCGGATGCGGAAAAAGTTATGCGGCGGAAATAATCCACAGCAATTCTTCAAGGAAAAACAGGCCCTTCATAAGGCGAAACATTGCCGAACTAAACCCGGCTCTCATTGAAAGCGAACTTTTCGGCTGTGTAAAGGGAGCCTATACCGATGCCATGGAAAGAGAAGGTCTCTTTGAAAAGGCAGGGGACGGAACTCTGTTCATTGACGAGATAGGGGAACTGTCACTTGAAAATCAGGCAAAACTGCTTGGAGTTCTTGATACGGGAAAATATTGCCGCGTGGGGAGCACAAAGGAAATGACCCTCAGGTGCAGGCTGATTTTTGCCACCGATGCGGATCTTCTTGCTGGAATAAAGAACCACACCTTTAAGAAGCAGCTTTACTGGAGGCTTGAAAAACTTGTGGTCAAGATTCCGCCCCTAAGGGAACGGCGGGATGAAATAGCGCCCCTTGCCCTGAAATTTGCAAAAGAATGTGGAAAAACCCTGTCCAGGGATGCCCTTGATTATGTTGAAATTCAGGACTGGCCCGGAAACATAAGGCAGCTCATGTTCTGCATACAGCGTTCTTCCGTTCTGTGCGATTCTAAAATTTTGTCTAGGAAGGATCTTGTTCTGTAGATTTTTTCTGTGCAAGCCCTGAAGCCTTGTCAAAAACCTTTTCCAGGTATTGAGCTTCACCTTCGCTGAGTGCGGCCCTTGAAAGTATGTCGCGCCAGAAGCGTTCCATGTCTCCTCTTCCGGTAACCTTGAAAAATCCGATTTTCTGCAGGTTATCCGCAATGGATTCTACTGTCTTCCTGAGCCTTTTCCTTTCTATCGGAACATATCCTGTCTTTCCCTTGCCGTCATGTCGGAACAATGTGTAGCATATAATCTGTACTGCATGGCTAAGGTTCATTGAACCGAATTCATCGCTGGACGGAATTGTTACACCCATGGTGCATTCAAGGATTTCATTGTCGTCAAGCCCTGTCCTTTCGTTTCCGAATACAACTGCAACTTTACCGCCCTGGTCGTTTTTCTTGCCGGTAGTAATTTTGTCTGCCGTTGCAGCAAATTCTTCGGGAAGAAGAAGTTTTCCCTTTCGTTTCTTTCCGCGTCGTCTTGTTGTTCCTGCTGCACAAACACAGTCTGCCGTAGCTTCGGTTATAGAAGAAAAGAATTCTGCATTGTCAAAGAGGTAAGCAGCATGAATTGCAAGGACATGAACTTTTTCAACGTCTATTTCTTCCTTTTTGCCTACAATGCGAAGGGTGTGGATGTTGCTGTTTGCCATTGCCCGGCATACAGCCCCTATGTTGCGTGGCTCTTCTGGCCTGTCCAAAACTATTACAATGTTGTCTAGATTCATGTTTTATCCTAATAAAAAAAGCGCCCCGAAAAGGACGCCTTTGTAAATACATGTTTTCCGACATCAGCCGAGGAAAACATTTCCGCTTGTGTCGATTGCAAGGATAGCCTTACAGTCTGAACACTTGAACCTTCCGTTTCTTGAAGCCTTGAGTTTTCTTGAGCAAACAGGGCAGCTGAAAACCTTAGGGAATACTGAAGTTGTTCCAGGTGTATTGTCCTGCTTGAAGTGAAGGATTGCATCTTCAATGGATTCCTTGATGTTGAAGAACTGGCTGAATCCAAGAAGCTGGAATACTTCGTATACTTTTGGCTGTATGTTGAGGAGAACAATGTCTCCGTTCTTTGGCTTTACAAGCTTGAGGAATGCCGTGAAGGAACCGATACCTGTTGATGAAACATAATTCAGGTTTGAACAGTTGAAGATAATGTTTACAAGTCCGGCTCCTACAATTTTGTTAACCTGTTTCTGGAAATAAACAGAATTATAAGTGTCGATGTAGCCGTTGAGAATTACTAAAACTGCGTTATCAATTCCATCAATTTTTTCAAGAGAAATTTTAAGGCTGTCATCCTTTTCGTCATTGAAGCCTGGAACTAAATCGTTGCTATTCATAAAAATCTCCGCTTCGGGAAAACACTCCCGAATTCTACACTTTAAATACTAATATTAAGAATAATATAATTCAAATATTGTGTCAAACAAGCATTGTATATAAAGAAATTAGAGTTTCTGCTAAATTTTTCGGCATATTGCGCTATTTTCTTTAGTTTTTTCCCCGGATTTTCTCCTAATAAATTGAAAAATACCCGAATATTCTGTATTTTATTGGCATAATTTAACATCGCATGGAGATATTTAGCTATGAATGAAATGGAATTGAAGTATGGCTGCAATCCTAACCAGAAGCCAGCTCGCGTTTTCATGGAAGAAGGTGAACTTCCAGTTACAGTTTTGAACGGAAGACCTGGTTTTATCAACCTTCTTGATGCCCTCAACGGATGGCAGCTTGTAAAGGAACTCAAGGAAGCAACAGGAATGCCTGCAGCAACATCATTCAAGCACGTTTCTCCTGCGGGAGCTGCCATTGGCCGTCCTTTGAGCGATACACTCAAACAGATTTACTATACTGATGATGTGGAACTTACACCCCTTGCATGCGCATACGCCCGTGCCCGTGGTGCAGACCGCATGTCGTCTTTCGGTGATTTTATTTCCCTTTCCGACAAGTGTGACAAGGCAACAGCCCTCCTCATCAAGAAGGAAGTTTCGGACGGAATCATTGCTCCTGACTATGACGATGACGCCCTCGAAATTCTCAAGGCAAAGAAAAAGGGCGGATACTGCGTCCTCAAGATTGATCCAAACTATGTTCCTGCAGCAACAGAAAAGAAGCAGGTTTTCGGCGTAACTTTCGAACAGGGCCACAACTTCATCAAGCTTGACGAAAATGCCCTTTCCAACATCGTAACAGAAAACAAGGCCCTTACAAAGGAAGAGAAGGACAACCTCATCATTGCCCTCATCGTTCTTAAGTACACACAGTCAAACTCGGTTTGCTATGTAAAGGATGGTCAGGCTATCGGTATAGGTGCAGGACAGCAGTCACGCATCCACTGTACCCGTCTTGCAGGTGACAAGGCAGACAAGTGGTGGCTCCGTCAGGCTCCACAGGTTCTCGGACTTGATTTCAAGGCAGATATCAAGCGTGCTGACCGCGACAACACAATCGATGTTTATACAAGCGACGATTACGATGATGTACTTGCAGAAGGTGTCTGGCAGAACTTCTTCAACACAAAGCCAGCGGTATTTACACGCGAAGAACGCAAGGCTTGGATTGCAAAGAATACGGATGTTGCCCTTGGTTCAGATGCTTTCTTCCCATTCGGAGACAATATTGAACGCGCACACCGCAGCGGCGTAAAGGTTATTGCACAGCCAGGTGGATCTGTTCGCGACGACAATGTCATCGAGTGTGCAAACAAGTACAACATGACAATGTGCTTCAACGGAATCAGGTTGTTCCATCACTAATTTTCTGAAAGTTGCACACCATATCATCAAGAAACGATGATGTGTTAAAAAAGTGTGAAGATTTTCTTAAAATAGTATTGACTTAAAATGACGTCGGAACTATATTAGAGACGGCTTGTAAAAAGCTGATAAACTCTCTCCGATGTCCGAGCAATCGGACGGTAGCAGCACTGGGATTTTTCTAGTGCTGCTATTTTTTTTATCCTGCATATCTGCTATAGTTAGTCCTGTCATTTGTAAAAAGAGGCAAAGTATGAAAAATACCATCGACAGTGCCGTTCAGGGGATCCTTGACTCCTATGAAAAATACGGCGGAATAAATCTTGAAGAGTCAAAGAGTTTTCCAAACAGGGAAAATGTAATTTCGGTCCTTCATGACCTTCAGTATTTGATTTTTCCCGGCTATAGAACGGCAGAAGACCTTGATTCCGCAACCCTCCGCTATGTTACGGGAGAACGCGTAAACCGAATCCTTTCCATGCTTACCAGGGAAATAAAGAAGGCCCTTTCCTTTGTAATTCAGGACTCCAAGGTTGAACAGTCCCACTGCTATAACCTGGCAGAAAATGCAGCCCTTGCGCTTATCGAGGAAATTCCAGAGATCCGAAGGAAGATTGCCCTTGATGTTCAGGCTGCCAATGCCGGTGATCCTGCCGCAAAGTCAAACGAAGAGGTAATCGTTTCCTATCCTGGACTTGAGGCAATTACAGTTTACCGCCTTGCAAATTTCCTGTGCCGCAGCGGAATTCCGGTTGTTCCTCGCATCATGAGTGAATATGCCCACAGTCGTACTGGAATCGACATCAATCCTGGCGCTACAATCGGGGAAAGTTTCTTTATTGATCACGGAACCGGTGTCGTAATCGGCGAAAGCTGTGTAATTGGAAACAACGTGAAGATATATCAGGGTGTTACCCTCGGTGCTCTCAGCGTAAAAAAGGAGCTGATGAACAAGAAACGCCATCCAACTATTGAAGACAATGTTACCATCTATGCAAATGCAACCATCCTTGGTGGTTCTACGGTAATAGGCGAAGGAAGCGTTGTCGGGGGAAATACCTGGATTACAAAGTCGGTTCCGCCTCATACGACCGTGCTTCAGAATGAACAGTAGGGAAAGTTTCTTGAATTTCATGAAAATTCCGCTTGAATTTTTGAGAAATTCCCCTGAATTCAGTAAATTCTTATTGACTTAATCATTCTGTTAATATATATTTCACAAACACATTCATATATTACGGGCTTATTGGGTGCCTGTTTTTGCTCTTATAGCTCAGTCGGTAGAGCACATCGTTGGTAACGATGAGGTCAGCGGTCCGATTCCGCTTGGGAGCTATGAGAAAAGAACTTTGAGGAGTTAATAAAATGGGAAGCAAGAAAAAGACTGCTGTTGAAATCATCGCTTTGCAGTGTACAGAATGCAAGCGCAAGAATTACACAACATACAAGAACCGCAAGAATATCACAGGAAAGCTTGAAAAGAACAAGTACTGTCCATTCTGCCGCAAGTCTATCCTTCACAAGGAAACAAAGGCTAAATAATAAAGCCAACTAAAAGAAACTAATTTATATTAATATAAATTAATTTAGGTCAGTAGCTCAGTTGGTAGAGTCCCGGTCTCCAAAACCGGTTGTCGCGGGTTCGAGTCCTGCCTGGCCTGTTATATTTTTCGTGATAGAGGATGAAAATGAAAAAGTTTATTCAGTTTGTAAAGGAATGCGCAGGTGAACTTAGAAAGGTTACATGGCCTACACGCAGCGATGTTCTTTCTTCAACAAAAGTAGTTTTCATCTCTACAATTGTTGTAGCAGTAATTCTTGGTCTTCTTGACTGGCTCTTCACAAAGGGTCTCTTCTTGGTATTCTAATTTAACCTAATCGTTACAAGGAAAAACTTATGGCAAGAAACTGGTATATCGTTCATGTCTTTGCAGGTTACGAGCAGAAGATTAATCGTACACTGTCAGAAATGATTGCAGAAAACAAAATCGATTCCTCAGTTCTTATCCAGGTTAAAGTTCCTACAGAAGAAATAACTGAAGTTCGTAACAATAAAAAGCACACTAAGAGCAGCCTGCTTCTTCCAGGTTATATTATGGTTGAGATGGATCTTCCACAGATTGGATGGAAGGACATCTGTTCTCAGATCAGGCGCATTCAGGGTGTTACAGGCTTCGTAGGTACAAGTCCTTCAGAAAGACCTCGTCCTATTTCAGCAGAAGAGGCAAAGAGAATGCTTCAGGCTGCCGGCGAACTCAAGGGTGACAAGACTGTTAAGATCAAGCAGTCTTATGAAGTTGGCGACAAGGTTAAGATTACTGAAGGTCCTTTCGCAACATTCAGTGGATCAGTTGAAGAAGTCATGGCAGAAAAGAACAAGCTTCGCGTAAGCGTTCAAATTTTCGGTCGTGTAACTCCTGTAGAAGTTGATGTTCTTCAGGTAGAAAAAATCTAAATGAACTTAAGCTCGCTTTGTTGCGGGCTTTTGTCGTCTATAGACGAGATATATGACACATCCAGTGTCCTGATATTTGATAAGTAATTGATGATTGACCGCCAGGTTTTTCATCTTTTTCTTAATATTTGGGAGAAGTACAAGTCCGTTGGACAAAGGTGCTTCGCTAGAATCTCTTCCGCATGGAAGGGAATTCACACCAATTCTTAAGGAGCTATATTATGGCTACAAAAAAGGTACAGACTTACATCAAGTTACAGTGCCCAGCAGGCGCTGCTACTCCTGCACCTCCAATCGGCCCTGCTCTTGGACCTCACGGTGTTCCTGCACCAAAATTCGTACAGGAATTCAATGATCGTACTAAGAACATGGAAAAGGGACTCATCATCCCTGTTGTTATCACTGTTTATCAGGATAAATCATTCACTTTCATTCTTAAGACACCTCCAGCAGCTGTTCTCATCAAGAAGGCAGCAGGCATTCAGAAGGGTGCTGGAAATCCTCTCCGCGACAAGGTTGGAAAGATTTCTGCTCAGGCTGTTGAAGAAATTGCAAAGCAGAAGATGCCTGATCTTAACGCAACAGATCTTGAAGCAGCAAAGAAAATCATCGCCGGTACTGCACGCAGTATGGGTGTAGAGGTGGAGGCTTAAAATGAAACACGGAAAGAAATACATGGATTCATTGAAGAAGTATGATCCATCTAAGGCTTATGATGTTCCAGCAGCTTGCCAGCTTGTAAAGGATCTTCACTACGTTAAGTTCGACGAAACAGTTGAACTTTCTGTAACTCTCAAGCTCGAAAAGAACCAGACAGTACGTGATACTCTCGTATTCCCACACCAGTTCACAGCTGAAAAGCGCGTTCTCGTATTCTGTAAGGAAGAACGTGCAAAGGAAGCTCTTGATGCAGGTGCTACATACGCTGGTCCAGAATACCTTGAGAAGGTTAAGGGTGGTTGGCTCGACTTCGACGTTGCAGTTGCTACACCTGACATGATGAAGGACGTTGGACGTCTCGGTATGGTTCTCGGCCGCAAGGGTCTCATGCCAAACCCAAAGACAGGTACAGTTACACCAGACATCGCAGGTGCTGTTGCAGAACTCAAGAAGGGACGTACAGAATTCCGCGCTGACAAGACAGGTGTTGTACACATTCCAGTAGGAAAGGTATCAATGGACGCTGCAAAGACTTCAGAAAACGTTGACACATTCCTTTCTGAACTTCAGAAGAAGAAGCCTGCTGATGCTAAGGTTGGATTTATCCGCTCAGTATCAATCAGTTCATCAATGGGTCCTGGCGTATGGATCGACTTCAAGGAGGCAGAATAATGGCTATCATGGGTAAGACACAGCCAGCTAAAACAGCTGCTATTGAAGAAGCAAAGAAGATTCTTAGCGAATACAAGGAATTCATCTTTGTTGAATACCGCGGACTTACAGTTGAACAGATCACAAAGCTCCGTAAGTCACTTCGCGAAAAGGATGCAACAATCAAGGTTATCAAGAATAACTTTGCACGCGTAGCATTCAGCGAAATGAACAATAACGATGTTGCACAGTTCCTTTCAGGACCTACAGCAATCGCTATGGTAAAGGATGAAGCAAACGAATCTGCAAAGATCCTCTTTGACTTCATTAAGGAAGCTCCATCACTCGTAGTAAAGGGTGCATGGGTTGAAAACGAAGTATACGATGCTGCAAAGATCGAAGCTCTTTCTAAGCTCCCTGGAAAGAAGCAGCTTATCGCTATGCTCATGTCTGCTATCAATGGACCTGCTCAGAAACTCGCAGCTACATTGCAGGCATATGTTGAGAAGCTTGAAAAGGAAGGACCAGCAGCAGCTGCACCAGCAGCCGAAGCAGCTCCAGCCGCAGAAGCTCCAGCACCAGCAGCTGAATAATCAGCCGCTAAAACAACATATTTTCAGAGCTGATTTTTCTGTTCTGAAAAACTGCAGTTAGGCTTCTATGTGCTGATTACTATCTGCAGAAAATAAACTGTATGCGGGAATGCGAATCCGTAGGGATATCCACCGCAACAAAACAATAAGCCGTTAAACGGCAAAAGGAAGACAATTATGGCACTTACAAATGACGAAATTCTCGAAGCAATCGCAGCAATGACAGTTCAGCAGGCAGCTGACCTCGTAAAGGCTATGGAAGAAAAGTTTGGTGTAACAGCAGCAGTTGCAGTTGCAGCAGCAGGTCCAGCAGCAGGTGGAGCAGCAGCAGAAGAACAGTCTGAATTCACAGTTACTCTTGAATCATTCGGTGACAAGAAGATCGACGTTATCAAGGCTGTTCGTGCAATCACAGGTCTCGGACTTGGTGAAGCAAAGGCACTCGTTGAAGGTGCTCCAGCTGTTCTCAAGGAAAATGTATCAAAGGCAGATGCAGACAAGATGATCGCAGACATCGCTGCAGCTGGTGGTACAGCTTCAAAGAAATAAGTTATTCCATTAACTTATGCGTTTGCAGGCAGGCGGTTTCAATAATCTGCTTGCCTTACCTTTACATTTTTATATGTAATTTCAGCTTCAGGGTGAGCAAAATTGCCCTGAAGCTTTTGTCGTATAAAACGGCATTTATCAGGAACAGAAGGTTTCCTGTAAGGGCACTGGATCTCGTGCTGAGTGAAGTTTTTGCTTGTAGCGGTTCCTTATGCACCAAACCTTCATAGTAATTAGGGGATCGTTAATGTTTGCAAAAAGCAAAACAATCAACCGTACGTACTTGGGCAAAGACATCCAGGACTTCATGGAATTGCCTAATCTCATCGACATTCAGCTTTCTTCCTTCGAATATTTCATTCAGCGTGAAAGAATGGAAAAAGGTGAACCTCTCTTAAACCAGGGTCTTCAGGAAGTATTCACTTCTACATTCCCAATTGAAAGCCCAGACGGAAACATGTCAATTGAATTCGACCACTATACAATTGACTTCAAGAATCCAAAATATCCTGAACTGGACTGCAAGAAAAAGGGTACTTCTTACACTGTAGGACTCAAGGCTTGCCTTAGACTCAATTTCAAGGAAACTGGTGCTCTTTTTGAAAGAGAAGTTTTCATGGGTGACATTCCGCTCATGACAGACCGCGGTACCTTCATCATCAATGGTGCTGAACGCGTTGTTGTTTCTCAGATTCACCGTTCGCCTGGAGTTATCTTCCAGAATGAAAAGGGTGTTCTCTCAAGCCGCATCATCCCATATCGCGGATCATGGCTTGAATTTGAAATTGACCAGAAAAAGGAACTCATCTACGCAAAGATTGACCGCAAGAAGAAAATTCTGGGAACAATCTTCCTCCGTGCACTCGGATATACAACACGTGAAGACATCATCAACTGTTTCTATGTGACAGAAGATATAAAGATTCCATCTGATGCAGAAAAGCGTGAAGAACTTTCAGGAAAAGTTCTCGGAAAGAATATATTTATCAAGGACGAAGAATCCGGCGAAGAAAAGAAACTCTTCCGCGCAGGTGACAAGCTTCATCCTCATGATCTTGATGCCCTTGTTGCCAACAACATCAAGGAAATCAATGTAATCAAGCTTGATACAAAGAAGAATAAGGACGACAAGAACCTTTCCCTCAACAGTGAAATGATCATCAACTGTTTTGAGAAGGAAGAAATCACATTCTCTAAGGACGGTTGCGAAACTCCAGAAGAACCATCCAAGGAAGAATGTATTTCAAAGGTATACGCAGTTCTTCAGCCTGGTGAACCAATCACTATTGAACAGGCAGAACGTGACCTTACAACAATGTTCTTCAGCATCCGCCGCTATGACCTCGGTCGCGTAGGACGCTACAAGCTCAACAAGAAATTCGGATATGAAAATCCTGTAGAAGATCTTACTCTTACAAAGGACGACATCATCCACACAATGAAGCACCTCGTAGAAGTTTACATCCGTGCAGAAGACACAGACGATATCGATCATCTTGGTCGCCGTCGTGTTCGTTCAGTAGGAGAACTTCTTACAACTTCATTCAAGGCCGCTTTCTCACGCATGGAACGCATTGCAAAGGAACGCATGAACGGCAAGGAAATTGATACTTTGAGACCACAGGATCTCATTTCAATGAAGCCATTGCAGTCGGCAATCCGCGACTTCTATGCATCAAGCCAGCTTTCTCAGTTTATGGATCAGTGTAACCCTCTTGCAGAGCTTACACATAAACGCCGTATGTCAGCCCTCGGTCCAGGTGGTCTTTCACGCGAAAGAGCAGGTTTCGAAGTTCGTGACGTTCACTACACACACTATGGACGCATGTGTCCTATCGAAACTCCTGAAGGACCAAACATCGGTTTGATCGTTTCTCTTTCTATCTTTACAAGAGTTAACGATTACGGATTCCTTGAAGAACCATATCGCAAGGTTGTAAACGGAAAGGCTACAAACGAAGTTGACTTCCTTGATCCAGATGACGAAGACAAGTATTACATCGGACAGGTAACTGAAGGCATGAAGAAGGATGGTTCGTTCCCAACAGACCTCGTTTCTTCACGTCGCCGCGGTGACTATACAAACCGCTCGCCAAAGGACATCCAGTACATGGACGTTTCCCCACGCCAGGTTATCTCTGTTTCAGCATCCCTTGTTCCATTCCTTGAACACGATGATGCTAACCGTGCCCTCATGGGTTGTAACATGCAGCGCCAGGCAGTTCCTCTCTTGTTCCCAGAGCCACCACATGTTGGTACTGGTATGGAACGCAAGACAGCTTATGACTCAGGTGTTCTCGTAAAGGCTCGCCGTGCAGGTGAAGTTGTATGGGTAGAATCAGACCTCATCAAGGTTAAGCCAGAGGGTGTAAGGGGACAGATCGACGAATATTCTCTCCTCAAGTACCAGAAGAACAACTCGGATACATGTAACCACCAGCGCCCTGTAGTTCAGGTTGGCGACAAAGTAGAAGCAGGTACAGTTCTTGCAGACGGACCAGCTACATTCAACGGAGAACTTGCACTTGGTCGCAACCTTCTCGTTGGTTTCGTACCTTGGAACGGTTACAACTACGAAGACGCTGTTCTCATTTCACAGCGCGTAGTAAGGGAAGATATGTATACATCTATGCATATCCACGAATTCGAAGTTGAAATCCGTGAAACAAAGCTCGGACCAGAACGCATTACACGTGATATCCCAAGCACATCTGAAAAGGTTCTCGATAACCTTGATGCAGAAGGTATTGTTCGCATCGGTGCCAAGGTTCGTTCAGGAGACATCCTTGTTGGTAAGGTAACTCCAAAGAGCGAAACAGAAACAACACCGGAATTCAAGCTTCTTAACTCCATCTTCGGTGAAAAGGCTAAGGAAGTTCGTGATTCTTCACTCAAACTCCCACACGGAAGCCAGGGTGTTGTTATTGACATTCAGCGCCTCAAGAGATCTGAAGGCGATGAACTCCAGCCAGGTGTTGATGAAAAGGTAAAGGTTATCATCGCTGAAAAGCGTAAGCTTGTTGTCGGTGACAAGATGGCCGGACGCCACGGAAACAAGGGTGTTGTTGCACGTATTCTCCCTGTAGAAGACATGCCATACCTTGAAGACGGTACTCCACTCGATATCTGTCTTAACCCTCTTGGTGTTCCATCTCGTATGAACATCGGTCAGGTTATGGAAAACGAACTTGGTATCGCCGGACACTTCCTTGACGAATGGTATTCATCACCAGCATTCCAGACACCAAGCCAGGAACAGATTGCTGAAAAACTCGTTCAGGCTGGACTTTCTCCAGACTGTAAGCAGATTGTTCATGACGGTTTCACAGGTGAACCATTCCTTAACCCAATCTTTGTTGGATGTACATACTTCATGAAGCTCCATCACCTTGTTGATGATAAGATGCATGCACGTTCAACAGGACCTTACTCACTCGTTACTCAGCAGCCACTTGGTGGTAAGGCTCAGTTCGGTGGTCAGCGTCTCGGAGAAATGGAAGTTTGGGCTCTCGAAGCTTACGGTGCATCAAATACACTTCAGGAAATGATGACAATCAAGTCCGATGACATGAATGGTCGTTCTAAGGTTTATGAATCAATCGTTAAGGGTGAACCTGCAGCACCAATTGGTGTACCAGAATCATTCAACGTTATGGTTCAGGAACTTCGCGGCCTTGCATTGAACTTTACAATTTATGATGACAAGGGCAAACAGATTGCTCTTACAGAAAGAGACCAGGAACTCATCGATAAGGTAGGATCTGGATTCGATAAGGAGGAGAATGAAAATGCGTGATATTCAGGATTTTTCAAGCCTTAAAATTACACTTGCTTCACCAGAAAACATCCGTTCATGGTCATATGGCGAAGTAAAGAAGCCTGAGACAATCAATTACCGTACCCTCCGTCCAGAAAGAGAAGGTCTTTTCTGTGAAAAAATCTTCGGTACTACAAAGGAATGGGAATGTTACTGCGGTAAGTTCAAGTCAATCCGCTATAAGGGTGTTGTATGTGACCGCTGTGGTGTTGAAGTTACACACTTCAAGGTTCGCCGCGAACGCACAGGACACATTGAACTTGCAGCTCCAGTAAGCCACATCTGGTACTATCACTCAGTTCCAAGCCGCATGGGTCTTCTTCTTGATCTCCCTGTAGCTTCATTGCGTTCAATTCTCTACTACGAAAAGTACATCGTGATTGAACCAGGTGATACAGATCTTAAGAAAAATCAGCTTCTCACAGAAGAAGAATTCCAGGCTGCAGAAGAACGCTTCGGTGGATCTTTCACAGCCGGTATGGGTGCTGAAGCAATAAAGACATTGCTCGAAAACCTCAACCTTGACGAAATCGCTGCAGAACTTCGCGCAAAGATGATCGAAAAGGGACCAAAGAGCGACAAGCGCCTTCTTAAGAGAATCGAAATCATTGAAAACTTCCGCAGTTCAGAAAACAAGCCATCTTGGATGATTCTTGACGTAATTCCAGTAATTCCGCCTGATCTTCGTCCAATGGTTCAGCTTGACGGTGGACGTTTTGCTACATCTGACCTTAACGACCTCTATCGCCGCGTTATCAACCGTAACAACCGCCTTAGAAAGCTTCAGGGTCTTTCTGCACCGGACATCATCATCCGCAACGAAAAGCGCATGCTTCAGGAAGCTGTTGACTCATTGTTCGACAACTCTAAGCGCAAGCAGCGTGTCCTTAAGGGGGCAGCAAACCGTCCTCTCAAGTCAATTTCAGACATGCTCAAGGGTAAGCAGGGTCGTTTCCGCCAGAATCTTCTTGGTAAGCGTGTAGACTACTCTGGTCGTTCCGTTATCGTTGTTGGTCCAGAACTCAAGCTCTGGCAGTGTGGTCTTCCTGAAAAGATGGCTCTTGAACTTTTCAAGCCATTCATCATGAAGAAGCTCGTTGCAAACGGTATCTGTGGAAACATCAAGAGAGCAAGAACTCTCGTAGAAAGCGAGGATGAAGCAGTATTCAACATCCTTGACGAAGTTGTACGCGAACACCCAGTTATGCTTAACCGTGCTCCGACCCTTCACCGTCTCGGTATCCAGGCATTCGAACCTGTTCTCGTTCCTGGAAAGGCTCTTAAGCTTCACCCACTCGCATGTAAGGCTTTCAACGCCGACTTCGATGGTGACCAGATGGCCATCCACGTTCCTCTTACACAGGCTGCACAGATGGAATGCTGGACATTGATGCTTTCTGCACGCAACCTTCTTGACCCTGCAAACGGAAGTACAATCGTTGCTCCATCACAGGACATGGTTCTTGGTATCTATTACATGACTTCTATCAAGCCAAATGCAAAGGGAACTGGAAAGTTCTTCTCATCAGCTGATGAAGTTCGCCTTGCTGCATCTTCAGGTGCAATCGACTGGCAGGCAAGAATCAAGATCCACAAGAACATCCTCAACAAGTGTGTTCAGTTCGATGAAAACCCTGAATCAGAATATCTCCTTACTTCAGCTGGTCGTATGGCATTTAACGAAGCTATGCCGGAAGAAGTTGACTTCATGAATGATCAGGTGGCTGACCCTAAGAAAAAGATTACTGCCGACAGTGGTCTTGGAGACAAGGGTATCAAGGCTATGATCGAACGCGTTTACCATAACGAACAGTCTTCTGACAAGCGCATCAGAGCCCTCATCGAAGAAAAATTCGGTGTATCTACAATGGATGCTGAAACTCTCGACAAGGTTATGGCAGATGCTGAAACAGTTGCCGCAATCAACAAGATCTTCAATAGAGAAGTTCCAATGGATGAAAACAAGCTCAGAAAGCTTATTCCAAGTCTCTACGGAATTGATCGTGCTTGGCTTACAGTTCAGATGCTTGATGCTGTTAAGGCAACAGGTTACAAGAACGCTACTTTCTACGGTGCTACTATTTCTATGGATGATATCATCGTTCCAGAAGAAAAGAAGCAGATGATCAAGGAAGCCAACGACGAAGTTAAGAAGATCGTTGAACAGAACCAGAACGGTGTTATCACAGATGATGAACGTTATAACCGCTCAATTGCAGTTTGGGAAAAGACAACAAAGGATCTTACTGCAAAAATGATGGAAAAGATGAAGACTGATAAAGATGGATTCAACACTATCTACATGATGGCCAACTCTGGTGCTCGTGGTTCCGAAAAGCAGATTTCCCAGCTTGCAGCTATGCGTGGTTTGATGCAGAAGCCTAACGGTGCAATCATCGAACTTCCAATTCAGGCAAACTTCAAGGAAGGCCTTTCGGTTATTGAATACTTCATTTCATCTAACGGTGCCCGTAAGGGTCTTTCCGATACAGCTCTTAAGACAGCCGACGCAGGTTACATGACACGCCGTCTTGTTGATGTTGCTCAGGATGTTGTAGTTAATGAAGATGACTGTGGTACAATCAACGGTATCTATTACTCTGCAATCAAGGAAGGCGATGAAATCAAGGTTCCTCTTGCAAAGCGCATTGCTGGACACTTCCCAATTGAACGCGTAATCGACCCATTCACAGGTGAACTTATCTGTGATGTAAACCAGTATATCGATGAGCATCTTGCAGAAAAGATCGACGCAGCCGGTGTTGAAAAGGTTAAGCTTCGCACAGTTCTTACTTGCGAAAGCAAGCACGGTATTTGTGTTAAGTGTTACGGTAAGGACCTTGCACGCAACAAGATCGTTGAAATTGGTGAAGCAGTTGGTACAATTGCAGCACAGTCAATCGGTCAGCCTGGTACACAGCTTACACTCCGTACATTCCATACTGGTGGTGCCGCTGAAGCAAGTCAGAAAGATAACCATATCGTAATGAAGTACGATGTACTCATCACAGAAGTTGAAGGTACACACGTAGAAATGAAGAAGACTGGAGACTGGCTCTTTACTCGTAAGGGTAAGATGGAAGTTTCAAAGATCTTCAATACTTACACAATCAACGCAGGTGATGATGTGCTTGTTTCTGACGGTGGAAAGATCCGTAAGAACAATGCAATCCTCAAGCACAAGGGACAGGATGTTCTTGCATCTGATGATGGACGCATCATCATTAGGGACAAGACAATTTACCTCTTGAGCCGCGATATTCAGGATGTTGAAATTGCCAACGGTTCTATCGTTTACTCTAAGTTTGTTAAGGGTGAATGTGTTGCAAAGGCAAATGAGGAAATCGGTGAATTCGATCTTTACTCAGAACCAATCATTGCAGAACAGTCTGGTTACATCCACTTTGAAGACATCATCGAAGGCGTTACCCTGAACGTTAAGGAAGACAAGCTTACAGGAATGAAGGAGTGCCGCATTTCTGACCTCCACATCGATGTTAAGCAGCCTCGTATCCGCATTACTGATGAAGACGGTAACGAATACGCTTCTTACAACATGCCTGTTGGAGCTCTCTTGAGCAACGACATCAAGGACAAGGGTAAGGTAGAAGCAGGTACAACACTTGCAAAGATGCCTAAGGAAGCTGCAAAGGCTAACGATATTACTCTCGGTCTTCCACGCGTTTCAGAACTCTTTGAAGCTCGTCAGTCTAAGAAGAACCCACCTGCAATCATCTCTAAGATTACAGGTACAGTTACATTCGGTAAGATTGTAAAGGGCAAGATCACGGTTATCGTTACTGATGAATACGGTGTTCCATACGAACACCTTGTTCCGGTTGTTAGACGTCTCCTTGTTCGTGTAGGCGACAGAATCAAGGCAGGTGAAAAGATCTGTGACGGTTCAATTGATGCACACGATGTTCTTACAGTTCTTGGTGAAGACAAACTTCAGGAATTCCTTATGGAAGAAATCCAGAATGTTTACCGTGGACAGGGCGTAGATATCAACGACAAGCATATCGGTACAATCATCCGTCAGATGCTCAGAAAGGTTGAAGTTATTTCTGTAGGCGATACAAAGTTCAGATATGGACAGCAGATCGACAAGTATTCATTCCGTGAAGAGAATGAACGCGTTATCTCTGAAGGTGGTGAACCAGCAGTTGCACGCCCAATGTTCCAGGGTATTACAAAGGCTGCCCTTGCCGCTGACTCATTCATTTCGGCTTGTTCGTTCCAGGAAACAACCCGTGTTCTTACAAATGCTGCAATCGAAGGTAAGGTAGACAACCTTCGTGGACTTAAGGAAAACATTATCATCGGACACAGAATTCCGGCTGGTAGTGGTATCCGCCAGTACAGCAACGTCAAGCTTTCCGATGACTCTGCAACAGACCTTGATGCAAAGATGAAGGAAATCCTTGAACAGCGTATGCAGGAACAGAAGGAAGCTGAAATCGCTCAGGCCAACCAGCCAATGATTGATTCTGCTTCTGACGAAGAATAAAACAAGGGAATTTGTGGAAAATTCCGCAGAATTTCAGGGAATTTGACAATGAATTCCCTGAAATTCCCTTGAATGAATTTTTAGAATTCATTAAACTTTTCAAACTTATTTTGTTTTATTTTTGGGAGTGCTGCCCAATTAAAATAGGAGAATAGGCGATGCCTACAATTAATCAGTTAATTCGTAAAGGTCGTCAGTCATCTGCAAAGAGAACTAAGGCTCCAGCCCTTCAGTCATGCCCACAGAAGCGTGGCGTTTGCACTCGCGTTATGACAATGACACCTAAGAAACCAAACTCGGCTCTTCGTAAGATTGCTCGTGTTCGCTTGAGCAATGGTATTGAAGTAACAGCTTACATTCCAGGTATTGGACACAACCTTCAGGAACACTCAGTTGTTCTCGTTCGTGGTGGACGTGTTAAGGACCTTCCTGGTGTACGCTATCACATCATTCGTGGTACAAAAGATACACTCGGTGTAGACGGACGCAAGCGCGCTCGTTCTAAGTACGGTGCTAAAAAGCCTAAGGCATAATTTTTAAGAGGAGTTTAACTATGGGAAGACATAAGAAATCAGTTAATCGTCCAGTTATGCCGGATGAAAGATACAACAGTGTGGTAATCTCTAAGTTTGTTTGCCGCATGATGCTCGATGGAAAGAAAGCAGTTTGCCAGCGCGTTGTTTACGATGCACTCGACAAGCTTAAGACAAAGACTGACAAGGATCCTCTTGAAGTATTCTTGAAGGCTCTTGATAATGTAAAGCCAAGCGTTGAAGTTAAGTCTCGCCGCGTTGGTGGTGCAACATACCAGGTACCTATCGAAATTCGCGAAGGCCGCCGTGAAGCTCTCGGAATGAGATGGATGATTGCTGCTGCTCGCGCACGCAATGGTCACGGTATGGCAGAAACACTTGCTGCTGAAATCTTTGATGCTTTCAACAACACAGGTTCTGCATACAAGAAGAAGGAAGATACACACAAGATGGCAGAAGCAAACAAGGCTTTTGCACACTTCCGCTTCTAGTTCCAGGGTATACCTCGGAATTGATGAAAAGGGCACTCAATGGGGTGTCCTTTTTTTGTTTTAAAAGGTAAAAAAGAATTTAACAAAAAGAACCTTGACCACTTGATTTAATTTTCAATAAATAGTATAAATGCACAACTGTATACCGCCCTAATTGGGTTTGTTGTGCATGGGCACAACGGGTTCTTTGAGAAGTCAGACAGACGGTTTTTAACTGTCTGGTAAAAATCGTAAAGCTAGCTTGAAAGAGTTTGCAGATTTTTACACCCGGATACAGAGAAGGAAACTGTTAGTTTTCTTCTATAAGTAACTGAGATTCGGAGATTCTGACGGATTTCACGCCAGTGAATGAAAGTTCACGATATCATACCGGTTTTCAGTACTAGAAGATGACAGGTGATACGGAACAACTGCTTCGAATTGATGAAACAGGTGAATATAAATTGTCCTATCAATCTATTCATCTCATAATATTGGTAAAGTGTGATTGCGAAAGTATTGTTGCCTTTTAGGTGCGATATTTTCTGGCTTAAAGTGCAACACATAAAATAATTTTTAATATGCCGCAGAATTTAACTGTCAGGCAAGGAGAAAAATCATGGCAAAGGAAGAGTTCAACAGAACAAAACCTCACATGAACGTTGGTACTATCGGTCACGTTGACCATGGTAAGACAACATTGTCTGCTGCTATCACAACATATTGTGGTAACAAGTATGGTGACAAGGTACTTAAGTACGATGAAATCGACAATGCTCCAGAAGAGAAGGCACGTGGTATCACAATCAACTCTCGTCACCTTGAGTATCAGTCAGACAAGAGACACTATGCTCACATCGACTGTCCAGGACATGCTGACTATATTAAGAACATGATTACTGGTGCTGCTCAGATGGATGGTTCTATCCTCGTAGTATCTGCTCCAGACTCAGTTATGCCACAGACACGTGAACACTTGTTGCTCGCACGTCAGGTTGGTGTTCCAAAGATCATCGTTTTCTTAAACAAAGCTGATATGGTTGATGATCCAGATCTTCTTGAACTCGTAGTTGAAGAAGTAAAAGATACTGTAAAAGAATATGGTTTCTCTGAAGAAACACCAATCATTACAGGATCTGCTTTCAAAGCTTTGAATGAAGCTAACCCAGAAAACACAAAATGTATCGAAGAACTTCTTACAGCTATGGATACATGGTTCGATGATCCAGTTCGCGACGATCAGAAGCCATTCTTGATGCCAATCGAAGACATCTTCACAATCACAGGTCGTGGTACAGTTGTTACTGGACGTATCGAACGTGGTGTAGTACACATGGGTGATGCAGTACAGATCGTTGGTATCCGCCCAACACAGGATACAACAGTTACTGGTATCGAAATGTTCAACAAGACACTTAACGAAGGTTGGGCTGGTGACAACGCTGGTATCCTCGTTCGTGGTGTTGAAAAGAAGGATGTTATCCGCGGTCAGGTTCTTGCTGCACCAAAGTCAATCAATCCACACACAAAGTTCGAAGCTCAGATTTACGTTCTTACAGAAAAGGAAGGTGGACGCCACAGCCCATTCTTCACAGGTTACCGCCCACAGTTCTACTTCAGAACAACAGATATTACTGGTACAGTAAATCTCGCAGCTGGTGTAGACATGGTTAAGCCAGGTGACAACGTTACAATCAACGGTGAACTTATCCACCCAATCGCTATGGACGAAGGTCTCAAGCTTGCTATCCGTGAAGGCGGACGCACAATCGCTTCTGGCCAGGTTACAAAGATCATCGAATAGTTTTTAATGAACGAATGAAGGGGTTCGCAAGGGCCTCTTCATTCAAGTGGAGTAAGTCATGGCAAACGGCAAGATTCGTGTACACCTTCGTGCATTCGATGTATCACTCATCGATCAGAGCGCTAAGGATATTGTACAGCAGGTAAAGGCAGCAGGAGCTGAGGTTTCAGGACCAATTCCGCTCCCAACAAGAATCAACAAGATTACAGTACTTCGTTCAGTTTTCGTAAACAAGAAGTCACGCGAACAGTTCGAAATGAGAACACACAAGCGTCTCATTGACATCATCGAACCTAGTTCAGAAGTAATGGATTCTTTGATGAAGCTTGAACTTCCTGCAGGTGTTGACGTAGAAATTAAACAGTTTTAATAGCGGCTCGTAGAGCGGCTTAAAAAAACGGTAACGGTCCCCTGGATCGGGGATGGCGGCCGATGGGAATACAGGCAAAAGGCTTGTACTTCCAAATAGGAGATTCAGATGAAAGGTCTGATAGCAAAAAAAGTAGGAATGACACAGGTTTTTGACGAAAACGGCAATCTGATTCCAGTAACCGTGATCCATGTTGAACCTAACACAGTTGTTGCTACAAAGACAAAGGAAAAGTGCGGTTATGACGCTGTTGTTCTTGGTCTTGGCGAAATGAAAGCTAAGCATGTAACAAAGCCATATGCAAAGCAGTTTCCAGAAAACATTACACCAAAGCGCCAGTTGAAGGAATTCCGCGACTATGAAGTGGAAGTTAACGTAGGCGATCAGCTTGGTGTTGAATTGTTTGACAAGGTTCGTTTCATCGACGTAACTGCTACCTCTAAGGGTAAAGGTTTCCAGGGTGTAATGAAGAGATGGGGTTTCCATGGTGGACGCGCAACTCACGGTTCAAAGTTCCACAGAGAAGCCGGCGGTACAGGTGCTTGTACAACACCAGGACACACATTTAAGAATATTAAGATGCCTGGTCGTATGGGTTCTGATCGCGTAACAGTACAGAATCTCAAGGTTATTAAAGTTGACCCTGAGCTCAACGTTTTGATGGTTCGTGGTGCAGTTCCAGGTGTTAAGAATTGTACTCTTATCGTTAAGACAGCAGTTAAGAGAAAGTAGGTCGGGGGAATAGTATTATGGAAAAGAAAGTCTATTCAATCGATGGCAAAGAACTCAGAACAATCAATCTTGATGACAAAGTTTTCAACCTTCCAGTCAACGAAGATGTAATCTACTATGCCATCACAAACGAATTGGCAAATAAGCGTGTTGGTACAGCTTGTACAAAGACACGTGCAGAAGTTCATGGTTCAAATGCAAAGCCTTACAAGCAGAAGGGAACAGGTAATGCTCGTCGTGGTGACAAGAAGTCTCCACTTTGCGTTGGCGGCGGTACAATCTTTGGACCAAAACCACGTGATTACAGCTATGCAATTCCTAAGAAAGAAAAGCGTCTTGCAATGAAGACAATCCTCAGCATGAGAGCACAGAGCGACATTCTTACAGTGGTTGAAGATTTCACTGTAGAAAGCGGAAAGACAAAGGATCTCGTAAAGATTCTTAACAACTTCGCTAAGGATACACGCACAGTAATCCTTCTTAAGGATGATGATGCAAAGATCAAGCTCGCAGGAAGAAACATTCCTACACTTTCATTCTTGTCTTTCAATCGTCTTCGCGCACACGATCTCTTCTACGCTAGAAAGATCATCATGCTCGAAAGCGCTGCAAAGAATCTTTCTGAATTCTACGCTGAAGAAAAGGAGGCTAAATAATGACATTCGAAGATGTACTTATTAGACCAGTTCTTTCTGAAAAGGCAACAGCACTTCGTGAACAGAATAAATATACATTTATTGTTGCTCCATCTGCTACAAAGATTCAGATCAAAGAAGCTGTACGCAAACTTTTCAATGTAAAGGTTGTAGACTGCACAACAGTTAACGTACAGGGAAAAATGAAACGTCTCCGTGGCCCAGCAGGACGCACTGCTTCTTACAAGAAGGCAATCGTTAAGTTGGCACCTGGTGAAACAATTAAGGTATTCGAAGGCGTTTAAGCCTTTGAGTAGATAAAAGGGGAACCTTATGGCTCTTAAGATATTCAAACCTTATTCAAAAGGTACACGCGGCCGTGTTGACTTGGTACGCGAAGAAATTACAGCCGACAAACCCGAGAAAAGCCTCACATCTGGACGCAAGGCTTGCGCTGGACGTGGACAGGGCGGACGCATTTCCGTTCGTCATCAGGGTGGCGGTCACAAGAGAAAGTATCGTGAAATCGACTTTAGACGCGATAAGCACGGTATTCCTGGAACAGTAAAGACAATCGAATACGATCCAAACCGCAGTGCAAACATTGCTTTGATTGCATATGCAGATGGTGAAAAGCGTTACATTATTGCTCCACAGAAGCTTACAGTTGGTCAGAAGATCATGTCTGGTGAAAATGCAACTCCAACAGTTGGAAATGCACTTCCACTCAACGCAATTCCTGTAGGTTTCATCATTCATAATGTTGAACTTACACTCGGTCGCGGTGGACAGCTTGTTCGCTCTGCAGGTGCTGGTGCACAGGTAGCTGGTGTTGACGGTGAATACGTAACAATCAAGCTCCCATCTGGTGAACTTCGCCGTGTAAATGGAAAGTGCTATGCAACAATCGGTGTTGTTGGTAACGAAGAACGCATGAATACAAAGCTTGGAAAAGCTGGACGCAACAGATGGCGTGGTATTCGCCCAACAGTTCGTGGTATGGCAATGAACCCAGTTGATCACCCACTTGGTGGTGGTGAAGGCGCAGGAAAGGGACACCTTCCTGTTACTCCTTGGGGTCAGCCTTGTCGTGGATACAAGACACGTAACAAGAGAAAGACTTCAAGCCGCTTCATTATTAGCCGCCGCAAGAAGTAGGATAGGAGTTAATCGTGTCAAGATCAGTTAAGAAAGGACCTTTTATTGAGAAGTCTCTCTATAAAAAGGTTTTAGAAATGAACAAAGCATCAGCAGCTGATAAGAAAATGATTAAAACTTATTCCCGCTGCTCAACAATTATTCCTGAAATGGTTGGAAATACTATTTCAGTTCACAATGGAAAGTCATGGATTCCTGTATACGTTACAGAAAACTTGGTAGGCCACAAGCTTGGTGAGTTTGCTGCAACAAGAACATTCAAGGGACATGGCGGCGACAAAGCTGCAAAGAAATAAGGGAGTGTGACATATTATGGCAGAAAAGAAAGGCTATGTAGCCACAACAAAATTCCTTATTGCATCACCTACAAAGGTTCGTCCTGTAGCTAACGTAGTAAAGAAGATGTCTTGCTCAAAGGCATTGGCAACTCTTGAAGTTATGCCACAGAAGGGTGCAAAGCTCATCAGCAGCACATTGAAGTCTGCAGTAGCTAATGCTCTCAACCAGAACAAACAGCTTGACGAAGATATGCTCGAAATCAAGGAAATTCGCATTGACGAAGGTCCAAGACTTAAGAGAGTTTGGTTCCGCGGCCGTGGTCGTGCAGATCAGCTCCTCAAGAGAATGTGTCATATCACAGTTGTAGTTGACGAAAAGGCGGGAAAATAATGGGTCAGAAAGTTAATCCTATCGGTTTACGCCTTGGTGTAAACAAGACATGGCAGTCTCGTTGGTATGCTAATTCTCGTGATTATGCAGACCTCTTCCTGGAAGATATGAAGATCCGCAAGATTGTTGGTGAACTTCCAGAATGCAAGAACGCAGACATCGCTGAAATTGAAATCGTACGTCACCCACAGCGTGTTACAATCGTAATTCACACTGCACGCCCAGGTGTTATCATCGGTGTAAAGGGTGCTACAATCGAAAAGATTAGTGCAGATATCCAGAAGCAGCTTACAAAGAAAGTTGTAATCAAGATCAAGGAAATCAAACGTCCTGAAATTAATGCTTCTCTTATCGCACAGAATGTTGGACGTCAGCTTATGGGTCGTGGTTCATTCCGCAAGGCTCTCAAGCAGTCAGCTTCTAACTGTATGAAGGGCGGAGCACAGGGTATTAAGATCCGTATCTCTGGCCGTATCGGTGGTGCTGATATGACTCGTTCAGAAGAGATTAAGGAAGGACGCGTTCCACTCCATACTCTTCGTGCAGACATCGACTATGGTACTTTCGAAGCTCTTACAACATACGGTAAGATCGGTATCAAAGTTTGGGTTTACAATGGTATGAACTACGGACACGAACAGAATGAAGATGCTGGTGAAGTAGTTAAGAGACCTCGCCGTAACAACGGTGATCGTAAGCCACGTGGTCCTAAATCTGAGGGAGGAAAAGTAGAAAATGCTTAGTCCTAAAAGAGTAGCTCACCGCAAAGTACAGCGCGGTCGCCCAACAGGCAATGCTACACGTGACAACTACCTTGACTTTGGTGAAGTAGCTCTCGTAGCTCTTGACCCAGCTTGGCTTTCTGCTAAGCACATTGAGGCTGCTCGTGTTGCAATCAACCGCTGCATTAACCGTCAGGGACAGTTGTGGACACGCGTGTTCCCAGACAAGCCAATTTCTAAGAAGCCTGCTGATACTCGTATGGGTAAGGGTAAGGGTTCTCCAGAATTCTGGGCTGCAGTAATCAAACCAGGTATGATCTTGTTTGAAGTTGGTGGAGTTGACAGAGCACTTGCTGCTAAGGCAATGGCTCTTGCTGCTAGCAAGCTTCCAATCAAGACAAAAGTGGCATTCCGCCCAACAGTAGAGTAGGAGTAAGAAAATGGCTAAAGACAAGAAAAATGACCTTAAGAACCTTTCTTATGACGAAATGGTTGCAAAGCGCAATGAACTTAAGAAACAGTACATGGACCTCCGCTTCCAGAGCGTGCTTGGCCATGTAGAAAACCCAATGCAGAAGCGCGCTATCCGCAAGGACATCGCTCGCTTGAACACATTGATTCACATGCAGGATCTTGAAAAGTTCAGAGCAGCTGCACGTGAAGCAATTTCTGCAAAAAACTAGGAGCTGACCCGTGGAAGAACAGAATGTACAGTCAAAAGGTGCAAAGCGTTCATTCGTAGGTATCGTCACTAGCGACAAGATGGACAAAACTATCGTTGTTTCTATCGATACAAAGAAAATGGACCGCCTTTATAAGAAATACGTTACACGTACAAAGAAGTGCAAGGCCCACGATGAAAAGAACGAAGCACATACAGGTGACACAGTTCGTATCGTAGAATGCAGCCCGATCAGCAAAGATAAGTGCTGGCGTCTCGATGCTGTTATCGAGAGAGCTAAATAAGCGAGGAGTAGAAGATTATGCTTCAGATGCAGTCAAAAATGGTTGTAGCCGATAACTCCGGAGCTAAGTTAGTTCAGTGTATCAAGGTACTCGGTGGTTCACACCGCCGCTATGCCGGAATCGGTGACGTAGTAGTGGTAGCTGTTAAGGAAGCAATTCCAACATCTACAATTAAGGAAGGTTCAGTACAGAAGGCAGTAATCGTTCGCGTAGCAAAGGAATACCGCCGTCCTGATGGAACTTATATCCGCTTTGATGACAACGCTTGCGTTATCGTTGATGCTGATAAGAACCCTAAGGGAAAGCGTATTTTTGGACCAGTAGCTCGTGAGCTCCGTGATATGGACTACATGAAGATCGTATCACTCGCTCCGGAAGTACTCTAAGGAGTTGTCTAATGGAACGCAAATACTCAATCCGTAGGGATGACAATGTAGAAATTCTTGCTGGAAAGGACAAGGGCAAGCGCGGAACAATCGTTCGTGTATTCGAAAAGAATGGCAAGGGACGTGTAATTGTTTCAGGTTGCAACATTGTAAAGAAGGCAATGAAGAGAAGATCTCAGCAGGATGCTGGCGGAATCGCTGAAATTGAAGCACCTCTTGATATCTCAAATGTAGGGATCGTATGTAAAAAGTGCGGTCGTCCTGTTAGAATTGGTTATAAACTTGACGGCGACAAGAAAGTTCGCGTTTGCCGCAAGTGTGGAGAAACACTGTAATGGAAAATTACGTACCACGGCTTAAGAAAGTCTATAAGGAAAAAATCGCTCCAGAGCTCTTCTCAGAACTCGGATACACATCTAAGATGCAGATTCCAGCAATCAAGAAGATTGTTGTAAGCATGGGTGTTGGCGAAGCTCTCACAAATAAGAAACTTCTTGATGCTGCAGTTACAGATCTCACTCAGATTACCGGCCAGAAAGCTGTTAAAACAAGAGCTAAGAAAAGTATTGCAAACTTCAAGCTTCGTGAGGGTCAGGAAGTAGGTGCTATGGTAACACTTCGTGGAAACATCATGTATGAATTCCTCGATCGTCTTATCAACGTTGCACTTCCTCGCGTTAAGGATTTCCGCGGAATCAAGGCTACTGGCTTTGACGGACACGGAAACTTCTCTCTTGGTATTACAGAACAGATTATCTTCCCGGAAATCGACTTTGATAAAATTGTCAAGATTTCTGGTATGAACATCAGTATTGTAACAAGCGCTCGTACTGATAACGAAGCACGTGCACTTCTTACAAAGTTCAACATGCCGTTTAGAAAGTAAGGAATAGTTCATGGCTAAGAAATCAATGATTATCAAAGCAAACCGCACTCCTAAATACAGCACACGTCAGTACAATCGCTGTAAGATTTGCGGTCGTCCACATGGATATTTGCGCAAGTTCAAGATTTGTCGTATCTGCTTCCGCAAATTAGCAAGTGAAGGCCTCTTACCAGGCGTCACAAAATCATCTTGGTAGTGACAGGAGAAAAGAATGGCAGCTTCAGACCCAATTGCAGACATGCTCGCAAAAGTCCAGAATGCGGCAAAGGCCGGTCATGAGAAAGTAGATGTACCTACTTCTAAGATGAAACTGGAAATTGTGAAGATCCTTAAGACAGAAGGATACATTAAGAATTTCAAGAAGGTTCAGGACGAAAATGAACACTCAATCATCCGCATCTTCTTGAAGTATGATGATTCAAACAAGGCAGTAATCCACGGAATGAAAAAGATTTCAACTCCTGGTCGCCGCGTTTATTCAGGTTACAAGGAATTACCACGCGTTTATAACGGCTATGGTACATTGATTGTTTCAACATCTAGCGGTGTGACAACTGGCAAGAAGGCATCTGAAAAGATGGTTGGCGGCGAGTTGATCTGCCAGGTATGGTAATAGGAGGTTAGTATGGCATCTAAGATCGGAAAACTTCCTGTGGCTATTCCAGCAGGTGTTACTGTAACAGTTGGTGACAATGTAGTTACAGTAAAGGGTTCAAAAGGTGAACTCTCTCAGAAGATCAATGACCTTGTAAAGGTAGAAGTTAAGGGAACAGAAGTAGTTGTAAACCCTTCAAACGAATCAAAGGCTGCAAGCGCAGCTCACGGTTTGTTCCGCGTTCTTATCGCTAACATGGTAAAGGGCGTTAGTGAAGGTTACACAAAGGTTCTCGTAAAGACTGGTGTTGGTTATCACTGGGAAGTTTCTGGTAATGTAATCAACATGAACCTTGGTTATTCTTCTGACTTCGTAGTTGTAATTCCAGAAGGAATCACAGTAACTATCGATAAGGAAGAAAAGCTTACAATCACTGGCATCGACAAGCAGAAGGTTGGTGAATTCAGTGCTCAGATTCGTAAATTGCGTGCTCCAGAACCTTACAAGGGAAAGGGTATCCGCTTTGAAAACGAAGTTATCAGACGCAAAGTTGGTAAGACTGGCGTAAAATAATAAGGTGAATTGATATGATCAGAAAACTTAGTGATAAACAAAGAAAACGCCTGCATAGAAAGATTCACATTCGTAAGTCAATTTACGGAACAGCTGAACGCCCACGCTTGACAGTGTTCAAGAGCGGACGCAATCTTTATGCTCAGGTTATCAACGATGATGAAGGCAAGACTCTTGCTTCCATCTCTACATTGGAAAAGGATTTTGCTGCACTCAAGGCAAATGTTGACAGTGCAACAAAACTCGGAGAAGCTTTGGGTGCTCGCCTTAAGGAAAAGGGAATCGAAAAGGTTGTTTTTGACCGCAACGGTTACCTCTATCATGGTGTTGTAAAAGCCCTTGCTGACGCTACCCGCGCTGCCGGGATTGTATTCTAGGAGTGGCTATGGAACACCAGAAGAATTTTGACAAAAAGCCAGCTGACGAATTCGTAGAAAAGCTCGTAAAGCTTAACCGCACTGCTAAGACTGTAAAAGGTGGACGCAGAATGTCTTTCTCTGCACTTACAGTAGTAGGTGACAAAAAGGGACGCATCGGTTTCGGATTTGGTAAGGCTAATGATGTTACTGAAGCTATCAGAAAGAGCCTCGATAAGGCAAAGTCAAACCTTATCACAGTTCCAATGAAGAACGGAACACTTCCACACGAAATGATTGGAAAGTACAAGAGCTCTGAAGTATTGCTTAAGCCTGCATGTCCTGGTACTGGTATTATTGCCGGTGGCCCAGTTCGTGCAGTACTCGATGCATGTGGTATCACAGACGTTATCTCTAAATCACAGGGATCTCGCACTTCTGTAAACGTTGTACGCGCAACTTTCAATGCTGTTGAAAAGATGATGGATGCACGTGCGGTTGCACAGAACCGTGGTAAGACTCTCAAGGATATGTGGGGCTGATTATGGCAAAAGTACGTATCACACTCGTTAGAAGCGTTATTGGACAGAAGCCTGAAAAGAGAGCTACTGTTAAAAGCTTGGGTCTCAAGAAGATCAGTTCATCAGTTGAGCACGAAGCAAACGATGCTATCAAAGGCATGATTGCTTCAGTTGCCCACCTTGTAAAAGTAGAGGAGATTAACTAATGGCAAACGAAAACGAATTTGAATTACATGCTCCTCGTGGTGCTAACAAGAAGCCAAAGCGTGTAGGACGCGGTTCTTCATCTGGTCTCGGTTCAACAGCCGGTAAGGGTAACAAAGGACAGCAGTCACGC
Organism: Treponema sp.; assembly: GCA_024400915.1. Taxonomy (GTDB): domain Bacteria; phylum Spirochaetota; class Spirochaetia; order Treponematales; family Treponemataceae; genus Treponema_D. The sequence continues at coordinate 79,128 of JAKSLX010000008.1, forward strand.
TCAGGTAGTGCAGTTCCATACGTAGGATTTGAAGGCGGTCAGATGCCTTTGTACCGTCGTATTGCACGCCGTGGTTTCTCTAATGCTCCATTCAAGAAGGTATTTGCTTGTGTAAATCTTTGTGATCTCGAAGCAAAGTTCGCTGATGGAGAAACAGTAAACCGTGAGTCTTTGAAGAATAAGGGTCTTGTAGGTAAAGTTGTTGACGGAATTAAGGTTCTCGGAAACGGCGATATCACAAAGAAGCTTACAGTTGAAGTTGAAAAGATTTCAGCTTCTGCAAAGGACAAGATTGAAAAGGCTGGTGGCTCAGTAAAGATTATTGAGAAAGCAGCCAAAGAATCAAAATAAAAACGTTGGAGTGACAAGATGGCAAACAATGCTATTGTAAACATGTTCAAAGTAAAAGAATTGCGCTCACGCCTTTTCTTTACATTGCTCATTCTTGCTGTTTTCCGCTTGGGTAGTGTTCTCACTATCCCAGGTATCAATGCCACTTTACTTCTGCAGTACTTCGAGAATATCGCAAGTGGTGCAGAAAGTGCGTTTGCCAGTTATATGGACTTCTTTGCGGGTGGAGCTTTTGAAAAGTTCTCTGTATTGATGCTCGGTGTAATGCCTTACATTTCTACTCAGATTATTCTTCAGCTCGCCCTCGTAATTTTCCCGTCACTCAAGAGAATTGCTCAGGAAGATGGCGGTCAGCAGAAGGTACAGTCTTGGACAAGAATCGGTACAATCTTTGTATGTTTGATTCAGTCTATGGCTATCACTGTTTATGCTGATTCCATCAACCAGCAGGTTCCGGGTGCGATAATTTTCGATAACAGGGTCTATTTCAATCTCCTTGCCATCCTTACAGTAACTACAGGTTCTATGATTGCTGTATGGCTTGGTGATCAGATAACTGCACGTGGTATCGGCCAGGGTATCTCTATGATCATCTTTGCTGGTATCGTCGCACGTCTTCCAAGTGCTGCATATGAATTGGTTAAGAAAGTTCAGAACGGAGATATTAACGTTGTTTTCGTTATTGTAGCTGTATTCCTCTTCCTTGCAATCATCGGTTTTGTTGTATTTGAACAGTCTGGTGAACGCAAGATTCCTGTACATTACGCAAAGCGCGTTGTCGGACGCAAGATGTACGGCGGACAGAGCTCATACATTCCTTTCAAGATCAATCCATCGGGAGTTATTCCAATCATCTTTGCTTCTGCATTCTTGACATTCCCACTTCAGATTGCAAACAGCCTTTCTTCAAAAGCTACATGGCTTTCAAAGGTTGCTTCAGCCCTGAACCCACTTGGATTCTGGTATAACTTTATTGAAGTTTTGTTGATCATCTTCTTTGCTTACTTCTACACTCAGGTAACACTGAACCCTACAGAAATTGCAAAGAATATCCGTGAAAACGGTGGTTCTATTCCTGGAATCAGAACAGACATGACTGAAAAATATCTTCAGAAGGTTTTGAACCGTCTGATACTTCCTGGTTCTTTGTATCTTGCAGCAATCGCATTGTTGCCTACAATCATCCAGATCATCTTCAAGTTCCCAGCACAGATTTCTATGCTCATGGGTGGAACTTCGCTCTTGATCCTGGTTGGCGTTGACATTGATACAATGGCACAGGTTGAAGCTCTTCTTAAGATGCATCACCATGATGGTCTTACAAAGAAGGGATTAAAGTCTCGCGGACTCTAATTTCTGATGAATTTACTGCCGGTGATTTAGGTCATCGGCTAGTATTTTTTATAGAAAATAGTGGTTAGGGACTAGATTAAGTAAGAAAAAACTTGTATACTAGCGCACCGCTATCTAGGTTGATTTGCGGTGTTGCCAGATTGTAGTTCATGGTGAAAGATTATGTCACTTCGAACTGCCATGATTTGGTAAGTATAATGTTTTTTCAAGGGGACTTTTATGAAAGTACGTACAAGCGTAAAGCCCATCTGTGACAAATGCAAGGTAATCAAGAGAAACGGAGTAGTTCGTATTATCTGTGAAAATCCAAAGCACAAGCAGAGACAGGGTTGAGGAGTAACTGATGGCACGTATTTCGGGAGTTGACCTCCCAAACAAGCATGTCAACATTGCATTGACATATGTATATGGTATTGGACGCTCATCAGCTAACAAGATTTGCGAAGAAACAAAGGTTGATCCAAATGTTCTTATCAATGATCTTTCTGAAGATGATCTTACAAAACTTCGTAAGTACATCGATGAAAACATTAAGACAGAAGGACGTCTTCGCTCAGAAATCGGTCTTAACATCAAGCGTCTTATTGACATTGGAAGCTATCGTGGACAGCGCCACCGCAAGGGATTGCCTGTTCGTGGACAGCGCACTCGCACTAATTCTCGCACACGCAAGGGTAAGAAGAAGACCGTTGCTAACAAGAAGAAGGCTTAAGTAGAGGTAGACGATGGCAGCAACAAACGGTAAGAAAAGAAAAGAGAAAAAGAGCGTTTTTGAAGGTAACATCTACATTCAGGCTACTTTCAACAACACTATTGTTACAATCACTGATCTTAGAGGAAACGCAATTTCTTGGGCTTCTTCTGGTGGTCTGGGATTCCGCGGAGCAAAGAAATCTACTCCATTTGCAGCTCAGTCAGTAGCAGAAACAGCTGTTCAGAGAGCAGCAAGCTATGGTCTTCGTGAAGTACATGTATTTGTAAAGGGACCAGGAATGGGTCGCGAAAACGCTATTCGTGTTCTTGGAACTTTGGGACTCAAGGTTAAGTCAATTTCTGATATTACACCTATCCCACACAATGGATGTCGTCCACGCAAGACACGCCGTATGTAATGACTGGGTTAACCTATCGGAAAACTGTAGGTTAATAGTTCATAAGCTTGGAAAGAACTATGTTCTTTTCAGGAAAAATAAAGGAGTTCAGATTGGCTCGCAAAAATCTGCTTAAGGGTTTTAAAAAACCAAAGGGAATTACATTTGAGCATCTTGAGAACAATCCAAATTACGGAAAGTTCACTGCTTATCCTTTTGAACCAGGATTTGGTACAACAGTAGGAAACACACTCCGCCGTGTACTTCTTTCTTCAATTCAGGGATATGCAATTTCTTCAGTTCGCATCACATCTTATGATGCAGACGGTGTTCCACATGTTATTTCAAGTGAATTCGAAACAATCCCAAATATCTCGGAAGATACATTGGAAGTTTTGAATAGCTTAAAACAGATTCGCTTGCGTTTGCCGCGGGATGTAGAACAGGAATCATTTTCCTATGAATTCAAGGGACCAGGCACTGTAAAGAGTGATGATCTTGAGAAGGAAGGCCAGCTTGAAATCATGACTAAGGGTCTTGAGATCTTTACAATGATGGACGGCGCTCACTTGGATATCGAATTCCAGGTTGATCTTGGCAGAGGTTATGTTCCTGCAGAAGTAAATGAACACTACATTGAGGTTGTTGGTACAATTGCAATGGACTGTATCTTTACTCCTGTACCAAAGGTTAAATATTCCATTGAACCTTGCCGCGTAGGACAGCGTAACGATTACGATAAATTGGTTCTTGAGATTTGGACTGATGGATCAATCACTCCAGAAGATGCTCTTGCTGAAGCCGCAAAGATTGCAAAGGATTACTTCGCTATCTTCGTAAACTTCAACGAAAGTGACTACCCAACAGGTGACGATCCAATTGAAGGTGACGAGCAGATTCGTAAGCTGCTTACAACTTCAGTAGAAGAACTTGAACTTTCAGTTCGCAGTTCAAACTGCCTTAAGAATGCAGGTATTAAAACTATTGGTGAGTTGACTAAGAAGACAGAAGACGAACTTTCAAAGACACGAAACTTTGGAAAGAAGTCTCTTGAAGAAATCAAGGTTAAACTTGAAGAACATGGTCTTAATCTTGGAATGACTGATTACAGTCATGTTAAAGATGTTGACTTGGTTAACAGACACAAGGAAGAAAACGAATGAACCACAAGAATGGATTTAATCCGCTTTCACGTACAACAGCCCACCGCCGTGCAATGACACGCAATATGGTAACTTCTCTTTTCAGATACGAACGTATCACAACAACAGAAGCTAAGGCTAAGGAAGTACGCAAAGCTGCAGAAAAATTGATTACACGTGCAAAAGTAGATTCTGTTCACAACAGAAGAGAAGCTGCTAAATTCATCGCTGATGAAAAGATTCTTAACAAACTTTTCTCAGAAATCGGTCCACGCATGAAGGATCGCAACGGTGGATATACTCGCATTCTTAAGCTTGGCTTCCGCCAGGGAGATGCAGCAGACACTGTAATTTTTGAATTGGTTGACTACAAGTTGCCAGAAGCAGGTGCTGAAGATGCTAAGGCATCAAAGAAGTCTGCAAAAAAGGCTGAAGCTGAAAAGGCTGAGGCATAAGGAGTAAGCTATGTCTAAAGCACATCGTGGAACTGGAATCCGCAAAGAAGTAAACCATGGCCGTGGAACATGCCCTGTTTGTGGTAAAACACAGATCAAGGTTCTCTACGATCAGGATGTTGACGGAAAGAAAGTAAAGGTATGCAAGGTTTGTAAGGCTGCTCTTAAGAATAAGGCACAGAAAGAAGCAAGACTTGCTAAGAAAGCAGCTGCCGCTGAAGCTCCAGCAGAAGCACCAGCTGAGACACCAGCAGAAGCATAAGCTAATCGCTTAGGATTTCTGTTCAAGCCGCTCTTAATTCAAGGGCGGCTGTATTTTTTTAAAGATTTAAAATCTTGAAAAGATTAAGTCTTTAAAAGGACAATAAAATGTAAAAAACGGTATTTGGAATTTGCTGAAATATTGAAAAACTTTACATATGACTGTAATTTCAGTAAAATCATTGAAAACATAGGAGGAATTTCTAATGAAATTTTCTAAGGTATTTTTTAACGGAATGATGGCTCTTGCAGCAGCTGCAGCATTTGCAGCTCCAAAGGCTGTTAAGATTGGTGGAGTAGCACCTCTTTCAGGTCCAGTTGCAGTTTACGGTGTAGAATGCAAGAACGGTATTGACCTTGCTGTAGAAGAAATCAATGCAGCAGGCGGAATCAACGGTGCAAAGATTGTATTCGTTTGTGAAGATGACGAAGGCGATGCAGCAAAGTCTGTAAACGCATACAAGAAACTTGTTTCTAAGGACAAGACACGCTTTATCATCGGTTCTTTGACATCTGGATGTACACTTGCTATTACACAGCTTGCACAGGCACAGAAGGTTCTTCAGATTGCTCCAGCAGCTACAGCTCCAGCAATTACAGATGCAGGTAACTTCATCTTCAGAACATGTTTTATCGACCCATTCCAGGGACGTGTTGGCGGTAAGTTTGCTGCTGATAACCTCAAGTGCAAAAAGGCTGCAATTCTTTATGATATCGGAAATGACTACTCTGTAGGTCTTATGGAAAACTTTGAAAAGGAATTCAAGGCACAGGGTGGAGCAGTTGTAGCAAAGGAATCTTATGGAACTGGCGACAAAGACTTTAACGCACAGCTCACAAAGATCAAGGCTGCAAATCCAGACATCGTATATCTTCCAGACTACTATGGAACAGTTGCCCTCATTGCAAAGCAGCTTCGTGCTCAGGGAATCAACACACCAATCGTTGGTGCTGACGGATGGGACGGACTTACAGAAAACGCAGGTGATGAAGTTCTTAACGGATACTACTCTAACCACTATGCAGAAGACTCAACAAGTCCAGCTGTTCAGAAGTTTGTAAATGCATTCCAGAAGAAGTACAACAAGGCTCCAAACTCATTTGCAGCACTCGGATACGATAGCGTATACATGCTCAAGGATGCAATGCTCAAGGCTGGAACAACAACAGATGTTGCAAAAATCCGTGCAGCATACGAAACAACAAACGGTGACTATGTAACAGGTCACATCACATTTGATGCAAAACGCAACCCAGTTAAATCTGCAGTTATGATCAAGCTCGTTAAGAAGGACGGAAAGCTTGCTGCTGCATACGAAGCAACAGTTGACGTAAAGTAATCGGTTGTAGATAATATTTACAGTTGAACAAAGGGGTTCATTTCGTTTATTCGGGATGAACCCTTTTTTATTTTAAAAAGTTAGGGTATAATATTCTGTCATATTTTGATGTAAAAATTTGGAGGAAACGGTGGATACATTCTTGAAACAATTTGTCAACGGACTTTCCCTTGGCAGTATCTATGCGCTTATAGCTCTTGGTTATACCATGGTTTACGGTATCGTTAAACTCATCAACTTTGCACATGGTGATGTAATGATGGTTGGTGCGTATACCGGTTATTTCATTCTTCGTTCAATAGGTGCAACTCCATTAGGACTGTGCCTTGCATTTTTTGGTGCTATGATTGTCTGTTCGATTTTGAGCCTTGTAATTGAACGCTGTGCTTACAGACCTTTGCGCAATGCACCTCGACTTAATTCGCTTATTACGGCAATCGCTGTGGAACTTATTCTTCAGAATGCAATGCGTGTCATTCCTTTTGTTGGACCTAACCCTCGACAGTTTCCGACAATGGATACAAAATTCTTCAACCTTGGGATCGTTCAGATTTCAAACATTCAGATCATCGTCATCGTTGCATCTGCAATCCTTATGGTTGTACTTAACTATGTAATCAACTATACAAAGACAGGTAAGGCAATGCGTGCCGTAAGCTACGATATGGGTGCTGCAAGTCTTATGGGTGTAAATGTAAATAAGACAATTGCAATTACATTCGTCATCGGTTCAGTTCTTGCAGGTGCTGGTGGTGTTCTCTATGCAACTGCATATCCACAGGTTGATCCTCTCATGGGTTACATTCCAGGTCTTAAGGCTTTCGTTGCTGCTGTTCTTGGTGGAATAGGAAGCGTCCCTGGTGCCATGGTGGGCGGTGTAATTCTCGGTATCGTTGAGACAATGACAAAGGCATATATTTCTTCTCAGTATGCTGATGCAATTTCATATTCAATCCTCATCATCATTCTACTTGTAAAGCCAGCAGGTTTGCTTGGAAAGAAGAATGTGGTTAAGGTTTAAGGAGGACGAAAAATGAAAGATAACTTTATTAAAAATACAATAATTCTTGCAATTACTGCTGCGGTCCTTCTTATCGTTCCAGGGCTCTTGATGGACATTCCGTTGATTGAAGATGAATTCGGCGACAAGAATCCTTTGATCGATGCATATGTTGCGCAGATTCTTACTCTTGGTGGAATAAACGCAATCATGGCTTTGAGCGTTAACATGGTCTGCGGAATTACTGGTCAGCTTTCCCTTGGTCAGGCTGGATTTCAGGCTCTTGGTGCTTATGCTGTAATTCTTCTTACAACAAATTGTCATGTTCCGCTTCCTTTGAGCATCATTCTTGGTGGTCTTATAGCAGCATTCTTTGGCTTTCTCATCGGCTTTCCAACACTTAAGCTTGAAGGGGACTACCTAGCAATTGTAACTTTGGCATTCGGTGAAATCATCAGAATCTTCCTTGTTAACTTCAAGAGCATTACAGGTGGTCCAAACGGAATGCAGTTCAGTACGATCTTTACGACTTCCCTTGATCATGGTCCAATCATTTCGTACACAGCAATCGTTGGAACTTTGATTGTGATCATCGTGCTTTTGCAGAACTTCCTTCGTTCAACTTACGGACGCGCAATCCTTGCTGTTCGTGAAGATGAAGTTGCAGCAAACAGCAACGGCGTTGGAGTTTTCCGCTATAAGATGACAGGCTTTGTAATCGCATCCTTCATAGGTGGTATCGGTGGTGCGCTCTATGCTCCATTCATCGGTTTTGTTAAACCTGATCTTGCTTCATTCAACAACAGCATCAACCATCTGATCTATGTTGTTCTTGGCGGTATGGGTTCAGTTACTGGCGGAATCGTTGCAGCTTTTGTTCTTACAATTCTTCAGGAAGCCTTGAGATTCCTCCGCGACTACAGGCTTTTAATCTACCCAGTAATCCTTATCTTTGTAATGCTCTTTAGACCTCAGGGACTTTTGGGAACAAAGGAACTCAGCTTTATAAAAACATACAACGGACTCTTTGGCTGGATCAAAGGTCTTTTAAGCAAGAATAAAAACAAGGGGGCAGAATAATGAGTGAAAATAAAGAACTGCTTCTTCGTGCAAAAGATATTTCCATCGTTTTCGGTGGACTCCGCGCAGTAAGTGACTTTAACCTTGAGCTATATCAGGGAGAACTCATAGGTCTTATTGGACCAAACGGTGCAGGAAAGACAACTGTATTCAATATGCTTAGCGGCGTTTACAAGCCAACTGAAGGAACGATCACTTTTGTTGACCGCAAGGGAAACCTTCAGGTAACAAGCGGAAAATCTCCAGCTCAGCTTAACGGAATTGGAATTGCCCGTACTTTCCAGAACATCCGTCTTTTTGGAAACCTCACTGTTGCAGAAAACATCAAGATTGCCCTTCATCAGACAAGAAAGGTAAATCCAATTGACGTTCTTTTCAGGACAAAGAAATTCCGCAAGGATGAAGAAGTGATGCAGGAGCGCTCAAAGATTCTTCTCGAACTGTTCCACATGGAAGGCAAGATGAATGAACTTGCAAAAAATCTTCCTTACGGTGAACAGAGAAAGCTTGAAATCTGTCGTGCCCTTGCTTCCAATCCAAAGCTTCTTTTGCTTGATGAACCTGCAGCTGGTATGAACGAACAGGAAACTCATGAGCTTATGGAAATGATTTCTTTCATCCGTGAAAAGTTCAATCTTACAGTTCTTCTTATTGAACACGACATGAAGCTCGTCATGGGAATCTGCGAAAGACTTCTGGTCCTTAACTATGGACGCGTTATTGCAGAAGGATTGCCTGCAGAAATTCAGGCTAACGAAGAGGTAATCAAGGCATACCTTGGTTCTGGTTACACTGGAGGTAAAAAATGAGCATGCTTGAAGTAAAGGATCTTGTAGTTTCTTACGGTGCAATCAAAGCTTTAAAGGGAATTTCTTTTAAAGTAGAACAGGGTGAAGTTATCACTTTGATCGGAAGCAACGGTGCTGGAAAAACAACAACACTCCACAGTATCAGCAATCTTATAAAAAAGGAAAGCGGTTCAATTCTTTTTGAAGGCGAAGACATTACAAATGTAAGCGCAGACAAAATCGTAAACCGCGGACTTATTCAGGTTCCGGAAGGACGCCGTGTTTTTGCAAACATGAGCGTTAAGGAAAACATTGAGATGGGTGCTTACCTTAGAAAGGATAAGGAAGAAATCAAAAAGGACATGGAATGGTGCTATGAACTATTTCCACGCCTTAAGGAACGTCTTGCTCAGATGGCGGGAACCCTTTCTGGCGGTGAACAGCAGATGCTTGCCATGGCCCGTGCATTGATGTCCAAGCCTCGCCTTCTTTTGCTTGATGAACCTTCAATGGGTCTTGCTCCAATTCTTGTTGATGAAATTTTCAACATCGTGCAGAAAATCAGCGCTGGCGGAACAACAATTCTTCTTGTTGAGCAGAATGCTTTCAAGGCACTCTCAATTGCAAACAGGGCATATATCCTTGAAACCGGTTCAATTGCAAAGGAAGGAATTGCTTCTGAACTTGCAAACGACGACGCTGTCAGAAAGGCATACTTGGGCGGCTGATAAGGTTCAGCATAAAATTCAAAAAATTTGTTGAATAATAAATTCAGTGGTATAATTTAAAGCATCTGCGATGTTCTTTTGCAGGTGCTTTTACTTTTTAGGAGGTGCAGCTATGTTGGTTAAAGATGTAATGAATGATCATCCTCTTGTTATTGGTCCTGAAGCAAGTGTTCTGGATGCAAAAGAAATCATGACAAAAAACAAGGAAACAAAACTTGCGGTTGTTGATAAAAACGGAGTTCTTGTGGGCCTTTTGACAAATGCAGATTTGATAAAGGTAAGTCCAAGCAATGCAACGACTCTGGACATGTATGAACTTGGATACCTTTTGAGCAAGATGTCTGTTGAAAAAGCAATGGTCAAGAATGTAAAGACAACGACCGTTGAACAGACTGTAGAAGAAGCAGCTCGTCTTATGAAGGACTACGGAATCACATGTCTTCCTATTGTTGACGGCGACATTCTCATCGGCATGATTACGCAGACAGACCTTTTTGAATGCTTCATCGAAATGTTCAGTACAAAGAATCCTGGAATCCGTGCAGTTGTAATTGTTGACGAAAAGCCTGGAATCCTTGCAAAGATTGCAGAAGCCGTTGCTGCAAAGAACGGTAACATCGTTTCTCTTGTAACATCTGATGTCCCTGATGAAAAGAGAAGGAAGATTACAATCAAGATTTCAGGAATCACAGAGACAGAGACAAAGAATCTTCTTGTTGACTGCGGTTGCCAGATGGAAGATGTTAGAAGCGTGTGATTATATTGCATGACATTAAAAGCGTGTTAATTAGACTGCAGGAGATTTATCGATTTAATTTCCTGCAGTTTTTATTTATTAGGAACAAACGTTTCTTTTAAATCTATATTTAAACATCAATTGATTTTTAATCCTATTTTTGCTATATTATTGTCACTCGGGCCATTAGCTCAGCGGTTAGAGCAGGGGACTCATAATCCCTTGGTCCTTGGTTCAAATCCAAGATGGCCCATATTTTTAGCACTTCGGGATAGGTGCTAAAACCTTATATTACAAGCATTTACATAATCTTTGTTCTTACAGGATTTTGGAAAGGTCAACCGAAAGTCAACCGGTTTCTAAAATTGCTGGAGGAAAACATGGATTATCACATCTTTAGAAAACCAAAAATCGTCAAAGGAAAAACTGTTCATCGCTGGTACTATTACTATATAGACCCGGTTACAGGAAAAAAAGTTCAGAAATCTTGCGGGAAATGCAAGAATCAGGCAGAAGCTTATGCCTTCATTTCTAACCTTCCACCCCTTTTTGAGTCGTCAAAAAAGATAAAAATTGCCGACATTGCCAAATGGATGTTCATTCCTGGAGGCGATCATCTTAATCGACTTGAAAAGCTTGGTCGTGTGTTAGATATAAAAACTATCAAAAACAAACGTCATATTCTTGAAATCATTGTTGAAACCTTTGGAAACCTTGAACTTAAGGATTTGAAGATCCCAATGGTCATTGAGTTTTTAAGCGATGATGAAGACCATTCAGGAAGCTGGAAAAATAATTTTCTTACGGTTCTGAATGATCTCTATGAGGAAGCTCCGTTTTGCGGAGTAGAAAACATTTCTGCTCCAAAGTTTCCAAAATTCCGTCGTAATACGATTAAGAAAGATATTTTTACAACAGAAGAATTGAATCGTCTGTTCAGTGAGGAACTTTGGTCAAAGTTGAATAGCCTTATGTATGAAAAGTGTCCTCAGTACAACGAAGGTTATAAGGACATTTATCTGATGTTCCTTTGCTGTTCAATGTGTGGACTTCGTATTGGAGAAGCAATTGCCTTGCGTAAAAAGCAGTTCATGTTTGATCAGAACATGCTTTTGGTTGATGGATTCTTCAAACACGATTCAAAGGAACGTACTAACTTCAACAAATGCGGTTCTGCAGACAACCAGAAAATCAGGGTTGTCCCATTGCCGGAAAATCTCGTAGGAGCTATGAAGGAATACATTGCATCCCGTGAGATAGGTCCTGAGGATTATGTTTTTACACGCTATAATCTTCCTTTGAGGAAACATCTAGTCGAAAAATGGTTTGGAAGAGCAATGGAACTTGCAGGTATCGAAACCGAAGGTCGAAAGCTTACCCCACACTCTCTGAGGTTCACCTACATTACGCGAATGAGACGAAACTGTGACGGTGAAATAGTTCAGAAACTGGCAGGTCATAACTCTATGGAAATGACAGAGTATTACACTCGTGCTGCAATTCCAGAAATGGTAGAAGCTGCTAAGCCTGCTATTGATGCGGCTAATAAGCTGTTTGCGTAGAAAATTGTATAACCTATAAGTTATTCTTTAAGTTCAAAGTACAATTTATAGGTTATAATATAATTTATTGCGTATTACGTATTGCGTAATACGCGTGAAGAGGTATAATATATATATGATAAAGTCGTTCAAATGTAAAGATACAGAAGAACTATATAAGACTGGTGAAAATCGAAGGTTCAAGGCAATTGAAAGAGTTGCGTTGAGAAAACTTGATATGATTCAGGCTGCAATTAAGGTAGATACGTTACGCATTCCTCCTGCAAATCATCTTGAACAGTTAGCAGGCGACAGAGAGGGACAATACAGTATACGTATAAATGATCAATGGCGTATTTGCTTTCGATGGGAAGGTACAGATGCTTTTGATGTTGAAATTGTTGATTATCATTAATAAGGAGGTTTAGTATGAGAACAAAAAATCTTATTACTCCAGGTGAAATACTGTTAGAAGAATTTCTAAAACCAATGAATATCAGTCAGAATAGACTTGCTATAGAACTGTTTGTTCCTGCTGCTAGAATAAATGCAATTATAAAAGGAACTCGTGCTATTACAGCAGATACAGCATTACGTTTAGGAAAGTATTTTGGTACTGGCCCTGAATTTTGGCTTAATCTTCAGGCAAATTATGATTTATGTTTGGCCGAGAAGGAAGCTGAAAAGGATTTAAAAAGAATTCAGGTATATGCATTTGCATAATATAAAAAGAAGTTTTTAGTACTTATTTCTTCAACTTTGCTTCACGCTGGAGACGGCGGAGTTCAAGGCTATCGGCAATTTCTTTGCTGATGGCCTTTTGTTTTTCTTCATCATAAAATTCAAGAGCAACTTGAATGACATATTCATTGCAGTTCATTATAGTTAATTCTATCGAGACGTATGTTTTGATAAATCAGTTGGCTTAAGCCAACAAAAAACAAAGGACAGAAAATAATGACAGACATTAAATCCGTAATTATTTCTGTGGAAAGCTAAAGTCAACATTGTGCTGAAATGCAGACCATAGCTTCCCACCTAAAAACTAAAGCTATGGAGAAAAAAATGGCTAAGCTTGTTAAGCCGGTATTGGACTTGAAGGCTACCGGTGAAAAAATCAAATATTATCGAAATCAAAAAAATCTAACAGTAAAAAATTTGCAGTTGATTCTTGGTATGGAAAAACCTCAGGCAATCTATAACTGGGAAAGCGGAATCAATATGCCTGCAATTGACAATCTGATTGTATTAGCAAATCTATTTGATTGTACAATGGATGATCTTGTTGAGACTACACTTATAGAAATTGAGGTGTATGAAGACGGATTTCCCAGTTTGAAGTCAGCGTAATAATCAAGACAAAAATTAATTTACTCACAAAAAAGGGAGTGCAAAACCTTGCCCCCTAAGGAAGTTATGCAAAAATGATAAATATGTTTTTTGATAGATATAGCCGGTTCAATCCGGATAAATGGGTTTGGAGTCTTTGGCCTGGTATACATTCTCATTCTTATGGTGAAGAAGCAAAAGAAAATCAGGAAAGATATATGAAATTCAGAGCTCGTAGAAGTGATTCACGAGGATATGAGAAATATGAAAATCGTGATGTTGTTCCACCTGATTTTTATTCTGTTGAACGAGATGCTGCTCAGTTTGGTTTGGATGAAGTAACCGTAGAGGATTTTTTCGGAATTAAGTGGACTGGAAGTAAAGGTAAGCATGAAACAGTTTATGCTCCAGACTATGAAGGTCATCTTTATTACTGGCCCAAAGGTGAAGAGGCAACTTATTACGAAGATGATGAACCTGCAGTTTCTGAGGAATATACAGATAGAGATTCTCCTCCAGCAGAAATATATTACCCAATGGAGAGAGGCCATCCACATTTTGATTATATTTGGGTGAACATTCGGGATATTGTAAGTGCAGTATATAAATATCAGGTTTGTAATCATCTTTTTAAGTACACTCGCATTGAGGTGAAATTTGCTGATGGTGAAGAAATGTCATTTTATGAAGGTGACTGTTATTCACAGCTTCTTTCGGCTTTGAAGAAATTCGGAAAAGAAGAAATCGTTACTGAAATTCTTGCTGAAATGAATTTGCATTTTAATGCTTTGCGTGATTCTGAAAGAAATGAAAATCGTGAATTCTGGCCTGGAAAAACAGCAGAAGAATACTTTGAAGATGCATTGAAGGAGAAGTAATAAATGAAACTCTATATTTTATCTGACATACATTATGATTTTTATCTGAAAAGTTACCATGGAAATATGGATCGATTTTTTGAACAACGATTTTTGCCAGCGGACACAATTGTTATTGCAGGTGATATTGCAAACACTATTGCTGATATGGAATTGTTTCTGAAGGAAATTTCAAAACGGTATAAGAATGTTGTACTGTGTCTTGGAAATCATGATTTGACAATTACTTGGGAAAATGGTGCATTTAAAACTTCAGAAGAAAAAATTGAGGCTCTTCAGAAGTTGTGTGATTCTTTCCAAAATGTTCATATGCTTGAAGGTCGCACTGTAACAATTGATGGTGTTAAGTTTGGCGGATGCATGGGTATGTGGGATTATTCATTTTTATATTATGACGAATGTGCAGAATCTCAAATGAATTACATCTGGAAGCATAATTGGTTTGACGGTGTTCACTGGAATTATTGCAATCAGAACATCAAGGAAATCCGTGCAGTTCAGTTTGAAAAAATGAGGAATGTACTGGATGAAAAACCTGATGTAATGCTTACACATTTTTCTCCGCTTAGAAATAATATGCCAGCTCACTACAAGACTAATGAATATTCAACGTATTTTTATTTTGATAATAAAATTGCTGATGACTATCTGGCAGAAAATTCAAAGCGAATCTGGTGCAGCGGTCATGTACATGATGCTTATAAGGATGGACAGATTTTGATTCATCCAAATGCATATCCGAATGAACATGCAAGAGTATTTAATAAGCTTCATAGGAAAGATTTTCTGGTGGAGGTTCAAATGATTGAGTTGAATTTGGAAAATATTGAAAATCTATTTGTAACTTCAGGTAAAGCAATTTCACTACTCATGGAATTATTGGAAAATCCACCTGAGCCAAATGATGCTTTGAAAAGATTGTTTAAAAATTAGCTTTTTATTTCTTCAATTTTGCTTCACGCTGGAGACGGCGGAGTTCAAGGCTGTCGGCAATTTCTTTGCTGACGGCCTTTTGTTTTTCTTCATCCAAACAGTCAAAGCCTTTTAGAAAGCCTTCGTGTTCTTTTGCAAGTTTGTAAAGATAAGTGTCGATAACCTGATCTGTTTCTTCCTTGCCTGTTAAAAGCCAGTCTGTTGTTACTTTAAGTTCTTTGGCAATGGATGTGATGATTGATTCAGGAACATTGATGCGACCAAGAGACCAGTTATTGATAAGATCGAAGTCAGCAACTTTTCCCAAATGCTCTGTATAAAGTTCTGCTAACGGAGTATCAAATGAATTTGTATTCTGGCGAAGAATCGTTTCAATGCGGTCCATGATTGTATGACGGCTTATTGAAACAATGCTAATTTCTGTTTTGGGGTCTTCTCCGTTTACAAGCCAATCGATAGACACGTTTAGAAAGTCCGCAACTTTACAGATGAGTTCTGTATTAGGAAGAATATTTTTATGTTTCCATGCAGCAATGGTTGAAGGTGGAATATCAATCTGAGAACAGAATTGTCTGCGACTAATTCCTTTTTTTTCGAGGAGAAAATCTAAAATTTCAACTAATTCAATACCATTACGCATTTTTTGTTGACAACACCAGAAAATATTAGTATATTTTAATTATGGTTGATATATCAAACATAAGATTTATATATCAACTGATATTACCAATCAAAATCTGTCAGATCATTGATTAGTAAATGCTTGTAATCCCAATTCTATCACAAAATGGACTTTAGTTATATATCCCAATAACTGGAGTCCGAAAGGAGGCCTGATGGCAAACAACTTTGATTTGGAGTTGAAAGAGATTCAACTACAGAATGAAAAGCTTGCACGTACTCTGAAAGAGGTTCTTAAGTATTTGGAACATCCAGAAGAACGCAAGACAATGGACAAGGAGTTCTACACAATCGCTGATTGTGCACTTCTTAAAGGTGGTGCTGCTTTGAATACTTTCAAGGCAAATCGTTTTTATTTACCAGGATGCGGAAATCCAAAATATGTCTGCTATGTGGCTGGTAAAATGTGTTTTGCAAAGAAGGAGGTGCTTAAATGGCTTAAGTTCAGCGATGCCGATTATGGTGAGTACGCCAAGGAATGCGGAATCAACATTCTTCCTGAAAAGTACGAAAGGATGGCTCGAAGGGCACGAGGAGAACTGTCATGTGCAGGATGATTTCAAAGGGACAAAAAAAATGCGCCTTTGAGTTGCAGCTCAAAAACGCAGTAAAAAGTTCGTCTAAAAACTTAATGAACTTATCCTACACAATTTTCGGATCTTTTTCTACTGGCAAAAGGTTGAGTTATGAGTGAGACCTTTTTTGTTAAGCAGCAGAAAAAAGACAGGTATACAATTTTGGACAAGACATGTATTGAAGATCCAAGACTTTCCTGGAAAGCCAAAGGTCTTCATACATATCTGATGAGTTTACCGGATGACTGGAAGATTTATCTTTCGGAGATTGTAAAGCATTCCACCGATGGAATTGATTCCCTGTATTCAGCCATAAAACAGCTGGAAACATACGGATACATCAGGAAGGCAAAAATCCGGCGTGACGATGGATGCTTTGGAGGAACTTCATACTACGTTTATGAAAAACCTGAAGTTCAACCAGACCGGGAAAATCCAGACGTGGATAATCCAGACACGGAAAAACCACGCGTGGAAAATCCCACACTACTAAATACTAATATACTAAATACTAATTTAAATAAAACTGAACTAACTAACTGTGACCCGCTAAAAGTCAGTCAGTCAGTTTCTTTTACAGATTTAGTAAAAAGTATTTTTGATGGTGAATATCCATTCGACAAAAACTTTGAGACAGATGTTCAGAGAAGATTTTCAAAGTGGAACTGTGATGCATTCTATCTTGAATCATTTTTGAAATATGTCTTTGAACGGACCAAACTTGTAAAACCTACAAAGTCATTCCATGGGCTTTACAGAACCCTGGCACTATCAACTTCAGTAATGGGTGATTTCAACAGAATGATTACCTATCGTGCTTTTGATTCCAAAAAGAGCGAGAACCGGAAAATCATTTATGCGGATTGCCCTGCATGTAAAACAAGGTTTGATGAACTTGAATACTATTGTCCGACTTGTCAGCTAAAGCTTGATTCAATCAAGAACGGTGATGAAACGGAAATACGGATTCACAAGGCTTTGTTTGAAATGCCTGAAGACGAAAAGGAAAAGCACAATGCCATGCTGGAAACCAGGACAAAATCGACAGGAAGATTCTTTCTGACTGCCGAGGAAAGACTACAGTTCTACAGGGAATATGGAATCCTGCAGAACAAGGAGAATTGATTGAACTTCATGAACAATCTTGCAGCCAAAGTAAAAGCTGCAGCTACATCTGTAATGACAGATAAAGTAATTATGGTTCCTGTTGAAAAACTCCACTTCGATGAGAAGTACAAGGCAGTTTTCAAACAGGAAGAAGACAAGGTACAGCGTATTGCTGATGACATGAAGGCAAACGGTTTTGACAAATCGCAGCCAATCATTGTCGATAAGGATTTTGGAATCCTTGATGGAAACAGCCGATTCATGGCCTGTGGTATTGCAGGAATTGCAAAGGTTCCCGTAATCATCAAGGAGTTTGAATCCCAAAAGGATGCTTTGATCTACGAACTGAACCTTCAGATGAACAGGAGGAACATCAAGGATGATTCAGTTCTGATTGAAACCTACAACACCCTGGCGGCCTTTACTGACGAAAATGGCGGCAAGCTTTTTACCGATGTTGAAATCGCAGAGAAGCTTGGAGTCTCACCCCGTCAGATATCAAAGGCAAAGGAGGTTGATCTTAAGGCAAGTGATGAAATCAAGGAATCACTTGCCAACGGTGAAATCAGTTTGAACAAGGCCTATAACCAGATGAAGGAAGAGGCAAATGCTGAAGCTGAACCGGTAAAACCAGAAACTGCTGAATCAGTTGATTCCGGCAAAGATGCTTCTGAAAGTCTGGAAGTTCCGGCTGAAAGATCTGAGGAAACGCCTGCAGAAAAAGAACTTAAGAAAAGGGACTACGAAAAAGTAATCCTTAAGTTCAGTCTGGATGATTTTGAAATCCTGAAATCTGCAGCAGATAGGAATAATCAATCCATTGCGGAATTGGTTATGGATCTTACAAACGATTTCTTGAGCTGTATACAGCCTGCTTAAGATATAATCGTTTCAAAAACCGGTTGAGAAATCAGCCGGAAAAAAAAGCCTGCCCTAATTTTTTACATCATGAGGAATACATAAATGGGTAACATTAACTTTAACCGTGATCCCCACAATCGGGATTACACTTGCATAAGCAATGAAATTTTACGGAATGCGGAACTTTCCTGGAAAGCCAAAGGTCTGTTCTGCTATATCTTGAGTCTTCCTGATAATTGGAGACTCTACAAATCTGAACTTCAGAACCACGGAAAAGATGGAAGAACGTCAATCGATTCCGGTTTTGAAGAACTGGAAAATGCCGGCTTTATAAAAAGCATCCAGAAGAATCCTGGGGAACTTGAATTCTGCATAACTGAACGACCAGCAATCCATTTTTCAATCAGCGAAGCAGAAATTAAGCATACCCTGTGTACAAATTCAACAGAGGACCATGTACAAAACCAACAGCTACTAAATACTGAAATAAATACTGAACTACTAACTACTGAAGCAGTTAGTAGCAGTTTAAATATTTCAGAAGAAAACTTGAAAAAGCATCTGCTTGAAAAATACAGGATGAGTTTTTCAGAGGATTTCTACGCGAGGGTTGCGGCGGTCTGCGGTGAACAGAATGCAGATCCTGAAAACTATCTTGACTGGTTCTTGAAATCAAAAGAGAACAGCTGTTCAAACCTTCAGAATTACACCTACAAAACTGCAGTACTTCCCGGTGTGGTTGCTGAATACAAAAAGCATGAAAGTGATTCCGTGGCAAAATCAAATGTCATTCACAAAACGAAAATCTGCAAAGCATGTGGGCATAAACTCACGAATGTAGATTTAAGTATGGGTGAATGTGTTTGCGGAAAAGACATTCTGGGTCCATCTGATTATGAAGAAGTATCAGGAGGCCAGAATGAGTAATGCATTTAACAATATTGAATGTGAGAAGGCTTTTCTTGGTTCCCTTTTTTTAGACAACAAGATCTTGGATAATCTTTCTCCAGCCGTAAAGCCAGATGTCTTTTGTGATACAAAGCACCAGATTGTTTTTACTGCGATAACCAGACTGTATTCGGAAGGGAATGCCGCAGATATCCTTTCTGTCCCGAATACATTACGTCAGGCAGGTCAGCTTGAAAATGCAGGCGGCGTTGCTTATATTGCTTCACTTACAGATCAGGTTCCATCTACGGCAAACGTAAAATACTATGTCGAACAGATAATTGAATGCTACAAGAATCGTGAACTTAGAAATTACATTATAGGATTCAAGGAAAAACTTGGAACTGAAACTCCGGAAGCAATCATAAGGGACCTTTCGGAAAAGATGTACAAGATTGAAACTCTGAATACAGGTTCAAACATCAAAAAGATGCCTCAGGTGATGGAGAATCTGAAAACAGAAGTTGACTATAACGTTAAGCACTGGAATGAAGAACGTGGAGTTCGTCTTGGATTTCAGACCGTGGACAGAATGACCTGTGGTGTTCAGCCAACGGATATGATTGTAATCGGTGCAAGACCTTCGATTGGAAAAACTGCAATCGCAGTTAATATGATGGACAATGTCCTTTCCAAAGGCAAGGCAGTGGGTTTCATAAGTGCTGAAATGAGTTCAAGACTGATTGGAATCCGTCTTGTAAGTCAGAGATCAGGCGTTTCAAATTTGAAATTCAGAACAGGAATCATGAGTACTGAACAGCATTCTTCCATCAATAATACGGCAGATGAATACAAAACAATGAAGCTATATATTGATGACACTCCGAACATCAATCTGAATGCCATGATTTCAACCTGCAGACACTTCAAGAACCATTACAATGTAGAAATCATTTTCATTGATTACATTGGATTGATTTCAGTGGAAGCACCAGGTCAGCACTGGGAAAAGATTTCACTGGTTTCAAAGACTATAAAAAAGCTTACAAATGAACTCAAGGTTCCTATTGTAGTCTTATGTCAGCTTACCCGTGATGCAGAGGGAAACGAACCAAATCTTGCAAATCTCAGTGGATCTGGATCTATTGCGAATGATGCAGATATTGTGATGCTGCTTGATGGAGAACGTGATAAGTCCACTCTGGATAATCCAATTCAGGTTCTTGAAAGAACAATGTTAATTACAAAAAACAGAAACGGCCCAACAGGAAAAGTTTATCTTAACTTCGATAAAAGACTAACCAAGTTCACGGAAGATCCTGATCAGGCTGGACGAGAAGCTGCAGCAAACAGCAAGGAAAAATAACTGCCTATCAAATTGAAGCCTGCCCAAAGGAGATAATTTGATACGACCAAAAGAAATGGATCCTGTAACAAGGATTCGCAAAGCAAATCGTGAGGAAAAATTCTTCGAGTTCAAGAAGACTCCCTACAAAAAAGATGATGTAGGTGAATTGATAAGACTTTTAAAACGTGCCGGATATATGGCAAAAGGCAAGAAAGCTTTTGATGAAAACGGAAATCACAAGGGTTTTAAATGCTCTGCAAAATGCCGTCCTGACCTGTTTGCCTGGGGACATAATAAACGACTTGAGGGATGGGTTGAGGACAGATGTAATATTGATCCTTATGGTTATCACAAGACATATCTTGACTGCCAGAATCTGGATGCCTGCTACAAACAGATTTTTAGGGAAGCTCTGGAAGAATACAACAGAACGAGAAGAAACGACAGGAAGATAAAGAACTATCTGACACACATTCTTCAGGATCAGCGACGTGGGACAATGAAATCAAAATCTACGACGGACAATTCAAGGAAACCTATGTATGAATTTGAGTTTCAGATTGGAAAGCGTGACAATCGTCTGGACACAGAAACTTCAATTTTCCTTCTTGATAAGTTCATAAGGGAATGGCTTCCTGCTCATTATCCCAACCTTGTCCCTATTGGAATCTATCTTCATGCAGATGAATATACGATAGATCCAGTGACTGGCCAGCGTCTGGACGGTTCGGTTCATGTCCATTTTGATTTTGTTCCAGTATGTCATGCACTTAATGCTGAAGAAAAGGCAGATGAAAAAAAATGGAAGGCCGAGGAAAAGAAGAAAGCAATGGCTGAAGCTCAGAAAAAAGGCCTGGAATTTGATGAAAAGAAATTCAAGAATGAATGGTCTAAAAAGAGAGTTCAGAAATATGGGAAAGCTTTGGATCGTGGAATGAAACTTCAGTCTTCATTAAGCGGTGCCTGCAATGAAATGGGATTCTGGACCCAAGGGAAAATAACAGCCCAGATTCAGATGGAAGAAGCCATAAGACAGGATCTTTTGGACTTTGTTGAAGGATATGGAATCAAGGTAGACCGCTCGATTGAAACGGACCGTGATGAAGAAGTTTCTATTCAGGAATACAAGGACCGCGAAAACAACAAGGCGATTCTTGCAGCCAGCAAGGAAATCCTTGAATACAACAAGAGGCTTGAAGAACAGAACCTGCATGCTGCCGAACAGAATGAAAAAGTAGCCAAGGCAAATTCTGAAAAGGAACAAAAGCTTGAAATAAGGCAAAAGGAAATTGAAGCTGAAAAAGCAGCTGCAGAAAGAATTGCTGATGAAATTGCTCCATATAAAAGCAGGATTGATAGTCTTGTGGAAGATGAAAAATCCTTAATTACAAGGGAAAGCAATCTGGCAGAAAAAGAAAGTGATTATTTCAGAAAACTTGATGACCTTAAGAACAAGTCTGACAAAAACCATCAGGACAAAACCGCCAACGAGAAACGTTCAAAGGAACTGGATGAGAAGTCGGAAAGTTTATCAGCATTGGAAACAGATCTCAAAGTTCAGCAGAAAGAAATATCTGAAGAACAGAAAATCAATTCTGATAATGCAAAACAGAACGAACGGAATCTTGATATGGTTAAAGCAAAACTTGCCGACTACAAGAAAGTTGAATTCGATCATTATTACATGAAGAGAAATCTGGAAACCGACAATCTTATTACAACCAGTTTTGATCAGATTGAAAAACAGATTGTGGATGAATGCCGTAATGGCAACATGACACTGAGTGAATCAGTTCATCATGCAGCAGAGTCCTTCGGTAAAAAATGCCGGCAGATAGCCTTTAAATTCCAGAAAGCCATTCGATGCTTCACGGATTACCTTGAAGGAAAAACTTCTGGAGATTTCAGAAAACTGGCGGATGACATGGACCGGAACCATGCCCTGAACTTTGACCAGTATGATGAAATGAAAACTTCAGGAAACCTGGACTGGCAGAAAAAGAAACTGGAAGAACAGATAACCTTGAAGACTGTCAAAAAACAGATTCGGCATGAACAGGAAAGGTAAAAAAATCTGCAGCTTGCAAAGTTGCGGAAGGGGGATTTTTGGTGTTAAGGCCAGGATTCCCCCGTTTTTTTGTTTGTGTGAGTATGTGTAGAAACAGAGAGACAAGTAGCTTGCCCGTGTCAGTGAACACAACACTGACATTGACAACGGGCGGATTTAGAAATCCTGGTTATCAATGTCTGTTGTGTGACCGTAACGCCGGTCAACCACTGGAAAAATGCAATTCACTGACACGGGCTGGATGGGATTGGGTGGAGTTGCAAGGTTGCGAAGGATAGTTATAACAAGGCTAGGAAGAACTTAAAGGTGAAAACCGTGCAGTGTACGGAAAGGAAGTTATAAAGAACCTTTCAAAACAGCTAACGGAAATTTACGGAAAGTGGTTTACAAAAACAAATCTTTACAATTTTTATAATTTCTTCAAAACCTATTCAGACATTTTCCACACAGTGAGTGGAAAATCTTTGTTGATGTATCTTGATTGGTCACATTTTCGCATTCTCCTTCAGGAAGAAAATAAAGATGCCCGTGATTGGTATGCTTCAGAATCTGTAAATGAAATCTGGAGTGTACGAACTTTGCAACGAAACATTTCATCTCAGTATTATTATAGAATGCTCGAAAGTCCTAAAAAAGCTGCAGTCCGTTCCGAGATGAAACAACTTACGATAGATTATCAGACACAAAAAGAAGAGTTTGTAAAAGACCCAGTAATCTTGAAATTTTAAGGTCCTTCAGAAAATGGATCTTTACTGGAATCAACACTTGAAAACGACCTTATCAGTAATCTGCAAAAGTTCTTAATGGAACTTGGAAAGGTTATGCTTTTGTTGGCCGTCAGATGCGTATTCATACCGAAAAGAAAGACTATTACATCGATCTTGTTTTTTATAATTTTATTCTCAAATGTTTTCTCCTTATTGATTTTAGAACAGAAACTGTAACACCTCAGAATATTGGTCAGATGGATATGTATGTCCGCATGTTTGATGAATTCAAGCGAGGCGACGGCGACAATCCAACTTTGGGAATTCTTTTATATTCAGATACAGATGAAGATATTGCCCGCTACTCAGTTTTAGCAGGAAATGATGGATAATACAATCTAATCTCCGATTACTAGCTTTTTTCAAATTCAGGTACAAAAAGACTCCACAATTGCCAATTCAGCATAATGGGTCTATATTGGGATACATAATAGAAAAGAGTTAAATTGGGATTGATGTTTCAAATTTGAAAAGATATATCTAATTTTATAGTTGGAGTATCGAAGTAAAGGAAATATTTTTTTACTGTTTAGTATTTTGTAAATCGAGGAATAATTATGCAGATCATCCATACAGATAACAAAGCCTATCTAGGACATCTTAGTCCCTTGAAAGATGGCACATGCAATACCCCAAACAACCTTCCTCCTGTAGTTTGTCCATTCTGTGGAGAAAAATTTATTGAAGTTTTGAAACGATCAAAACACGTACGAGAGAAACATGCAGATGCTTATAAGTGCAAATTGTGTAATTTTACACATTGGACTATAAGGGGATTAAACCGACATGTAAGAAAGATGCATAATGAAATCCCTGAAAAATCACTCTCTAGAGAAGAAAAGGAAAAAATACTATCTGAGAATAAAAAAAGAAATCGCGAAAAGCGCAAAGAAAAAATGCGAACAAAAATAAATAGGATTGAAGAAGCATGTAATAGGTTTATTAGTAGCCCACAAGATGAAAAGCATGAGCTAGAGAAAAGGCTTCAAAAGTATTATGTAAGATATAAGAATAGCCTAGCCACAGAAGAGTTTGTACGTTTTTCAAAAGTAAATAAAGAAGAGTTTGAGGAAATCACAGGTATCATAGTAATGATTAGAAACAAAACAGGAGTTGAATTGGTCTGGGATAAAGAAAATCGTTGTTTGATTGAAAAGAATATATAATTAAATACTATGTAGTTTGCTCTTAAGGAAAAGATTTATGGAAACTTTGATTTATGAGTGGTTTTCATGTAAAAGTTTTGTATAAGAATATTTGTTTTAAAGTTAATGATATATCAAATATATATCATGTGTGTTTCAAATTTGAAACGCATAGTCGTTTTTAGGACAAAAGTAATATAAATAATAGTAAAAGATTTACTTGTTTTATGATATAATGGGTTTTGTAGAGTATTATCATGTCAGATATCAATTATACAGAAAAAAATTTTGAAAACTATATTGTAAACATTCTTTCTACAAAAAGTGGTTACATCCATGGAAATAATTCCGACTACAATCCTCAAAAATCAATTATTCCTGCAACTTTTATTTCATTTGTAAAAAACACTCAACCTGACAATTGGACTGCTCTTTGTGATAAATTCGATACAGAACAAGAAGCCGAAGAAAAACTAATTGATGAACTTGTACTATCAAGAAATGCTCTAGGAACTTTAGATTTATTACGCAAAGGTTTTACTCTTCGTTCAATTCAATTTGATACAGTTTATTGGAAACCTGAGAACGATTTAAATCCAGATACAGTTAAGCTTTATAATCAGAATGTACTTACGGTAATCAATCAGCTTATTGGTGATGCAGGAAAATCTGTTCATACACCAATTCCAGATATTGTTCTTTTTATTAATGGTATTCCAGTTGTAACTTCAGAACTTAAATTTGAATTACAAGGACAGGATTATCTTGAAGCTGAATTTCAGTATAAATCAAGAAGTCTTGCAGAACCTTTATTTAAATTTAAGACAGGTCCATTAGTTCATTTCACAGTTGATACAACAAATGCCTCAATGACAACTAAACTTGCAAAGTTCGGTACAAACTTTTTACCATTTAATTTGGGAAGTAATGGTGCTGGTAATCAGGGTGGAAAAGGAAATCCAAAAGCTGCAGACGGTCATTTTGCAACAGACTATATATGGGAAAACGTTCTTAATAAAGACAATCTTTTAGACATTATTCAGTCGTTCATTACGATTGAAGTTGATTCAAAAACAAAAGAAGAAACACTAATCTTCCCACGCTACCATCAGCTTGATGTTGTTAGAAAACTTCTTAAAGATGTTGAAGTAACTGGTTCAGCGAAGAACTTTCTTATTGAACATAGTGCAGGTTCTGGAAAATCTAATACTATTGCATGGCTTGCATTCCATCTGAACAATTTATATTTTGCTAACAAACCTGAAAAAGTTTTTGATACAGTCATTATCTTAAATGACCGCAGAGTTCTTGATAAACAAACTCGAAATACAATCATGTCTTTTAATCCAAAAGAAGGCACTGTAAAGATTGCGACAAAATCATCTCAGATTACTGATTTTATCAAGCTTGGTAATGTAATAATCATCAGTACAATTCAAAAGTTTCCAATGATTTACAGGGAACTTGAAGAAATAAAATCAAATAATCCTAACAGAAGATTCGCAGTTATTGCCGATGAAGCTCATCAATCTCAGACTGGAACTGCTGCTGGAAAAGTAAAACTTGGGCTTGGAGCAGATTCACAAATTAAAGCAGAAGATCAGGATGATACGCCAGAAGAAGGCGATGCTTCAGATGAAGAACAGGATAAAATCTTAAGACAGGTTGCTACTGGTAAACAGTCTAACATGAGTTTCTTTGCATTTACTGCAACACCAACTGGCGAAACTCTTCAAATGTTCGGCGTGCCTTGCAAAGTAAAAGATCCAAAAACCGGAAAAGATAAAGATGGTTTTACTCCATACCATGTATATTCAATGCAGCAAGCTATTGAAGAAAAATATATTCTTGATGTTTTAGTAAATTATTCTACCTACAAACAATACTATAATCTTCGCATTAAAGATAAAGAAGATGATACTGAATACGACACAAAAACTATTTATGGAATGGCTGCAAAATATGTGGCAGAACATGAACATCGTATTTCAAAAATTACAGATGTAATTATCAAGCACTTTGAAGAAATTGGATGTAAAACAATTGACGGCAAAGGAAAAGCCATGATTGTTACATCGTCAAGAAAAGAAGCTGTTTTGTATGCCCGCACATTAAGAGACCAGCTGGCTCAAAAAGGTCACTCAAACTGGGGAGTTCTTGTTGCTATTTCTGGTGAAATTGATGGTAAAACAGAAAGACAAATGAACTCTTTCCCAATAAATCCAATGGCAGAAGAAGGAAGTGATATATCCGAAAGTCAGACTCCAGAAGTATTTAAACAGGATAAGTATAGATTCATCGTTGTTGCAGATAAGTATCAAACAGGATTCAGTGAAAAACTTTTAAGTGTAATGTACATTGATAAACCTTTGCATTCTATAAAGGCAGTTCAAACATTAAGCCGATTAAACCGTACAATGGCAAATGATGCAAAGCTTGCTGAACGAGACTGTTTTGTTCTGGATTTTGTAAATGACAGAGAAGAAATTAAACAGGCATTCCAGACTTATTATGGAAAGATTGAACTTGAAGGTGAATATTCAACTGAAGAGCTGAAACAGTTAAAGACTCAAATTGAAAAATACGGAATTGTAGATTACACAGAAGTTGAACAATATATTGATATTTTAAATGAGTTGGTAAAAACAAATACTGAACTGACTCATGATAATATTGCTCAAAAAACAATGAGTCTTCTTTCAGATTTTATAGCTCGTTTCAAGAAACTTAAAGACGAAGACAAAAAAGAATTTAGGCATAAATGCTACAGGTATGTAAAGATTTTTATGTTCCTGCAGAATATTGAAAATCTTACAGACCATGACCTTGTAAAACTAGGATTATTCTTAAGAATCGTTTCTCCATTAATGCGATTAAAATCTATTCTGCCACCAGGTGTTGTAAAACCAGATGACATTAGAAAATTGATTGAACTTTCAGATTACAAACTGGATTTTAAAATGACAGAAGCCATCAAACTTGTAGAAGGTGATGGTGCCATTGTAGTTCCTGGAGCGGATGGCGGTGCTGGGGAACCACCAAAGCCTGCACCTACTACAGTTCAGGAAATGATTAGCAGAATTAATTCCAGATTTGGAACAGATTTTTCTGATGAAGATATTGTACCGGCATTAAGTGCATTCAAAAAAAGTTTTGGTGCAGACAAACAATTCTGTACAACAGGACTTATCAAACAATATCCAAAGTATGAACTGAAATATAATGGAAATGATGGACTTACCGTATTTGTAAATACAATATTAAGTTCACCAGAGATTACAGATAAAGTTCGTGATGTTCTTACAACTAATGAAGAATTCTTATATTCATTTAAAGATGAAATGAGAATGCCAGTTTATGAACATCTGGCACACAAATTACATTTGGCATAAAAAGGAGGAAAACTTATGAGTCAGGATGAAATGGATACTAATCTTCTTGTAATAACTGCAGTTGAAGGCTATGCACAGAATCATAAAATGTCAGAAAGTGATGTTTATACAGAATTTAATAAATATAAGATTATTCCTCTTATTCGCCAGCAGTACGAAGCGTTACATACCCAACCATTGGAAGAAACTGTAAATTTTGTTGAAGACGTTATGGCCCGTTATACAGGAGAAGCAAAATGAAATTATTCCATGGAACAAACGCGAAATTTGAAACAATCGATTTATCAAAATCAAAAGATAAAAGAGATTTTGGAAAAGGCTTCTATACTACAACATTTTATGAACAGGCTGAAAAGTGGGCCAAAAATCAGAATGTTCGTTATGGCGGAGATGGTTCTTTTGTAAAAGAATATGAATTTTCAGAAGATAGCACTATGAATGTAAAGGTCTTTCCAGAAATGAATGCAGAATGGCTAGAGTTTGTAAAAAAGTGTAGAACAGAAGGTGGAACTCCTCATAACTATGATATCATCAGAGGACCTGTAGCAAACGATAATACAATGCGAACTATAGCTTTGTATATTTCTGGAATCTACACCACAGAACAAGCCATCGAACAGTTAAGATTTTTCAAAGTAAATGATCAGGTATCTTTTCACACAGAAAAAGCCTTAAAGTGTATAACTTGGAAATCTGACAAGGAAGTTTAATATGCCACATTATAGTTTTAATAATCAGGATATTACCATAGACATTCTTATGAAAATGGAAGAGGTAACAAGAATTCTTACTGAGTTACTTAAGAAACCATTTGATGAAGTTTTAGGAATGTTTTATGCATCAAAAACTTTTAAAGCCTTAAAAAATACAGAAAGCTGTATGTGGGCAGAAAGTTCACAGTTTATAGCAGATGAATTTTTAAGAGAAAGTAAATAAAGAAAAAAAATCGGTGGTTGAGCCCGTCGAAACCACTTATTAGGAAAAAAAATGTCACTTACATCAAATGTTACAGAAAAAGCAAACCTTCTTTGGAGTATTGCAGAAAAACTTACTGGATCATATAAACCACATGAATACGGACTTGTAATTCTTCCTCTTACAGTAATCCGTCGTTTTGACTGTATTCTTGAACCCACACATAAGGAAGTTCTGGAAAAAGCAAAACAGATTGAAAAAATGCCGGATGCAATCAAACAGGTTCAGTTCCAGCAGATTACGAAACATCCTTTTTATAATACTTCAAACTTTACTCTTAAAGATGTAGTTGCGAATCCTAATCAGGTAAATAAAAATTTTGAAAACTATCTCAACGGATTTTCTGCAAACATTCGTGATGAAATTATTGCCAAATTCAATTTTGGTGAACAGTTAAAACGCCTTAAAGATAAAGACCTTCTTCTTATAGTTCTTCAGGAATTTGTAACAGAAAAAGCAGACTTCAGTCCCGATAAAATCAGCAATATTGAAATGGGATATATCTTTGAAGAATTAATCCGCAGATTCTCCGAAGCACATAACGAAGATGCAGGACAGCATTACACTCCTCGCGAAGTAATTGAACTTATGACAGAACTTCTTTTTATTGACGATGAAGATATTCAGAATAAAAAAGAATGTTCAAAATCAATTTACGACCCTGCATGTGGAACCGGCGGAATGCTTAGTGTTGCCAGTGAATACATTGAAAAACTAAATCTTCCTGTAACTTTAGAAAGTTATGGTCAGGAAATCAATGATGAAACTTACGCAATCTGCAAGGCTGATATTCTCATCAAAAGCAAAGACGGCAAGCAAGCAGAAAACATCCGTAACGGAAATACATTAAGCGATGATAAATTTGGCGGACTTACTTTTGATTACATTTTAAGTAATCCCCCATTTGGCCGTGAATGGAAAAATGAAAAAACAAAAGTTGAACAGGAAGCAGATTTAGGAGATAAAGGCCGATTTGGACCAGGACTTCCAAAAATCAGTGACAGCCAGATGCTTTTTATGCTGAACATCATTGCAAAAATGGATAAGCAGAACGGTAAAGCTGCTGTAATTCACAATGGCTCACCACTTTTTACAGGAGATGCTGGAAGTGGAACAAGCAATATCCGTAAGTACATTCTTGAAAATGATTTACTTGATGCTATTATTGCTCTTCCAAATGACATTTTCTACAACACAGGAATTGCCACATACATCTGGATTTTCAATAACAGGAAAGCCAAAAACCGTAAGAACAGAGTCCAGCTTATTAATGCCAACTCACTTTTTGAAAAACGCCGCAAAGCTTTGGGAAACAAACGCAACGACATTTCTGCAGAAAATATAAAACAGATTGTAGACCTTTATTCAAAATATAAAAAAAACGATTTAAGCATGATTTTTGACACAAAGGATTTTGGCTACACCACAATTACAGTAGAACGCCCACTTAAAGATGAGAATGGCAAACCTATATTAAAAAACGGAAAGAAACAGCCAGATTCAAGTTTGCGTGACACAGAAAATGTTCCTCTTAAAGAAGATATTCAGGAATACTTTAAACGAGAAGTTCTTCCATTTGCTCCAGACGCATGGATTGATGAAAAGAAAAATGTTATAGGCTACGAAATTCCATTCACAAGATATTTCTATAAATACGAAGCTCCAAAACCAAGTGCAGAAATTATGGATGAGATTAAGCTGCTTGAAAAAGATCTTATGACTTCCTTAAGTCAGATTATGGGAGAGTAATTATGGAAAATGGAATTGTAAAACCAACAGATGAAAACTTTGTAAACCTCTATAACGGCATTAGTTCCATTTTGAAAAATGCCCGTGAAAATGCGTATAAAGCAGTTAATTTTGCAATGGTCACTTCATACTGGTCGATTGGAAAACTGATAGTAGAAGATGAGCAGAATGGAAATGCCAGAGCTGAATATGGAAAAGCTGTTCTTGAACAATTGTCTGAAAAACTTACTGCAGAATTTGGAAAAGGTTTTGATACCAGTAATCTTAGATATATGAGACTTTTTTATAATGCATTCCCAATTTGTGACACACTGCGTCACGAATTAAGCTGGAGCCATTATAGAATGCTTCTTAGGGTAAAAGATGAAAAAGCCCGCAACTGGTATATGAACGAAGCAGCAGATCAAAGCTGGTCTACAAGACAATTGGACAGACAGATTTCTGTTTTATACTACGAAAGACTTCTTTCCAGTCAGGATAAAGAAAGTGTAGTTCTGGAAGCAAAGAAAAAAATGACAGAACTGGAAACAAAACAGTTTATCCATGATCCTTATGTACTTGAATTTTTGAATCTAAAAGATTATCCGGCTTTACACGAATCTACCATAGAACAGGCATTAATTGATAATCTTCAGCACTTTCTTCTTGAACTCGGAACTGGATTCTGTTTTGAAAGCCGTCAGAAACTTATGCGATATGAAGATGATGATTTCTATGTAGATTTGGTTTTCTATCATTCGGTTTTGAAATGCCATGTTTTAATTGATTTGAAGCTTGGAAAACTTACTCATGGCGATGTAGGACAGATGGACAGTTATATCCGAATGTTTGATGCTCAGTACAAACGCGATGATGATAACCCTACAATCGGTATAATTCTTTGTTCCGAAAAAAATGAAGCCGTTGTAAAATATTCAGTTCTTGCAGATGCAAAGCAGATTTTTGCTTCTAAATATGAATTAGCCCTTCCAAAACCAGAAGAACTGGAAAAACAGATTAAAATGGATCGTCTCCTTATTGAAGAACAGATGAAAAAAGATGGAGACGAGTAAAAAGTTATGGCAAAGATGAAAGACAGCGGAGTTGAATGGATTGGGGAAATTCCTGAGGGATGGGAAATTTTACGAGCAAAAAATATCTTTCGACAAAGAAACACTAAAGGAAATACAGTTGAAATTCATTTAGCTGCAACCCAAGATAATGGAATGTATCCACAACATTTGCTTGATGGTGTTGTAAAAGTAAAAGAAGAAACAAATTTACAGGAATTTCGTACAGTTCATAAGAATGATTTCGTTATAAGTTTACGAAGCTTTCAGGGTGGATTTGAAAAATCTGATTATGAAGGTGTCTGTTCTCCAGCTTATCAAGTTTTCTATAATACTTCTGAAATAGATCATAATTATTTCAAAAAACTTTTTAAATCTGATGGATTTATTGCAAAAATGAATTCATTAACAGTTGGTATTAGAGAAGGGAAAAATATTCAATATTGTGATTTTGCCAATTCATTGATTCCACTTCCTCCAAAAGAAACTCAGCAAAAAATCGCAACCTATCTAGATGGAAAATGCAGTCAGATAGAGCAGACAATTCAAAATCAGCAGCAGGTAATAGAAAAATTAAAAGCCTATAAACAATCCCTCATCACCGAAGCCGTAACAGGAAAAGTAAAAATCCAAAACGGCAAAGTCGCAGGAAAGTATGAACAGTATAAAGATTCCGGTGTGGAATGGATTGGTGAGATACCGAGTGGGTGGAATACTTCAAAAATTGGAATGTTCTGTTATGTCACAAAACTTGCAGGATTTGAGTTTACAGACATTATGATGGATAAAATTGTTGAAAACGAAGCGGTCCCTATTGTTCGAGCTCAAAATGTAAGAATGTTCAAATTTAATAAAGAAATAATCAATGAATGCATAGATGAAGAAACCTCACAAACTTTAAATAGATGTTGTTTAGACAAAAAATCTTTACTGATAACATTTATTGGGGCTGGAATTGGAGATGTTTGTATCTTTAATGAAGCTATACGTTATCATTTAGCTCCTAATGTGGCAAAAATTGAAATCCGTAAATTCTCAAATGATATTCTCATTGAAGAATTCCTTATGTATTATATCGGTTCAGAACCAGGAAAAAGAGAAATAGCTAATATATCGAAAGCTTCTGCACAGCCAAGTTTATCGATGGAAACAATTCGTAAAATAAAATTGTGTATTCCACCAAAAGAAGAACAGAAATCTATTGCTGAATATTTGGATAAAACTTGTGCTACAATAGATTCCGCAATAGAACAAAAACAAAAGTTAATTGAAAAATTAACAGAATATAAAAAATCATT
>JAKSLX010000080.1 GCA_024400915.1 Treponema sp.
ACATACAAGCGTCCGCTCTATTACCAGATCAACTGGGACAACAGGCTCATTGGAATCAAAGGTCCTAAAGGAGTCGGCAAAAGCACGCTTCTTCTTCAGCATATCAAGGAGAACTTCCATGATAGAAGCAAGGTCCTTTATGTGTCTTTGGACAATATGTGGTTCAGTTCGAATGACCTTTTTGATTTGGTTGAATATCACTATACCCACGGAGGCACGCATATATTCCTTGATGAAATCCACAAATACAAGAAATGGCAGGACTGTATAAAGAACATCTACGATGATTATCCGGATTTGCATATCGTTTACACCGGCTCATCTATCCTGAAATTGAAATCCGGAGATGGGGATCTTTCCAGAAGATTGCGTTCATACGAAATGTCCGGTCTCTCATTCAGGGAGTACTTGATGTTTGAAGGGGCCTTGAATTATCCCGAAATAAGCCTGGATAAAATTTTGGCCGATCATGTTTCAATTGCTTCAGACATTGTTTCCAGAATCAAGATTCTTCCTTTCTTTGAAACATATCTGAGCAATGGATATTATCCATTCTACAAAGAAGAGGGTGATGGATATCTGTCCCGGGTCCAAGAAGTGATAACACAGACAATTGATATGGATATCCCGGCTGTAGAAGACGTTGAGTACAGCACTCTGCAGAAACTTAAAAAGTTACTGATGATTCTGGCAGTACAAGTTCCTTTCATCCCGAAAATGAATGAATTGTATCAGGAGCTTGACACAAACCGCGAGCAAGGACTGAAACTGTTGAATCTCCTTGAACAGGCAAAAATGATTTCAATGCTGAAAACCCCGGCAAAAGCACTGAAAAACATATCTGCCCCTGAGAAACTTTACTTGGACAACACCAATATGATGTATGCATTGTCCAGCCACGTCGAAATCGGCACGGTCAGAGAAACTTTTTTCATGAAGCAACTATCCCTTTCACACGGAGTTTCTCTTCCGGCCAAAGGGGATTTCAAGATAGATCAAAAGTATCTTTTCGAGGTTGG
>JAKSLX010000009.1 GCA_024400915.1 Treponema sp.
GCTTGCTCCAGGTGTTCCCGTTTTAAGGAAAAAAGCATCGGGCTAAGCCCGAAGGTATCAGATGGGTAACAAGTCGCATTTTGGCAAAAACCTTCGCTCCGCCGATTTTTTTTTGCATTTATAGACTATTTCTGGATTGGATAAAGGATTTTGATTTGAAAAAGCTTATTGGGGAAATCGGCTTCCGTCAGGAACCGCGCCGAGGGCATAAAAACCAAAAGCCCCTTTCATCAGGATGAAAAGGGCTTTTAATGGCTGAAATATTTGTTTAGAACTTATAGCGGCCTGTGCTGATTGTGTGGCCTTCGCTGTATACGTCAAACCAGATTTCCTTCTTGCCTTCAAGCTGGAGGGCGCGGTAGAAATCTTCCACTGTCTCAACTTTTTTGTCGTTGACTGCGCAGATTACGTCTCCGTTCTGAAGCCTTAAAGCGGCTCCCGGTGTCTTTTCTGTAAGGCCTGCAACAACGATACCCTTTACCTTGTCATTGTCAATCTTAAGTTTCTTGCGGTTATCGGCATTGAGAGGTGATGCAATGAATCCAGGCCAAAGCTTTGAATTGTCGGAAACAAGCTTTTCATCGCGTTCGTCAATTTTGATCTTAAGGCTCTTTTTATCCTTTC
Source organism: Treponema sp. (assembly GCA_024400915.1). Lineage (GTDB taxonomy): Bacteria > Spirochaetota > Spirochaetia > Treponematales > Treponemataceae > Treponema_D. The sequence goes on from JAKSLX010000009.1 coordinate 625, forward strand.
CACGGAGAACTGTAACTTCTGCTGTCTTTCCTGCAGGAATGCTTCCGATTTCACGGACAAGCTGATCAACTGATTTTACTGCATGGCCGTTGAGTTCTGTAATATAGTCGCCTGGGAGCATGCCACCTTTAAGTGCAGGGCTTTCAAGGAAAAGCTGGGCTGCAAGGGCGCCTGTAATTTTCTTGTCGATTCCAAGTTCTTCCTTGTATTCGTCGCTAATTTCCATAAGGCTGATTCCAACCCATCCGTAGGTTATCTTACCGTCAGAGATGAACTGGTCGATGGCAGTCTTGATGTTGTTGATTGGAATAGAGAAACCAAGACCTACGCTTCCGCCGGAAGAAGATGCAATCCATGTGTTGATTCCGATTACTTCACCGTAAATGTTTACCAGTGGACCGCCAGAGTTACCCTGGTTGATGGCTGCGTCTGTCTGTATGAAGTCTGAGATTGAACCGATCTGGCCACCGCTTCTGCCTGTTGCACTTACGATACCCTGTGTAACTGAAGCAAAGTATCCGAGAGGGCTACCGAGGGCAAGAACAATGTCCCCCTGCTGCATGCTGTCGCTGTCACCAAGTTTTGCAACGGGAATTTTTGCATCATCGCTTTCAAAGGAAACAAGGGCAACATCCATGCGTGGATCTGCTCCTACAAGCTTACCATCGAATTCGCGTTCGTCATTGAGCTTGATTTTGATTTTGTATGCATTTCCTGCAACGTGGTTGTTTGTGAGTACATAGAAAGTTTTTCCTGTCTTGCGTACGATTACGCCTGATCCAAGTCCCGTCTGTTCCTGTTCTCGGAATCCGTCATCGCCTTCTTTATCATCGCTTTCCGGTGTGCTGAAGAAAGGGTTGTTCTTGAAAAAATCACGGAAAGGATTGTAGACCTGAACCTTCTTTTTCTCGACAACATCAACTTCAACAACTGTAGGCAGAACAGTTGAACTGATGGAACGGAATGTATTCTGCATTGCCTGCGTAACTGCAAGTGAATCCTGTGGAATTACAGCAGCTGGTGATGTTTCTGCAAAGGCAACATTAGCAGATCCCTTGTTCACCTTGCAGGAAAGGTTGAAAATCCCAAATGAAAGGGCAGCTGTACAAAGAGCAACTGCTACGTTTTTAGTAATTTTTTTCATGTTTGCTTTATCCTCCAAAAATAAAAGAACCTGCCCATATTTTTGCAAGTTCTTCTATGATAAGAAAAATCTTTTTCAAAATCATCATCTGATTCTAATAATATAATAAACAAAATGGGGAAAAATTACACTAAATCCTGTTTTTTTTAGGGGGTTTTTACATTTTCCTTTTATCACTTTTTCTACTATACTATAGAAATGGATTACGGATTCGACGCATATAAAAAAGAGCAGAGTGCACAAAAAGTTCAGAGCGTTTCAAAAGAGATAAGAAAAAACGGTGAGCCGGGACATGTTCCTCTGGTTCACAAACCTATATTTGAAAAGGTGAATTCTACCATTGCTAAAATGGAAAAAGAAAATAACAGGGCGCTGGAAGAAGAAAATCTTAAGAAGGCAGAAAAGGCCGCAAAGAGCGGAACCTGGTTTGGTCGAAAAAAATCCGCATCTTCAGAAGATGTTCAGGAAGCCGTAAAGAACCTTACTTCCGGTGGGCTCATAAAAGTTCCCGGCGCATCCAATGAAAATGAATCCATTTATAGGCGCGTTGCAAAATTCCTTGTAATCATCGGAATTGATGAGGCTGCAAAAATTCTTCCTCACCTTACGGAAGAACAGACTGAAAAAATAATTCCAGAAATTGCCACGATTCAGAAAATTACTCCGGAAGAAAAGGCTGCTATCCTTGATGAATTTGACGGACTTTTGATGAAGGCCCGCGAGGAAGGCGGAATAGAAACAGCCCGAACCATTCTTTCAAAAGCTTATGGAAGCGTAAAGGCAGAGGAAATGCTTGCCAGGTCCATTCAATATGAGCATGGTAAACCCTTTGAATATCTTGTTGATGCCGATGCAGAAAGGATCAAGCTTCTTGTTGAAGGGGAGTCTGTTGGAATTCAGGCAATCGTACTTTCCCAGCTTGAACCTAAGAAGGCTGCAAAAGTCATAAACCTTATGGATGTGGATGATAAAAAAGCGATAGTTCTTCGCCTGGCAAAAATGCAACCTGTAGCTCCAGAGGTAATGAAGGAAATCGACCATAGCCTTCACGAAAAACTTCTTACCCAGAATACGGAAAATTCAGAGAATCTTGACGGACGCGGAATTCTGGCACAGATTCTCAAACGCATGAATCCTGGTTCTGAAAATTCTATCCTAAATGTTCTTAGCGAGCAGGATCCTGAGCTTGGAGCAGACCTTAGAAAAAGGCTTTTTACGGAAGAAGATGTTGTGGGTTCAGACGACAGGTTCATTCAGAATTATCTTCATGATATGGAAAACAGGGATGTCGCAATTCTCATTGTAAAAAAGTCGGAAGAGTTCCGTGAGAAGATTCTTTCAAATGTTTCAAAAAACAGGAGGGCAGACATTCTTGAAGAAGAATCGGTGCTCGGTATGGTTACAAAGGCTGACAGCGAAAGACTTACTTCTCAGTTCTATACGGTGCTCAGACGTGCCTGGGAAAAAGGCGACCTAAGAGTTGCAGGACGCGATGAGGACGAGGTATTTGTATGAAAAAATCATTGGTGAAAAATGATGTATATAAGGGATTCAAAGTTCTTGATGTAGTTGATGTAAAGGATTTTGATTCAACCGGTATTTACCTTAAGCACGAAAAGTCTGGTCTCGAGGTTTTTCATCTTCTTAATGATGACAGGGAAAATCTTTTTGCTTTTGCTTTCCGTACGCCGTCTCAGGACAGTACAGGGGCAGCTCATGTTCTTGAGCACAGTGTGCTTTGTGGTTCAAAAAATTATCCTTCAAAAGATCCTTTCCTTCAGCTTACGAAACAGAGCATAAATACATATCTGAATGCTTTTACAGCAAGCGACAGAACCGTGTTTCCTTCATCATCTTTGATTAAGGCAGATTACTTTAATATCATGTCAGTTTATGCTGATGCTGTTTTTTTCCCTTTGCTCAAACCGGAAGTTTTTTTACAGGAATGCTGGCGCCTTGAGCCAGATGAAAAAAACGGATGTTCAATTCAGGGTGTCGTATTCAATGAAATGAAAGGCAACTATTCGTCATTCAACAGCGTTGCATCCGACGAAGTTGCAAATGCACTTTGGCCTGATTCAGTTTACAATCTTGATTCTGGTGGTGATCCCCTTGTGATTCCATCTCTTACTCTGGAAAAACTTCGCGCTTTCCACAAGAAATATTACTGCACCAATAACTGCCTTGTTTTCCTCTGTGGAAACATACCGACAGAAATGCAGCTGGATTTTCTTGATGAACATGTAATTTCAAAAGTCTCCTCATTTGGAAAGAAAACCGTAATAAAGGATCCTGCTGTAAAGTCTCCGAAGAAAATTTTCAGGGCCTATGCGCCTTCTGAAAATGACAGGACTGGAAAAGACAATTCAACGGTTGCCCTATCATGGAGTTTTGGTAGGGATATCCGTGATGACTTCAGCAGCCTCTGTGAAATAACTATGCTCTATGATCTTCTCCTTGGAAGTGACAGCGCTCCTTTAAGAAATGTTCTTCTCAAGAAATTTCCGGACAGTGCTGTATCTCCTTTGTCAGGTCCTTCCGTAACAAGTTTCCACAATTCCTTTACTATTGCTTTCTCCGAGATGAAGGAAAGCCAGAAAAATGAATTCAGGAAAACCGTCTACGATGTGTTTGAAGATCTCGGTAAAAATGGTTTCCCGGAAAATGATGTGGCCCGTGCCCTCATGGATTTTGAAATCAGAAATACTGAAGTTCAGCGAAGTCCCTCTGGCGGACCTTTCTCACTGAGTCTTTTAAGGTCAGTTCTACGTGGGTGGACCTATGGACTTGAACCTTGGAAATTTATAAGCGTAAAAAAGGAAACAGAAGAGTTTAAGAAAGTTCTTGCTTCTGACAAAGACTATCTTAAAAAACTTGTAAGAAAATATTTCCTTGACAACAAACAGGTTTCCCTAGGGGTTGTCATTCCTTCTTCCGAATACACGGAAAAAAGATCCGCAAAGGAAAAACTGATTGCAAAAAAGCTCCATAAGGAAATTGGAAGGGACAGGGTTCTTTCATTGCTGAAGGACATGCATGCATTCCAGAACAATGAAAAGGATGTTGCTGACATTCCATCCGTAAAGGTAAGTGATCTTGAAGTCATTGATGACGGAATAAAGGCTAAGCTTTCCGAAGTGAATGGCGTTCCTTTTATTTCCTCTGAAGAACCTTGCAATGGAATCGTTTATGCTACAATTGCTTTTCCAGTTGATGTCCTCAAGCCGGAAGACTATCTTTATCTTCCTTTGCTTGAAGAAACTTTGACTGACATGGGGTGGGGAAATTTAAGCTGGGAAAAAGCAGCATCCCTCGCCGACAAACTCATGGGTTCTCTTTCTGTAGGTGTTCGCAGGGGACATGTTTCCGACTTCAATAAAAAATATATGGAAGAAAATCCTCTTATCGTTGGAAGAGAATGGCTAGTCATACGGTTCAAATTCCTTGAGGACAAGACGGATGAAGTTTTCTCGATTATTGAAGACTGCATCAGCGGCGTAAATTTTTCGGATTCAAAAAGACTCAAGACAATTATCTGCGGTGCCTATTCGGGAATCAATTCTTCCCTTGTTCCTCATGCCCATTCCTATGCCGTCATGCGTGCTATGAGAAGTGTAAGCAGAACCAATGCCATAAGTGAAATCATGGACGGCATTACCTGCAGGGAAACTTTTGGCAAACTCAAGAAAATGAAGGCCCTGGATATTCAAAATAAACTTCAGTCCATGTTTTCAGCCATCAAGACAAGCGGTGCCCTTGTTACGGTTGTTGCCGATAAAAAAGGCATTTCCCTTGTAAAGAAAAGAACTGCAAAAATGGTTCAGAACCTTGACCTTGCTTACCCAAAGCCAAAGAGAAAAACAAAACTTTCTGATTTTGTGAAGCTTACTGACCTTGAAGGAAAGACAGGCGGTCCAAAAGAAAAAATTGCTGATGAAGTAATTTTAATTCCAGGTGACATTGGTTTTGCCTGCAGTGCAGTTGAAAGTTCTCCCTACGGAAGTAAGGAATATGTGGAAGATATGGTTGTTGCTCATGTCCTTGAAAAGACTGAGCTTTGGACAAAAATCAGGATGGCAGGTGGTGCCTACGGAGTTTTTCTCAATGTAAACGGAGATACTAACCTTACCAGATACTGTACTTACAGGGATCCGAAGCCATTTGAATCTCTAAGGGTGTTCGATGAAATTCGTAAAGGCATAAGCGACAGAAAATTTTCACAGGAAGAGATTGAACATTCAATCTGCGGCATCTATGCCGATGACATTGAGCCAATGACACCTGCATCAAGGGGCATGTGCGGAATAATGAGAATCCTGTACGGCGGTTCAAGTTCAGCTTGTAACAAAAGGATCAGCAGACTGCTCAAAATAAAACAAAACGGTACAAAAAAATCATGCATGCGGTATTCCAAGGCTAAAAAAATTGGCGGAACCGTAGTTTTGTGCGGAAAATCCCTTTTGACTGCAGAAATTAGAGAAAAGTGTGGAAAAATAATCAAACTGCATATATAATTGGAATAGGACTTGAGAGGGGTTTTATAACAGAATATTATTAGGTTGGGGTATATATGACAAAGGAAAATATTGAAGAATTGACAAAGCTTATGAGGCAGTTGGTTTCAGATGTTCAGGGGGCACCTTTCCCTGGTCCAAATTTTGAACCTGAACTTTATTCCATCTGGTATGAACATGTTCAGCGTGGGGCACAAAACTGTTTTGAATATCTTGATGAACATTTCCCTGTAGACAATACAGAATTCAAGAATTCCCTCAACAAAATGTTCAAATAAAATCTTTCCACCATCATGAATCTCTGAATATATTTTTTAGAGATTTTCTTTAACTATGTGTTTTTTTTGCCGAAAATTTAAGTGAGAAACTATTTTTCGGCAGGGAAAACTTATGGTATCAAAAAAAATTCGCCAGAATGAAAAACTTAAGCTTAAGGGTGTTCAGCGTAAAAATGGCTTTGACCGCTGGAGACTTGTGACAAATGGTGTCAGCAGCATTACTGGTGAAGAAAAAACTTTCTTTATTGAATTCTATTGCGTGAACCCTGCCTTGTCTCCAAAGTCACCTGTTCTAGGTTTTAAAAACCGTTACGATACGAATATGGCTGCAGACCTTCAGTTTGCCCTTGCAGGAACGGATGCCGCAAAAAATTTCAATTCTCAGCTTCTTGTAAATCCTTCCTTCTTCATGATTAGGTCAGGCTCACTTTCTACAGTCTGCCGCCAGTACAACAATTACTATGCGTCAGATGATGTGGATTTTAAAAGCGACGATTACATCATTTCCGTAAATCCAAATCAAGAGAAAAGCAAGCAGTGTGTTCTCGGTGAAGATTTTACGATCGGATCTGTCAGCGTTACTGAAGATGAGCTTGTTGAACATCCTGAATTCATGGGCAATGCAGGCTCCATGGCGTGGAACCTTAAGTTTGCCCGTGCCATAACTTTTGAACCAGACTACAAAAGTAAGGACATCAACTGGGCCGTCTTAGGCGGTAAGACTGATTTTTCCGGTACAATCATTTTCAATGACGAGGAATTCAATATTGATCCTAAAAGATCTTTCGGATATTACGACAAGAACTGGGGCAGGGATTTTTCTTCTCCATTTTTCCATTTGAGTTCTTCTTTCATTACAAGTCAGATTTCCGGAAAGCTTCTTCAGGATTCTGCCATTGCGGTTCAGGGAGAATACAAAGACCGGCTTTCTGTTCTTGTCTGCCTTGAAGGCAAGATGATTGAATTTCATGCCGACAAAAGGCAGAAGTATGAAGTAATCCATGACTGTCAGGAAATTACTGATGATGATCTTGGACCAAAACTCCATTGGTCTTGCAGTGTTCACGATAAGAAATATGTAATCGACATAGACGTTTACTGCCGCACAAAGGATCTTTTCCTTCGTGACTATGAAAGTCCAAGCGGCGAAAGAAAAGTAATGCGTGTTCTTTCTACAGGAACTGGTGTTGGAAAATTCAAGCTTTACAAGGTTGTAAAGAAATCCCTTGAGCTGGTGGAGCAGGCTGAAATTTCCAAGTGTGTCTGTGAATACGGCAATCTTGAAAAAGGCGAAGCCGTAGAATTGAACTGAATACATAGTCCCCGATTTTGTCGGGAATTTTTTTTTGAATTTGTCATTTTCATTTTTTTTGCTTATCTTTATTTGCAAGAGGATAGAAAAATGAATTACGAACAGATGACAATCAAACTTCAGGAGGCTCTTCAGACTGCAGCTTCCATTGCTAGTCAGTGCGACCACAGCGAAATAGGCTGCGAACATATCCTTAAGGCATTTCTTGAACAGAAAGATGGACTTATTCCTCCTCTGGTTGAATGCGTTGGAATTCCAAAAGAAAAGCTTCTTTCAGAAACAGAAAAACTTCTGGATCAGTATCCAGTGGTTCGTGGACAGGCTCAGACTGCCTTGTCTTCCGGGGCCCAGAAAGTTCTTGCAAAGGCAGAAAAGGAAATGGCTTCCCTCAAGGACCAGTTCCTTTCAGTTGAACATATTCTTCTTGCCATGTGCCAGGCAGATGACAGAACGGGAGAAATGCTTCGCCGCATGGGATGCGATAGAAATTCACTTCTTGGTGCATTGCAGAAAGTTCGCGGAAATCAGACCATAGACAGCCAGGATCCTGAAAGCAAGATGCGCTCCCTTGAAAAATACTGCATCGACCTTACGGCTCGTGCCCGCCTTGACAGAATCGATCCTGTCATTGGCCGCGACGAAGAAATCCGCCGTGTAATGCAGGTAATCAGTCGCCGTACAAAAAACAATCCTGTACTCATCGGAGAACCTGGTGTCGGTAAGACTGCCATTGTAGAAGGCCTTGCACGCCGAATTGCAAGCGGTGATGTTCCAGAAAGCCTTAAAGACAAACGGCTTCTTTCCCTTGATATGGGTGCCCTTGTTGCAGGTGCCAAATTCCGCGGTGAATTTGAAGAGCGCCTTAAGGCCGTAATCACAGAAGTTTCAAAAAGTGACGGACAGATAATCCTATTTATTGATGAACTTCATACTATTGTAGGGGCAGGTGCTTCAGAAGGAAGCATGGATGCAGGAAACCTCCTAAAGCCTGCCTTGGCTCGCGGCGACATGCATGTAATCGGTGCAACCACATTGAACGAGTACCGCAAGTACATAGAAAAGGATGCAGCCCTTGAACGAAGGTTCCAGCAGGTGTTCTGCCCTGAACCTACCGTTGAAGATACGATTGCAATTCTCCGTGGACTCCGCGACAGGTATGAAATCCATCATGGCGTAAAGATCAACGATGAAGCCTTAGTCTGTGCCGCAGTTTTAAGTGACCGCTACATTACAAGCCGCTTTCTTCCTGACAAGGCGATTGATTTGGTTGATGAAGCTGCAAGCCGTCTAAAGATGGAAATTGAAAGCCAGCCGGTGGAACTTGATAAGCTTGAACGAAAGATCATGCAGCTTGAGATTGAACGTCAGTCACTCAAAAAGGAAGACGACCAGGCAAGCATTGAACGTCTTGAAAAACTTGAAAAGGAACTGGCAGAAATCCAGGGACAGCGTGATGCAATGAAACTTCAGTGGCAGAACGAAAAGAACGTCATTGAAGGCAGCCGCAAACTAAAGGAAGATCTGGAAAAGGCAAAGTTTGACCTTGAACAGTTTACCCGCGAAGGTAACCTTGAAAAGGCTGCAGAACTCAAGTATTCGGTAATCCCTGAACTTGAGAAAAAGCTTGAGGATGAAAAAGCCAAGTCCGAAGTCAGCGATAATCCTGAAACTGCAGAAGAAAGGAAATCCCTTTTGCAAAAGGAAGTTACGGAAGAAGACATTGCCCGTGTTGTTTCTGTATGGACTGGAATTCCTGTAAGCAAGATGATGACAGGTGAAAAGCAGAAATACCTTCAGCTGGAAGAAGTAATGCACAGACGTGTTGTTGGACAGAATGCCGCCGTTACCGTAGTTGCTGATGCCATAAGGCGCAACAGAGCCGGGCTTTCTGATCCTAACAGACCGTTGGGAAGTTTCCTTTTCATTGGACCTACAGGTGTTGGTAAGACTGAACTTGCCAAAACCCTTGCAGATTTTCTCTTTAACGATGAAAAATCCCTTACCCGCATAGATATGAGCGAGTATATGGAAAAGTTCAGCGTGACTCGCCTTATCGGTGCACCTCCAGGATATGTAGGTTACGATGAAGGAGGACAGCTTACAGAAGCCGTAAGGAGAAGACCATATTCAGTAATTCTTCTTGATGAAGTGGAAAAAGCTCATCCTGATGTGTTCAATGTTCTTCTTCAGGTGCTGGATGACGGTCGACTTACTGACGGACAGGGAAGGGTTGTGGACTTCAAGAACACCATCATAATCATGACAAGCAACCTTGGTTCAGATTTGATTCTTGATGCTGCTCCTGGTACTGAAAAGGAACTTGGAGTAAAACTTGATGGACTTCTCAAGAATTGCTTCCGCCCTGAATTCCTAAACAGAATCGACGAGATCGTTATGTTCAACCGTCTGGGAAAGGAACACATCGAAAGCATCGTAAAATTACAGCTTGACCGCGTTGCCAAAAGACTTGAGGACAGAAGGCTTTCAATTGAATTTGATGAATCTGCCCTTGATTTCCTTGCAGACAAAGGTTACGACCCGAGCTTCGGTGCCCGTCCTGTAAAGAGAGCCGTTCAGACTTGGGTAGAAAATCCTTTGTCAAAGCAGCTTCTTGAAGGAAAGTTTACAGAAGGATCTGTCATTAAGGTAACTGTCGCAGACGGAGAGCTGTCATTCTCATAAAGAGGTCTGATTAAAAGGGCACCTGCAAATGATGTGAAACCTGCAGTGTGCTCCTTTTTTTTGCATTTTTTACGAATATCCTATAAAATATAGGTACATGAATGGACTTATATTAAGCGGAAGTAAAAATGTATTTGAAGTCGAATGCGACGACGGCATAACGCGTGACTGTACCATAAAGGGCAAGATCCTTAAGGATGTAGAAGGCTATTACAATCCTCTTGCTCCCGGTGACATTGTAGTCATCGATGAAGAGACCCTTGAGGAAGAAAAAGGTCAGATACTTTCGCTTGTTCCACGAAAGAATGAATTTGTCCGCTGGAATATCAAGAAAAGGGAACCTCAGCTTCTGGCTGCAAACCTGGACTATCTTTTAATCGTAACCACACCCGATGAACCTCCTTTTAGACCAAGATTCATAGACAGGGCTCTTGCCCAGGCAGAATACGAAGGAATTACCCCTGTAATCGTATGCAACAAATATGATCTTGCGGCAGGTAGTTCCGATGAATTCCAGAACCAGCTGGATGTATGGGAAAAAGTTGGCTACAAGGTTATCCGTTCCAGTGCCAGAACAGGTGAAGGAATAGAAGAACTTGCACATCTCATAGAAAACAAGCTTTCGGCTTTTGTAGGTCAGAGCGGTGTTGGAAAAAGCTCCATCATCAATGTCCTTGACAATACTGTAGTACTCAAGACTGGAAGCCTTTCAAAAAAATACGGAAAGGGATGCCATACAACTACAAAAGGAACCCTCATTCACCTTCAGCTTAACGAGGCATTGATGGGCGGACTTATTGATGCAACTGCAAACATCATTGATACTCCTGGTGTCCGACGTTTCCTCCTTCACGATATTTCAGCAGAAAACCTTGCCCTTTACTACAGGGACTTTGCTCCATACATAGGAAAATGCGGTTTCGGCATGAGCTGCAGCCACAACGGGGAAAAGAATTGCGCCGTATGCCAGGCTGTAGAAGAAGGTAAGATTGCCCGTGAACGCTACGAAAGCTGGCAGAGGATTGTTGAAGAACTTAAGTCAGGTAGTTTTGAGGATTAGTGGATGAGCGCATATACCATAATCGTTCCTGACAGCAACATTCTTGCCCGCGTATGCGGAACAAATGACTGCAATTTAAAATTAATAGAAGAATTTCTTGGGCTTCAGGTTTTTGCCCAAGGAAACGAACTTTCAATAGAAACCGAAGACCAGGCAATTCAGCAGCAGTTCAATTTCATAATAAATAGAATACTTGATGAGTTTTCCGTGGACGGAAGTACCGTTACCGATGCAGAGATGATTCAGTCCGTGCTGAACAACGGCGGTACCGGTGACCACGAGTTCTTTTCAAGGTATTCTATTTCGATTCCGGGCGGCGTAAAGAAAGTTTACCCAAGAACAAGGGGACAGGCCCTTCTGGTTCAAAAAATGCGTTCCACCGACATGGTTTTTGCCTGTGGTCCTGCGGGAAGCGGAAAAACTTTTCTTTGCGTTGCGGAGGCTCTAAGACTGCTGCTTTCCCATAAGGTAAATTCCATAGTGCTTACAAGACCTGTTGTAGAAGCCGGTGAAAGTCTTGGTTTTTTACCCGGTGACCTCAACGAAAAAATCAATCCATACATAAGACCACTATACGATTCAATGGGTGCGGTTTTGCCTAAAGAGACTGTTAAAAGACTTACAGATAATGGTATAATTGAAGTAGCTCCCCTAGCTTACATGAGGGGCCGTACTTTGAATGACTGCGCCGTAATCCTTGATGAAGCTCAGAATACAACTACGGAACAGATGAAAATGTTTTTGACACGCATGGGTGAGAACTCAAAAGTTTTCATCACTGGTGATCCGACCCAGGTTGATTTGCCAAAGAAAATCACATCGGGACTTGTTCATGCGCTTGAGATTTTGCGGGGCGTGGAAGGAATTTCCATTGCACAGCTTGATTCAGGCGATGTTGTCAGAAACGAATTGGTAAAGAAAATTATTCAGGCGTATGAAAATGAAGAGAAATGATGACAGAAAAACGGTATCGGCTATAATTTCAGAATCCCTTGGGGCTTATTTTAAGAGGGATTACCCTGTGCTGCTTCTTTTGTTCCTGACATTGGCAGTGACGGTCTCACTCTGTTTTGTAAAGATTTCCACCACAAATACAATTGCATCCTTCAATATAGATGATTATGAAGTCGGGCAGATTGCCGATGTTACAATCAAGGCCATCAAGACTTTGCCTGCCGACTATGACAATCCTATTCCCATTGAAAAGGGGGAAAAGGTTATCAGAAAAGGTTTTCCGATTACGGAAGACGGTTATGCAAAGTTAAAGAAGATGTCCGAATCACCTGTTTACATTGACTACAGGGCTTTTGCGAATTCAATCATCTACCACATTCTGATGGTTGTGCTTTTCTTCTTTTTCTTTTCGAGAATTTATTTCAAGACTAACATGATTGAGTTCAAGGAACTCGTTACTGAATGCGTTTTCTATGTGATCATTTTTGCGTCGGTAATATTCGGTTCCAAACTGACTTATTTTTCTTCGCCTTTTGCATTGTGCGCCATTATTCCAGCACCTCTGTTCATCTTCCTCATTGCAATCCTGTTCGGACAGCTTAATGCCGTTTTCTTTGCTGTAATGATTTCACTTGCAGTCCTTAATGCAACTTCATATCAGATAGTTCCGTTCCTTTTTGTGCTTTCAACTTCCTTTGCCTCTTCAAGGCTTGTCCGCAAAATCGACCGCAGAACAGACATGGTTTTTGTTTCCGTTCTTCAGGCTGTCCTTAATGCAGTTTTTCTTGTGATTTTCAAGATTGTCTTCAACGATTCTTTTGCAAACGGAATTGGTGCTATCGTCGGAGTAATTCTCAACGGATTCTTCTCGGGCATCCTTTGCCTTGGACTCCTTACACCTCTTGAGCTTCTCTTGAATACTGCTTCCGTATTCCGCCTGATGGATTTAAGCGACCTGAACAATCCTTTCATGAAGAAGATGCTTGTAACTGCAAGCGGTACATACAATCATTCCCTCATGGTAGCCTCCCTTGCAGAAGCTGCCTGTAACGAGGTTGGTGCAAATCCTCTTCTTGCCCGTGTTGGTGCCTACTATCACGACATCGGAAAAATGGATAATCCAGAATACTTTGTTGAAAACCAGGGTGGCGGTGAAAACATCCACAAGGAAATAAATCCTTCGCTTTCTGCAAGCGTAATCAGAACTCATGTTAAGCGTGGAATTGAAAAAGCCCATTCATTAAGACTTCCAAAACCAGTCATCGACATCATTTCGGAACACCACGGAAATCAGGTCATTGCATACTTTTACAATGAAGCCCTCAAAATCAATCCAGATGTTTCTCCTGAAGACTATTCATACACAGGAAATCCTCCTTCAACAAAAGAAAGTGCCGTGGTGATGCTTGCTGATACTGTAGAAGCAGCCTGCCGCTCTCTTGATAAGCCTAGTGTTCCTAGACTTGAAAAATTCATTACGACTCTCATAACTGCAAAAATCGATCAGAAGCAGTTGGAAGACTGTAACCTTACTTTCAATGACATTACTAAAATTCATGATGCCTTTGTTCAGATCCTTGCGGGATATTATCACAGCCGTACCAAGTATCCTGACCAGAAGGATCCTGATGGACAGCAGTCTCAGCAGAATAATTCCGAAGTGCAGCCAAAAGTTCAGCCTGAAACTGAAAAGGCTCCGGAAGAAAAAGAAAGCAAGGCAGAAGAAAAAAAGTCTGAAGTAAAGAAAACTGAAGAAAAAAAATCCCTCAAGGATAAGGCGGAAAAAGTTGCCAGATCCACAAGAGAAAAAAAGGAAAAGAATTGATGAACCAGATTTTTGTCAGCTGCGAAGATGGCCTTGAAGAACCTTCGTGGATAAACAATATAGAACCTTTTGCACAGAAAGTCCTTGAAGAAGCTGGCTACGATGGAGAAGAAATTTCAATCCTCTTTTGCTCTGATCCAATGATAAAGGAACTGAATGCAAATTACAGGAACATAGATGCTCCAACGGATGTCCTCAGCTTTGAGAACGGCGAAGAATATACCGACGAAGATGGTAAGGAATGGTTTCAGGCCGGTGATATTGCCATAAGCGTTGACACATTGCCAAAAAATGCAGAATACTTTGAAGTAAGCCAGAATGAAGAGTTAAAGCGACTTATCATTCACGGCATTCTTCATCTTAACGGATATGACCACGGAGAAGAACACGTGGAAAAAGGCGTTGAGCCAAAGTGCGAAATGCTTGTTCTTCAAAAAGATTTAATGGAAAAGTTTGAAAGTTATGGGCTTATTTAAATTCGGTAAAAACAAAAAAGTAAAAAAAGAAAATCAGACTCAGGAAGAAGTTCAGCAGGAAATTCTTGCAGAAGAAAAAAATGACATGATTCAAGGTGTTGAAGAATTGTCTGCAACAACTGTAAAAGAAGTAATGGTTCCACGTATTGACGTAGACTTCATTTCCCTTGATACACCAGAAGATGAGCTTCTTAAAAAGGTTTCAGAAAGCGGACATTCCAGAATCCCCGTATACAACGGAAGTATTGATAATGTTGTCGGTATCCTCTATGTAAAGGATTTGATTACTGTCCTTGCATCTAAGGAAGCCATAGACCTTGAGAAAATAATTCGCAAGCCATATTTTGTTCCTGAAAGCAAGCACATAGACAGCCTGCTACGTGAATTTAAAAGGCGTCATGTTCATATCGCTGTCGGCATCGATGAATACGGCGGAATAAGCGGAATCGTCTGCATGGAAGACATCATCGAAGAAATCGTCGGTGACATCCAGGATGAATTCGACCATGAACGCGAAGATATCATTTCCCTTGCTGAAAACTGCTGGATCTGTGATGCCCGCGTTGATCTGGACAGCCTAAATGAAGAGATAGGGTCTGGCTTCCCAACTGAAGAATTCGATACTCTTGGCGGATTCGTATTCGATCTATTTGGAAAGATTCCGGTTAAGTTTGAAAAGATTTCATGGAAGGATTATGATTTCATAGTTCAGGAAATGGAAGGGCATAAAGTAAATACAATTAAAATCGTTTATCACGGTGATAAAGCAGATTAATTCATAAAATGTTAGTGTGATTTCATAGTGGGTGGAATTACAGTTGTTTGTAATGAGGGGAATATGAAAAAACTTACATCTCTTTTACTGGCAGGAACCATAGCCGTTTCTATGTTTGCCCAGGGGATCCGTTCAGGCCGCAGTGCACTCGAACTTTTTTCCGACGGTCAGGAACTTCAGTCCCGCAAGCAGTGGTTTGATGCCATGGATCTTTATCAGGAAGCTCTTGGCATAAATCCTCAGTACGGTGAAGTATGGTATAACATGGCCTTGTGTTCCTATGCCCTTGGTAGCTATGACCTTTGCGTTCAGTATGCAGACAATGCCGCAAAATATGCCCGTAATCTTTCGGACATTCAGAACCTTAAGGGAATGGCTTTGATTTCCCTTGGACGCATTGATGAAGCAAAGGAAGTTTTTTCTACCATATTGAAGAAGTATCCAAACAATATCGATGCAAGGTTTGGTCTTGCAGAACTTGATCTTCTTGACGGAAGAATCAGCGTTGCAGAAGGAAGATATCTTGATGCACTCAAGAGGGATTCTTCCAACAGAAAGGCTTTGCTTTCCCTTGCCCTTGTAAGTTCCGAAATGGGAAAGAACGAAGCTGCTGAACAGTACATCAAGCAGGCCCTTTCATATTATAGCGGAGAAGCAGAAGTTCACTACATGGCATCATACCTTGCCGCAAAGAATGGTGACTACAAGGTTGCAGAACAGAGGGCTAGGGCAGCAGTTCAGATCAACGGAGATTTGGATAAGGCCTATTCCCTTCTTGGACAGATCCTTTATGCCCAGAACCGCTACGAGGAAGTAATCGATATTTGTGATTTCCGAATTGGACGAAACAGGGATTCTTCTACTGCATGGTATTTGAAAGGACTTTCACAGCAGAAACTTGAGCGCTATTTTGATGCCATCGATACATACCAGACTGGTCTTACGATTAATCCTCAGGACGAAGTAATGAGAAATGCCCTTGAACTTCTTGTGGCACAGACACTTACAGTTGAAGACCCTCGAAGAAATATTTGGGCTGAATACCATTCAAAGAAAGCCGCAGAATTCGGACGTAACTTTGATGGAATATCAGAACGCTACGAATATCAGAAGGCACTTTCAGTTGCTCCGCTTAACGCTGCTGTAAGGCAGTCCTTTGCAGAAATGCTTGAGCGTGACGGGCTCTATGAACTTTATCTTCAGCAACTCAAGTTCATAAAGGAAAATGCAGAAGTACTTGAAAATGCTCCTGCCGTTCAGCTTGATGAAAATTCTCCTTCAAAGAAAAAAAGCAGGGCTCAGATTAAAAATGATGACGCCATAGAAAATTACGAAAGCCTCATGAGAAACAACATTTCTTCAAGGTGGAACATAGATCCTTTCTATTTGGACAAAACAAGATGGAACATCGGTATCTACTATACAAAGAAACCAGTTCAGCTTTTCCATGCAGACCTGGAAGAAATTTCCGCTTTGTCTGCAAGGGTTGCCTTCAGCGGAGTCCCTTCAACTGCAGTCGATGTTGAGGCAAAACCTGTCTCAAATTATGGTGAAGCTTTCCGCCTTGCCCGCACCCAGGGACGCGATTACTTTGTGATCATGACAGCGGAAGAAACCGAGCGTACCTATTCAATCGATGCGACAATTTATTCTGCTCGAACCGGAACAAAGACTTCGGAAATCCACGTTTACCGCACAGGAAATGACTGCATGGCAAAATCATTGCAGCGCTTCCGTGCAGGTGTTCTTGATATTCTTCCAATCCGTGGAAAGGTTCTTCAGAATGTTCAGGGAACACTTTTGCTTGATCTTGGAAAGAACGATGGTATTGCTGTTGATGCAGAATTCAACATTATCCGCAAGGGTAGAATTGAGACCAACGATGAAGGTCCTGGCATCAAATACAATAAGAAGGATCTTCTTGGCACCGTAAAGGTTACTGCCTGTGATGAGGAAATCTCCGAAGGTAAATATAAGAAGAACGGATTCTACGATACCTTGAATGTGGGAGATGAAATCATCCTTGTAAAGAATAAGGAAGATGGTAAGGACAAGGATGGCAATGCCGCAACAGACAGCCGTCCTGCCGCAGATGCAGATGGTAAGGCAGCTACAGAAGCCGCCGCTGCCGCTGAAAAGGCTGCTATCAAGGAATCGTTGAAGCCTGTAAGCCGTGAAAACGACCTCATCCACCTAATCCGCGAAATACTTTAATTCAGAATTTTATTCAGGAGAAAAATATGGTAAAGCACATGATCATCTGGACTTTAAAAGAAATGAGTGCAGAAGAAAAGACGAAGGTAAAGGAAGGCATCAAAAGTGGTCTTGAGGGACTGAAAGGTGTTGTTCCTCAGATCAAGGATATAAAGGTAATCATAGATAACCTTCCGACTTCAACAGGAGACTTGATGCTTGATTCTACCTTTGAATCAGCCGAAGATCTTGCAGGCTATTCAAAGCATCCTGCTCACGTTGCCGTTGCCAACGAAAAGGTTCGTCCTTATACGGCAAACCGCGCCTGCCTTGATTTTGAAATCTAATATATTTACTGTAGAACCCGGCAAATCTGATTAATGATTGTCGGGTCTTTTTTTCAGAAACGCCACTTCTTTTTTTTACAAAATCAATAATCACACCATTTTTATATAAGGGGCTTTCTATAAAGTAGCTCCATCTTAAATATTCTTCTAAAAGAATCTATGCAAGATATACATAGTGCCAATGAAATCTAACGGCATGTATGAAATCTATTATGGAGGTATGTTTATGGATAAGAGCGTTTTGACACAGGAACAGATTGATGAACTGCTTTCGGGAGGTAGTAAGAATATAAAGCAGTCTGGAAAAAATGATGGAGTTTCTTCGGAAATTCAAAATAGAATTTTTGCATCTTCTAAACAAAATTATTACGATTTCAAAAGACCTGATATTATTACGGGATTTCAAAGACAGGAATTTATGGAACTATTCTCAGAAATTCTAAGGCCGTTTGTCCGCGATTTTTCATCTGAGATTGAAAGAAAAATTAAGCTAGATGTTACATGTGTAGACACTGTTACAAATAGGGAATTTATTGATTGTATGGAAGGTCCATCTTTTATGCAGCATTATTCTACTGATTCAGGGGATATTATTTTTGAATGCGACAGGAATATGGGATTTAAAATCCTTAATCAGAAACCTGAAGAAATAATCAGCAGGACGCAGATGCTTTCGTTCAAGAATTTCTTTTCTGATAAATTCACAGAAAAATTTCTGGAAGATGTGGGCACTAAAATGCAGCGCAAAGTCAGTTTATTAAAATCACGCTGTATAGCAGATTCAAAAGACTATACGACACTTGGATTAAAACGTGATGAACAATCCCTGTTGTTTACTATCGAGGTTTCAGAAGGCGAAGAAAATGGAATCATCAATTTTCTTTTAAGTAAGAATTTTTTTGATTCTATAAAGGCTGCCGGTGTTTTTAAAAATTCAGGACTTACTCCTGCAATGGAAAAAACGAATTTCAGAATTGAATTAAATCGCAGTAAAATGCCTGATGAAAAAATTGAAACGGGGAAAAAAATTGTACTTTGCCATAACGTTCTTGAAGAGCTCAATTTTGTTATGGATGACAAAATCTATGCAAAGTGTGAACTTATGGTTATCAAAGATTATTTTGCAGTTAAAATTACTAAAACGTTTAAGGAACCAGTTGATATTCCGTCGGAAGATTATTTAACAGTGAGTCTTGGGGAAACCTATGTAGGCGAACGTGAATTCAATAATCTTCTGGAAGGGGATCTTTTCATACTGGATACTTTTGCCGGCAATCCTTCAGACATTATCTGCAGTGGACATATTCTCGGTAAAGGTGAACTGTCGGTTGATGGAAATTATATAGCAGTTGAGTATCTGCCTGAAAAAAATATAAAGATAGAAAACAGTTTTGAAAATATTTTTGATTTTGTTAACAGCTATGACCCGAAACTTGTCTGTGAGGTTCTTGAAAGACTTGGTACTCATTTTGCAGCTGTCGTAATGGCATGTGCAGATGAAACAAATGCTGCTGATTTGATACAAATGTTTCTGAAAGAAAAGCAGATAGAACTGCTTGAAATGATTAATGAAGGTATATTGCTTTATGATTCAATTGTAAGAAATTATGCAGACCTGTTAAAAAGAAAACTCGACGGAGAATTGATTTCAAAGAATAATTTTAAAGGTGGAAGAGAAAGAGTAATTGAAATTCTTAAGGTTGTTGGTGAAACAAAACTTAAGGATTTGCTTTCTGAGTTGAAACGGACGGATAAAAAGCTTCATGATGAATTTAGGTCTCGGCTTTTCTTTTTTGAGGAAATAACGATTCTTGATGACAGGTCAATACAGAAAATTATGAGGGAATTGGATACCTATGAACTTGCAAAAGCCCTGAAAAAAACATCAAAAAAAGTTGCTGATAAATTTTTTAGAAATATAAGCAAAAGTTGCATGAACGAATTAAAGGAAGACATGGATTATATGGGACCTGTTAGACTCGGTGATGTGGAAGAAGCACAGTGCAAAATTGTTAATGTCATTCTTCAAAAAGAAGCCTCCGGCGAAATTGTTATTCCTCGTACTAAAATGGATGTTCTTCTTTAGGAAAGTGTTTACTATCCCTTGATTCTGATATAATGAAACTATGACAGATTCACAATCAGAATTGCAGGAATATTTAGCTTTCCTAAAAAATATAAAAATGCTTACAAGAGAAGAAGAACATGACCTGGCCGTTAAAGCTTTTGAAGGTGATGAAAATGCACGAAAAAAAATTGTTGAGTCCAATATTTTTTATGTTGTCAAAAAAGCACTTGAAAAATATGGAAATCTTCAATATTGCATTATGGATTTGATTGCTGCTGGAAATGAAGGTCTTGTAAAAGCTTCCATAAATTTTAATCCTGAACACGGAGTAAAATTCATAAGCTATGCCGATTCTTTCATACAGCATGAATTTGAGAAAATCCTTTCACAGCATAGGGAGCAGATAAATAATTTTTCAGATCTGGAACGTAATGATTCCAATGGAACTGAAGATGCAGAAAGCGTCCTTGATTCCCTTTCTGATTCAAGAAGTTTAAATGCAGAAGATGCAGTCATAAAAAAAGAAATGTCAGACGAATTCTGGAAGGCCTTTGAGCTTTTACCAGAACCTGAAAAAACTGTTCTCTGGAACAGGCTTGAAGTAAAAGGCAGACAAAAAACAGAATATAGGGTTCTTGCTAAAATGCTTGGTAAATCAAAGTCTACAGTTCAGGGATGTGAAAAAAGAGCGCTTCGTCTCATCAGGGAACAGATGGAAAAAAATTGAGAGACTGTTAGCATACATCATATTCATCAAGAAGTTTCACAAAGTGCTTCTTTGCCTGTGCATAGCGGTAAGCAATTGTCTGGTGGCTTACACCTTTCATATTTCCGATGGTACGGAGTGTAAGTTTTTTGCCGTTTGAATTTCCATATCCAGTGGAAAGATATATGAGTTCACGGTCTTCGTCTGAAAGTCTTAATAATGCTTTTTTTATTGATTGTGCAGTTTCCCGTTCGATGATTTCATCTTCAAAACTTTTAGACGGCATGCTGTTTGCACTTACGTAGTCTGACAAATCTTTTCTGGAATCAGATTCATTTTCTGTAAAACCGTCAATACTTATGGTTTCATATTCACTGATTTTCTGAAGCTGCTTTACAAGTTTTTTTTCTTCAATGCCAAGATACTCGGCTAGTTCACTGGTTTTCGGTTCCCTGTCCAGGTCATTTTCCAGTTCTGCTCTGGCTTTCATGATTTTTGTGGAGTTTTTGTATAGTGTTATTGGCATATCCCCAAGAAGTTTTTTGAAGATATGGTATTTAACAGGGAACCAGATATAACTTGAAAGGAAAGGACACTTATTGTAGTCGTAGGACTGTACAGTCTTAAGGAATCCTTCAACCCCTGCAAAGAATTTGTCTTCTATACTTACGTTTGGAATATTACATTCATAGGCGATTTTTTCGATAAGACCGAAGTTTGAAAGAACAATCCTGTCCCTGGCTTTTATATCACCTGAATTTGCCTTTTCAGAAAGTAGGGCAAGTTCTTCCTGTGAAAGTATAGGATTCTGCTTTTTTACAGAATTAATAAAGTTGAAGAAAAAGTCTGTTTCGTTTGTGTTGAAGTTTGTCATATTATCACCTCTTGTTTAAAAGATGAGGTGAAGTTATGACAATTTTTGTCATATATTATGTGGATTCGTGCCGATTGGGTTCATTCATTCTGGATTTTTTCAGATTATTAAGGTAGAGCTCAAGGGCATGTCCTTCATCGATCATTGCGTCTGTTTCTTCATGCTGAACCAGCTTGTCATTAAATGTGCTATATAAAAGTCTAGTTATCTGTGTAAGAATTGATGCATTGCAGGCCTTTATGTGATCTTCGGTTTTTTTTGGAATCTTTTTTTTCGCACAGTAGGTTTCGCATTCCTTGTTTGAGTCCAATAGAATTGCTGCAAGAAGTTTTGGTGTCATGGATATCTCCTTGAAATAACTTTGTTTGCTCTTATGCAATAAAAATGGGAGAATACCTTATCCTGTCAAAAATGTTTTTTAGTAATTTTCAAGTGTACTATACATTCAAAATATTTTTTCTGACAAATATTAAAAAAATAATATATTTATAAAGTGGCGTTTCTTAGTATTAAAAAAAATATAAAGCCGTGATATGTGGTAAAATTATTAAGGAGTCAGCATGGACGAATTAAACAGTAAAAATATTTCAAACAGAAAAGTGGATGTGGTACTTCAGGTTCAGCGTATTCTTGAACTTTTCAGCAGACCCGGCGGCGCAACAGTAAAGGAAGTCTGCCGTGAACTGGAAATTGACCAGAGAACTTTCTACAGAAGGAAGGATGATCTTGAAAAAATGGATGTTCCTTTGGAATGCCGTTCGGATCCTGATTCAGCCACAAATGGAAAACGCTGGTATGTCAGAAAAGACGGAAATGATTATACCCACGAAATTAAAGTCTATCTTACTCCTGCAGAAAAAATGTATTTCCGTACATTGGTTCAGAAAAATTCTTTCAACAATGAAATCGAAAAATCTCTTTTTGATAAACTGAACAAAGCTGTTTTTCACGATGCAAATCCAAATGAAAGTAAACTGTTTGTTGAGGACAATGAAATTAAATCCAATGAAAGCCTTTACAGGAGAACTGATCCATTTACTGATATTGTGGACGCCATGGAAAATAATTATGCAGTAACTTTAAGCGTATGGAATCCAAAATACAACATAAAAGGACTCCCCGAAGATTTTTCAGATGATGATTTTAAAGATAAATATGTTGAACCTTATGCTCTTGCATCCCGTCATGGAAAAACCTATCTTCTTGGCAATGCTGCAGTCAACGGAAAATTTCATGTACTGTGCATGCCAATGCCTGAGATTAATCATGTTAAAATTCAAAATAGACAGACCTTTCTTATTCCAAAAGATTTTTCAATTTCTCAGTTTATGGACAGATGGTTCCCAAAGAAAGAGAATGTTGAAATAAAAATAAGAATAGATAATGATGAAGCCCACAGAATATCTCAATGTGAATGGTATGACAATCAGCATGCAGTAATTTATTTTGATAATCAGGTTGTATCCTTTGCTACAAATCAGGTTGAAAGGGTAAAGCAGACGATTCTGTCTTTGGGAAGCAAGGCAGAAATACTTGAACCTGAGTGGCTCCGTACAGAAGTTGAGTCTGAATTAAAAAAAGCCCAGAATCTTTATAAAGGCTTTCCAGAATATACGGAAGCCTGGCATAATTATATTGATTTGGATATAAATGAAGAAACGAATCGTTCCATTTTGCAAAAAAGACTTGTGACAAATACTATTGGCTATAGACTGGATATGAAATGGTGGAGAGCGCAGCTTGAAAAGCACATGACGACTTCTATTTTTAACTTCAGGCGCATTTCCAATTTTTGCGATTTACTCCAGTTGAATTCCAACCCTGATTCTAAACCTGCATATCCAATACATCACCTTAGGCTGAAGGATTCTTTTGTGGAACGCAGTCATCCATCTTTTGTTTCATTTATTGTCTACAAAGAGAAGGTATATCTTGAAT
This sequence comes from Treponema sp., assembly GCA_024400915.1. Lineage (GTDB taxonomy): Bacteria > Spirochaetota > Spirochaetia > Treponematales > Treponemataceae > Treponema_D. Next base: position 23,771 of record JAKSLX010000009.1, read on the forward strand.
ATGCCATGGGAAAGGAAATTAACGGCGGCGTGACTGGTAATATTGCCGACGGTTTTTCAAAGATGATTTCAGCATATAGAAAAAGAATGGAAAACTGGTGGTCGGATTCAAACGACTGCTATGGGAAAAAAATTCTCAGTGCATGCGGAGTAGAGAAAGAAAATTTTGAAAAGTATTCTTCTGGTTTCAGTGTTTTGCTTACAGGAATAAAATCCATTGATCCTGAAATTGCAAGGCAGCTTACTGAAACTGGAAAGCTGTTTGATGAAATTCCTGCTGCTGCTGTATTGTTCAGACACGGAAAAAAAGAGAATTCAAAAGAATTTATTGAGAGTGTGGTTTTTGGTAAATTCTGAGAATGAACATGGTATAAATGCAGACTGAATAAAAATTTCAGCAATAAAAACTTTAAATATTTTTGTACATTTTTTTGTAAACCTATCTTTGTTACTCTGAATTTCCACATATTGATAAAGCCCAATAATTGAAGGACAGTTAGAAACGTCCAAAATATTTGCACAAAGACCTGATTCACTTTTTGGAATAAAAAGAACTGGAAGAATATCTCAACAAAACTTTTGCCATCTCTAAAACTTGAACAATATTATCAGTATGCAAAATTTCTCGGGTTACAGAAGAAACGGATTCAAAAGGATATAAAATAAATGCTAAATAATTTTCCACTATTGAGAGATGAAGAAATTAAAAAACTCACTGAGGAAGGATACGTCCTTGTTTTCAGAAATTTTTTTGAATGGGGAGAACTTCCTAAAGATCTTGTCAATAAAAAAGAAATTGATGATCCCAATCGCGTTGTTCCATTCATGAGCGGGGATCCTGTTACAAAGATTCTGAATTTTTCTGAGGGATATGAATTCCTAAAAAAATCTGACAGGCAATATGTTCTTCGGGCAAATGGTTCTGACAAGCTGGAAGACTGGTGCATTATGTATAATCTTTCCACTACGGAAGATGAAGAAGTCAAAAAGAGATTTTTTAAGTACCTGAGTAAGGGGTATAAATTATGAAGAACCTATTTAATGACAGCGAGTTAAATATTCTTGCAACAGCACTTTCAAAGCCGAGGAATGAAGCTGCAGTAGCGGTAGGCTGGTGTAATCTTCATCTGATCACAACTGCTACTGACATTACAATAGTAGCCTCAAGAGGTCCAAATAAATCAGTAAAGGGAAGATACAATGTGGTTCGTAAGGACATTATTGAGTGTATAGCAAAATATGTTTCTACAATAAAACGTTTTCCTGGGCCGTATCAGATAGATGACACAAATTATAAAAACTTTTTCGGTAGTGTAGAACGTGTTGAAGAAGCGATACACATCGCCGTAAAAGTAAATCCAGACGCAATCATTATTTCAAACTTCTGGTACAGTATAAAACCTACAATTACTTCTTTGGTGAACTTACTTACAGGTCATAATTAATACTGGCTGTTTTATTTTCAAAGTTTTTTTGCCACATAGTGCAATGTTAATTGTGGAGGAAAAAAATGATAAATTTTAGTTACAGACCTGATGAAATTGAAATTACGCAAAAGGCAAAAAAAATCGGCAGCCTTATAATTGAACATGCAGAAATGGCAAGGCATGAAGGATTTCTTTCGCTTGAAGAATTAATGGAATACCGTGACAACGAAATTTTTCTTAAGGAACCAAAGACCAGATATAAAAACAAGGGCTTTGCTTTTAAAGTGGCATGAAAAACATGGAATTAAGTCATGCAGGCAATACTAGTAAAATTTTTTAACGAATGACCAGATGGTCTTCCAATTGAATTCTCTTCAAAAAATCATTATATTTATTGCATACTTTTTGTATTAAATTCCATTTGGAGGATTTTTTATATGATCAAGACAGTAAAAGATGTTGATCTTAAGGGCAAGCGCATCATCATGCGCGTAGACTTCAATGTTCCTATGAAGGACGGAGTTGTTCAGGATGACACACGCATCATGGCAGCTCTCCCAACAATCAAGTACATTCTTGAACAGAGCCCACGTTCTCTCGTTCTCATGAGCCACCTTGGCGATCCAAAAAAGGATGTTAAGAAGGCAGCTGAAAAGGCAGCTAAGGCTGGAAAGGAATGGACAGATGCAGATGCAGAAAAGTTCATCAACGGCAAGAACCGCATGGCTCCAGTTGTAAAATATTTCTCTGAAAAGCTCGGAAAGGATGTAACATTCCTTGCTGATGCTCTCGGACAGAAGGCAGCAATCGACGCTCTTCCAGAAGGTGGAGTTGCAATGCTCGAAAACACACGCTTCCACAAGGAAGAAACATCTAAGGATGCTGCAGAACGCGACGTAATGGCAAAGGAACTTGCTTCTTACGGTGACATCTTTGTTAACGATGCATTCGGAACAGCACACCGCGATCAGGCTTCTACAGCTTCAATCGCAAAGTTCATGCCAGTTGAATCAGTTGGTGGATTCTTGATGGAAAAGGAAGTTAAGTACATCCAGCCAATGGTAACAAATCCAGAAAAGCCAATGACAGCAATCATCGGTGGTGCAAAGGTTTCTTCAAAGATCGCAGTTCTCGAAAGCCTCATGAAGAATGCTTCTACACTCATCGTTGGTGGTGGTATGGCATACACATTCCTCAAGGCTCAGGGACACGAAGTAGGTAAGTCACTTGTTGAAGACGACTTCCTCGGAACAGCAAAGGACCTTCTTGCTAAGGCTGCTGAAAAGGGTGTTAAGATTCTTCTTCCAGTTGACCATGTTGGTGCTGCAGAATTCGCAGACAAGGATCCAGTTGCAGTAGATGCAGTTGATCTCCCAGCAGATCTCATGGGTCTCGATGTAGGTCCTAAGACAGTTGAACTCTACAAGGATGCTATCCTCGCTTCAAAGTCAATCGTATGGAACGGACCTGTTGGAGTATTCGAATTCGAAAACTTCGCTAAGGGAACAGAAGCTGTAGCACGCCTCGTTGCAGAAGCAACAGGAAAGGGAGCTATGACAGTTGTTGGTGGCGGTGACTCAGTTGCAGCCGTTAACAAGTTCAAGCTTTCTGACAAGATGAGCCACGTTTCAACAGGTGGTGGTGCATCATTGGAATTCTTAGAGGGTAAAACTCTTCCAGGAATTGCAATTTTGGCTACAAAATAGCCCGCGAGTTTACGAAGTAAACTCGGTAGCACCCGTAAGGGTGCGACAAGGTAAGACACTTCCTGGTATTGCAATTCTTGCTACAAAGTAAGTTAGAAACCATGTCATTCTGAAGGATTACTTAGCTTGTCAAAAGGTCCTTCAGAAAATATGAAGGCGCGTCATACTCTGGCGCGTCTTTTTTTTTGTCTTTGAAAGCTGTTTTATAACATGTTGCTTTGACTGTGGAACTTTTATATGCTATATTAAATAAAAGGAAATGCCCGATTCCATCGGTCGTCTCCACTTTTTGGTTAAAAAGCCGCTTGTAGTGGTCGGACTAGAGCGGCTTATTTTTTTACTCTTTATTTGTATAAATAAGAGAGCAGTGCTATAACCATGCAGATAACAGTTGCTGCGCATGCAATAACTGCTATTATCCTGTCAAAAGTCATAGGCATTTCCTCCCTTCATCAGATTTCAGACATTGCTGATTAGAGTCGGGGAGACGCCGCTTTGGAATCAGACATTTCCAGTATTAATAATATAATAAAAAAAGATACAATCTGTTATAAAATCTCAAAACATTAATTGTTTCTTATCCTCTGTTTGACTTCCTTGCTGAAGTTTTCTATCTCTTGGTCAATTACGGAATCTATCTTTGCAAAAAGGCTGTCGTCTCCTGAAAATTCCTGGGCTGTATAAAAAAAACTTGCGGGCGAAACATTAAAAATTACGCAGAGAGAATCCAGAAGCTCCGCAGTAACAAAAGACTTGCCGTTTTCAATGCGGCCCAGGTGAATTGCAGTGATATCAAGCTTTTCCGAAAGTTCTTCCTGAGTCAGATTGTTGAGTTTTCTATAGTGCCTGAGATTTGTCCCGAAAATTTCCTTTGAATTCATGAATACAAGAATACTTGCGGAACTAGATGTGAAAAATAACATTTAAGTTTTGTTTTTAAGATATTTTAAAATTATAATGTTTGATTTTCCTTGAATTCTCTACTTTTAATGTTATAATTTAGGATAAAACTATACTTTAAATATAGTTATAGATGAAATGTGTTGGGGGAAATTTATGAAAAAACTGTTGATTGGCGCTTTGTCCTTGTTGACGGTAATAACAGGATTATACTTTACATCATGCAGTAATAGTGTATCTGATTCAAAATCTGATGATGGTTCAAAATCTGATGTTGATTTAAATCTGCAGGGATTGATCAATAATGCGAATGAAAATGTAGTGCTCGATCTTGAATCAAAGGTATTTGATACCAATGTAACTGTAAGAAAGGCACTTACAATCAAAAATGCAGATCTTGGGGGAAAAACAATTACAGTCAAATCTCAAGGCGTTACTCTCAAGAATATTTCTAATGCAAAAATTATTGTTGGATCGGAAGTCGCTGATGGTGATTTTACACTTGAAGGATGCACGACTGGTATCGAACAGATTACTGTTTACGGCGGTGGAAACGAAAGTATTCATATAAACAATTCTTCTGTAAAAGCAGTTAGTGTTGTAAAAACAAAGGTTCGCATCGCCCTTGAAGGAAGTACAAAAATTGAATCCATGGAAGTAAAATCAGAAGGTGCTAAGATTGATGGTGAAAGTAACACGACGATAAAAAAAATATCTGTAAGTTCTGCCTGTAGCGTTATCTTCATTAGTGGGGGTACAATTGATTCGATTATTGCAAAGGAAGATCTTGCTGTAAATGTTATTTCCAGATCAACAAACATTACGACAATTAAATCTGCTGGTAAAATCACTCTTTCAACAGATAATGGAATTAATAAGGCTCCATTAATTTCTAACAATGATACGACTGTAGCAGATGAATATTCAAAAGTTGATGAACAACTTGTTGTGCAAACTGAGGATAGTACACCAAAGTCAAAGACCATTAAGGTTGAGTTTGAAGATTGTACGGATGGTATCAAGGGACATATTGAAAATATTGACGGGTCTAGCTTTAAGTTAGATCAAGGCACATGGGGAAAAACCGGATCATTTAGTGAATATTGTCACTTTAAATTCGACGGAGTATTAGGCTATGAGATTACTGCATCTGGTACTGATGAATTCTTCTATCCGTTTGTCGATCCTGGAAAAGAAGTTAAGGTCGAAATTGAACACTACAGGGAAACAACTGATTCAGAAGGAAACAGAATTGAACAAAAGCTTATAGGTTATGGCGTGGGAACGGTTGTTCCTTATTCTGGTAAGGGCAAATTGTCTGTAAGCAAAGGGTTAAAATTTGAATACAGCAATGATGGATCTGTAACCGTCAGCCAGATGCCTAACTTTGCCAATGATATTCATGATATTCAGGACATGTCAGTGAAATTTGACTTTGCAAAGGGTAAAAGCTGGGAAGAAGGAGCTGTTTGGTATGGAATGATTCATAACATTACAAAAACAGGCACTTACAATATTTACACAAGTGAAGAAGAAGGATGGTTCTCGACTACAACAGGCTTTGATGTAGGATTGATTTCATCTTTAGTTGAACTCAAATATAGTTATAACGGAAGGGTTTGGAATCTCAGGACTGATTCCGGTTTGATATGTGATGACAAAAAAGGTCTAGAACTTCTTTCAAGAAAAGAAATAAGGAAAAAATCTCTTCCTGTTGTCAAGATGGTAGCATCCAACGAATCAAATGGAATAAAGGTCGTGTTTGAAGAATCTGATGGAACACCTTTCATTATTGAAAATGATCCATTTGTTGATGAAAGAATTGAAGTTTCCATTGACGGTAGTGTTGTTGCTCATGTTCATTCAGCAGGCGGAAAGACGGAATTTTTCTATCCTTTTGTTGAACCAAACAAAACTGTAAACATTTCAGCAATCCTTTATAGGGAAGAGAATAACAAAAATGGTCTTAGAGTTCAGAAATATACGCTTAAGGAACTGTCTGGATTTGACTATAAGCCAACTTCTGGATTGGGCAAAGTAGAGTTGACTCAGAAAATTGAATATACAGCTGACAACTATGGGAAAGTGACGATTACACAGGTTCCGAAACTTTCAGTACCAGATGTTACTGAAGGGGAAGTAAATTGGAATGTAATGTTCGGATATGGTCGTGGTTATGACTGGACTGATGGTTTTTGGATTGGAGGTACGTTTGTGGACTCATCTGAGCTTGTTGCAGGAGTTTCTAAAAACTTTTATGACAATAATAATCAGGAGATAAACTACGGACAGGTTTTCATATATCCTGAAATTTCTGTAACTTACACATTAAACGACAAAAAATATGAGTATAAGGTTTATGATGAAAAAATAAATGTTTATACTAAAAACCTTAAACTCAGCAGGCAATAATTCACCAATCAACTGATAGTCCCCTGTAAAAATCTGCAGGGGATTTTTTAGGATTTTATTTTAGATTGATCTTGGAATGGGGGCATGCTTGGAATCTGCATGGAAAAATCCTCTACCTCGTGCGGGAAAAGGACTTGAAATCTAATCCATCCTCAAAATGGATTAGATTTTATGTGATTTAAAAGATTCCTCCCATGTCTTTACTTTATTGTGCAAAAAAATTTTAAAAACATATTTACATAAAAGGCATTTTATTTTATAAAGACATCACCGTGTATGAACCAGCCCTTCAGTGGGACGACGTCGCTGCGTGGGCAGATTCCGTATGGAACGCTGCAGACTAATTCCGATGGTGGCGTATATGTTCAATCGCGCAGACTTCGTGTCAGACAAGGAATGGGAAAAATTCCTTTCATTTTCCAAAGATCTTGAAACTCCAAACATTGTTGTAAATCTTCATACAATCAAGCAGAACTTCATCCGCCTTAAGGATTCTTTCCCTTATGCCAGGATCTACTATGCGATAAAGGCAAATCCAGGGGATCCCGTATTAAAAATGCTTTCAGAGATGGGCAGCTGCTTTGACATTGCAAGCCGCTATGAGCTTGATAAAATCCTTAAGTTTGATGTAAGTCCTGACCGCCTTTCTTACGGCAACACAATCAAGAAGGCAAAGGATATTGCATATTTCTACGAGAAAGGCGTACGCATGTTTGCCACGGACAGCAAGGAAGACCTTAAGAACATTGCAAAGAATGCACCTGGAAGCCGCATTTATGTCCGCATTCTCATTGATACTTCCGCAACTGCAGACTGGCCTTTAAGCCGTAAATTCGGATGTCATCCAGACATGGCCTATGACCTCATCGTCATGGCAAAAGAACTTGGGCTTACTCCGTATGGAATAAGTTTCCATGTAGGCAGCCAGCAGCGTGATATCGGTGTATGGAATGACGCCATTGCAAAGACAAAATACCTTTTCAATTCCCTTGAAGAAGAGGAGGGCATTCGCCTTAGCATGATCAACATGGGCGGAGGATTCCCTGCAAATTATGTTGAGCCTACTAACAATCTTTCCGAGTATGCCCATGAAATCACCCGTTATCTTGAGGAAGACTTTGGCGAGGACATGCCAGAAATAATTCTTGAACCGGGACGTTCCCTCGTAGGTGACAGCGGAATTCTTACTTCAGAAGTTGTCCTCATAAGCCGCAAGAACAATACGGCTCTTGCAAGATGGGTGTATCAGGATGCCGGAAAATTCAACGGCCTTGTTGAAACTCTTGATGAGGCAATCAAATACCCGGTAATCACGGAAAAGGACGGCGGAAAGGAAACGGAAGTAATTCTCGCAGGACCAACCTGTGACAGCATGGACATCATGTACGAGAACATAAAATACAGATTGCCCGTTGACCTTAAGATAGGTGACAAGCTCTACTGGCTAAGCACAGGTGCCTACACATCGACTTATGCCAGTGTTGAATTCAATGGCTTTCCACCGATAAAAACATATTACATGGAATAGCTAAACAGCCCGCACCAACTCGTGAGAGTTGGTGGTAGCGGCATCAGCCGCGACGTTTCCCGCCTATAAAGACTTATTACATGGAGTAAGCAAAAGAGCCCGCACCAACTCGCAAGAGTTGGTGGTGAGCGGCACAGCCGCGACGTTTCCCGCCTATAAAAACTTATTATATGGATTAACTAAGGCTATATCCTGAATTGTATTGTTGTCATAGTCGGACTTGATCCGACAATCATGAACGTTAAAAGACCCCGGGGCAAGCCCGAAGGTAACATTTGTTGCAAAAAAGTATCCTCTAAACTAAAATGAAGACATGAAAAAAAAGTCTGCAGGGTTTATAAAAAAAATTAAAAAAAGAATTTTCTTTGCACTGAAGAATCCATTTACTTATCTTTTTATTTTAATTTCTGTTTTGCTCGTAGTTGCGACAATCATAGTTCACAGTACGGAACCATATCATCCAGAAGGTGAGGTTACAAACTGGCGTGATGCAATATGGCATTCCATTGTTGCCGTTGTTGCAGCCTACTATGATTATTACATGAAGACTGTTCCAGGTCGTCTTGCTTCCCTTGGGCTTTTGCTTTTGGGTATGGCGTTCTGGACCATCGTCATGGGTAAAATCACGGAAAGCATCATGTCCGTTCAGGACAAAAACAATAAGGGGTTGAAAAAACTTAAGCGTATGAAAGGTCATTTTATTTTGTGCGGATGGAGAGAAGATTACGAAGAGATTCTTGAAGCAGTCGTTAATTCAAATGATGATGTTACCAACGACATGATTGTTCTAGTAAACAACGGTCCATTGGAAGAAATTGAAAGGGTTCGTTCCGACAGCCGTTTCCGAGGCATGAAATTTGTTGCCGGGGATTTTTCCGATGCAGATACCCTTAAGCGTGCCTTTATTGAAACTGCTGCTCGTGTCCTCATTATTTCCGATTATACGGGTGGAACTTCAGAAATGGAAATTGACAGCCGTACTGTTCTTTCTGTTCTTACAATGAAAAACCTTAATCCAAAGGTTTACATTGCTGCTGGACTTTTAAGTGAAAAATTTCAGGAACAGCTTAAGATGGCTCATTGCGATGAAATAATCCTTACGACGGAATATGAGCACAGCCTTCTTGCAACCGCCTCAAGCGGACAGGGGTACAGCAATGTAATCAAGGCCCTCATAAGCGATGATTCTGATTCCGGCGTAATAATCGAAGAAATTGCTTCAAAATTTTATGCTTCGGAATATAAAAATCTAAGCGCACATTATGAAATCGAATCAAAAGGTAGTGATATCCTGGTTGGTATCCTTTCTCCAGGAAATGAACCTGTTCTTACTCCAAGTTCAGAATATTTGATTCCTGAAAAATCAAAGGCCATTGTAATTCGTGCCAGAGAAATAGAAGGTAACGATGAATAAGAAAAAGAAAAAAAATGCTCCTGTAATAAAGAGGGCATTCAGGTTTGTTCTTCGCAATCCTGTGGTTCTTGGATACATTGCACTGGTCATATTCATTTACTGTGCCCTTGCCGTTGTCTATACCTTTGAGACTCAAACGGGAAGTGGCATAGCTACAAAAATGGATACTTTCTGGTTCATGTGCGTTGCCGTCTGTGCGGGATATTTTGAATTCGTGTGTGAATCCATTCCTGGCCGAGCTGCAGCCATTTCGCTGCTTATCGTTGGTACAATGGTTTTCGGTTACATAAGGGGACAGGTTGCCTCTATGTTTGTTGATATGGCTGAGAAAAAAAATAAAGGGTTAGGTAAATTGAAGAATCTTGAAGGACATTTTATTATCTGCGGCTGGAGAAACGGCTTTGAAAAAATTCTTGATACAGTTATGGCAAGCAATCCGGATATAACTCCAGACATGATTGTTCTTGTAAACGAGGCTCCTGAACACATTGAGGCCCTAAAAAGCGACGACAGGTTTAAGGAAATAAATTATGTTGCAGGGGATTTTACTGATGAATCCACTTTACGACGTGCCCACATCGAATCTGCAGCTCGTGCCCTTGTTATCTGCGATCATTCCAAAAAGTATTCCAATCTTGAAGTTGATAGCCGTACTGTTCTTGCTGTCCTTACGATAGAAAATATGAGTCGTGGCATCTATGTTGTTGCTGAACTTTTAAGCGGTAAATTTGAAAAGCATCTTCGCATGGCCCACTGCGATGAAATCATTCTTACGCAAGATTATGAAAGAAGCCTCCTTGCAACCGCTTCCAATGGTGTAGGATATTCAAGTGTAATTTCAAGCTTCATAAGCGACGACGCTTCAAGCGGAATCCTCATCTATGACATTGAAAAGGATTTTACTGGAACAACCTTTGGCGAGCTTAAAAAATACGAAACTGAAAAGCACGGTGACAGGGGAGTTCTTGTTGGAATCCTCCTTAATTCCGGCAATTTCCACATCAGGCGTCAGGAAGCTTTACGGGAAGCCCAGAAGAATCCTAACATGACCACCATTATAAGCAACCTTCAGAAAGTAAAGAACCTTAAGAGCAATGAGCCTGTTCTTGCACCTTCTGCAGATTTTGTAGTTCCAAAACATTCCAAGGCAATTTTCGTAAGGGGTAAATAAATGGTAAAGGCAGATTTTGAAGAGGTTCTCCCAAAACTCGTAAAGATTGCGCTGTTCAATGATTTTGATCCTGCAAAGGAAAATGACCGGCGCATACTCAAGATTGTATATGACAATGTTTCCATAAAGTATTACAAGGCTGGGGAAGTCATCATCAATGAAGGTGATTTGGGTGATGAATTCTATATCCTCAGTTCCGGAAAAGTTCACATTTCAAAAAGCACTCTTTCCGGTGATGCTCTTGCCCTTGCTGATCTGGATGATTCAATGAACATCTTTTTTGGTGAAACAGCCCTTATCAGCAATGACGAGCGTACTGCAACGGTTACAGCCCTTTCAGATTGCCGTGTTCTTGTCCTTACAAGAAAAAGCTTTGATGCCATCTGTGAGGCGGAACCGGTGTTCGGTTACAAGGTCCTTAAGGTTCTTGCAGGCCGCATGTCCAATACAATCCGCGGTGTAAACAAGGATAAGGCTGTCCTTTACGAAGCTTTGTTCAATGAAATTTCAATGTCGTCCTAGGTGATGCAATCTTGTAACGACTTTGTTTTTTCTATATTATTTAGTAACTAATTTTTTAGGAGATTTTATATGGCACGTACACACTATATCGCCGGAAACTGGAAGATGAACACTTCCAAGGCAGAAGCAGTTGCACTCGCAACAGACCTCGTAGCTCAGCTCAAGGGAAAGACAAACAAGTTCATGATTGGTGTTCCATTCGTATACCTCGATGCAGTAGCACAGGTTGTAAAGGGATCAAACATCATCCTCGCAGCACAGGACTGTGCAGCAACAGACAACGGTGCACACACAGGTGAAGTTTCTTGTGCAATGCTCAAGGACATCGGATGCCAGTGCGTAATCCTCGGTCACTCAGAACGCCGCCACGAAATCGGTGAATCAGACGAACTCATCAACAAGAAGGTTCGCAAGGCTCTCGCTTCAGGACTCGAAGTAGACCTTTGTATCGGTGAACTCCTTTCAGAACGCGAAGCAGGTGAAGCAGAACAGGTTTGCGCATTCCAGCTTTCTGCAGGTCTCGCTGGCGTTACAGCAGAACAGATGAAGAACGTAACAATCGCTTACGAACCAGTATGGGCTATCGGAACTGGCAAGACAGCTACTCCAGCTGATGCACAGGCTATCCACAAGTTCATCCGCGGATACATTGCAAAGCTCTATGATCAGAAGGTTGCTGATGAAGTAATCATCCAGTACGGTGGATCAATGAAGGCTTCAAATGCTCCAGAACTTCTTGCTCAGGAAGACATCGACGGTGGTCTCATCGGTGGTGCATCCCTCAAGGCAGAAACATTCGTTCCAATCTGCGAATGCTAATCTGAATTGATTTAATCATACATAATATGGTAAGAAATGCATCTTTTTTATGGCAGTAATGTTGTAAGAAAGATGTATTTTTTTTGTTCAATTCATAATTCATAATTCATAATTCATAATTCCACTTGAATATTTGGGCCTTATTCTTTATTATGTTTAAACTAATTTTTAAACAATTTATTTGGAGATAAAAAATGGGTGTTGTAAAGACAGTTTTGCTCGTAGCATTTGTAATCGTATGTATTCTTGCTATTCTTCTTGTTCTTGTTCAGAACGATGAAAGCAACGGTATGGGTTCTGCATTTGGTGGTGGAAACAGCGCAGCATTCGGCGCTCATTCAGGAAGCGTTCTCAAGAAGACAACAGGTGTTCTTGTAGTTCTCTTTTTTGCAATTACTTTCGGACTTGGACTTGTTAATAAGGCATCTGGAAAGGAAGATCTTTCTTCTACAGCTGCAGCAGTTCAGGGTGAAGCAAAGGCTGCAGAAGCTGAATCTGGTAACTGGCTTGAAAATGAAATTTCAGGTTCAACAGCTACAGTAGAACAGGCTGCTGAATAAAAAATAATCGGGTTTGTTTATGAATTTTAACAAGATTTTTTCTCCAAAGAGTGTTATACTTAACTTACAGAGCGAAGAAAAGGATAAACTTTTTGAAGAACTTGTTCAGGCGATTCATGCTGCAAATCCGACTCTTGATCGGGAAGAAGCCCTTGCTTCGGTCCGTGAAAGGGAAAGTAAAATGACAACTGGCATCATGCATTCCATAGGAGTTCCTCATGGAAACAGCAAATCTGTTAAAGGTTGCGTTGGTGCCGTTGGAATTAGCCAGAAGGGGATAGACTATGCTTCCCTTGACGGTGAGCCTGTACATTTTGTCTTCCTGCTTATCTGTGGAGAAGGGGAAGATGAATTGCATCTTGAAGTTCTGAAGGATCTTGCTGTTCTATTGCAGGACAAACAGTTCCTTGAAAATTTGGGCAATTCAAAAGACCCTCAGGAAGTTTACAACCTCCTTTGTCGTTCTGAATAAAAATCAGGCAAACGGGGTGTTTTATGGCCGCAGAAGAAATAGATGTAATCAAGCATCTTATTGATGTTGAAAAAGAAGCTTCAAGCATGATTCTTGAGGCGCAGGAAAAGGCCGACGCTCTCATTTCTAATGCCAGATCTAAGGCAGATGAAGAATTCCGAAAATCCTATTCGAAACTGGTTGAAGATGTTGAAGTTCAGGAAAATTCAGCCAGAGAAAAAATCAATTTACAGCATAATACGGAAATCCAGAATTACAGGGAAACTCTGAATGGATTGGAAAAGGATCCTTCTGATTTTAATTCCCTTATGAATTCGATTTTGTTTGCATAAGGCAGGTTGACTATGGCTATGGATAAATCAGCCGCAGATTCTTATGTCTATGCAAAAGCAAGTGGAATGCTTGCCAAATCCTATGTAGGTGACAAAGCAAGGGAATTGTTTTCCTTTAATTCCCTTCCAGAACTGTGGTCGTTCCTTTTTAAGAAAGAAATTCCCGTTGTGCCGGAAGCAATGCTTGCCCGTGCCCTTGAAAAGGAAGCCTTTGATACTTTTGTTTCCCAGTACAGAAAACTCATTGAATGCTATGCGTCTCCAAAACCTGTCCTCACAGCTTTGCTTCACGGTTATGACTATGAAAACATAAAGGACATTGGAGCTGCCATTTCACTTAAGGAAAGCAAGTTGCCTGAAATCAACCGCATAAATCCGTTCAACATAATAAACTATGACAAATGGCCTGATCTTAAGGCAATAACTGCAGAAACGCCTTTGGACTGGTATTCTTCAGCCGTAGACATCAGGGAACAGCACCTCATAAACCATAAGATTGATTGTCAGAATGTCATTGAAATGGTAAAGGCTCTTGATAAAGTTGAGCTATCCTGCAGAAAAGACGTAAAAAAACTAATTTCGGAAAAACTTATTGTTGAAAATATTGTTTGGGCAATTCGCCTAAGGTTGTATTATAATATGACGGGAGAGGAAATAATTCCTCTGCTTGCATATTCTACGGAAGAAAAAAACATTGATGATTATCTTGTTCAGGAGGCGCTCAAGGTACTGGACCTTCCTCTTGATGACTATGAAAGCTGGAAAAAATGGAAATACAGGAATCTGCTTAATCCCCATGAAGAGAGTGGTCCGTGGACTGTAGATCCGGGATGGATTTCCACTGCCTTCAAGACTGTTCATGTTGATAAGGCAAGAAGACTTTTCCATCAGTATCCTTTTACCTGCTGTCCTATGGTTTGCTGGTTCATCATAAAGCAGGATGAACTGGATAACATAAGGACTGCTTCTGAAAGCCTCAGGCTGAACATTGATTCAAGCCTGGCAATGCGAACTGTTGGAATTGTGGAGGTGAACAATGGCTAGAACAACTGCAATGCGTCTTATTGAACTCATGATTTTCCGCCAGGACATCAACAAGGTATTGAAATATCTTGGGGAAATGGGGGATTTTCAGTTTCAGCAGGATTTCAGCATTTCTTCAGATTCAAAGGCAAGCAACCCTGATCAGGAAATTTTTGATAGCCTTCAGCAGGCCAGGACAAGTTTGGGCCTTGATGACCTTGAATGCCTGAAAGGAAACATCAGTCTTCCAGTTGACGAGGACAAGGAAATAGCCCAAAAGATTACTGCTGCCGTTGCAAAACTTCATGAGCAGGAACTTACCGCAACGGAAGAAGAAAAGCGTGCTTCGGCAGAATATAAGGAAGCCCAGGCCTTTTCAAACCTTCAGGTTTCATATTCGGATCTTGAATCCCTTTCGTTCCTTACGCTCAGAATAGGAAAAATAGAACCTGAAAAATTCGATGAACTTAAGGAAAAGGCTGGAAACAATTTTACCCTTGTGGCTTTGGGTGATGACAGGACAAGGGTTCTTGCTGCCTGTTCAAAAAAATCAAGGTCTGTTATGGACGGCATCCTTAAGGATTCTGGTTTTGTTGAAGTTGAAATTCCAAAGGAATTCAAAGGAATCCCTGAAAATGTTTTAGGAACCCTTAAGAAAAATTCTGATGATGCAAAAGCTGCCCTTGAGGAGATCCAGACTGAAAGGAAAAACTACGGGGAAACTCATAAGGATGAACTTTTCAGGCTCCTTCAGTGCTATTGTGTTGCCAAGCAGATTACTGAAGTTAAAAACAACCTTGAAGCAACCGAATACATTTACAGGCTTACGGGATGGATTCCTGCCTATGAAACAAAGGAAGTTTCAAAGAAAATCGACGAGCTTACTTCAAGCCGTTCAGCAGTAAGGGAATACCTTCCGTCTGAAGTTCCTGCCGTTTTGTCTGGAAAAGAAAAGGTTCCTGTTCAGGTAAAGCACGGTGCCCTCATCAAGAATTTTGAGCGCATGATTTTCAGCTACGGTTCGCCTTTGTACGGAACAATTGACCCGACTCCTTTCGTTGCCGTATTCTTTACAGTTCTTTTTGGAATCATGTTCGGTGATGCGGGGCAGGGACTCTGTTTTCTGGTTATCGGTATCCTTAGCTGTCTTAAGAAGATTAAGATTTCCGGCTGGGAGAAATTCGGTCCTGTCCTTTGCTGTATCGGTGTAAGTTCAACGATAATGGGTCTTCTTACGGGAGAATTCTTTGCCAACGAAACTATCCTTGAACCTTTTGCCATGTGGGTAACAGGTCTTTTTGGGCATCCTCATGCACCGATCCTCCACATGATGCCTTCAAGCGACCCACATTCAATTACTAGAATGTTTACTTTCTTTGGATTTACAATCGGTGTAGGTTTCCTCATCAATACTTGCGGACTTTTGATCAACATCTCAAATCAGATCTCCCTCAAGCGTTGGGGCAGGGTTCTGTTTGGAAAGACCGGAATCTCAGGAGCAATATTCTTCTGGTACGTGGTTGCCTTTGCACTTCGCGTTGCCTTCTTTGGACATGCTCCTCAGATTTATGATTTTGTAATTATCCTTGGGACTCTTTTGATTTCTGCTTTTGGAGAACCTCTTGAGCGCCTCATTGAAAAGGAAAGTCCGGTTCTTGAAAACGGGGTTCTTTCTGCCGTTATTGGAGCCGTAGTTGAAATCATTGAGATTGTGTCTTCATATCTTTCGAATACAGTCAGTTTTGTTCGTGTAGGTGCTTTTGCCCTTGCACATGCGGTACTCGGTTACATCATTAATTCCCTTGTGGAGATTACTCCGGGTCCAGGTGGTATTGCCGTAGCAATCGTTGGCAACGCAATTGTAGTTGTTCTTGAAGGTATGATCGTAGCAATCCAGGTAGTCCGCCTTCAGTACTATGAGTTCTTCTCAAAGTTCTTCAGCGAGACGGGCCGTGAATTCAAGCCATTCAGATTTGAATATAGATAAACTAACATATAGGAGTTTTTTATGAAGAAATTTATCACTGTTTTGACAACATTGATGGTAATGGGCGCTGCATGTCTTTTTGCAGAAGATGCAGAAAAAGCACAGGCTGCAGCTGCAGGTGCTGGCAGTGCAATCAAGTACATTGCTGCTGCTATTGCAGTAGGTATTGCTTGTATCGGTGGTGGTGCTGCCGTTGGTAAGATTGGTAGTGCAGCTATGGGTGCCATGGCAGAAAATGCTGAACTTTCAGGTAAGGCTCTTCCTTTCGTAGGTCTTGCAGAAGGTATCTGTCTCTGGGGCTTCCTTGTTGCTCTCTTCATCATCATCATGTAATTGACTGATGGATTATTTTGTTATTGGCGAACGGGAACTTGTCCTTGGCTTTAACCTTGTTGGAGTTCAGGGACAGCCTGTGAGCAATCGGCAGGAAGCTCTTGATTCCTTTAACCTGCACACTGGTCAGGTCAGGGATATGCGTGCTTCTGTCGAATCGGAAAGACCAAAAGTTCTCATTGTTACTGAAGATGTTGCGGACATGCTTTCTGCAGAAATACAGGCGTGGCAGATGACAGGTAAATCTCCTTTGATTGTAGAAATTCCTGGTTTGAACGGTCACATTCCTGGCAGAAAAACCCTTACGGATTCCATAAGGGAAGCTGTGGGAATAAATGTCTGACTTTTAGTTTTTTATATTTTTATTTAGGTTGAAATTTATGGAAGAATTACGTTCAACAGATGTTCTTGACAGGGAAATCCGTGCTGACAGTGAAAAGAAAGCCGCTGAAATCCTTGCAAGGGCAGAAGAAAATGCAAAGACAATTCTCGGTGAAGTCCAGGAAAGAATTCTTAAGGCAAAGGAAGAAGTTGACGCTGCATCTAAAAAGCGCCTTGGAGTTCTGGAGAAAAACCTTGGAGCATCCCTTCCATTGGAAAAGCAGCGCTATCTGGTTTCCTTCATCAATGATTCCATTGTTGAAGCCATGAAAACTTATTTTGTAAATCTTGATTCCTCTAAAAAGGAACAGCTCATAGAAAATCTTGCAAAAAATGCGAAGGCAGTTACGGGCGATGCAAATGTTACTGCCCTTGCTACGGGTAATATGACAAAAGCCTGTGCGGAAAAAATCCTCAAGAATGTTTATGGTTCGGCCTGCATTAAGGTAGAAGAAAACCACAAGCACGATGATGATCTCCTTGCTTACGGAATTATTCTTTCTACTGAAGATGGAAAAATCACATGCCGTCTTACCCTTGAAGAAAAAACAAATGAAATACTCAGTCAGAAAAGGGAACAGCTTGCCCTTGCACTTTTTGGCGGGAGGTTGCCTGAATGATCGAAGGTAAAATTACACGCATTTCCGGTCCTATCGTTTATGCAGAAGGCCTTGAAAAATGTGGTCTTTATGATGTTGTTGATGTAGGTGAAAACAAGCTTATTGGTGAAATCATCCGCCAGAATGAAGGCATGGCTACAATTCAGGTTTACGAAGATGTTAGCGGAATGCACATCGGTGAATCTGTTGTTTCAAATGAACGCCCTCTTTCCGTAAGGCTTGGTCCAGGTCTTGTAGGTACAATCTACGACGGTATTCAGCGTCCATTGAAGGAAATGTACGAAGACAAAGGCGCATTTCTTTTGCCAGGTCAGCGCACATCTCCAATTGACGAAAGCAAGAAATGGGACTTTGTTCCAACAGCAAAGGAAGGAGATGCAATTGCTCCTGGTTTTGTTTTAGGTACTGTTCAGGAAACAGGTTCCATCGTTCATAAGATTATGGTTCCTCCTTCAATCAAAGGAAAGACCCTCGCAACTTTCAAAGGTGCAGGTTCATATACCATAGATGAAGTAATCGGAACTACAGAATTCGGTGAAGAACTCAAGCTCTCTCATTACTGGCCATTGAGAAAACCTCGTCCGTTCCTTGAGAAGCTTGAAGTTAACCAGCCATTGGTAACTGGTCAGCGCGTAATCGATGTTTTCTTCCCGCTTTCAAAGGGTGGTACTGCAGCAATTCCAGGTGGATTCGGTACCGGTAAGACAATGACACAGCATGCCGTTGCAAAATGGTGTGATGCAGATCTTATCGTTTACATTGGCTGTGGTGAACGCGGAAATGAAATGACTGATGTTCTTACGGAATTTCCAACCTTGATTGACCCAAGAACTGGACGTTCCCTTATGGAGCGAACAATCCTCATTGCAAATACTTCAAACATGCCTGTTGCTGCTCGTGAAGTTTCCCTCTATTCGGGAATTACTCTGGCAGAATACTACCGCGACATGGGACTTCATGTAGCCATCATGGCTGACAGTACATCGCGCTGGGCAGAAGCTCTTCGTGAACTTTCAGGCCGTATGGAAGAAATGCCTGCCGAAGAAGGATATCCAGCATATCTTCCAACCCGTCTTGCTGAATTCTATGAACGCGCAGGTAGGGTAAATACACTTTGCGGTAAGGAAGGTTCTGTTTCTGTTATCGGTGCCGTAAGTCCTGCAGGTGGTGACTTTTCTGAACCTGTTACACAGCATACAAAGCGTTTCATCCGCTGTTTCTGGGCTTTGGACCGTGAACTTGCAAATGCACGCCATTATCCTGCTATCGGTTGGATTGATTCATATTCGGAATATGCGGAAGAAATCAAGGAATGGTGGGACAAGTTTGATCCTCAGTGGGCAACAGTCCGCATAAAGGCTTTGGACCTTCTTAAAAAGGAACAGAGATTACAGCAGATTGTACGCCTCATTGGTGCAGATGCACTTCCTGATTCTGACCGTCTTGTCCTCATCGTAAGTGAAATGATCAAGAACGGCTTCCTACAGCAGAATGCCTTTGATACCATCGATGCCTATTCCGTTCCACAGAAGCAGCTTAAAATCCTTCTTCTCATAATGGATTTCTATAAAAAAGCCCTTGATGTGGTTAAGGCAGGTTGTCCTTTGCTTAAGGTTTCTGAGCTTGCCGTCAGAAATGAAATTGTCCGTGCAAAGCTGACTGTTCCAAATGACAATATGGAAATGCTTTCTACAATCAGTAATCATCTTGTTGATCAGTTTTCTGAACTTGAACGCATGTATCGCAAGGATACCCTTGTTTAATTAAGGATGGATTTTAATGAAAGGAATAGAATATTCAGGACTTGAGTCTGTTGACGGACCTATCGTTGTCGTAAAGCGCAGGGAAAATTCATCCTACGATGAAGTTGTATATGTCCGTGATAAATTCGGTGAAAAACGTACAGGAAGAATTATTGACCTTAATGAAGAAACTGCCGTTGTTCAGATTTTCGGTACAACAACAGGTCTTGACCTTGAAAGTACTACGGTTGAATTCCTTGAAGAGCCTATGGAACTTCGTGTTGGTAAAGGACTTCTTGGCCGTATTTTTAACGGACTCGGTAAGCCTATTGATGGGTATCCTGAGATTATCAGTGATAAGAAAGTCAATGTAAACGGATGTCCAATCAATCCTTATGCCCGCGTTTACCCAAGGGACTTCATCCAGACTGGTATTTCATCCATTGACGGCATGAATACCCTCATTCGCGGACAGAAGCTTCCTATTTTTAGCGGTAACGGTCTCCCACACAACAAGCTTGCAGCCCAGATTATTCGTCAGGCAAAACTTAAGGGAAGTGACGAAGACTTCGTTATGGTTTTTGCCGGCATGGGTATCAAGTACGACGTTTCGCAGTTCTTCAAGCATACCTTCGAAGAATCAGGCGTTCTGTCAAAGGTTGTAATGTTCCAGTCCTTGGCAGACGCACCTTCAATTGAACGTATCATCACACCTCGCTGTGCCCTTACTGCCGCAGAATACCTTGCCTACGAATGCAACATGCATGTTCTTGTTGTAATGACAGACATGACAAACTACTGCGAAGCCCTCCGTGAAATTTCTACAACTCGCGGAGAAGTTCCTGGGCGCAAGGGCTATCCTGGATACCTTTATTCAAACCTTGCAGAGCTTTATGAAAGAGCAGGAAAAGTTCAGGGATCTACAGGTTCGATTACTCAGATTCCAATTCTTTCCATGCCTAACGATGACATTTCTCATCCAATTCCTGACCTTACAGGTTATATTACGGAAGGACAGATTGTTCTTGACCGTGAAATGAGTCAGAAGGGCATGTATCCTCCTGTTGCAGGACTTCCATCACTTTCGCGCCTCATGAAGGACGGTATTGGTGACGGCATGACCCGCGAAGACCATGCTCCTGTTTCAAGCCAGCTCTTTGCCGCCTACAGCAAGGTAAAGTCTATCCGAAACCTTGCTTCTATCATCGGTGAAGAAGAACTGAGTCCTTTGGATCAGCTTTACCTTAAGTTTGGAAATGAACTTGAAGCTAAATTCTTTACTCAGGGTGAATACGAAGACAGAAGCATTGAAGAAACCCTTGACCTTGGTTGGAAACTCCTTTCCATTCTTCCTCGTGAAGAACTTTACCGCATCAAGGATGAACTCATCGACAAATATATGGTAAAGGAAGCAAATGGCTAAACTTAACATCGCGCCGACAAAATCCAATCTCCTCAACATAAAGGAGCAGCTTGCAATTTCGACGGAAGGATATGATCTTCTTGAGCAGAAGCGCGAAATCCTCGTAATGGAACTCATGCGCATTGTTGAAAAAGTAAAGCTTCTGGAAGTGGAAATGAACAAGTGCTCGGGAAAAGCATATCCGGCACTCAAGAACATGCTTCTTAAGGTTGGCGGTGACCGTGTTGAGCGCATTGCTCACGGGGTAGAGTATGACTATGAGATTACAAAAAAGCCGGTGAATATTGGTGGCATGAGCTTTACTACCATCGATGTTAACCTTCCGGAACGCCAGCTTTTTTCCTCTTTCAGGGGGTCCTTTGCCGACAGCGATGAGGTAATGTCTGATTTCTTTGAATACCTTACCCTCATAACCCGTATGGCTAGCATCAGGACCATTGCCTGGCGACTTGCTCTGGAAGTAAAGAAAACCCAGCGCCGCGTAAATGCCCTTGATAAAATGGTAATTCCACAGGATAGGGAAACCGTAAAATACATTGAAAGCGTCCTTGAAGAAAGGGAAAGGGACAACATTTTCGTAATGAAGTCCCTGAAGAAAAAACAGGGTTCAAAATAAAGCCATGCTGGATTCTCTTTTTAAAAAAGTTCTTGTTGCCTACAACGGTTCAAAATCCTCACTCAGTGCAGTACTTTATGCTATCATCATGGCAAAGTTATACGGTTGCAGCGTAAAAGTTATTTATGTTGTAGACAGTGCTTCCATAAAGCAGCTTTCCATTGCAAAGGTTATGGTTGCAGACGAAGCCGATGAAATTTCAAGGACCCTCACTGAAGACGGAAAGAAAAACCTTGAGTATGTAAAGGAACTGGCTTCCCAGAAAAAAATAGAAGTTGAAACAGAACTTCTTAAAGGTGCCGTATGGTCGGAAATTGTTCGTGCTGCAGATGTCTGGAAGGCTGATATTGTCCTTCTTGGTGGGGTAAATGACAATTCAACTTCCTATTCCGTTCATGAAAATGTCTCAAGACAGGACAGCGAAATCATAGGCAGTGCCCATTGTTCGGTTCTGGTGGTCAGGGACAAGTACATCAGCCAGAAATTTCGTCTTTTATAACAGGTTGTTTTTAATTCTTTTTCTTTTTTTTACACTTTCCTTTTTTTTGTCAATTTCTGCCTTATAATCTTACTTATGAGAGTATTGTTTATCGATGATGACGTCAGGTCTTCCCAGACTGTTTCTGAACTTTTAAAGAAGAACCGGTTTGGCGTAGACAAGGCTTTTTCAGGCGAAGAAGGACTAAAATACGCATTGTCCGGAAATCATGATATTATTATCCTCGAAAATAAACTTCCAGACATGGACGGAATGTCCCTTGTTCAGAAAATAAGAAGTGCAGGAAACAGTGTTCCAGTCATGTTTCTTTCAGATAAAGTTGAAAATAAGGATATAGTCGGGGGCTTGTATGCTGGTGCCGACGATTACCTTAGAAAACCTTATAACCCCGATGAATTCATAGCCCGTGTCTATGCCCTGACTAGAAGAAAGGGAGAAATCCGCAGTGAAAAGTCCGCTTTTGGTGATTTTATTCTTGATAGGAGTGCCTGTGAAATTCAGAATGAAGGAGGGGAGTCCCTGAAACTTTCTCTGAAGGAACTTTTGATCCTTTCCCTTCTGTTTGAAAATCCAAAGCAGATAATCCGCAAGGAAGAAATCATTGATAAAATCTGGGGCGGGGACAGTGATGCAGAATACAACAATGTGGAAGTCTACATTTCCTTCCTCAGAAAAAAAATGGAGCAGCTCAAGGTTCATGTCGTCATAAGGACGGCAAGAGGTCTTGGCTACTCCCTTGAAGAAATTGAATGATGGCAAGTTTTTTTTGCCATCAATTCGTAAATCAGAAGCTTGTCTTGAATCCTACGCTGCAGGCAAGTGCCTTTGAAGGACTATCTGAAAATTCTTTTGTATCAATTGAAACTGATGCAGTGATGTTTCCGCCAAAAACTTCCATGTTTGCATAAGGAGTTATGAGGAATCTTTTTTCTGCATCTTCAACAGTTTTTCCAGGATGTTCCTTAAGTTCGCTGTTGTTGATGTCAGTCATTGCAATTGTTCCGTGGATTCCGGCTGTAATTCTTGATGTTCCCAAATAAAGGTTTTCGTTTACAAGATTGAAGTTAAATCCAAGAATATTTTCTGCAGCAGGTTTTGAAAGGGTTATGAGCCTGAGGTAAACCATGTCGGCTGCTGATTTTGCAGGGAAATTGAATGCAGAAGGATTGAAGTAGCAGTCAGCGATAGGAATTCTTGGTTCAATGAGGATGTAAAAATTCTTCAGGTTTACGGAAGTGTCCCTGCCTTTTGTCTGCTTAAGGTAAATTCCGTCTACGCCAAACTGTGTGTAGAGCATGAAGGACTTTTTGCGTCCAAAAAGAGCATTGATTCCACCATGAATCTGGATTTCATTTATTGTCAGGAGACTTTCATCGTCTTCATTGTTTTCGTCATCAGAAATAGGGAAAACAAGGCCTGACATTACGTCAATAGTTGCATAATCAAATACTCCTGCATAACGGAGATCGAGGTTCAATGCTGAATTGTCGTTCGCAGCCTGTCTTAGCTTGTCTTTATAGAAGGATAATCCAAATGCATTGCTTCCTTCAGTATGGATTGTATAGTTTGCACCAAAAGCATAGAGGGGATTTATTGAGGTTCCTTCAATTCCGTGATAACTTTCTGTTAGATTAGAGGAAATTTTTGCTACGCCGAAATGACGCTGTAGAAAGATGTCTGAGCCAAAAGGTTCAAAATTTCCCTTGAAAACGGAAAAATATTGTGAAAGGCTGTCCCCTGTAACCTTGTATGTTGCGGAAAGTTCTTCAATCCTAAATGCTGCGTTTTTATCGTGGATTTCATCTTCAAACATGCTGTTGCTTATGCTGTAGAATTCACCCCTTATAAAGAATTTTCCGGAAAAATCAAAGAGACCGGCAAAATATGACTCGGCACTGCAAGTTGGTTTTGAGCTGTCCTTGTCGTCGTTTCTTGCCACCGATGTAAAGAATCCTGTTGTTCCGCTGAAGAATGGCTTTTCAATTTCAAAAGAGAAGGCTGCTGCTGCCATAAAAGAAAGGGCTGCTGCAAAAAGTGTTCGTTTCAAATTATCCTCCAAAGGCAGAAGGGTTCCACCTCTAATGAGATTTTCGGAAAAAAATATGAAAATTTAAGGTTTTTATATAGAAGATTCCGTGTTTGCCTTTAAAAAGCGTTTCTAAAAAAAATCTTAAAAAAGTAAAGGTCAAACTTGAATTATGAAAATTTTCAGATTACAATATAAAGTATGAGTGATTATCTTGACGCTAATAATGAAGAACTTCTCAAGGATTTTTTTGCCGAAGCTGAACAGCAGGTAGAAACACTGGAAAGCAATATCCTTGTCATTGAGAATGATCCTTCCAACCATGATGCTATTGATGAAATTTTCCGCGCGGCTCATACTTTGAAAGGTGGTTCGGCTACTGTTGAAATGACAGAGCTTGCAACTTTCTGCCATGATGTAGAAGATTTGCTCGATGCATTGCGAGGAAATTTAGTTGAAGTTACTGAACCTATAGTTGACACTCTGCTTACTTCAATCGATACGATTAAATCTATGCTTGAGGCCAGAAGTAACGGCTCTATCTATGACGGAGATATTGGTCCTCTTGTTCAGAAGATTAATTCCTATATCCCTGCAAAGGATAAGAAAGACAAGAAGAAGAGTAGCGTAAGCCTGCCTGCCGGTATGGTTGGCGCAAAGCCAGCTCCGGAGCCAGTAGCCCCGGCTGCTCCTGCTGCTGTAGACAACGGTATGCCTCCATTGCCTGTTCTTTCGGAAGATGAATATTCCGAACTCAAGGAAAATGTTGGTGCAGATCAGAAGCTTTGGACTGTAAATGTTACCTTCGATGAATCGAATCCAATGAACAGCGTTGGTGGAATTCAGGTTTTTGCAGCACTTAAGAATCTTGGTACTGTTCTTAAGACTGTTCCTGATTTTGAAGCACTTTACGAGGATGAATATCATCCTCAGGTTGTATATTATATTGCAGCTTCCTGTGAGGGCGGCGATCTTGAAGATGTTGCCTTCCTTGATGACGTTACGACTGCAGTAGATGCTCAGATTGCGGGAAAACCTGCAGGATCTGCTGCTCCAGCGACCCCTGCACCTGCTGCAGCCCCGGCTCCAGCTCCTGCACCAGTTGCTTCTTCTGCACCTGCTGAACAGGAAACTCCTGCACCTGCTGCAGCACCGGCTCCAGAAAAGGTAGAGGAATCTGCACCGGAAGCAAAGGCTCCTGAAACACCTAAGGGAGATGTAAAGAAACCTGCCGCTGCTACGGGACATGCAACTCAGACTGGTTCAATTCTTCGCGTTGATTCTAAGCGCGTAGACAACCTTATGAACCTTGTTTCTGAAACAGTTATTACAAAGGCCGCATTCAACCAGAACGGACTCCACATGGCAGATCTTCAGGTTAAATTCCAGGCCCTCAACAATACATTCAAGGAAAAGCAGCACCGCATTGCAGAATCTATTCCAAAATACCTTGAACAGCTCCAGAACGGTGCTTCAATGAAGGATATCCGCCAGAAGTTTGCCGAAGATTTCGGTACTGTAGGAAACTGGTTCGATGCCTTTGAAAATGACTTTAAGATTTCGTCAACAAAATATCGTTCTACAACACAGAATCTGGGTCGCATTTCCAGCGAACTTCAGGAAGGCGTTATGAAGATCCGAATGGTTCCTATCGGAACAATCTTCAATCGTTTCCCTCGTGTTGTTCGCGACCTTAGCCGTGATCTTGGTCGCAAGGTTAACCTTGTGATTGAAGGTGAAGAAACAGAACTTGACAAGACTGTTGTTGATGATCTTCTTGATCCAATCATGCACTGTGTCCGCAACTCTGTTGATCATGGTATTGAAACACCGGAAGAACGCGCAGCTGCAGGCAAGGACGAAACAGGTACACTCATCCTTAAGGCTTCAAACGAAGGTAATATGATCGTAATCGACATCATTGATGACGGTCAGGGTATTGAAGTTGAAAAGGTAAGAAATAAGGCAATCCAGAAGGGGCTCATCAGTCCTAACAAGGTTCTTTCAAACCAGGATGCCTACAACCTTATTTTCCTTCCAGGCTTCTCAACAAGCGACAAGATCAGCAACGTTTCGGGACGTGGTGTTGGACTTGATGTTGTAAAGACGATGGTTGAAAAACTTAAGGGAACAATCAGTGTTACAAGTGAAATGGGAAAGGGATCAAAATTCTCTATCCGCCTTCCACTTACACTTGCAATCATTCAGGGACTTCTTGTTCGTGTTGGAAAAGAAGTTTACTCAATCCCTATTGCAAACGTTATTGAAAGCCAGCGCGTAAAGAAGGAAACGATTAATACAATTGACAACTATGAAGTTCTCAATGTTCGTAACGAAGTTATTTCCATCCTTCGCCTTGGAAGGCTTTTCAATATCAAGAGAATGGATGACGATGAATACTGTTTCATTGTTATTGTTGGTTCAGCAGAAAAGAAGATCGGCGTAATGGTAGATGCCCTTATCGGTGAAGAAGATGTGGTTATCAAGCCTCTTGAATCCCAGTTCACTTCTTCTCCTGGTATTGCAGGTGCTACAGTCCTTGGTGACGGTTCCGTTTCTCTTATTGTTGATGTAAACCAGCTTCTTGAACTTGGTGTTAAGCAGGAGCTTGATGCACAGCAGATTCGTGAAGCAGAAGCAATGAAGTCTTCGGCAAGAGGTTAAGGAGAAGTAAATGGCTACAATTCAGGAAAAACTTAGCGTTCTTGCAAATACAATGGATAGAGCTGAAGATTTAACAAATGAACAGCTCGCTCAGGAAAAGAAAAAGCTCTCTGTTGTTGACTACAAGATGGTTACTTTCACTCTTGCAGGAAAGGATTATGCCATCGACATCATGAAAGTAAAGGAAATTGCAAAGGCTGGAAGCTTTACTTATGTTCCAAATGCACTTCCTTTTGTCCTTGGTGTATACAATCTCCGTGGTGACATTATTCCTATCATTGACTTGAGACTTTTCTTCAATGGTACTGTTCCGGAGCACGAGGAAAACTTCCTTGAAAATATGCTCATCGTTACTGTCGGAGAACAGACTTTCGGCGTTGTTGTTGATGAAATCGACAAGGTAGTCGGAATCCAGAAGAGTTCGATTCAGCCACCACATCCTTTGTTTGGTGACATTAACATTAAGTACATCTACGGTGTTGTTGAAGCAGAAAACAGTCTTTATGTTCTCCTTGATATCGACAAGATTTTTGGAGTTCGAACTCCTGAAGAAGAAAGGGAACTTGCTGAAACTGCAAAAGCACAGATGAAGATGAGAGAAGAAGTGGTTGCAGAACAAAGGGCTGCTGCCGCTGCTGCACTAGAAGCATCTGCAAAGGAAGCATCTGCAAAGGAAGAAGAACTTAAGAAGCAGAAGGCTGCTGATGATCTTAGGTTCATCGGAAATTCCCTTGCTACATTTAAGAAGTTCTGCGTTAATCCGCTTACAGAAGGATGGCTTAAGGGCCGCTATGATGATTGGCTTAAGGACAGGGGTGAAGGAAATACTCAGCTCCAGAACGAAATGGATGCAGAAAAATTCCTTTCGCCTTTCTATTCAAAGTGCACCGGTACATGGTGGACAGAAGAATACGCAGAGGAAGTGATGAAAGTTCTTCCTGAGAATTCTGCTAAGAACATTGTTGTCTGGAATCCAGGCTGCGGAAAGGGATATGAAACTTACTCCCTGGCATGTATTCTCAAGAAGCGTTACCCAGGTGCTAAGATCAGGGTTTACGGACATGATACGGATCTCCTGAGTGTTTCAAATGCACCTCTTATGAATCTTTCGGATGAAGCAAGTACAAGCTGGTATCAGCCATATACAACAAGAACTGCCAGCGGAGACTATACATTCTCAAAGGAAATCAAGGATGCCGTTATGTTTGAGTACCACGACTGCGTGAACACAAACAACCTTCCACCTATTGATATTGTATTCTCGCGTGATTTGCTTTCTTTCCTTCCAGAAACTTCACAAAATACAGTTTTAAATGAATTTAGTGAGAAATTGAAAGGAAATGGTATTATAATTGTTGGTGATAATGAAGATATAGGAGTTACAGGCCTAAAGAAGGCTGAAGGCGATGTAACAGTATATTCTAAGGAATAGTTTTTCCTATCAGTTTTACTATTAAGTATTTTTTCCAGGGGGAATAAGATGAGAGTAGAGTACATTAATCCGTTTGTAGAAACTTCTTATAGAGTTCTAAAGGAAGTTCTTGAAGGTGCCGAAGTTAAAAGAGGTGACCTTTATTTGAAGTCAACAGCTATGCCTGTTATGGGTGTTGCTGCTCTTGTTGGTCTTGCAGGTGATGTAGAAGGCCGTGTTCTTTTTGACATGTCTTTTGAAACAGCACTTAACATTGCTTCAAAGATGAACTGCGAAACAATGACAAAGTTTGATGATATGGCTAAGGCTACAATCAGCGAACTTGCTAACATCATTACTGGACAGGCTGTTACAAAGCTTCATGAACTTGGCTTTAAGTTTGACCTTACACCACCAGCACTTTTTGCAGGTGAAAATATGGAAATTGCAGCATTGGGTGGAACAACAGAAAGTGTTGAAGCCCTTATCGTTCCTCTTGTTACAGATTGTGGCAAGATTGAAGTAAACGTTGCAATCAGAGAACGCGCATAATTTAAGGAGCATAGAATGAAAACAAAAGAAGATTTTCCATCAGTCAACGCACGTCCTCCTGAGGGAGAAAGAGTAGACGGAACAAAGTACCGCGTACTCGTTGTTGATGATTCAATGTTCGTTGCAAAGCAGCTTACACAGATCCTTACTAGCGATGGCTACGAAATCGTTGCTACAGCAGTAGATGGAAAAGATGGAGTAGACAAGTATAAGGAACTCTGTCCAAATGTTGACCTTGTAACAATGGATATTACTATGCCTCGCATGGATGGTATTACAGCCCTTGAGCAGATTATTGCTTTTGACAAGAATGCCCGCGTTGTTATGGTAAGTGCTCTCGGTAAGGAAGAACTCGTTAAGAAGTCTCTCCTTGCAGGTGCAAAGAACTACATAGTTAAGCCATTGGACCGCAAGAAGGTTCTTGAACGCATCAGCGCTTCATTGAAATAGTCTATTTTCATCAGATTATATAAAAACGGTTCTGAGACATGTTTTCAGGACCGCTTTTGTGTTTTAAAAAAATCCAGTTACTTGCAGTTTGACCGACAAAGTGACATGGACTTTTATCGAATTGTTATTTCATTCTTTTTTCAGCTGTTCCTCTAGGTTGGAATTCATTTTTTTCAGCAGGTTAAGCAGGATGTTTTTTTCTTCTTCAGAAAAATCCCTGTAGCAAACTTCCAGGAGCTGCTTTGAAATTTCTCCCGTCATGGAATTGTATTTCTTTCCTTCTTCTGTAAGGGAAATGTATTTTTTTCTGCTGTCTTCCCTGCAGTTTTCCGTTTCAACAAGGCCTTTTTCAAGGAGCTTTTTTATCAGCACCGTCGTAGTGGATTTGTCCCTGTTTATTTTTTCAGCGATTTCTCCCATGGTCATTTTGGAATTTTCTGAAAGCAGAAAAAGTATGAAGCCGTGGGAAGATACAAAGCTGTCTGCTTTTGAAAGTCTCTTGTTCAGGAAATCTGCAGAAGCTGAATGTATGTGGGAAATGAGGGAAACGACTGATGCTACGGTAAAACTCATGGCCTTATTTTATCCATAAGAATGAAAAATTGCAATTTTTATGGTTTCACATTATTATGTGGACTATGTTTGGTTTTTTCTTCAAAAAGAATTTATGCGATGTATGGGACAATATTTTCTATGTTGTCATAACAAATTTCTTTTCTCTTATCGTGCTTTTTGGAGCCGCCATGGCTTTCAAATATGAACTTTTCCTTGAAATGAATGAAGCTTGGAGAAAACCCTTGTTTCTTGGCACTTTCATTGTTGTTTCCATTCTTGTTTGCTCTGTTGCTTTTGCCGGCGGGGAGAATGCTGCAAACGTTGCAAAATACAATGCTCCGAAATATTCAGTATTCTTTGGCGGACTTTTACACGGTCTGGTTGAAGGTTTTAAAATCGGACTTTTCATTGGACTTGTAGGTACCGTTGCCTTTGTAAGCATTCCTTTCTATCTCAGTATGTGGAAGCCTGCGGACGGATCTACTGGAAGCTTTGTGTGGCTTGGGTTCATCATCATCATATTCTGGTTCCTCTTTGCCACTTTTTTTGCACTCCAATGGTACATGCCGGTTCGCGTTGTCATGAAGAACGGTTTTTTCAAATGCCTTAAGAAGTGCTACCTTCTCTTGCTCGACAACATGGGGTTTAGCTTTTGCCTTGCCTTCTTGAATCTTTTGAATGCCATTCTTACTGTCGTTACTTTTGGGCTTTTCCCGGGGATGACAGGAGTAATGATTACAAACATGAATGCCTTCAGGTTCAGAATGTACAAATATGACTGGCTTGAGGTAAATCCTGATCTTACCATGGAAGAACGGAAAAACGTTCCTTGGAATGATCTTCTTGCAAAAGACAGGAAAACTCTTGGCCCTAGACCATTAAAAAGCTTTATTTTCCCTTGGAAGGAATAGTTTGCTATAAAAAGGCTCTGAAAACTGCGGTTTTTAGGGCCTTTCTTGTATTTGCAAAGGTTGACAAAAAACAGTAAAGGATGCAAAATACAGTAACCGATGTAAAGTTGTATTATAGGGGTTAAAAATGGAAGACGATATCCTTACAATTGAAGAAGTTGCAAATTACCTTCGCGTTAGTGAACGCACAGTATATGATTGGGCACAGAAGGGAGAAATTCCTAGCGGAAAAATCGGCACGGTATGGCGATTCAAGAAATCAGAAATTGAAAAGTGGGTTAATGAACGCCTTTCATCTTCTACAAAGTCTTCATCGGACATTGTGGTTCAGATTAAGAACATCCTTTCTCCGGAAAGAATCGTTTTCATGAATCATCAGACAAAGCATGACAGCCTTGTTCAGCTTGCACAGAATCTTGCAACTGCTCCACAAGTTAAGGATGCAAAGGAACTTGAGGTAGAAATCCTTAAGAGAGAAGAACTCATGTCTACTTCCATCGGTCGTGGACTTGCAATTCCACATGTACGCCTTTCGTCTGTTACAGATCTGGTTATGTCTGTTGGTATTTCAAAGTGCGATATCATTGACTTCCAGCCAATCGATGAAACACCGGTTCGCGTAATGTTCATGATCGGTGCTGCCTTCAATCAGCACAGCTACTACCTCAAGACTTTATCACACTTGAGCACAAAGCTTCGTGAACCAGACCTCTACAAAAAGCTTCTTGAAGCACAGTCCCCAATGGAAGCTTACAATCTTTTGATTCAGTAAAATATATATAAAATCACAAAGGCCACCAAATGGTGGCTTTTTTTATGGCAATGCAACGGGAATCCATTTTGAGTAATCCGACTGCTTTCCGTCTATTTTACCCCAGGTTATTCCTTTGGCAGTTGTCTCTCCTGTAAGGTACAGTTTTCCGTTGACTGTAAATCCAAAACCAGGATGATCGGAAACAAGGCCAGCTATTGCGTGGCTGTATTCTGCACTTACAAAGATTATGCTGTCGGCATTTATTCCCTGGAGGAGAACTGCAATGAGCATGGAACGGCTATCGCAGTCGGAGCCAGAACCCAGAAGGATTGAAGGCAGTGAAGCGAAGTCGCTTGTAGTTTTCTCCCGTTCGTATTTGAATCCCTGGGTCCAGGTCAAAAGTTTCTGTGCAAGTTCCGTTGTATCCTTACAGTCGGGAGCAAGTGTATTGGTAATGTCAAAGCCTGCCTGAAGAAGTCTTTCGCTTGAATCGCGGAATATGAGCCTGTAATATCTTTGCCAGGCTTCCTTCCACAAATCGCTTTTCTGATACATGAGGAGCACCTGATATTCTCGGGATATGAGGAATTCAGAAGCTTCTTTGTCAGATTCATCGATTTTAGTCGATATGTCCTTCCCGTCAATTTTCAGGATGATGTCCTTTGCGCCTTTTTTAGGAAAGGTGTAAGAGGTCAAAAGGCCTGCTGAAAAATAACTTTCAATGTCTACGTAGATTGAATCAATGAGGCTGGTCATGTATGGGGTTGCTGCCTGTGCATCTTTTTCTGCAGCCCAGGTAAGTACAAGGATTATGCTCTTGTTTTCGGGGATTACTGCTGCTGCCCCGTAACCTGAAGACTGTACTCCCATAAGGTTTCCTGTGAAAAGGGAAATGGCAGTAGTATTGTTTCTCCACATGAAGGTGTCCAGGTCTGCTGTAAGTCCAAGTTTTGAAACGGCAGTATTAAGGGCATCCTCAGTTCCTTTGTATTTTCCTTCTTTATAAATTTGGATTATTGCATGGACAGGGGCAATGGTGCTTTGTAGTTGAAATGAAGTGTCACTGTTGGAGTTTTCAAGTTTGAAGCCTTCCGGCAAATCTATGCAGACCTTGTCGCTGTAACCATTGAAATTGGTTCTTGCGGCAAAAGCAATTGATGCAGCACAGAATAGGGCAACTAAGGTGGCTGCTTTTCTTGATAATCTTGTCATTTTGTAAATCCTCTTCTATGATGTTCGGCATATGAAAGATGTTTCTATAATCTTTGAAAATGACGACATCCTCCTGGTAAACAAAGAAAGCGGCGTTTCGGTACAGGGCGGGGTGGGAATAGCACATCCTTTGGACGAAGAACTTCCAAAGCAACTGGGGTACAAGGTTCATCTTGTTCACCGTTTGGACAAGGAAACTGCAGGAATACTTATAGTTGCAAAAAATCCTGCTGCTGCTACAAAGTGGACAAAACTCATTCAGACAGAACAGGTTCAGAAAGTATATACAGCCGTTTGTTTTGGACTTCCTCAGGTAAAGGGAAAGACTGCCATGAAGGGAAAACTTGTAGGGACTGTAGAAGCCCACGGTCGTACTCAGGATGCAGAACTTTTCTTTGAAGTTGAAAAATCATGGAAGGAGAAAATTGTTTCCGTAAATGCGGAAACGGGAGAAACATCGGAAAAGGAAATTGAACTTTGCAAAATCCTCATAACTTTGGGAACTGGAAGAATGCATCAGATTCGCATTCAGATGACCAAGGCAGGAGCACCCCTCGCTGGAGACGACAAGCACGGTAATTTCAAACTGAACAAGCTTGCACGTAAAATCGGAATAAAGAAACTTCAACTTGCCGCAACGAAACTTACGATTCCTGTAAACGGCAAGGCAACCACCTTTGAGATTCCCCTGCCGGAACATTTCAAGTGCTAGGGAATCTGCTAAAGGTTTTATTGGTTTTTAAAGTGTTTCGTTAGGGTAGATCACCCCCCATTCTTTTCTAAGACCGTCCATAAGCTTCATGATGAAAATAGTTTCTTCGTGAGGCATGGAAGGACATTGGTTTTTTTTCTGCGCAAGGATCTCACCGCATTCAAGAACTTCGTATTCATATCCTGTTGCAATTTCAGGGAAATCAATGTGCTTGAGTTCCACGTCATTGGTATCATAGCAGGTTATTGAAGACGGATTGTTTATGTTCTCGACAATTGCATAGCCCTTGCTTCCGTGGAAGATTCCCTTTCTATCTGAGCGGTTGGTAAAGCCAGAGGTGAGGGATGCAATTTTCCCGTTTTTAAAGAAAACCGTCATGCTGTTGAATTTGTCTACTCCAGTATCTGTGAGGGCAACGGAAGAATCAATCTTTTCTATTTCATTTCCAAAGAACATGGTGGCAAAGTTAAGACAGTATACGCCAAGGTCAAGAAGTGCTCCTCCTGCGAGCTCTGGTCTTACCATTCTTTCCTTGCCTGCAATGCTGTAGTGGAGGTTTGCACTCAGGTGATCTACCTCTCCGATTATTCCGCTGGCAATTGTTTCTGCTATTATTTTTCGTGAAGGCATATAGCGGGTCCATATGGCTTCTGTTACCAGAATGTTTTTCTCTTCTGCTTCCTTCAGGATTTCTTCCGCTTCCTTAAGGTTTTTTGTAAAGGCTTTTTCACATAGAATTGCTTTATTGTGTGCAAGGCAAAGCTTCATGTTCTCGTAGTGCTGGGAGTGTGGCGTTGCGATGTAGATGAGGTCAATGTCAGGATCCTTAAGCATTTCCTCGTAGCTTCCGTATGCTTTGGAAATGTTGAATTCCTTTGCGAAATCCTGCGCCTTTTCCAGTGAACGGGATGCAATTGCATAAATATTTGCCTTGTCAGGTATTGCGGCAACTGTCCTTGCCATTATTTTTGCAATGCTTCCGGCTCCAATAATTCCCATGTTCATGATTTTTACCTCCATATATTGATTTTTCAATTATCCAATGGGTTTGTGAAAAATGCAAAGTCATAACAGAAAATTTAAGTTTTTTGTGTTATAATGGCAACATGATAAAGCCATTGACAAAATTGATTGGGGCCTTGAGTTCAAATACTCGCCCTGGAGCCATTGCCCATGCAGTCTCATGCGGCATTCTTTTAGGATTTATACCAAAGGATAATTTGCTTTGGTATGTACTCTTTGTCTTCATCCTTTTCATGAACATCCAGCGAGGAGCCTACGCACTATGCATTCTTCTGGGAGCTGCCCTTACTGTTTTTCTTGATCCTCTTTTTGATTCCGTAGGGTATTCCATACTTACGATTGAAAGCATGAGTTCAACCTATGCAGGTCTTTTGAATGTGCCTTTCGTTGCATTTACAAAGCTGAACAATACCGTTGTCATGGGGTCCCTTGTATGTGGCCTCATTGCTTACATTCCTTTCTATGCCCTCGGAAGACTTTTTGTGTGGGCATGGAGAAAATATCTTGCTGAAAAAATCAGGAAGCTTAAGATTACTGCTGTCATCAAGAATATTCCTCTTGTTGAAAAAATTGCAGGAATGATCGGAGACTAAAATGGCAAAAGATAAAGTAGAAGTAAAAGAAAAGAAGGCTAAAAAGCCTAAGAAAGAAGCCAAGAAATTCCCTGCCAAGAAAATGCCTGGGATGTTCAAGAAATCATATTCGGAAAAGAAGCTTGAATCTAAAATCCTCAAGCGCCTCTATGTTCCTGCTGACAAAAAGGATGTTAAGGCCCTCTTTGAAAAAGGAGCAAATGCCAAGAAGCCTGAGCTTATGGCTATGCCACGTGAAAAGGAATTTACAAAGACTGAACTCAAGCACTACAAGAACCTTGCAAAGGAAATCAAGAAGCAGAAGTCCATTTTCAGCTTTGTTCCTTTCGTTGCAGTAGTTGCTGTTTTTGTCGGAATCGGAGTTGTTGTTTCACTTTTCAAGAACCCGGTAACTAAGAAAGCCCTCATCTGGGGTTGCGAGAAGGCTGCTGGAGCCAAAACGGAAATCCGCTCGGTTAACCTTGAAATCTTTGGAACTTCGCTTACAGTCAACGGCATTGCCATCGGTAATAAGGACGAAGAATTCAAGAACCTCTTTGAAGCAGAAAAAATAGAGGTTGCCTTCAGCCTTTCCCAGGCACTCCGCGGAAGATTTGACTGCAAAAACATTGAAGTTTCAGGCATGCAGTTCAATACGGACAGAAAGACCAGCTGCAAGCTTCTTACCCAGAAAGTAAAGGATAAGATTGAAGAAAAGGAAAATTCCAACAATGCCTTCATGACTTCCATCAAGGAAAAGACAGATGCAAAGGTTGCTGACCTTAAGGCACAGGCCCAGTCAATGCTTGGCGGATCAAGTCCTGAAGAAATCGTGAAGAATCTGGAATCAAAGCTTAAGACTCCGGCCACAGCAAAGGATGCAAAGGATCAGGCTGAAGCCATGGTTGCAAAATGGAAGGGTAAGCCTGATGAATTGAAGAAGCAGGTTGAAGATTTCTCTTCTTCCGTTAAAAAGCTTCAGAGCATCAATCCTTCTTCCATCAAAGATGTTGCAGAACTTAAGTCAACTCTTGAACAGGTTAATAGCGCCATTGAAAAAAGCAA
Organism: Treponema sp.; assembly: GCA_024400915.1. Lineage (GTDB taxonomy): Bacteria > Spirochaetota > Spirochaetia > Treponematales > Treponemataceae > Treponema_D. Next base: position 59,564 of record JAKSLX010000009.1, read on the forward strand.
AGACGTAAAGAAATCCGTTTCGTCCATTACTGATGAAGTTAAGGTTGATTCAAAGAACATTACAGGACTTGGAACTTCCATTGTCAAAGCTGCAGAGGAAGACAAGAAGTTTGTTGAAAATACTATAGGTACTGCCGTAAGCACAGTCAAGAATGCAAAGACAATCATGAACGATGCCCTTGAAGCCGTTGCCATGGACAAACTTGGAAAATATTATCCTTATGCAAAAAAGGGGCTTGCCTATGTAGAATCAATGAAAGCTTCTTCTACAGATACAAAGAAAGAAAAACCAAAGGCAAAGAAGGTTAAGAAAGAAGGAAGAAAGCGCCTTCGCGGAACAACTTTCTGGTACGGAACAACAAAGCCTGCTTTCCTTATCGAACGCATTTTTGCAAGCGGACCAAACTTTGAAGCAAAAGTTACGGATATTTCCAACGATATGGATCTTCTTGGAAAGCCAATGAAAGGCGAAGGAAAATTCTCCCTTGGCAAAACTGCACATAATGCAACTCTTGTTGTTGATACAAGAACTTCTTCAAATGCAAAACTTATCACCGCAAATTACAGCGGAAAGGGATTTGGAGCAAAGATTGACGGTGCAAAAATTGCTTCTGCAAGCGGTATTCCTTCCATCGACGGTACTGCTGCCATATCGATGAATGGTACCTTTGATTTTGACGGATTCAGTGCAGCCGGTGATATTGACCTTAATCCTGTAAAGCTTACTTCTGACGGTATCGGAAATGAGACTGCATCCAAGTACTACAACAAGGCTCTTGCTGCCGTAACAAGACTTAAGGCCGGCTATAGAGCTGGATATTCTGCAAAGGATGGAATCGATCTTGCCTTGAGCGGAAACTTTGGAGACCAGTTTGCCAATGCCCTTTCTGCAGTTGCTGCTGATGTAGGCAATGATGCAAAGGAAAAGGCCCTTGCAATGCTTAATGAAAAGATAAACGGTTCTTCTAGCGAAGCCCTTGCCAAGGTAAAGGAATTTGCAGGAATTGAAGGCGACATTAATGCCCAGAATGCAAACCTTGCCAATGTTCAGAAAAATTTGGACAGCAAGAAGAGCCAGCTTGAAAAAGAAATCAAAAACCGTGCAGCTTCTACCGTTAGTAATGCCGTTGGTGACAAGGTTCCTGATGCTGCAAAGGATGCACTTAAGTCCCTCAATAAGTTCAAGAGGTAGTATTTTTACAAATGCATGCAAATGCTTTTGTCCTTGACCATATATCGCAAAGTATGGTATTTTATTCCATAATTTGCATATAATTTATAGGAGTTATACATGTCAGGACACAATAAATGGTCGACAATTAAACATGCCAAGGGTGCTGCTGATGCAAAGCGTGGTGCACTTTTCACAAAATTGATCAAGGAAATTTCTATCGCAGCAAGCATGGGCGGTGGTGATCCAGATTCAAACCCACGTCTCCGTGCAGCTATTGTTAAGGCTCGTGCAGCTTCAATGCCTAAGGACAACATTAAGCGTGCTATCGATAAGGGAACTGGTGCAGGTGCAGGTGCAGCTGTTTATCAGGAACTTGTATACGAAGGATATGCTCAGGGTGGTGTAGCTGTTTTGGTTGAAGTTCTTACAGACAACAACAACCGTGCTGCAGCAAACGTTCGCAACATTTTCTCTAAGAACGGTGGTAACCTCGGTACTTCTGGTTCTGTAAGCCGCATGTTCGACCGCAAGGGTGTTATCGTTCTTGACGGTGAAAAGCTCACAGAAGACGAAGTAATGGAAGTAGTTCTTGATGCTGGTGCAGAAGATGTAGTAGCAGAAGACGGCGTAATCACAGTTACAACTGATCCTAACTCATTCACAGGTGTTGTTGAAGCTATCCAGGCTAAGCACGACGCAGGTCTTTCTCCAAAGGAAGAAGAAACTCCAGAATCTGAAAAGTGGTCATCACTTTCTGCTGCAGTTTCAATGGTTCCACAGATGACAACAGCTGTAGACCTTGACACAGCAGCTAAGGTTAAGAAGCTCCTTGACAAGCTCGAAGAAGATGATGATGTTCAGGCTGTATGGTCAACAGTTGAATATCCAGATGACTTCGAAGATGCATAATTAAGATTTTGAATGGATAATTCATAAAGTGAAAGCCACGCCTTCCTATGGAATCCGTGGCTTTTTCTTTTGTAAAGGTTTTTATGAGAGTGTTAGGTATAGATCCGGGACTTGCCCATGTAGGGTTTGGTATCGTGGATTTTGATGATGGTAGGCTTTCTCTTGTAAGTTACGGTGTCATTGAGACTGCCAGTACGGACAGTCATGAGGTGCGTCTTCTTGCCATCTATAACCGTCTGCAGGCTGTCGTTGATGAATTCCGTCCTGACTGTGCTGAAATGGAAACCTTATATTTTGCTCGAAATACAACCAGTGCCATGGCGGTTTCTGAGGCAAAGGGTGTAATTACCTTGTGTCTTGCCCAGCATGCAATTCCTGTGTTCATGTATACGCCCAACCAGATAAAGTATGCCGTAACCGGTACAAAAAATGCTGATAAGGAAACGGTAGAACATTGTGTTAAAATTTTACTAAATCTTAAGGAAGCTCCGAGACCAGATCATGCGGCGGATGCCCTTGCCGGTGCCATAACCCACTGTCATAGCGGGCTATAGAGGAAGGCGTTTCCTTTCTTTTTGCCTGTGCGTTCAAAAAATCCCATCTTTACATAGACCCAGAGCATTACTGAAGATTCCTGTCTTTTTGCCTTTGGGTACAGTTCAAGCAGTTCCCTGTGAAATTCCGGGGCTGTAAATTCCCTGTCTTTTTTTAACAATGCCGTCGGAATAAGCTTCTTCCAGGCTGTTTTTCCGTGCAATACAGTTGCTTTTCCAAGTTCATCAAGCCTTTTGTCCGTTTTGTTCCAGGTTTTTTTATGCCTTCTTCTTGAGTTGTCGGCTTTTTCGGTGCTTCCGTAGTCGATTCTTTCCTCGATGATTTTTGTCTCTACAATTTCAAGGGTGAAGTTTCTGTCCAGAAGGTAGGGGTAGAGCTTTGTTAGTTCCCTGAAAACTGATATAAGGTTCAGTTTCTTTGGGCTTTTCTTTCTCCTTAAGATTTTTCCGCTTTCGTCGGTTGTTTCCACGTATTTTTCCACTGCCAGTGGGTGAACGACCCGTATTTTGCGCTTTTCGGCAAGAAAATATGCAATTTTTGGGGCCAGGGATGCCAATGTTCCCGTCTGAATTTCTATTATGCCGCCGTCAGATAGAAGAATGTCGGCTATGAAATGGCCGCAGGGAGCTTCTTTTTGCGCTCCTTCATGCTTTCCTGCATATATTTCCTTTAGAGTCCTGTGCAAATGGGTTTCGTTGTATGTGTTTATCATCGGTTTCTGAACAGTTTATCTAAAAATGGCTGGCAAGAAAAGTGCAAGCTTTCCTTGTGACGAAAGTTAAGGAAGGCATCGGCTTCTAGAGCATCTAACGCTTTCGTCAGGGGTCTGTCCCCGGTGTTCAGGAATCGCCTTTGCGATTCCTGGGGCGAAAGTTAGGGCGGAAACAGGTTTTGTTTGAAGCAAACGCTTTCGCCCGGGGTCTGTCCCCTTTGTCATTCTATATCTGTCGATTTCCGTAAATTTTTCATTTTCGGTGCATTTTTTCATTGACATTAGCAAATTTTTCGATAAAATAGGGGATAAGTGGGAAATAGTGGGAAAAAGTGGTGAGTAGCGGTATGAATTTGCTCTGTGGAGAGTACAACAATACGCTGGACGACAAAGGTCGCATCCAGTTTCCGGCTAAGCTGCGTTCAGTATTGCAGCAGGATAGCCTTGTTGTAACCCGCGGGCTTGATAACTGCCTCATGCTTTTTACAGTGGACGAGTGGACCTCATTGAATGAAAAAATCATGGGGTCCGCTTCTCTTTTTGATGAGAAAAAACGAATGGTTCTCCGTCGTTTCATTTCTCCGGCTCAGGAAATCACTTTCGATAAGTCGGGCCGTCTTTCTATTCCCCAGAGCTTAAGGGACTTTGCCGGTCTCAAGGGTGAATGCACGATTCTTGGAATCAACAGATACATGGAATTGTGGGACTCTGAACGCTATGGCAAGTATCTTGAGGAAACAGAAGATTCCTTCATTCAGGCTGCGTCTGAATCAATGGGTGATATTCTTCTGTAGTTGCTGATCTTGGCAAAAAATAATGAAGCTTTCTCTTAGGGAAGGCGGAAAAAAGGGAATAGAAATTGGAAATCGTACATACTCCTGTACTTTTAAATGAATGCCTCACATATCTTTCTCCAGTGGGAGAACCGTTTGAATCATCTGCCTACCTTATCGATTCAACTTTGGGAGAAGGCGGACATTCCTTCAACTTCCTTTCAAAATATCCAACGTTAAAAGTAAAAGGCCTTGATGCAGACAGCGTCATTCAGGCAAAAGCTAAGGAAAGACTTGCTCCTTTTGGTGAACGTATGTCTTTCTACAACGGCTGGTTCAACGACTTCTATAGAAATTTTCCTGAAGATGCCGAAAGACCCAACCTTATTCTCTTTGACCTTGGCATCAGTGTGTTCCATTACGAAAGAAGCGGAAGGGGATTTTCTTTCCGTCATGATGAGGTTCTGGACATGAGGCTCAACAGCGAAACAAAGGAAAGTGCTGCTGACATCGTGAACAAGATGGAAGAAGAGAAGATGGCAAACATGATCTATCTCTATTCCGACGAAAAATATTCGCGCCGCATTGCATCAGAAATCTGTAGGGTACGCGAAACTCAGAAAATCGAATCCACAAAACAGCTGGCAGATATCATTTACAATGCAGTTCCAGCAAAATACAGGCACGGAAACATTCATCCAGCCACTAGAACTTTCCAGGCTTTGAGAATTCAGGTCAACAGTGAGCTAAGTCGCTTGCCAGAAGCAATCCACGATGCCTTCAATATTCTTGCTCCTGGAGGAAAACTCGGTGTAATCACATTCCATTCACTGGAAGATAGAATCGTAAAGAATTATTTCAGGAATCTCGGCAAGCAGTGTGTGTGTCCACCTGAAGTTCCAATGTGTAATTGCGGTGGAACTCCCTGTGCAGAAATCCTTACCCGTAAGCCTGTTGAACCTACTGAAGAAGAAGTAAAGACAAATTCTCCTTCAAGAAGTGCAAAGCTCCGTGTTGTAAGGAAGCTTCGTGATGCAGATGAAAAACGTCTGTATGGGGTGGAGGCATTATGATAAAAAAGAAAATCCGTGCCTTCTTCAGGAACTTTTTTTTCTGCCTTCTTGCATTGAGTATTCCTGGGCTTCTTGTTCTTAACGGGATTCAGTCAAGCAAATACAGAACCCTCAAGAAGGAAGTTGAAGACCTTGAGCGCAAGCAGGAAACCCTCATTGAGGAAAACAAAAAGCTGATAACCGACATCAGCCTTCTTTCAAGTTCAGACAGAATTGAAAAGATAGCTGAGGAAGACCTGGGGATGCGTCAGGCTGAAAGTGAAGAAATCGTACGCGTTGGTGTACCTGGAGCAAAGGAAAATAAAAAATGATTGGAATAGATAAAAGCCTTCTTACATTGGAAAAAGTTCTCGAAGCAACAGATGGAATACATGTCCTCGGTCCATCGACTATTACATTCACTTCTGTTGCAACGGACAGCCGCAGTGTAGAAAAAGATACTTTGTTTGTTCCTCTCATCGGTGAAGTTCAGGACGGACACAAATACATTCCGCAGGCAATTGAAAAAGGTGCGAGCGTTGTTTTCATTGCGAAAAAAAATTATGAGGATGACAGCAACTATTTTGTTAATCTTCATCATGATTATCCTGGAGTTACCTTTATTGCCGTGGATAACACCATGACAGCCTTGCAGAAAGCTGCTGGGGCATATGTTGAAAAATTTCCTCACCTCATAAAGATTGCGGTTACAGGTTCCAGTGGAAAGACAACCACAAAGGAAATTCTTGTTTCCATCATGAAGCAGAAATACAATGTAATCTGCAATCAGGGGAACCTTAACAGCGAAACAGGACTTCCTCTTTCAGTATTTAAAATTCGTCCTGAACATCAGTGCGGCATTTTTGAAATGGGCATGAACCGTGAAAATGAAATCGGTGAAATCTCTGCTGTGCTCAAGGCAAATTTTGCAATCGTTACAAACATCGGTACTGCCCATATAGGTTTGCTTGGAAGCCGCGACAACATTGCAAAGGAAAAGGCAAAAGTTTTCGATCACTTCCACAACTTTGGAACCGGTGTGATTCCTTTTGACGATGACTATGTTGAATTCCTCAAGGATCAGATTGAAGGAAAGGTAGTTCTTTATGGTCAGGATACTGATACCGTAAAGTATGTTGCAGATCTTGGACTTGGCGGAACAAAATTTACAGTAGGTGGAATTGAAACCGTTCTTTCCCTTCCTGGAAAATACAACTACAAGAATGCCCTTGGCGCCATTGCCCTTGCTGAAGTACTTGGACTTACATCTTCAGAAATTGCAAAGGGAATCAATGAACTTGAACCAATGTTTGGCAGAAGCCAGGTTCTTGAAGGAAAGTATACAATCGTTCAGGACTGTTACAATGCAAATCCTGATTCGATGGAAAAATCAATTGAATTCGTTTCCTCTGTAAATGACGGCCGCAAGAAGGTCTTTGTCCTTGGCGATATGCTTGAGCTTGGTGAAGATTCCGTTAAGGAGCATGAAAAGGCAGGCGAGCTTGCTGCCGGTTCAAGTGCTGATGTCATTGTTTTTGCAGGTGATGAAATGAAAGCTGCCTATGACAGAATCAGGTCTTCTGTTTCTGGAAAGGAAGTTTTCCACTATGCAGGACGCAGCGATGATACGATGAAGGAAATTGCTGGAATGATTTCTTCTGCTGTTCCGGAAAAATCCATCGTTTTGATAAAGGGTTCCAGAGGCATGGGACTTGAACGCATTACCAGAATTCTTGAGGGCGGTGAACTGTGAGCGAATATGTAATTCATGCAGACAAACCTGTTCTCGCCTACAAGAGAAGTGATCCACTCTTCTTGATTTCGGTTCTCCTGCTTTGGGGACTTGGAATATTTACAATCCTGATCTGTACTCAGGGTGTAGGGGAACGTTTCTTTCACAACAGGTATTACTTTTTGTGGAGACAACTTGCATATTCTGCAGTTGGTGCTGTTGGCCTTGTATTTTTTGCAGCCGTTCCCGTAAACGCCCTAAGACGATTTACTTTAGCCTTTGCTGCAACATCTGTGGTGCTCTGTCTTTTTGCCCTCATGCCTGTAATTGGCAGTGCCAGAAACGGAGCACCACGATGGGTCAGCATTCCTCATGTGATTACTTTCCAGCCTTCGGAACTGGTAAAGTTTACCATGGTGCTTTATCTTTCCCACTTGTTTGATAAGCACTCAAACGAGTATGAGGAAAACAACCGTGAGTTCATGTATCCTGCCATAGGGCTCCTTATTTTGGCCGGGGCAATATTCATTCAGAAGGACCTTTCTACAAGTGTAATGGTTTTCTGCATTGGTGTAGGAATGTTCATTGTTTCTGGATCTCCTGTAAGGGTTTTCCTTCCGATCATGCTTCTTGTTGGACCTCTTACTGCGCTCATGACGTTGACTCACAGGTACAGGCTTCTGCGCATTCTGTCTTTTTTCAGACCTAATGACTATACGACAACTTCCGGTTATCAGGCTCTTGCCTCTGAACGTGCCATAAGTGCGGGTGGAATCTGGGGTGTTGGAACCGGCAGCGGGCTTGACAATAACATTTCCATTCCGGAAGTCCAGACAGACTATATTTTTGCCGGATGGGCAACTGCCATGGGACTTGCAGGGGTTTTTGCATACCTTCTTCTGCTGGGAATATTCCTTTTCCGCGGAATAAAGATCGCCAAAAACTGCCCTAACAAATTTGCAGCTCTTGGAGCTTTTGGCTGTGTTTTTACCATTACTGCACAGTCACTTATTAATCTTGCTGTAGTTTGCGGTGCGGCCCCAACTACGGGAATCCCGCTTCCTTTCTTTTCGAGCGGCGGTTCGTCACTTATTGTGACCCTTTGCATGTGCGGTTTTGTAATTAACGCCTCACATTGCGATGCCGATAATGGATATGAAGAAAAAAAGATTTCAGAAATAGAATTTAATGAAAGTTTTGGAGAGACGGTGGTTGAATTATGAGTGATCTTGTAGTTACAGATTTCAATGATTTTTTTATTTCCTTTGATGACAAGGTTCAGGAAAAGGTTGTAAAAAACCAAAAGGACAAAAAGCTCATTGCCCTTAAGGTCCTTGTATTTGTCCTTGGAGGTTTTCTTGCCCTTGAAGCACTTGTATATAGTTTTGTTCTTCCTTTGTTTTCGGCACCGGAAATTACTTATAGCGGTTTAAATTACCTTACAAAAAACGAGTTAAATGAAAAGCTTGCGGAACTGGACTGTTCAACCTGGAGTGGATTCAGTACAGAAAGGGCCGTGTCGGTAATCAGCACTATTTCCTGCGTTGAAAGTGTTTCCGTAGACAAGCATTTTCCAAACAGTATTTCCATCAAAATAAAGGAAAGAAATGCTGTTGCCAAGTCAATTATCTGTCAGGACGGAACTTCAAAGTCTATTCAAATAGACGAAAATGGTATATTATTCAGTGTTAATTCTGCATCTATGGCAACAGATTATTCCGTTCCTCTTGTTTCTGGTCTTCCAGTAGACAATCTTCAGGAAGGAATGAGACTTCCATCAAAGTATCGTGTTCTCATGGAGCAGATTTCAGACATCAGGAAGCTTCCACGCAAATATTTTGCTGCAGTTTCTGAAATTCAGGTTGTTCCAAAGGAATACGGCAACTATGAGCTTGCCCTCTATCCTTCACAGGCAAAAGTAAAGGTTTTGACAGACCGCAACCTTAATGAGGATGCCCTTCAGTACATGATGGTTGTTCTTGATGTCGTTAATTCTATTGAACCTGACGTTTCGGAAATCGACCTTCGCTATGGGGCAGTTTCCTACAGACGCCGCTAGAGAGGAATGCATTGAGCCGCCGAATTGTTGGTCTTGATATCGGAACCTGCTTTATCAGGACAGTTATAGCTGAAATTGACTCTGATGGCCGTATTGAAGTGATCGGCCTTTCAAAAATTCCGTCTCAGGGTGTGCGCAACGGCATTATCGTAAACATCGATGCAACAAAGGAAGCAGTTCAGTCTGCCATTGAAGCTGCGGAACAGATGGCTGGGGTTGAAGTTTCAGAAGTATGGACTTCCATCGGCGGTGCCCAGGTTTCAAGCAAGATGTCCAGTGGTGTAGTAGGTGTTGATCCTAAAGGCATTTCCACAAGTCCTCTTGAAATCAAGCCTGAAGCAAAGGAAAGGGCTCTTAAATCTGCAAAATCAACCCTCATTCCTTATGACGAAGTTCTCCTTCATATCATTCCACAGGAATATCTCATTGACGGAAAGGAATACCCTGATCCAATAGGAATCCTTGGAGTTCGCCTTGAAGTAAAGACTCTTCTTGTAAAGGTTTCAAAGTCCGCACAGGGAAATATTGCCGAATGCATTGCCCGTTCCGGATACGAGCTCAGAAACATTACCCTTAAAACTCTTGCAGCAGCAACTGCAACTCTTCATAAAGATGAAATGGCCTTGGGATCAATTCTCATTGACCTTGGTGGCGGTTCGACAGATGTTATCGTCATAAACAAGAATGCACCTGTGTTCACCGTTTCAATTCCTTACGGAGGAAACAGGGTAACCAACGACATTGCACAGGTATTTGGAGTTCCTTTTGCCGTTGCAGAAGACCTTAAGCTTAAATACGGTTCCTGCTGGCTTGATCCTGAAGAAGAAAATGATGAAGTCATCATTCCTGGTGTTGGAGGTCTTCCTCCTGCCGTTACAAATAAAAAGCTTCTTTGTGATGTCATTTCCAGTCGTGTCGTAGAAATTCTTGAGGAGGTTCTTTCCCTCGTAAAAAAAGAGGCAAAGAGACATTCCGGTCTTGGCAGGCTTAATGGAACCATAGTTCTTACTGGTGGCGGGGCGCTCATGCCTGGCATAGTTACCCTTTCACAGGCTGTATGGAATTCAACAAGTGTTGGTCCTGGAACCTGTTCTGATTTTGGCGGTGCAGATACCAGCTACAGAAATGCAGATTTTGCAACCGTAATGGGGCTCATCATGAGCAACAAGGATGATGACGGAAGGGCATCTGCCAAGAGAAATGCAAAGAAACAGGGCGGTGAGCCTAAAATGAGTTTCTTTAAGAATTTACTAAAAAAAATAAATTAAGTAGAATATTCAACATGAAGTTTCTGGCCGTTGCCAAAGAGGGGGGATACTCTTGGGTGACTTGAAAGGCTGGAAATTGGGTCGGGAGGAAATTATAAATGCTGGAATTCACAAATGTACAGGACTCGCAGTCCGCAAATTCATCGGCTGCACCAGCTCAGAACGGAGCTCAGTTCAATACAGCTGCAGAAACTGCACCAATGGCTGCAGCTCAGGCAGCAAGTGATGAACTTAACTTTGATGATGAACTTGGAGATTTGAATCCTACAAAAATAAAGATCATCGGTTGTGGTGGCGGTGGTTCAAGTGCCGTTCAGCGCATGATCGAAGACGGGGTAAGCGGCGTTGACTTTGTCGTTCTCAATACCGACAAGCAGGCTCTCCATAGGTCTACAGCAAAACTCCGCGTGCCAATCGGACAGAAGATTACCGGCGGTCTCGGTGCCGGCGGAAATCCAAAGGTTGGTGAAGACGCAGCAATTGAAGATACAGAAAGACTCAAGCTTGTAATCGGCAATGCAAACATGGTTGTCATCACAGCCGGTATGGGTGGTGGTACAGGAACTGGTAGTGCTCCAATCGTTGCAAAGCTTGCCCATGAAGCTGGCATCCTTACTATCGCAGTAGTTACAACTCCTTTTGAGCATGAAGGTTCTGTTCGCATGAACAATGCTATTGAAGGTCTTGCAAAGCTCCGTCAGAATGTTGACAGCCTTATCGTTCTTCCTAATGACAAAATCTTCAAGGCAATGAAGACTGAACCTGAAAGAAAGCTTACTTTCCGCGAACAGTTTATTCTTGCTGACAATCTTCTTTGTGCAGGCGTAAAGGGTGTTACTGAAATCATCACAAAGCCTGGTGACATCAATGTTGACTTTGCTGATGTATGCACAATCATGCGCGGTTCCGGAGAATCAATCCTCGGTGTCGGAAAAGGTAAGGGAGAAAACAGAATCAACGAAGCTGTTGAAGGTGCAATCTTCAATCCTCTCCTTGAAAACCGCCAGATTGACGGTGCAAAGAAAATCCTCATTAACATTACTACAAACGGTTCCATTTCTCTTGAAGAAAGCCGTGAAATCATCAACCTTATCCGCCGTTCTGCAGACAAGAATGCAAACATCATCTTTGGTCTTGCAACAAACGAAAACATGGAAGACGACGATCTTTCAGTTACAGTTATTGCCACAGAATTCGATCCTTCTGACAACGGCTTTGTAACTGCAGAAGAAATCCAGCAGGCCGTTGAAGAAAAGGATGACACTGTAGTTTCAACAGACGATTTTAACAGCATCCTCAATGGTGGCCTTAAGGCAGATCCTGTTTCTGCATCGGAAACTTCTTTCTCTGATGCTTCTTTTTCAAAGCCTGAACCAAAGACTTCGGCTGTAATTGGAAGCCATTCAATTTATGATAGCCTTGGTTCTTTTGAGCATCCTGCAAAGACAGAATCTTCTTCGATTTTTGCAGAAGCTTCCAGCAGTTCATCTTCGTCTTTTACAGAAGAAAAGCTTCCGTCGGAAAGAGAATCCATCAGCCTTGCAGCAGACGATGACCGCAATACATTCAAGGTAAAGGGACTTCCAGCCGGTGCTGATGCAAACGATCGCGACAATGTTCCGTCTTTCTACAGAAACAGATTCAAGAACATGGGAAGTTCCATCGACCTTACATTGGACTGATTTTAGACGGGATTTGCTTTGGACAGTTCAATCGAAAAACTTCTGCAGGAATTCTATAACGAGATAATCTTTGTCGAAAACCATTCGAAGGTTACGGCAGAGACATACCTCATTTCCGTAAAGGAATTCGTTTCCTATCTTGAAGCAAACAGTATTTCAATAGAACATGTCACTCAGCAGACTGTGCTTTACTATTCGGCATGGAGAAAAACTAAGGGACTGAGTGAACTGACTGTAGCAAAGGATATGACGGCCCTTTGTGAATTCGGTTCACTTTTGGTCAGAAAACAGGTTTGGACTGACAATTTTGTTGCAGATCTGGACCGTCCGAAAATTTCAAGGGCACTTCCAAAGGTTCTTGAAGTAGGGCAGGTAGATTCCATTCTTGCAGCTATTGATGTTTCTACACCCTTGGGAGTCCGTGACAGGGCTCTCTATGAAGTCATCTACAGCTGTGGACTTCGCATAAGTGAAGCTTCGGGACTTTTGCTGTCCAACATACATTTTGAGGAGCAGGTTCTTATAGTCCGCGGAAAGGGAAACAAGGAAAGGTTGATTCCCTTTGGTGGCGATGCGGAACTTTGGCTTAAAAAATGGATATTTGAAGCAAGACCGCAGATTGTGGGGTCAAAAATAATAGATGAAGTTTTTGTGAATTCACGTGGTCAGGTTCTTTCACGAAAAGGAATATGGAAGAACTTTAAGGCACTTGGAGTAAAGAGTGGGGTGGAAGCCAAGGTTCATACCCTGAGGCATTCCTTTGCAACCCATCTTCTTGCAGGTGGAGCAGACCTTCGTTCTGTTCAGGAACTGCTTGGGCATGCGGACCTTTCTACTACCCAGATTTACACTCATGTGGATGACGGGCAGCTGAAGGATTATCACAGGGATTATTTTCCAGGTCATAGGGATTCTAATGATCAGGAGTAGAATAAAATTTTAAAAAAGGGGTACTTTATGAGAAAAGTTCTGTCAAATGCACTTGTATGTACGATTGTTTTTTCCGTTTCTTTTGCGGTTCTTTCCTGTTCGCCATCTTACAACACAATAAAGAGAATGCAGAAAATCGAGGAAGGCGTTCATAATCCTACGACAAAGGAAGAACTTCAGGATGCCATCAAGAAATTCGATGCCCGCGCCCTTGATCTTGCAACAACAGAAGCTCAGGTTGGAATCTGGTACAAAATCCTTGGAACCCGCTACCTTGACCAGCAGCTTTACGGAAAAGCTTTTGAATGTTTTCAGAAGGCTCTTACTTACTATCCAGACAATGCAAACCTTTATTACTATGTAGCTCTCTGTGCAGGTTATCTTGCCAATTCCACCATGGATTTTGAGGCAAACGGACCTGCTTCTTCCAGCATTGAAAAAAGGCAGAATTACCTTCGTCTTGCAGAAACCGCCTACATCCGCGCCCTTGGAATCAACCCGAAATATTACCGCGCCATGTACGGTCTTGGGGTTCTCTATGTCTTTGTTCTTGATGAAAGCGAAAAAGCAATTCCGCATCTTGAAAAATTCCTTTCGGTACAGGTAAAGGATACCAATGCCATGTTCGTTCTTGCCCGTGCCTATTACATGAACTATGAGTTTGATAAAGCTGTTGAACTTTATGACAAGATAATCGAACTTAAGCCAAATGCTGAAAAAGTTAAAGAAGCTGAGGCCAACAAAAAGACTGTTCTTGATGCCAAGTTCAGCCAGAAAAAATAAGCGATAACCAAAAGGTATATCTAATAACAAAAAGTTAATGTTAATCCGTGATAACTAAAGGGAGGGATCACGGATTTTCTTTTTTAAATTTGACATTTTCCAATCTTATTTTTACTTTTTCCTTATGGATATTATGGATTTGGCCCTCAGCCACATTAGTTTCCTGACAAACAGGGAAAAAAAACTTTTAAAGAAGAATATTGACAGTTTAGATAAACTTGCGTTACTGTCTATAGAAGATATTTCTTCAATAACTGGCAGAAAGACCAGGGGCGAATGGAACGGATTCCATGTCAGGGCTTTTGCTCAAAAAGCGGAGCTCATTATGGAATCAAAGGAAATCCATGGATCCGTTGTTGGCGAATATGATTTTCCTGCCATGCTTGGAACCATCAATGATCCTCCCTACTGTTTTTTTTACAGGGGAAATCTTGATGTCCTTAAGAAGAAATGCGTTTCAGTGGTGGGGACGAGAAGAGTCTGTCAGGATTCAGCCGTGGCGGCCCTTGAGTTTTCAAAGGATGCTGTTTCCGACGGTCAGGTAGTTGTTTCTGGTCTAGCCAATGGAATCGATTCTTTTGCACATAGAGGCGCCTTGCAGACTGGTGTTGAAGGAGGAACTGTTGCTGTTCTTCCCTGTGGCATAGATTCTGTAGTTCCCTATGGCAACAGGACCCTTGCAGCTTCCATATTGAAAAATGGTGGGCTTTTGTGCAGCGAATATATTCCGGGGACACCGGCAGAGGCGTGGAGGTTTGTTCAACGCAACAGACTTATTGCGGCTTTGTCTCCGGCAACCGTAGTAATTCATGCTCCTGAAGGAAGTGGGGCTTTGATAACTGCAGATTTTGCCATAACCTACAACAGGGACATTGTGTTCCATTGTGCCGGATTTACAAATCAGGCAAAGGATAGTGGCGGGGGCAGTGAAAGACGGTCGAAAAAAAATGCACCCTCTGCGGAACGGTATGTTCTGGAAGGTGCTCCGGTAATTGAAAACTATGCTGATTATGTCAGGGTGATGGCAAGTCCTCCCGGAACCTTCAGTGTAAAAGATAGACAACTTGAACTTTTTTAGTTCAGGTTTTTTTTGAGGTGAAATATGTCTGAAGTATCAGAAAAAGAAGCTGAAAAAGTAACAAAAAAGAAAAAGACAACAAAGAAAGCAGCGGCCAAGAAAACAAAGAAGACTCTTGTCATAGTGGAATCTCCACACAAGGCACAGGTTATCGGTGGGTTTCTTGGCAGCCATTACAATGTAAAGGCTTCTATTGGTCATGTAATCGACCTTCCTAAGAGCCGTATGGCCATTCAGATTGAGAATAATTTTGAGCCGGAATATATTACCGTTCGCGGAAAGGCAAAACTCCTTAAGGAACTTCAGAAAGATGCAAAAAATGCAGACCTTGTTCTCCTTGCATCCGATCCTGACCGTGAAGGGGAAGCAATTGCCTGGCATTTGAACAAAGCCCTTAAGGAAAAGACAGAGGCTCCAATTAAGCGCGTAGTTTTCCCGGAAATCACTCCAAAGGGAATTTCTGATGGTGTGGCCGATCCCCATGACATCAATGAGTCAATGGTAAATGCCCAGAAAGGACGCCGTGTAATTGACCGTCTTGTTGGGTACAATCTTTCTCCTCTCCTTTGGAAAAAGGTAAAGAATGGTCTGAGTGCAGGACGCGTTCAGTCTGTTGCCCTCAAGATGATCTGTGAAAGGGAAGATGAAGTTGATTCCTTCATTCCGGAAGAATACTGGAGCCTTGATGCCGACTTCCAGAAAGGAAAATCTACCTTTACATGCCAGCTGGCCAAGTATCAGGGAAAGACTCCTGAACTGAAGAACGAGACTGAAGTAAAGAACATCATTGAAGAAATCAAGAATTCTGAATGTAAGGTTACGGACATTAAGTCTACGGAAAAGACCGTAAGGCCAAAGCCTGCCTTTACAACATCAAAAATGCAGCAGGCAGCCGCAAATAGGCTTGGTTTCAATGCAAGAAAGACGATGCAGATTGCCCAGCAGCTCTATCAGGGTATTCAGGTAGGCAAGACTACAGTCGGTCTCATTACCTACATGCGTACAGACTCCGTTCGTATTGCCGACAGTGCCCTTGAAGAAGTTCGTGACTGGATCGGAAAGAACTATCCTGAACAGCTTCCTGCTGAACCTATTCAGTATGCAGTAGGAAAGGGAGCTCAGGATGCCCATGAAGCAATTCGTCCTACCTATGTAACCTATACTCCTGAAGAAATGAAGGAATATCTTAGCCGCGATCAGCTTCGACTTTATCAGCTCATTTGGGAACGCTTTGTTTCATGTCAGATGACAAATGCAAAGACAATTACTACTACGGCTGAAATTTCTGCAGGGGAAGCCGTGTTCAGAATTTCTTCTACAAAACTCAGCGAGAAAGGCTTTTATTCCGTAATCAAACTTCTTTCATCCAAGGAAGAAGTTACCGGTAGCCTTCCATCTCTCAAAGTTGGTGAAGTCGTTGAATCAAAGGAATTCTATCCTGAACAGCATTTTACTCAGGGACCTGCCCGTTATACGGATGCTTCCATCATCAAACTTCTTGAAGAAACAGGAATCGGCCGTCCTTCTACCTATGCTTCAATTGTAAGCGTTCTTCTTGATCGCTATTACATTACCAGAAGCAACAAGCAGCTTGTTCCAACTCAGCTTGGACGCATGATAAACAAGATTCTTGTGGAAGCTTTCCCTGAAGTAATCAATGAACAGTTTACCGCTGAAATAGAAACAAAGCTTGATGAAGTTGAACAGAATCAGGTTGTATGGAATGATATGATTCGCGATTTCTATTCTCCTTTCAAGACAAGAGTTGATGAAGTTGAGGCAACTACGGAAAGTATGAAGGGCTTCCTTGACGAACAGACAGACAAGGTTTGTGACAAGTGCGGCAAGTCAATGGTAAAGAAGCTTGGCCGTTTCGGATACTTCCTTGCATGTTCGGGATTCCCAGAGTGCCACAATACAAAATCTGTTCCTCTTGCCAAGTGTCCTCGTGAAGGATGTAACGGTGAAATCGTTGCAAGAAAAACAAAAGGGCGCGGAAAGGAATTTTACGGATGTACAAACTATCCTGAATGTGACTTCATTTCTCACTTTAAGCCAATAGATGTCTACTGTCCTAAGTGTAACTGGTTCCTTGTTGAAAAATACGATAAAAAGAACGGTTCGTACAAGAGCTGCATCAATCCGGCTTGTGATTACCTCCACTCGGCAGATGAAGCTGTAGCAGCAGAAGCCGCCGGAGAATTTGCTGCGGCAAATGAAGCTGATAAGAAAAGCAAAGGCGAATGATAGAATTACTGTCTGAATGCTGTGAGGAATTTCTCGTATATCTTTCGAGCGTAAGAAGCCTGTCTGAAAATACCGTGACCGGTTACAGGCAGGATTTTGCCCACTTGTTGGATTTTCTTGGAAAGGAACGCAGGCTTAAAGATGTGGAGCTAAATGACCTCAGGGCCTGCATAGGCGACCTAAGCAAAAGGAAATATTCCGTAACCTCCATCAACAGGTTTATTGCGGCAGTCAGAGGTGTGTTTTCCTATGCAAAGAGATTTGGGCATCTGGAAAAAAATCCAGCACAGGAACTTAAGACTCTCAGGGGTCCAAAGCATCTGCCAAAATTCATGACACAGTCGGAAGTAGACAGCCTTTGCAGTCAGCCTGACGAAAATCCCTTGCTCTGGAAGGCCCGCGACAAGGCTCTCTTTGAAATGCTCTATTCCAGCGGATGCCGTGTAAGCGAAATGGCCGACCTTAAGTTCAGTGCCTTTACATCGGATTTTAGAAGCGCCATGGTTACCGGTAAGGGAAAAAAAGACCGCAGGGTATATTTTGAAGAAGATGCAAGAAATGCCCTTGCAGAATACCTTAAGGAACGCAGGGAAAGATTTCCCATGCACGAAAAGGACGGGGTTTCTCCCGTAGAAAACGTGTTCATAAACCAGAAAGGGACTGCCCTTACAGCCCATGGTATTGAATACATTGTAAAAAGATACAGCGGAATGGAAGGTACTGGAAGACAGATTTCTCCTCATGCTTTCCGCCATACTTTTGCAACCCAGATGCTGAACAATGGTGCAGACATCAGGGTAGTGCAGGAAATGCTTGGGCATTCAAGCATAAGCACCACGCAGCGCTATACCCATGTGACCATGGAACGACTGAAAGAAGTATACAAACAGGCCTTTCCCCACTCCGGAAAAAAGGATTGAGTGGCAAGGTGCGTTGAAAATAGGAAATGAATATGAATGAAGAAAACAGAATAAGAAGTACTACGGTAATTGCCGTAAGAAAAGACGGCAAAGTTGCCATGGCTGGTGACGGTCAGGTGACCATGGGAAACACAGTCATGAAGGGAAATGCCCGCAAGGTCAGAAGAATCTACGACGGAAAAGTTCTTACAGGATTTGCTGGTGCTACAGCAGATGCCTTTACTCTCTTTGACAAGTTTGAGGAAAAGCTCAAGACTTTCAACGGAGACCTTACACGTGCTGCCGTTGAGCTGGCAAAACTCTGGCGTACAGAAAGAAGCATGAGCAAGCTTGAAGCCCTTCTCCTCGTTGCAGACTCTTCAAAAATCCTTTTGATTTCTGGAAGCGGTGATGTCATTGAACCTGAAAACGACATACTTGCAATTGGTTCTGGCGGAAACTATGCCTATTCTGCTGCTATGGCCTATATGGAATCAAGCACTCTGTCTGCAAAGGAAATCGCAGAAAAGTCCCTCAGGATTGCAGGTCAAATCTGCATCTATACAAACAACAATGTAGTAGTTGAAGAACTGTAAGGGAGAGTTTTTATGGCAAATAAAATTGAAGGATATACACCTTCCGAAATAGTAGAAAAACTTGACAGCTATATCATCGGTCAGAACAAGGCAAAGAGATTCGTTGCCGTTGCCCTCCGTAACCGTCAGCGACGCATTCAGTTGCCGGAAGAAATCCGCGATGAAGTTGCACCAAAGAACATACTCATGATTGGGCCTACAGGATGCGGTAAGACTGAAATTGCCCGCCGTCTTGCAAAGCTTTGCGGGGCACCTTTCCTTAAGGTTGAAGCTACAAAATATACGGAAGTAGGTTATGTTGGCCGTGATGTAGAGTCCATGGTCCGCGACCTTATGGCAGTTGGCATCAATATGGTAAAGGCAGAAATGCAGGAAAAAATCCGCGAAAAATGCCTTCCTCTTGTAGAAGAGCAGCTTCTTGATCTTCTGCTTCCTGGCAGTGGAGCAAGACCAAATAAAAATAATGACGGCCCAAGGCAGGTAGCACAGGTCCTGGGAAATATTTTTGGAGAAAATAGTCCGGTTCAGGGAAGTCTCATAAAGATTGATCTTCCTAAGCAAGGAACAGAAAATTCTTTCCAGAATGAACAGAAGGAACCGGAAGCTTCTCCAGAAGAAAAAGAAAGAATGTCGTCTACACGTGAAAAATTCCGCCAGATGCTCCGCGAAGGAAAACTGGAGGACCGTGAAGTAGAAGTTACTGTTCACAAGCAGGCCAATTTCAGCATGGGCATGATGGGTGGAAATCCCGAAGATATTCAGGATAGTCTCAACGGACTTCAGGACATGCTTAACGGCGGAAGAAACAAGAAAAAGACTGTTACTATCCGTGAAGCCCGCAACATCCTTATGGCTCAGACTCTGGACCGTCAGACAGACAATGACAAAGTTGCAGACGAAGCAAAGAATCGCGTAGAGCAGAGCGGTATAATTTTCATTGATGAAATTGACAAGATCGCAACTCGCGGTGGAGATGGAGGCAGGGCAGAAGTTAGCCGCGAAGGAGTTCAGCGCGATATTCTCCCTATTGTTGAGGGCTGTGACGTGAATACAAAGTGGGGTGTTGTGAATACAACCCACATCCTTTTCATTGGCGCCGGTGCTTTCAGCGTTTCTGCTCCAAGCGATCTGATTCCTGAGCTTCAGGGCCGTTTTCCTCTTCGTGTAGAACTTGAAGCCCTCAAAAAGGATGATTTCAAGAGAATCCTTACGGAACCAAAGAATGCCCTTGTAAAACAGTACAAGGCATTGCTTGGCACAGAAGGCGTAGAACTTGAATTTGCAGAGGAAGCTATCGATCGCATGTCTTTCATTGCGGAAGATGTAAACAGCCACCAGGAAAACATTGGTGCCCGTCGTCTTCATACAATCATGGAAAGTGTTCTTGAAGAACTGAGTTTTGATGCAGACAAGCACAGCGGAGAAAAGATTACCATCGATTCTGACTTTGTTAACAAGAGGCTTGCGGGCATTGTCCAGAATCAGAATCTTGAAAGATACATTCTCTAATAATGGCACAAAAAAGGACTTCGCTGTGAAGTCCTTTTTTTGTGTGGTTAATCCTTTATGTTGTTTCTTTTCCTGTAGTCGTCAGCCGACTTGAGCAGCTTTGACCTTTGTTTGTTGTAGTCGTTCAGGGAGTTGCCCATGGCATTCTGTTCCTTCAGGAGCTTTATAAAATTGCTTCCCGGGCATAGTCTTTCGCACTCTTCAAGTTCCTTACGGCTTTCTTCAAGTTCACCCATTTCGAAAAGAAACTGGGAGTAGGCTGTTCGTGCATAAAACTGTTCCGATTTTGTCCTTGCGTACTCAATTGACTTCAATTGCCATTCTCTGGTCATGTCCTTTGAGC
The DNA here is from genome assembly GCA_024400915.1 of Treponema sp. Taxonomy (GTDB): domain Bacteria; phylum Spirochaetota; class Spirochaetia; order Treponematales; family Treponemataceae; genus Treponema_D. The sequence goes on from JAKSLX010000009.1 coordinate 79,865, forward strand.
CGCCGAAAATCTTAGGAGAGTAGTAGTACCATTGGGCAAGGTTTACCATGGCAGGAGAGAATTCGTCACACACCTTGATGGCTTTTTCCTGGTTTCTTTTGACCGTCATTCCGTTCAGTATGATGTCCTTTATAGAATAAGCCATATAATAAGATGTTATATCTGCATAACAAAGATAAATGTATGGGGTAAGTTCCTTTTCGGTTTTGTTTTCCATGAATGCCTTCAGCTTGTTCCTCATTTCACTGAAAGGTTTTCTGGATTCCTTGTTTTCACCGGGGAAAGTATAAATGTAGTTATAACGTTCCATTATAATAAGTGCATCAAGCAGGAGTGAAGCTTCCTCGCCAAGCTGATTGATTTGATCCTGGTTGTTTGCCTTGAATGTATCGATTGCATTTACTGCATCCTGATTTTCATCCAGAAGTGTCAGTTCCATGCGGAAATTCCAGAATTTGTCTATGACAGCCTGCTCCTGTTCAGAAAATTTCTTTCCGGCAAAGGAAGGCATGATGGAGGCAACCAAAACAAGGGCAGCTAAAAGGATTTTCTTCATATTCATAATTATAAGGATAAACAAAAAAAATAGAAGATGGTTTCAAACAAATTATGAATTATGAATTATGAATTATGAATTATGAATTATGAATTATGAATTGTTTTTTTTCTAAACTTTTTTTTCCATATTCCGAAATTTGAAGTATGGGTATGAACAGTTTTTCAAATTCAATCGATTTACTCCAGCGCGCAATGGACGTTTCAAGCCTGCGCTATCAGGTTACTGCCAATAATATTGCCAACACTGATGTTCCTAATTTCAAGAAGCAGTACGTAAACTTCGAGAGCGAACTCAAGAGAGCTTTTGAAAGCCGCGATAACAGTCACAATGAATTCCGCATGCAGGTGACAGACGAACGCCATCTTACAAGCGAAACACCAAGAGACTGGCGCAAGGTTGAACCAAGACGCGTTACAGACTTCGTTACGACTTCAAAGCCTAACGGAAACAATGTTGATGCTGAAGAAGAAGCAATGAAAATTGTTCAGATTCAGATGCAGTATCGTCTGCTCACTCAGCTTACAAATTTTGAGTTCTCGCAGGTAAATACTGCAATGAAGTCAATCTAATACAGATTTTTACCATTGATAACTTGAAAGGAGAATACCATGGGATTGTTTACAAGCATTAATGTTGCATCTACAGGAATGAGCGTACAGCGTCTTCGTACAGACGTTATTTCAAACAATATTGCCAATGCAACTTCTACACGCACTCAGGAAGGCGGTGCTTACAGAAGACAGTCTGTAATCGTTGAACCAATTGCTTCAAAAAATCCTGTTTGGAGGACTCCTTTCCTTGATGAGGCAAAAGATAACGGTCCAGGCCTTGGTGTGCGTGTTCGCGAAATCACAAAGGATACTGAACAGGGCAGAATGGTTTATGATCCAACTCATCCGGATGCAATTCAGTCTGGTCCAAACAAGGGATATGTTGAATATCCGAACGTGAATATCGTAAACGAAATGGTAGACATGATTTCTGCCAACCGCGCTTACGAAGCAAACTCAAGCGTAATTCAGGGAAGCAAGGAAATGTTTGCTTCAGCCCTTGATATCGGTTCAAGGTAGTAAAAAAAATACTAGCGCATAAAGGCAAAAATAGTGTAGAATTCTAGCACGAGGGGATAAAGATGAATTTAACTATTGGAACACTTGAATTAAACAAAACACATCCAGCCCACATGGGAACAGGATCTATCAATACAAGCATCAATGTTGGCGGAGTAAACGGCGAAAACAACGGTGTTGCCAAGGCAGGAACTTTCAAGAACTACCTTCTTGAAGCTGTGGATAAGATGAACTCCCAGCAGCTTAATGTTTCTGCACTTCAGGAACAGGTTATCACAGATCCAGACAGCGTTGACATCCACGATGTAACAACTGCAATGGCAAAGGCCCAGATGTCCCTTAACCTTGCTCAGACTGTAATTGAACGCGTTGTAAAGGGATGGACTGATCTTTCGCAGAACAGATAGTGAAAAATATCACCGTTAGGTGTAAATGAGATAAATTTCATATAGAAAACACTAGTCAAATTTGAATTTGTATGGTAAAATTTTTCATTCATAATTGGAATTTCTATGCGGGTGGGAAAAGCATACAAACTTCAATAAATACTATATTCGTTCATGGGAGGGGATTATGAACGAATGGTTCAAAAAAAGTACAGAAACCATTAAAACAAAGTGGGGCAAATGGACAGTTCTCCAAAAGGCAATTGCTGGCGGAATTCTTCTTGCAGTAGTTGTTGCCATTGTTCTTATGGCAAGAATGTCTTCGCGTCCGACAGCAGTAAAACTTTTCAGTGCTCCTGTAAATGACGAACAGGAAAGATCTGCAATCCTTACTCGTCTTGATGAAGACAGCAGGACACATGCCTACGTTTCTTCAGACAACTATATCTATGTAGAAAACGAAGCAATAGCAAAGAAATACAGAAGCCAGCTCATTGCAGAAGGACTTGCTCCTTCACGCATGGATTCTTTTGCTCTCTTTGATGTGACAAGATGGTCACGCACTCAGTTTGACGATCAGGTTAACTGGAAGCGTTCCATGGAATCCCTCGTAAAGTCTCATCTTGAATCTCTTGATGGAATCATGAGGGCTGAGGTTGTTCTTACACTTCCAGAAGAATCCCTCTTTGCATCTAATCAGAATCCAACTACTGCCAGCGTTATCCTCTTTTCACGTGGTGGTTCAAATATTCTTGAAGATAAAAAGCAGATCAAGGGTATCCAGAACCTTATCATGCGCGGTGTTGAAGGTCTCAAGGCAGAAAACATCTCCATCGTAGATGGCGCTACAGGTCAGGAAATCAATGACTTTGAAGGTATGGCAGAAAGCGATCGTCTTTCAAACATCGAAAAAGAAAAGCGTATTATCCTCAAACTCGAAACGGAATATGCAAGCCGTGTTCTCAAGGCGCTTCAGGTAACTTTCGGTGACAAGCGTGTTCAGATTGCCAACATGAAGATTGACATGAACACATCAAAGCGCACTACAACTTCAAGACAGATACTTCCTACTGTTCTCAAGGAAGACAATCCGAATACTCCTTACGATGACTCTGAAATTGTTGAAAAGATTGTAGTTTCAGAAGAAACTATCAATAAGTCATTTACGGGAACGGGCTTTAATCCTGAAGGTCCTGCAGGCGTTGAAGGACAGAATCCTCCTGTTTACAGCGATGCTTCAAACCTCATCGGAAAGTCAGAAGAAGTTGCAGCAAAGAAGAACTACGCATTCGGTGAAAAAAACGTAAGCGAAGATACATCTCCTCAGATTGACCGTGTTACTGTTTCCGTTAACATTGACGGTAAATGGGAACTTGAATACAGTGAAAAGAACCTTCCGATTCTCGAAAGGGGGCATCTCCGCAGAAAGTATACTCCAGTTTCTGAGGATGAACTTAAGAATGCTTCGGCACTTGTTCAGGGTGCTGTTGGTTATACAAAGGCTCGCGGTGACAATGTAGTCGTAACAAACATTCCGTTTGACCGTTCTGACGAACATAATGCAGAAGATCTTGCTTTCATTGCAAAACTCCAGCGCAACAGAACAATCATGTTCAGCCTTGTGGGTATTGCCGTAATTCTCATTGCCTTCATCGTATTCCGCATCATCAGCCGCGAAATCGAAAAACGCCGCCGTCTTGCAGAAGAAGCTAGAATCCGCGAACAGGAAGAAGCTCGTCAGAGGGCACTTATGGAAGCTCAGCAGCAGGGGATGGAAGTTACCATGTCTGTCGAAGAGCGCAAACGTGCAGAACTTCAGGAGAATGCGATTGCAATGGCAAAGGAACATCCGGAAGACGTTGCAATGCTCATCCGTACCTGGCTCATGGAGGAATAGCAGATGTACCCTATGCAGAATGGCTTCGTAAAGCAGGTTAGACTTTCTGGAAAAGAGAAGGCTGCAATTCTCCTGGGTGAATTGGGCTATACTACAGAGACTCTCTGCAAGTACTTTTCTGATTCGGAATTAAAGAAAATCAAGAGAGGGTTCGCTTCTTTAGGCGGACAATATAATGTTAATCTGGAGAATTCAGTTCTTGAAGAAACATGTGCATTTGGCATTTCAAGGAACCTTCTTCCTCCAGATGCAATTGCCAGAGCTCAGCACAATGCGGAAGCAGCCGCAGCCCAGTATGCAGCATCTTCAAGACTTGGTGGTGCGGATTTGCTTGCCAACAATGGTCTTAAGGCACAGGACCTGGCAAATGTTCTTTCAATGTGGCTCAAGGAGGAGTAGGTTATGGCAGAAGAAATGGCCGATGGCAAGAAAGGCAAAAAGAAAGGCGGCGCCAAAGACTATAAGAATCTTACTGGCCGTCAGAAGGCAGCTATATTCCTCGTTGCTGTAGGAAGTGATGTCGCTTCTGATGTCATGAAGCACCTTCGCGAAGACGAAGTAGAAACCCTTACATTTGAAATTGCCCGTCTCGATACAATCGATGCAGATTTTAAGGATCAGGTTCTTGAAGAATTCCAGGAACTCATGCAGGCTCAAAACTTCATCACCACAGGTGGTATCGATTTTGCCCGCGAACTTCTTGAAAAGTCCCTTGGCTCACAGAAAGCAATCGACATCATCAACCGTCTTACATCAAGTCTTCAGGTTCGTCCTTTTGACTTCATCAGAAGAACTGACCCGGCTCACTTGTTGAACTTCGTTCAGCAGGAATATCCACAGACAATTTCTTTGGTTCTTGCTTACCTTGAACCACAGAAAGCAGCACAGATCCTTCAGAACCTTCCTCCTGAAATCCAGCCTGAAGTTTCTAAGCGTCTTGCAACAATGGACCGTACCTCTCCTGAAGTTCTCCGTGAAGTTGAGCGCGTTCTTGAAAAGAAGCTTTCTACATTGTCTTCAGAAGACTATACTGCAGCCGGTGGTGTTGACTCCATCGTTGAAATCCTTAACCTTGTTGACCGTTCTTCCGAAAAGGCCATCATCGAAACTCTCGAAGAAGACGATCCAGAGCTTGCAGAGGAAATCAAGAAGCGCATGTTCGTTTTCGAAGATATTGTTATGCTTGATGACCGTGCTATCCAGAAAGTTCTTCGTGAAGTTGATACACAGGAACTTGCAAAGGCCCTCAAGTCTGTTGATACAGAAGTTCAGGACAAGATTTTCCAGAATATGTCTAAGCGTGCCGCAAGTATGCTTAAGGAAGATATGGAATACATGGGACCTGTTCGTCTTAAGGATGTTGAAGAAAGCCAGCAGAAAATCGTTTCTGTCATCAGACGCCTCGAAGACAGCGGTGAAATCGTTATTGCCCGTTCTTCTGATGACGAAATGGTCGTATAAATCCATCAGTAAAAGTTATAAAGGAAATAGAGTATGGCACAGAGTGTATTCAGGTCAAACGAAGTAACTACAAAAGAAGATAAAGTTGTTCTCCAGTTTACAAAAAACTTTGAACCTCCTAAAGAAGAGGTTGTGGAAGTTATTCCTGAATACACGGGACCAACTGCCGATGATCTTCGCCGTGAAGCAGAAGCCTTCAAGGAATCCTGGGAACATGAAAAGCAGAAAATGCTTGAACAGGCTCAGGCCGATGCTGATCAGATTGTAAAGAATGCTGAAAATGCCGCCTTCAATCAGGTAAAGCAGCAGTCTGATAAGGCTGCGGTTTTAATGAATCAGGCACACGCAGAAGCTGAACAGATCATCAATAATGCCAAGATGGAAGCTCAGTCAATATTGGAAAAAGCTCATGCTGAAGAAAGAGATATTTTCGATAAGGCTGAAACTGATGGTTTCCGTGCAGGTCATGAAGAAGGCTATAAAGAGGGTAACCAGGAAGCAGAACGACTTGTTGAACGCATTCACAAAATGATTGAAGCAGTTCAGGCTAAAAGGCAGGAAATTCTTGACGGTACTGAACAGCAGATTGTCAACCTTGTAATCCTTATGGCTCACAAGGTTGTAAAAATCATGTCGGAAAACCAGAAGAGCGTCATCATGTCCAATGTTGTGCAGGCACTTAAAAAGGTAAAGGGTAGTGGTGATGTTACACTTCGCGTAAACATGTCAGATGTAAAGCTTACTACCGAACACATTAATGAATTCATCCATCAGGTTGAAAACATCAAGAACATCTTTGTTGTTGAAGACAGTTCAGTAGACAAGGGCGGCTGTATCGTTGAAACGGACTTTGGTGCAATCGATGCCCGCATTTCAAGTCAGCTTTCTGAACTTGAGACCCAGATCCTTAACATCAGTCCAATCAAGACTGTAGGAAAGTCGGAAGTTATCAATCCAGACCTATAAGCAATTCATAATTTGGGTGGGAAAATTATGGAAAACTTTTTCGATAAATACATCAATACTGTAAATCGCATTGAGCCCATAAAGTATACCGGTACTGTTACCGGTGTTAACGGACTTTTGATTGAATCCAATGGGCCTCGTTCAGTTATCGGTGAAATATGTACGATACATATTCCAAGTCAAAATACATCAATTCTCGCGGAAGTTGTCGGCTTTGAAGGAAACACTGTAAGGCTGACTCCTTATGGTGATATCAAGGGTATTGAATGTGGCTGTGTTGTCGTTGCATCCGGTCATGTTCTTGAAGTTCCCGTAGGAGACCATCTTCTTGGTCGTGTAATCGATGCAACTGGAAAATCCCTTGACGGTAAGGGTGACATTGCCGCTCAGGAATATTATCCTGCAACAGCATCTCCTCCTAATCCAATGAAGCGCAAGCCTATTGACCGCCGCATTGTTACAGGTGTCCGTGCCATTGACGGACTTCTTACTGCTGGCAAAGGACAGCGCCTTGGTATTTTTGCCGGTTCCGGTGTAGGTAAATCAACTTTGCTTTCTACCATTGCCAGAAATACAAGTGCAGACATAAATGTCATTGCCCTCATAGGTGAACGTGGTCGCGAAGTTTTGGATTTCATTGAACGTGACCTTGGTGAAGAAGGACTTAAGCGTTCCGTTGTTGTAGTTGCAACTTCAGATACTCCTTCCATTTGCCGTTTGAGGGCTGCCTATGTTGCAACCGCCATTTCGGAATATTTCCGTGATCAGGGCAAGGATGTAATGCTTCTCTTTGACAGCGTTACCCGTTTTGCCCATGCTCAGCGTGAGATTGGTCTTGCCAACGGTGAACCTCCGGCACAGCGCGGTTATCCTCCTAGCGTTTTCGACATGCTTCCAAAATTATTGGAAAGAACCGGTACAAACGAAAAAGGTTCCATCACTGCTTTCTATACTGTTCTTGTTGACGGCGGTGACATGGATGAACCTATTGCAGATAAAGTTCGCGGTACTCTTGACGGTCACATTGTACTTAGCCGAGACCTTGCATCAAAACAGCATTATCCTGCCATAGACATGCTTACGAGCATAAGCCGTCTTTCCGGGCGTGTTTCCGGTGAAAATACGAAAAAGGCAGTTCAGCGGGTTCGCAGATGGATTGCAACCTATGCGGAACAGGAAGACTACATTACAGCCGGTGTTTATCAGAAGGGAAATAATCTTGATGTGGACGAAGCCATTGAGCATCATCAGGCTGTGGAAGAATTTCTCTGCCAGGAGCAGAATGCCCATCTTAAAATTGAAGAGATACTCAAGAGTCTTTCAGAAGTCAGCGGCATTGAAATTCCTGAAGAAGAGTATGCTGAACGTCCAGCCTGATTTTTCATGGCGTAAAAGTGCAGAATGAAGAAATTCCAATTCAAGATGCAGAAAATCCTTGACCTCAGAAAATTCGAGCAGCAGCAGGCAGAAGCCGAGCTGGGAAAAGCCAATGCTGAAGTAGCAAGAATTCAAAGGGAACTTGATTCCATTGCATTAAAAAGGGTTCAGACTGCAAAGTCAAATCAAGGCCAATCCGATTTTATTGTTCTCAGTCAGATGGATGTATTTTTCAAAGGTCTTGATATTCAAAAGGAAAAGTTTCTTCAGGAAATGGTTCAGGCACAGATGATTGCCGATGAAAAAAGAGCCGTTGTTCTTGAATGCATGAAAAAAACAAAATCCCTTGAGAAACTCAGGGAAAAACATTACGAAGCATGGAAAAAGGAAACCTTAAGGCAGGAAGAAATTCTTGTTGATGATGTGGTTACTTCCAAATTCTATTCTGAATCTTCCGGTAACTGAATTACAGCCCAGCCTTCAGTTTTATTCATTTCTTTCAGTTCATCCACAACCTTGTTGAGGCGGGCAAGTTCGCGGTCAAGGGTTTTCTTGTAGTCAAGCTTTCCGTTTCCAATTCGTTCCCTTTCGTCTTCCCAGTTTTGCAAACCTGTTAAAAAGAGAAATTTGAATTTTCCAACATTTGCTTTTTCTGCCCAGAGTGAAGCTTCCTGCCAGTAGGTGTAGCAGATTTCGTAGCAGGATTTTGCCATTTCAAGGTTTCTCAAATACTCGTCTTTCCAAGGTGCATCATAAAAGTAGGCAACTTTCTTGTCGTAGATTCTTCCAAGACGAAGGTGCTGTTCAATGAGTTTAAGGTTAAGGTGCATCTGGAAAAGATAGCGATATTTTTCCCATTCTGCTTCGTTTTCAATTTTTGTGTAGGCGTAAAGCGGATTGCAGAAATCAGCTTTTGTTGCCTGTTCGAGCCACCAGATGTTTTCCAGTACATCGTCAGAAAGCTGCTGATGCATGACGTGGTACAATTTATAGTAGTCTTCCTTATATTTGCATACATAGGCATCAGCCTTTGAAATTCCAAAAAATGTCATGACCGAACAGATTGAGAAAATTTTTAACGCCGTAAACAAAGATTTTTTCACATTTTGATTATCGGATTGTTTGGTTTCAGGATTTAGATAAAAAATGATTGGACAGGGGGATCATAAAAATATCGGAAATTTACTCTTCTTCAATAAATTGAAATTTTCTGATAAAATAAATCGGATATACATACGCTATGAAGTCTAGGGTGATAAAAACCGTTTTAGGTATTGCCATCTTCCTCACTATTATTGCCGCTGCAATGGTGGTTGTCCGTCCTATGTACAAAAGGGTGGATGATACTGTCCGTTCTCTGGAAGCAGAATTCTTAGGCAAGTTTGAAGACAAGACTGGACTTTCAGTTTCGTATAAATCCCTTTCTCCATCCATTCTTTCGGGTATTGTTCTCAACGGAATTTCCTTAAGGGATGCTGAAACTCAGGAAGAAATTCTTACCATAAAAAAAACATCTGTCTATTACAGGCTGAACAGTCTACTTCACGGTGACATGGAGCATGCATTTACAAAACTTGCTGTGAACAACGTGACTGTAAATTTCAGTCAGGAAAAAATCCAGAAACTTTTTTCTACACCCGGAGAAAAAAAATCTGGGGACGTGAAGGAAGAAAAAACTGCAGCCTTCAGCATTTCTTCCGTAGAAGATCTTGTCAGGACAATTGCTTTCTCTGTTCCTTTTGACGTGCAGGTCAAGAATGTTCGTTTCAAGTTTTCTTCTGGCATGGATGTTTATTCTCTTGCTTTGAGGGAACTTCTCCTTAAAAAAAATGACAATGCAAGTTCTGTTTTTCTCAGGCTTAACGGCTTTGTTGATTCAAACATCAGCACCTTTGGTTATAAGTCAGCGGGCTTCATCTATAGAATTGACGGAAACCTGATGAATACCATTTCAGGAAGTTCTTTCAGGTTGAGGTTAGATGATTACAGGCGTTCTCAATTTTCCGTAAAGCACCAGGAATTCCTCCTGAATTACAAGGATCATAATTTTATTGTTCGCACTACACGAAACTTCTTTCCTTTGAATCTTAGGGTCCTTTTCAGTCTTGATTCCTTTACCCTTGAAAGTGCGGTTCGCATGGACAGACTCAATCCTCTGGATATGTTCAGGGCTCCAAGTTACATGGGGATTATCAATTTCTTTAAAGGCTCTCTATTTACGACGGAATCGAATTTCTTCCTTGATTTTAATACCTTCAAATACACCTGGTCTACAAATACTACCATCAACATGCCCAAGGGAAAACGCTTTACAAAGGAAGGCCAGAACGTCTATGCAAAATGTACCGGAAACAATACTGATGTTCAGATTTCAAATCTTTCTGCAGACGGCGGAATTTTCAAGGGAACATACAGGGGGGAATTCAATCTTCCAAAACTTCAGCCTAAGGGTACTTTGAAGCTTGATTACTTTCGCTATTTCAACGGAAATGAACTTTCTACAGCCATCACTTTTAGTCCTAGGGCAAAGGAAGGCTTTGACTTTTACATGCCGGAAGTCAGGTTTGGAAAATGGTGTGCTTATTCAAACTTCAAGTGCTATTCTTCACTTGGAAAAAATATTGTCCTTGTTGTTGATGCAGATGACTATTCCCATGCCGAATACGGAGTCCCTGGGCATGTTACCGCCAATGGAACCCTTCAGCTTGGAGATAACATGTACCTTCAGGCTTCTGCAAACCTGAACAACTTCTTTCTTGACACTGGACTCAAGACAGCGGCTTTCTTTACGGACAGGGAAGGCGGAAAGGCTTATGTGGGTCCTGTGATTTCAAAAGCCGAACCTTACATTACTCAGGTTGAATGTTACTTTGCCACGGATTTTTCCAACTTCATGTATAACGCTCCTGTTGTAATCTGCGCTAATACTCAGAAGGATAAGGAAATCGGATTTGTTTCTTTTGATGGTACAGGAACTTCTTTCTCTTTCAGTAGAATTGATATCATGTACGGAAACAACTCCATGCTTGCAACCGGCTCCCTTGACATAGATACAAAACTCGGGCAGATGAATTTCTTTACAGATTTCAACCTTAATTCCTTCCCTTATTCCGTAAACGGTGTCTATGCATGGGGTGAATGGCTTACCATGAGCGGAGACTATGGTTTTGAAACCATGGTAAATTACGGTAACGCAACGGACGGTTTTTTGAAGTTTAACAATCTTCCTGTTTCCTATGACAAATATTCAGCTTCTGTTTCCGTTGATACTAATTTCAGTTTCAGCAGTAACGGAACCTGGGACGCTTTCATTGATAAATTTGAAATTTCGGAGTTGACCGACAATTTCCGATCCAAGCCTAAGATTGTCTTTGCGGGAGAAATGAACGACAAGGGGCTAATTGCTTCCAATATTCTCTATTCGGACAACATTTCGTCACTTGACGGTACAGGCTTCATTCTATGGAATGCTTCTGATTCTGGATTTGACAATGCCCTTGTAAACATCAATCTTGCAAGTCCTGTTTCAACGGAAAAAATAAATTTCAACGGTGAAGCCCGGAATATGGCTGCAGAAGGTTTTTCATTCTCAAATTTCAAGAAGGACCTTTATTTCAACATTACCTCTAATGTTTCCTCCTTTCCTGTAAGCCGCTTTGTAAACGGGCAGGGAAGTGGCAATACTGTTTCCCTGAATTTAAATGCCAGCGGTACGGTTGAAAATCCTCTGTATTCCATCGACATTATTGATTCCTCAATTCTTGTTGGCGGCAACAATCTTACTGCAAAGCTTAATGCTACATACATAGACAGTATTTTTGAAATATCAAAGGCCGATGTTTCATGGCGCTATTTCAGCATTGACGAAGTGACGGCCAGCATCGACATGAGTTCCTTTCTTGGTGATGCAAAATTCCATTTCAACATGAATGGAGTTGACCGACAGTTTGATGCAGGCTTTGATTTTGCCATTTCCAACCTTTCCGATTCCTTTACAGAAGGTGTGCCAGAAGCTTTCTCCATTGAAGCGGATTGCGTCAGTCTTGAAAGCAATTTCATTGAATCCTTCAAGCCTTTCCATATTTCGCTCATCCGTTCTCCGGGGCGAATGGATATTGTTACAGATGAAAACATTGGTGCCTACGGAGAAATCCTGGATGACGGTTTTGTTGCCTTTACGGTTGCAGAGGACAAGTCCCTTCATTTCTCTATGGACGGAAGTTACCGCAATCAGACGCTGGACGTGACTTTCAACAGTTTTTACTGGGATCTTTCAAAGATTGCCTATGTAATCAATTCCGACATGTTTACCCTTTATTCGGGTGTGCTTGTCGGTAACCTGAATATTTCTGGATCTTTGAATGCCCCTGAACTTGGCGGAACCATGGCTCTGGTATCACCGGATTTTAATCTTCCTCAATATATTCCCGATCATTTTACAACGGATGAGATAAAGGTTGTTTTTGCCCAGGAAGAAATTTCCCTTACTGAAACTCTCTTCCATGTTCGCACTGGTTTTGTTGCTGTCAGTGGCCTCATTTCATTGGACAGGTGGGCATTGGATAATTTCATAGTCAACATCCGAACCCTTGAAAATTTTAAGATTCCTATTGATGCAAAGGTTGATCACTTTAGAATCAAGGGATTTACATCAATAGATGCTTCCCTCATGCTGGAAGACAAGTCCCTGATCCTCAATGGATCCGTTGAACTTCAGAACTCTGAGCTTTCCTACAATATGAGTACCCAGGAACAGATTCTTGAACCTATCAATGCCAACATAAATCCAAAAAAGAAGAAGAAAAAGGCAAAGAAGACAGGGGAAACCGGCTTTAAGCCTTCCATTGATTTCAACATTGACCTTGCACTCATGATCGGACAGAGGGTTCAGATAGACGTCAATCCATTCCTTCGAAGCCTTATTGCTCCTTCAACGCCGATTTATGTAACTGCTGATACGGCTACGGGATTATGGAGCATAAAGAGCGACATTGTTCTTCGCGGTGGAGAAATTTCCTACCTGAACAGAAACTTCTATTTGAAGCAGGGTAGGCTTGTCCTCAATGAAACCCAGGATCACTTTGATCCTAACATTACCGTAAGGGCCGAAACCCGTGAAAGGGATTCCAGTGGCGACAATGTTACTATTATTTTGTCTGCTATTTCCCAGCATCTTTCCAGCTTTAATGCAGTGCTTTCTTCCGTTCCTGCTCGTTCTGAGTCGGAAATCATGACTTTGCTAGGTCAGATTGTGTCGGGGGATGCTGATTCCGTTGGAAACCTTGTTATTTCAAGTATGGATTATGGTGTTCAGGTTACACTTTTGCGCAAATTTGAGAATGCATTGCGTGATTTATGTAATTTTGATATATTTTCAATCAGAACTACGGCCTTGCAGAATACAATCATGCAGGGACTGGAGCTTGGAAACCGTCCTGAAAATAATTCTGTCATCGGTAACCTATTTGACAATTCGACTGTTTATATTGGTAAGTATTTCGGAAGCGATGTCTATGCTGATGCTCTTCTTCACTGGACCTATGACAGGAAAATTGCCGGTGCCAGTGAAGCTATGGGTGACGGCCTTGTATTCCAGCCTGAAATAGGTCTTGAGTTCAATGCTCCTTTTGCCAATATCCGTTGGAATTTTGCACCGGACCTTAGTGACATGCAGGAATCCTGGGCTAAGGCAACATCCGTTACATTATCGTGGCGATGGGCATTCTGATAAGTTCAAAAATTTGGGGATATAAAATTATGTCATTTAATAGCAGGCGTTTTCTTTTTTCTGTTTTTGCCGTTCTTCTTTCTGTATTTGTTTCAGCCTTTTCTCAAGAAAGCCTTCCTGATGGTTGGTATTACGACAAGCCAATCAAGCTGATTCATTTTCAGAATCTCAAGACCGTAAAGCACGGTGATTTGGATGGCGTTACAAGCAGTTTCATAAGCAAGCCCTTTAATGATGACCTTGTCAGTGAGCTTTATGACAGGCTTTTTTCATTGGATTATTTTGATGATGTTGAAATCAAGGCATCAAGAAATTCCGATGAAGGAAAAACCGTTACCCTCATTGTTGTGGTTCAGGAAAAACCTGTTGTTGCAAAACTCAAGTTTAGTGGCAACAGCGGACTTCATACTTCAGACCTTAAGTCAAAAATTTCCCTCAAGAAAGATGACATTTATATGGAAAGCAAGCTTTCCAGTGATGAAAGGGCCCTTAGAAATTATTACATAGAAAAGGGGTATACAAAGGCTACCGTAACTGCTACCTGTGAAATGAAAGAGGACGGTGCCAATGTTACTTTCAAAATCCGTGAAGGAAAAAAATCTGTCGTAAAGGCCATTAATTTTGTTGGCAATAAAGTTGTTTCGACTAAGACTTTAAAAAGCAAGATCAAGATGAAGGAAGTTGGAATCTTCAACAAGGGAGCTTTTCAGGATGCTTCCATTTCTGCAGATTCAAAGGCCATCCTTACTTACTATCAGAACCGCGGATATGCAGATTCCAGAATCCTCAACGTTACAACCGATTCGGAATACAATGAAAAAAAGAACCGTGAAGAACTTACCATTACCTTTGACATTCAGGAAGGTGCCCAGTATACATACGGCGGAATGTCTTATGACGGTAACAAGGTTTTTTCTACGGAGGAACTTGACAAGCTGGTTACCCTTAAGACTGGTGCCATCTACAATGAAACAAAGTTCCAGGAAACCAAGTCAAACATTCAGAATAAATACTACGAGAATGGCTATACTTCCAATCAGTTCTATCCTGAACAGAAAAAGGATGCTGATGTAAGGGTTGTTTCTTATGTTCTCCATATTGATGAAAAGCCAAGAAGCCACATTGAGAATATCATCATCAAAGGAAACGAAAAGACTAAGGACTATGTAATCCGTCGTGAGATTCCTATTGATGAAGGTGATATTTTCTCAAATGCGAAAATTTCAAACGGCATGAGAAACCTTTACAACCTTCAGTTCTTTTCTGCCGTTGCTCCTGAAGTTGTTCAGGGATCGGAAGAAAATCTCGTAGACCTGGTGTTTACGGTGGAAGAGCAGAGTACAACTTCCCTTGACGTGGGATTTACTTTCTCTGGTGTTTCGGATCCTAACGATTTCCCTGTATCTCTCTATGCAAAACTTCAGGACTCAAATCTTTGGGGAGAAGCCCGTTCAGCTTCCATCAGTACGACTCTTTCTACCAGCGAACAGTCCGTATCCCTTGGTTATGGGCAGAACTGGATTTTTGGTCAGCCTGTTGCCGGAAATGTTTCTCTCGGCTATTCCCACTCTACAAATTATGCGCTCAGGGATAAATTCATGCCTAGTGGCGACATCAACAATGACTACTACTACATGAAGTACAAGCAGAATGAATTTGATTTGAGTTCATCCCTTGCAAAACGATGGACACCAAATTTTGCCATCCTTACTCTTGCAGGTGGTATGACAAACAGCATTCTTTACAATGATTACAATGACTCCATGTATGTTCCATACGATTCTTCCATCAGTTACTACAACAACAACTGGGAACCAAAGAATTCCATCTGGACATCTTTCTCTATGGACGGAAGAAATATTGCTTACGATCCTTCTACAGGTTGGTTTGCCAGCCAGAGACTTTCCTGGTATGGTCTTTTCAAGAAGGGTGCCTTTGCCTTTGCTCCTGACTGGGGTGAAACAGAATTTTATCTGAGAACCGATACAAAGCTTGAAAAATATTTTACTATCTTTGACCACTACTTTGTAGACAAGTTTACTGTTAAGCTTGTTCTTATGGGATATTCTGCACTTTCTCTTCAGTTCCCTGTTCCTGGAACCAACATCAAGAGGTCTAATCAGCTTTACATAGACGGTATGTTCATTGGTCGCGGATGGACAATCTACAACAAGAATGTTGGTCGTGGTCATGCAATGTGGAACAATACTGTGGAATTGCGCTATCCGGTTCTTCAGGGAGTCCTTTCATTTGATTTCTGGGCTGATGCCGTTGCAATCACAAAGGAACAGTCGGATTTGTTCTCTTCACTTACAAAGGAAGACTGGTACTACAGTTTTGGTCCAAGTATCAGATTCTGCATCCAGCAGTTCCCTCTCAGACTTCTCTTTGCAAATACCTGTAAATATAGGAACGGAGAATTCGTCTTTACAGATCAGAACGGCGATGGTGACTATAACTGGAAAAGCAACTGGCACTTCGTTCTTTCGTTCAACATGTCAAACAGATAGTACTTTATCAGGAGTTTTTATATGAAGAAGATTTTTTCGGTTTTAATTCTTTCCCTTGCTTTTACAGCTGCTTCTTTTGCTCAGCAGATTACAAAATTTGCTGTAGTTGATACGAACAAAGTTTACCAGGCCTATTTTAGAAACTCTGCTCCTGTAAGAAACTACGAGACAAAGAAAGAAGATTTTCAGAAGGAATTGGACAAGCATGTTGCAGAACTCCAGCGCCTTAACGACCAGAAGATTGAATATCAGCGCAAGGGCAACGATTCTGATGCAATGAAGATTGAAGCTCAGATTACAAAAAAGACAGACTTCATCAATGAATATACAAGCGCAAAGAATACGGAACTTGAATCCCTTAAGAAATCCCTTAAGGAAAACAATGCATTCTACAAGCAGCTCTATGATACTCTTGCTCGCGTTGCAGAAAGCGGCGGCTACAGTGCAATCCTTAATCTTCAGGAAGCAAATTCCATCCTCTGGTACAGTCCTTCAGTTGATATCACTGACCAGGTAATTTCCCAGCTTGGACTGTAATTTAAATGGCAGAAGAAACACCGATTATTGCTCAGTATCGCGGCATCAAGGCTCAGTATCCTGAAGATGTTCTTTTCTTTAGGCTTGGTGACTTTTATGAAATGTTTAATGAGGATGCTGTAGAAGTTTCCCGCCTTTTAAACCTTACGTTGACACACCGTGCAGATAATCCAATGTGCGGCATTCCTTACCACGCATCAAAAATCTATATCGCCCGTCTTCTTCGCATGGGAAAAAGAATTGCCATTGCAGAACAGATAGGGGATCCAACAAAAAAAGGACTTACAGAACGCAAGGTTGTTGAAGTAATTACGCCGGGAACCGCAACAGAAAGCGAATATCTCGACGGAAACGCAAACAATTTTCTTGCCTGTATCTGCATTGAAAAAGGTCAGGCTGGCCTTGCTTTTGTTGATGTTACTACAGGTCAGTTTCGTGCCACAAGTTTTTCTGAAAGGTCTTTACGTGAAAATCTAGCAAAGGAATTGGGCAGGTGTTCTCCTCGTGAAATAATTCTTCCGGAAATGCTTAGAAATAATGGTGATGTTAATGCAGTTCTTGGAAGCCTTTCTATTTCATCGGTTTCCTACTATCCAGACTGGCATTTTAATTCAAAGCAATGTTACGATCGCCTTGTAAAGCAGTTCAAAACTGTAAACTTAAGTTCCTTCTCTTTGTCAGAAACAAGTCCTGAAGTAGCCCCTGCCGGTTTCCTTCTGGATTATATCCTCAAGACAACTAATTCCGAATCGGATCACATAAAAGGAATTTCCATCTATAAAGATTCCCAGTTTGTAATGATGGATGATTCTTCAAGGCGTAATCTTGAAATCATCTCTAACCTGCGTGACGGTTCTGTTCAATATACTCTTCTTGAATGCGTAAACAATGCAAAGACTTCCATGGGTGGACGCCTTATCCGCGATTGGCTTTCTTTCCCTTTGACAAATGAGGAACAGATTGTAAACCGCCAGAATCATGTTCAGGTTTTTGCAGACAATGTTTCTTTCTTAAGGAAAGTTCGTGAACAGCTGGACGGTATTCTTGATATTGAGCGCCTTGCCGGAAGAATTGCTATGGATCGTGCCCATGCAAAAGATCTTCAGGCTTTAAAAAATTCCCTGAACCTTTGGCTTAAGGCCCGTACTTCGCTGGAAGAAAAGGGCTTTACTTTTTCTGATGATTCCGATGCCAGGAAAATTTCAGAGCTCATTGAAAATGCCATTGATGATGATCCTGCTACTGTTTTTACGGAAGGAAGAATCATAAAGACCGGATGGTCAGAAGAGCTTGATGAGTGGAAGAAAATCCAGCGCAACTTTAATTCTGTTCTTGAAGAGTATGCCGAGGAAGAAAGACAGCAGACAGGCATTCAGAACTTAAAGATAAAGAATACCGGAAACCTGGGGTATTTCATTGAAGTATCAAAAGGTAAACTGGATAAAGTTCCTCCTCACTTCATAATGAAGAGGACTCTTGTAAATGCCGACCGCTATACAACGGAAAGACTTCAGCAGCTGGAAGAAAAACTCAATGAGTCCGGTTCTAAAATCATAGAACTTGAGCATGACCTTTTCATTGAAGTGAGAAACGAATTGAAGAAATATGTTCTTTACCTTCAGCAGGTTGCTCAGGAAATCGCATACGCAGATGTTACGAGTTCTTTTGCCGATGCATCTGTTTCTCATGGATGGGTCCGTCCGGAAATTTCGGGCAGCAGCAAAGAATTTTTTGTTGTGGAAGGAAGACATCCTGTTGTTGAACAGCATCTTCCGAAAGGGGAATTCGTTCCAAATGATTTGTGCCTTTATTCGGGCGAGGGCGAGAGCATCAAGAGCTTTGCCTTGATTACTGGACCTAATATGGCTGGTAAAAGTACTTTCCTTAGACAGAATGCCCTCATTGCCTTGCTTGCCCAGACCGGATGTTTTGTTCCTGCAAAGAGTGCTAGGCTTGGCATTGTGGACAGGATCTTCTGCCGTGTTGGAGCCAGCGACAATCTTGCAAAAGGTGAATCTACTTTCCTTGTTGAAATGACGGAAACTGCAAGGATTTTGAGAAGTGCTACCGACAGGTCCCTTGTCATCATGGATGAAGTAGGGCGAGGAACAAGTACGGAAGACGGACTTTCCATTGCCTGGGCTGTAAGCGAACATCTTCTGAATTCTCTGAAGTGCAAAACTCTGTTTGCCACACACTACCATGAGCTTACAAGACTTGAACATGATTCCATAAAGCAGCTTTGCATGGATGTAAGCGAAAATGGTACCGATATTATTTTTCTCCGTAAGGTAATCGAGGGAGCCAGTGAAAACAGTTACGGTATTCATGTTGCACGTCTTGCAGGAATTCCTGAACAGGTAATTGGCAGGGCACAGGAAATCCTTGAAAAAAATCAGTCGGATGCTGGTGATGTGGCAAACGTCATTGAAACGGTAAAGACTGCAGTTCCTGAAAAACGTGGTCTTACTTTTGCTGGTGGACTTTTCAGCGAGGAAGAAATGGTTATCAATGAGATTCTTTCAGCTGATGTTGACAATATGACTCCTATGGCAGCACTTCAGGCTCTTTCCCGATGGAAAAAATCCCTTGATGGCCGTTAATCTTTGAAAAAATGCATATTTAACAAAAAATTATTTTTATTTCTTCCGCTTTTTATTTTTTTACGAAAATAATTTATTTGATGCTGGTTAAAGGAATCTATTTCAGACTAAAGAATGTCCTCCGGACAGGCTTTAATTGGGCTTATGGAGGCGGAACTTGCCTTGTTTGTGGCAGCGAAACTTTTTTAGGCGAGGTCTGCAAAAAATGTAAGGATAATCTTCTGTTAAATTACTGTGATTGCCACGAAAAGGAAATCAGATGTTCCGTTTGCGGCAAAGTTCTCCTGAGTGAAGAAGGAACCTGCATGGCCTGCAGGAATGAGCGCATCATAAAGTCCTGTGACAGTGTTTTTCCCATTCTTCCATACAGATTGTGGGGCAAGACCCTCATGTTCCATTGGAAAATGCTTGAAAAAAGGGGAATTTCTTTTCTTGTTGCGGAAATGTGCAGCAAGGTTCTGGCCTCAAGGTTCGGGTGCGGCTCGAAAAATCTGGTTCCTGTTCCTCCAAGACCAGGCAAAATCAGAAAAAAAGGTTGGGATCAGATAGAGGAGGTTTGTTCCATTCTTGAAGGGGTCTACGGACACAAGGTTCTGAAGCTTTTAAAGAGGAATGCCTCAATTCAGCAAAAGAAACTTGACAGAAAACATAGGCTTGATGGTTCTGCAGAAAGGTATGGACTTTCTGGGAAAGGAATCAACATAAAGCGTGAAAATCTGCCAAAACGTGTTATACTTATTGATGATGTAATGACTACCGGTATTACTGTAGAAAGCTGTGCAAAGGTGCTTAAATCTCTTGGAATTGAGAAAGTGGATGTTTTGACGGTCTTTATAGTGGACTAGACGCTTTTTATGGATTAGAATTGTATTGTTAGTTATGCATTGACGATACTGCGGATATTTAAGGAGTTTGAAATGGCAGAAGAAGATACATTCTTTCAGCTTGTAACATTCCAGCTTGGTGATGAATTGTACGGCGTAGATATTATGGATGTTAAGGAAATCGTTAAGACACAGAATGTTCGCCCGATTCCTAATGCACCGTTCTATGTAGAAGGTATCATAAATCTTCGCGGTGAAGTTATTCCTATCATCAATCTTCACAAGCGTTTCTATCTCAAGAAAATGACACTTGATGATGATTCCCTTACGGAAGACGAAGGTGGATTCATCATTCTTGATATTGAAGGCAATAAAATCGGCATTATTATTGACAGAATTGCCCGTGTAATTCCCGTTGACCGTGGGGAGATTAAGCCTCCTCCACAGATGCTCAGCGGTATCGGAACAGAATACATCCAGGGTGTTGTTCGCCAGGACAACAGCTACCTGATTATTCTTGATACACGCAAGCTCTTCAGTGCAAGGGAACTTCAGAAGATTCTGGATCCTGATGCAGAATAATAATTGACTCATTTGCTATGCTCCCGGTGTGACAAACCGGGAAGTTTTCTTTATAATATAATCAAGAATATATTAAATCGGCCTCTGCCTGAAAATATTCCCTAAGATTTCACATAGGAAAATTAAAAAATGATTCATACTTACAGTCCTACTATTCGCCGCAAAGAAATGGAAGCCGTTCTCACCTGCATGGTTGATGAAAAAATCGGCCCTGGTGACATGAATGTCAAGCTTATTCAGACTGCAAAAGAACTTATAGGTTTTGATGGTGCCGTTGCATTGCGCAGCCCGGCAATAGCTTTTGAATATATTTTCAAAGCCCTTGATTTTTCAAAGGAAGGTGCCGTAATTTTCAGTGCCCTTGCTCCTGCATATCAGGTCCTTACAGTTGAAAAACTTGGATATAAAGTTCTGTTTGCTGATGTCAGCGAAGAAACTGGTCTTGTAACGGTTGAATCGGTTCAGGAACAAATCAAGGAAGGTGGAAGACTTTTGATTCTTGCCGAGTCCATGGGAATCCTTCCGGATATCAAGGCTTTCCTTGAACTTGGAATTCCAGTTGTTGAAGACATTTCACAGTCTGCACTTTCGAGTTATCCTCTTGATGAAGCCGATGCCGCAAAGAAACCTGCACCTAAGGCTGCTTCCGGCGAAGACAAACCTGAAGAAGAAGTGCTTGGAAGAAAAGCCGGAATGTACGGTGTATATGCAATTCTTGGCATGGAAGAAAAGGACATAATCACTGCTGGTGGTGGTGCCCTTCTTATTGCTCCAAACAGAAAGGAATGGACTGTTCTCAAGCATATTGCGGAAGAAGCTCCGTTTACTGATGCCATGACAGATATGAATGCGGCCCTTGCTTATGTTGAGCTCAAGGAATTTGCCCGCAACGAAAAGACAAGGCAGGAACTCTTTACCCTGTATTCCCGTGCCGTAATGACAGGTCGTCACAAGACCTATGTCCGTGCTGATGGAAGGGGTTCTACAATCTATTCGTTTCCTCTTGTTCTTAGCTCCGGTTTCAAAGATGCAAAGGCTTATGCTCAGAAAAAGAATATTGAAATCCGGCAGGCCTATGAGGATACCATCATGGCCCTAAGGCAGCAGGACATTTCAAAGAAGTGCATCTGCGCCAATTCCCTTTATCTAAGGTGTGCCGTGTTCCCTCTGTATCCAAGACTTGGTCAGAAAGATGCCGCACAGATTGTGAAGGTGCTTTCTACTTTGCTCTAATTATTTAGGGAATCATCTATAAATGAAAAAGTGTCTTATTGTATCCAATTCATTCAAAACTGACGCAGCTCGTCTCAGTAAGGAAATATCTTCTTTCCTAAAAGAAAAAGGGATTGAGGCTTCTGTTTTTGCTTACAATGGAAAGGATGCGGTTCATGAAAAGCCTCTGGAACTTGATTTTACCGGCAATGATTTTGTGGTTACCCTTGGCGGTGACGGAACGGTTCTTTTTACCGGAAGAGGTTGTGCTCCTCTTTGCATTCCTGTGTTTCCGGTTAATCTGGGAGAATTCGGTTTTCTTGCTTCCATCTCAAAAGACGACTGGAAAACTGAACTTGAAAAATTCCTTGAAAGCAAAAGTTTTATAAGCGAAAGAAATCTGGTCAGGTGCGAAGTCATAAGGAACGGCTCCACAGTTTTTAAATGCTGTGGTCTGAACGATTGTGTCATTTCTTCCAGTCCTTCTACAAGGCTCATAAACCTGAGGGTCGCCTACAACCACGCCCTTCTTGGTCCTTTCAAGGCCAACGGCATCATCATTTCTACTCCTACTGGATCTACTGCCTATTCAGCTGCTGCAGGAGGTCCTATTGTGGAACCTTCAACTCCAGCTTTGGTTCTAACACCAGTAAGTTCCTTCAGTCTTTCGGCCAGGCCTTTGGTTTTTGGAAGAAACGGCGAAATAGTGATTACCGTGCTGGATTCCCGTGCCGATGTTGCATTGGAGTGTGACGGACAAATTGGTTTCTGCCTTGAAAAAGATGATGTAATAATTCTTGGCATTCCTGAATTTACTGCAAGGTTGATTGGTTCGACCCAGGAAAAATTTTATGCAGCATTACAAAGCAAGTTGAACTGGTCAGGAGGACCTCGTGCTTGAAGAACTTGATATAAAGAATTTTGCCCTCATAGATTCTGCTCATGTTGATTTCAATAAAGGGTTTACAGTCCTTAGTGGTGAAACCGGTGCGGGAAAATCCATCCTCATCGGCAGCCTTGCATTCCTCCTTGGTGGAAAGGCAAGTGCAGAACAGATCAGGACCGGCATGCATGAAGCTCAGGTTTCAGGATCCTTTTTTCTTGAATCAAAAGAAGCCTTTGACTGGCTTGAAGAACACGGCATAGAAGCTGAAGATGACAGGGTTCTTTTGCGACGCCTCATCCGTGATACCGGAAAATCTTCAGCATGGATTGGAGGTGTTCCCGTAACAAGGGCAGACCTTGCTTCCTTTGCTGATTTTCTCGTGGACATTCACGGGCAGCATGAACAGCAGTCTTTGATGAAAGTTGCAGACCATAGGCGCTATCTTGATATCTATGCAGAAGTTGTAGATGAGGTCAGCGCATTTACAGTTCTTTACAACCAGCTTGTTGAAAAGCGGCGTGTCCTTGATTCCCTTAACAGCAATGAGGCCGAGCGGGCAGAAAAAATCGACATGCTTTCATTTGCTGTAAACGAAATCACTGAAGCAAAGCTAAAGCCAAATGAAGATGAAGAACTTGAAGCGGAAGAATCGAAGCTCAGCTCTTTTGAGAAACTTTATTCAGATATAGAAGAAATAACTTCTGTTTTTGAAGGAGATGACAACGGCAACGGAATCATTTCTCTCTTCAAGAGAATTACGGGGACTGCAGGAAAAACCGTAGAGCTTGATAAAAATCTTGAAGGTCTTGAAAGCCGCCTTCAGTCTGCCTTTTATGAAGTTGACGACATTGCCGCTGAGTTCCGCAGATACAAGAATTCCCTTGTTTTTGATCCGGACCGTCTTGCCCAGGTGCAGGAGCGCCTTGACTTGATTTACAGGTTAAAGAAAAAGTATGCGGGTGGGGTAAACGGTAGTGTTGCCGATGTCATGGCATATTTTGAAAGGGCTCAAAAACAGCTTGAAGAACTTACGGGCAGCGGTGCCGACAAAAGTGTGCTTGAAAAGGAAATTTCAGAGCTTGAAAAGAAAGTTTATACTGCAGCAAAGGTTCTTTCTGAAAAAAGAAAGAAAGCCTCTGAAAAAATGTCTGCTGCCGTAGAAGAAATACTTGCAAAACTAGGAATGAAGGAAACCAGATTCCGCGTCAACCTTACTGAAAAGGAAGGCAATGCAGTGGAACAGAAGTGTGGTCCTTATGGTATGGATAACATTGAATTCCTCATCAGTGCAAATCCAGGTTCTCCATTGCTTCCTCTTGCAAAAATTGCTTCCGGCGGAGAACTTAGCCGTGTTATGCTTGCTTTAAAAACTATCCTTAGTGCAGCAGACCTTGCCGGAACCCTTGTCTTTGACGAAATCGATACTGGTATTGGTGGTGAAGTTGCCGTTTCCCTTGGTGATCACATGAAGAAGCTTTCTGCAAAAAAACAGATTCTTTGTATAACTCACCTTGCAAGTATTGCCGTTTATGCCGATAATCAGATAAAGATACAGAAGGGTGTCGAAGGAAATACTACGGCTACAAATGTCTTCCAGATTGATGGAGATGAAAGGGTCCGTGAAATTGCGAGAATGCTGTCCGGTGACAGTGTTTCTCAGGCTTCCCTTGAGCACGCCGCTGCCATGTTAAAGCAGCACGAAACCATTTAAAATCTTCAATGGAGGAAGTAAATGCCAGTATCAGAAGAAGCAAGAAAGGAATTCAATGAAACAATCCGTCCAATAAAGGAACAGATCAACGGTCTCATAAAAAAGGACAAGGATGATTCCTTTGCTTTACGTGGCCTGAAGGAAGGTGTTGAACTTAAGAAAATAGCCCTTGCAGAACAGATGGTTTACCTTGCAACTGTTCAGATGAGCATCAATAACATTTCAGTTGAAATGCTTGAGGTTAAGAACAACGATATCCTTAACGATGCCCGTAAGTCGCTTTATAAGGCAATTATCTATCTTGAAGATGTCGTTTCAAACACCGTTGACTGTCCTTATTCTGATATTGAAGCAAAAATTCTTCCTATAAAGGAACTTACGATTACGCGTCGTCTTGATATAATCCGTAAGCTTGGTCTTGCCATCGATCTTCTTGTTGATGCTTTCGGTGAAAATTCTAAATGGAAGGAATCCTTCGTTGAAATGCGTGGCCGTCATGCGGTTGTCGCAAAGAATTTTGTGGACATGAAGCAGGCTGTAAAAGATTACTTTGACCATAATTCTCCAGTTTATGAAGATACGATTCTTTATGTACGTTTGATCCGTGAACTACTTTCCAAGTGTGCTACTGATTACCGCGATCGTTATGAACTTGCAAGCAAGCGCGTTGACGACATGCGCATGGCTGTAAATCTTCTCATTGCCCTCCGCCGCATTGCCATGGTTATGAGTGACAGTGAAGAATCTGAAAACATCAGAAAGAAAGCCCTTGCCTGGAAGACTAAGATGGAAAGTGATGAAAAGAAGGGTATCTCAAAGTAATTCATTATGAAAAAGAAATTCATTCTTAAGATCTTCGAAGCATTTTCCATTGAAAGATGGAATGATTTGGTGCGTCCCTTCGACATCATTGAAATGGACAAGCATGCCGAAAAATGTGTTGTTGCCTACATAATTGCAAAGTATGAAGAAAGCCTTGGTGCAAAAATTGACTGGCAGTGGCTTATCTACGCAAGTCTCTTTGATCTTCTCCGCAAGATTCAGCTTTGTGACATAAAGGCTCCCGTCCAGACTCTCATCAAAAATGAATATCCAGCGGAATACAAAAAGCTTAACCAATGGGTTCTTGATCGCTATGAGAAGCTCATAGATGACGATGAACTCTTTGACAGTTTCAAGAAATATCAGGAAAATCTTACGCAATACAAGGGAAGAAGCGAAGATCTTGAACTCACGGTAAGGATTTTCCGTGCCGCACACAAGTATTCTACGCTTCGTGAACTTGAGATGCTTACTCCAGTAAACGAAATCGAACGTCTGGAAGGGATTCGAAAGGAACTCAATGCGGATCTTCAAGGCTATCTTGATCTTCGTGGTCTACAGCTTCTGATTACAAAGCAGAAACCATTTGAATTCCTGATGCGCATAGAGCAGCTCAGGTTTCAGACTAGATGGAACCAGACTCCACGCGTGCCAAAAACTTCTGTTCTTGGTCACTGTTTCTTTGTTGCTGTCATAACACTTCTTCTCGGAAGGGAGTGCGGTACAAAAATGTGCCCTAAGCGCGTGTACAACAACTTTTTTTCTGGGCTTTTTCACGATCTTCCAGAAAGCGTTACCCGCGATATCATTTCTCCTGTAAAAAATGCAACTGACGGACTTCCTGAAATCGTAAAGAACATAGAAGATCAGATTGTCCAGAAGGAACTTGTGCCTCTCATGGAACCTTTCTATAGGGATGAAATCCTTTACTGGACCAGCGATGAGTTTTCTAACAGGGCTGTTTTTGACGGTTGTGTTCTTTCCCTTTCTTTTGATGAACTTAATGCAAAGTTCAACGAAGACAAGTTCAATCCTGTTGACGGAAGACTTGTCCGTGCGGCAGATCATCTTTCGGCGCTTCTTGAGGCCCATCTTTCCATTCAGCATGGAATTACAAGCAAACAGCTGGAAAAAGGCCGTGAAAACCTTCTCAAGGGCTATGAAAAGGGCAGTAAAATCAACGGAATCGATGTACGCCAGATTTTCGACGATTTCCTTTTGGATGATTGAGCCAGATGTCATGTCTTTTTCGGCTTGTATATAAAAGAAATGATATAAAACTAACTAATCTTTTACGCTTCAACTAATTGTATATAAATCTTTTTTCCTATATACTCATTGCCAAATAACGCTATAATGCGGAAAAAATTCGTTTTTAGGAAATATATATCTATCTGGAGGATTTATGACAATCTCTGAAATGCTCAGCCAGAGTGGAATTCTTACTCTGCTGGGAATGGGTGTAGTTTTCAGCTTCCTTATTATCATGATTTTTGCAATGACAGGACTTCATGCAGTAATTCATGCTTTGGGCTGGGACAAAGAAGAAAAGAAGGATGCCGCTCCTGCAGCTCCTGCCGCCGCTCCTGCTGACAATGGTGCAATTATTGCCGCTATTGCTGCTGCCGTTCACGAAAAAGAATCAAACTAAAATATAAGAGGATAAAATTATGGCTAAAGTTGGAATTTCAGAACTTGCTATCCGTGACGCACACCAGTCGCTTCACGCAACACGTATGACTACTGCAGATATGCTCCCTATCTGTGACAAGCTCGACAAAGTAGGTTACAAATATATCGAAGGATGGGGTGGAGCAACTTATGACTCATGTATCCGCTTCCTTAACGAAGATCCATGGGAACGCCTCCGCAAGCTTCACGCAGCTCTTCCTAACAACAAAATCATGATGCTCCTCCGTGCTCAGAACCTTCTTGGTTACAAGCACTATGCAGATGATGTAGTAGACAAGTTTGTTGAAACAGCTGCAAAGAACGGTATCGGATGCTTCCGCATTTTCGATGCATGTAACGACCCACGCAACATGGAACGCGCTACAAAGGCTGCAAAGAAGTCTGGTGTAGATGTTCAGATGGCTATTTCTTATGCCGTTACTCCATTCCACACAAACGAAAAGTATGCAGAACTTGCAAAGACATACGCAGAATTCGGTGCAGACTCAATCTGTATCAAGGATATGTCTGGTCTTTTGAAGCCATATGAAGCATATGACCTCGTAACAAAGATCAAGAAGGCATGTGATCTTCCAGTTGAAATCCACTCACACGCAACAACAGGTCTTTCTGTTGCTTCCCTCCTCAAGGGTATCGAAGCTGGTGCTGATATCGTAGATACAGCAATTTCTTCTATGTCTATGGGTACATCACATTCACCAACAGAAACAATCG